>JAIOYO010000073.1 GCA_021741075.1 Flavobacteriales bacterium | reverse complement strand
AGGCTCCATTCTAACAGTTCCTGTGTTGGTGTATCTATTCGTTTTAGATCCAATTATAGCCACCGGTTATTCGCTTTTTATCGTGGGCGTCTCTTCACTATTTGGAGCGTTCAGTTATTGGAGAAAAAAGCGGGTCGATTTTAAAGTAGTAGCCGTTTTTGGATTAGCATCTATTGCAGCAGTTTATTTGGCAAGGCGAGTTATTGTTCCTGCCATTCCCGATGAAATTTTTCAAATTGGCGATTTCAATGTAACTCGTAACATGGCGATTATGGTGCTTTTTGCACTATTAATGTTAGGTGCCTCTTATTCCATGATTACAGGAGAAACGGCAAACAAAGAATCACAAGAGCCTATCAAATACAACTACCTAGGCCTGTTGTTGCAAGGAGCCATCATCGGAATATTAGTTGGGTTGGTAGGAGCAGGGGGTGGGTTTTTGATCATTCCAGCATTGGTTATGTTTACAAAACTCCCGATAAAAACAGCCATTGGAACCTCGTTATCCATCATCGCCATCAATTCGGTTATTGGCTTTTTAGGCGATTTGCAAACCAGAACAATGGACTGGAAATTTCTGTTGCTTTTTACTGGGTTGGCAGTGGTCGGAATCTTTGTAGGAACCAGATTGGCTACCTATGTTCCAAGTAAGAAATTGAAGCCTGCCTTCGGTTGGTTTGTATTGGTTATGGGTATTTATATACTCGGAAAAGAAATTTTGTTTTAATCTACAACACAAGAATTATGAGAATAGAACAATTATACACAGGGTGCTTGTCAGAAGCTGCCTACTACATCGAATCTGAAGGCGAAGTGGCCATTATTGATCCACTACGCGAAACAGAGCCGTATTTGCTAATGGCAGCCGAAAACAATGCTAAAATCAAGTACATTTTCGAGACGCATTTCCATGCAGATTTCGTTTCTGGACACGTTGATTTGGCCAAGAAAACCGGAGCAACCATCGTTTTTGGCCCAACGGCTCAAACAGGTTTTGATTCCTATACGGCAACCGACAATGAGGAATTTAAAATTGGAAAACTGACTATCAAGGTATTACACACACCGGGTCATACCCTCGAGTCGTCAACATATTTGTTGCTTGATGAAAAGGGAAAAGAGCACGCCATTTTCTCTGGCGACACGCTTTTTATAGGTGATGTAGGGCGGCCAGATTTAGCTGTGAAAAGCGACTTAACGGAGAAAGACCTTGCAGCAATGCTGTATGATTCGCTTCGAAACAAGATAATGACGCTGCCGAATGATGTAATCGTTTATCCAGCCCATGGCGCAGGTTCTGCTTGTGGCAAGAATATGAGCAAGGAAACGTTTGATACGCTCGGACATCAAAAAGAAGTGAATTATGCACTTCAAAACATGACCAAAGAGGCGTTTATCAAGGAAGTCACTGAAGGAATTCTGCCAGCACCTCAATACTTCCCGAAGAATGCCATGATTAACAAATCGGGTTCGGGTTCGATAGATGAAGTGATGGAAAAAGGAACCACTCCGTTGAGTCTTTCTGAATTCAAACAACAAATAGAAGGTGGCGCTTTAGTCTTAGATACACGAGCACCGCAAACCTTCACAAAAGGCTTTGTTCCTAACTCACTTTACATTGGAATTGATGGCGGATTTGCCGTTTGGTTAGGAACACTTGTTCACGACCTCAACCGCCCAATAGTGTTGGTTGCTGATGCAGGACGAGAAGAAGAAATTGTGCTTCGTTGCTCGCGTGTGGGCTACGATAACGTAGTTGGTTTCCTTAAAGGAGGGTTTGAAACTTGGAAATCAGCAGGCGAAAAAGTAGAGTTTATTGAATCTGTTTCTGCAGAAACATTTGCAAGCAGAATAGCAGAGCGCACCATTTTGGATGTGCGTAAACCGGGTGAGTTTGAAGCCGAACACGTGGAGAAAGCTCAAACATTTCCGCTCGATTATATCAATAGTAAACTTGACACCTTGGACAAGAACAAAGAATATTTTGTTCACTGTGCTGGTGGCTATCGCTCCATGATTGCCAGTTCAATCATGAAAGCAAACGGAATTAATAATGTGATAGATGTAGCAGGTGGTATGGGCGCAATTCTCAAAACCAACGCCACTGTAACGGCCTATGTCTGTCCTTCAACTTTGTAAACAAGAAAAAAACGATAAAATGAAAAAAGTAATTAGTGGATTGACCGTATTATTTGTAGCCGTAATGATGGTTTCGTGCTCAAATGGGCAGAGTAAATCTGAGGGCGGAAGCATAGCCGAAAATGTGAATGTGGAGCAATTTGCATCGCACATAGAAGGAGCTCAGCTATTGGATGTACGAACTCCTGAAGAGTGGAACGCTGGAATTATTGAAGGTGCCACCATGGCAAACTTCTATGACGCTGATTTTGATGCCAACTTGGCCAAGCTCGATAAAGAAAAGCCTGTGGCGGTTTACTGTAAGTCAGGTGGTAGAAGCGGACAGGCAATGGCTAAAATGCAAGAGCTTGGTTTCAAAGAAGTATATAATCTAAATGGCGGTATTGGTGCTTGGCAAGGTGCTGATAAGCCAACTGTAAAACCGTAATATGGCTAAATCATATCTTATAATGGTTGGTGCCATTGTTGGCATATTCTGGCTTCAAAGCTGTGCAGAAAAAGCACCTGAGAAGGTGGAAAAAAACGTGCAATACGTATCCGGAAAAGACGAAGTAACCTACCTGAAGATTGGCAACGAAATTACCGATACGGTTCAAGCAACGCTAAAAGCAAACCTGATGAAGGCCATGCAGAATGGCGGTCCGCAAAATGCGCTCCGGTTTTGCAATGCCCAGGCAATGGAACTCACGGACATTTATTCTCAGAAATACGGTACCGATGTAAAGCGCGTGTCAGACAAGAATCGGAACGCGAATAACGCGCCTAGCGAAAGAGAATTGGCTGTTTTGGAGGATTTTAAGCGGATTCGTAAGGCTGGCGAACCAATATCTGCAAAAGTGGCAATTGATGAAGATGGTAAAAAGCATTACTACGCACCAATCTTCACTGGAGGGCAGTGTCTTACGTGTCACGGAAACCCCAAAAACATGCAGCCAGAGTTGGTTTCTTTAATAGATAGTCTCTATCCCAACGATAAGGCAAGAGATTATGCCGTGGATGAATTACGCGGCATTTGGAGTGTTAAATTCAAGAATAGTTAACAATGGCAAATTTCAACGAAATAATAAACTCAGACAAACCTGTTCTGATAGACTTTCATGCCACATGGTGTGGCCCATGTAAAGCAATGACGCCAATTCTACAAGACGTTCATCGCAAAGTAGGAACGAAGGCTACTGTGCTTAAAATTGATGTAGACAAGAACGCAAAGGTTGCTGCTAAATACCAGATTCAGAGCGTTCCAACTTTAATGGTGTTCAAAAAAGGTAAAATGGTTTGGAGGCAAAGTGGCGTGGTTCCTGCCAACCAATTGGTGAGCGTATTGGAGAGGAATTACTGATGGTATTGGGTTATCCGCGAGGTTATTTTAAAGCACGATTACAAATCGTGAACCGCAGCCCTTCGCATTAGGACGAGGGCTATGTATTTAGATAGTTGAATGGTTTGAGTCTAGAAACGTGAGTAATCGTACGTTTTCTGCTCAAATGAGACTACTTTCTCTTTTTTACATAATGCTTAGTTAACATAATCATAGATCAATTGTAAGAATTAGCATGAATACTGGTAACATGCTAATGATTGATTTGCAGTGGAAAAAAAAACCAAACAAACAATCATTAGAAAAATGAAAAGAAGTTACCTGAATTTCGTTGCAGTTCTTGGCCTTTCAGCCAGCATTGCTCTTCTTCCATCTTGCGCTAAGAAGGAAGGTTGTACTGATCCTACTGCCAGCAACTACGATGCTGATGCAGATAAGGACAATGGAAACTGCATCTATGACGATGCTACCAAAACTGGAGAGTTGCAGGCAGATGAAACTTGGGATGCAAACAGAATTTACTATCTACAAGGTAGAGTGGTGGTTCCTAGTGGTGTTACACTGACAATCGATGCAGGTGCCATCATCAAAGGAAAAGAAGGTACAGAAACCAACGCTTCAGCTCTAATTGTAGCTAAAGGCGGAAGAATTATTGCTAACGGAACGGCTGCCAACCCAATCATCTTCACTTCTGAGTTAGATAATATCGAAATAGGTCAGAAGGTAGGAACGAACCTTACAAAAACAGACAACGAGAAATGGGGCGGTGTGATAATACTTGGAAACGCTCCTATTAGTGCTGAGAACGGAGATGTTTCTGCAAACATCGAAGGTATTCCAGCAAACCTTGGTTACGGAGTTTATGGTGGCTCTTCATCAGCTGACGATTCTGGAGTATTGAACTACGTTTCGATCCGTCATGGTGGAATTACTATTGGAGAAGGAAACGAACTAAATGCACTTACCTTGGGTGGTGTTGGTACTGGAACAACTATTACAAACGTTGAAGTGTATGCTACGCTAGACGATGGTATTGAGTGCTTTGGTGGAACAGTAAATATCTCTGATGCATTGGTTTACTTCCAAGGAGACGATGGTCTTGATGTGGATATGAACTATTCAGGTACAATTGATGGATTTGCAGTAGTTCACGGTGATGGCGTTGGAACAGACGAAGGTTTGGAAATTGACGGACCAGAAGGAACAACCAACACAACTGGTATGTTCGTGATTAAGAACGGAATCTGCAAGTACGTTGATGCTACTGGCAGCGGTTCTGCTGGTGATTTCAAATCAAAAGCACAAGGAACGGTTCAAAACGTAACGTTTGATTACAGTGCCTTGGGAGGTAAAAACGTAAAGATTCGTGCTAGCTACCAAAACGGATGTGCTGACCCAAAAACAGATGCTTTTACACATTTGACAGCTGCAACGCCTAAATTAATATTCACAGATTGTGCTTTCTCAGGAGTAGGGGTTTACACAGATTCTAACGATGGTGCAACTCCTCCAGTAACTTGCTCCGTACCACAAGTAGATTTGGATGCTGCTATCAGCGAAATGACCTCTGGTTCAGGTTCATCTTACAACTATGCAACCAAATTCGCTTGGGGTGCAGCTGGTTCTCGTGGAGAACTTTAAATAACTCAACCTTATCTTATTGTTAAGAAAGCCCTGCGACTTCATTCGCAGGGCTTCTTTGCTTTAATCTTGCGCAACTTTTCAACCAAGAGAAAAATGAAAAATCTGTTCCTGATCATCCTTTTATCAGTTACAACCTTCAGCGTTTTTGGACAGGAAAAAGGCTTCATTCGCGGAAATATAGGCGATGGTCAGTTCGGAGGACCACTGATTGGCGCCAATGTTACCATTCCAGCATTGGCTGGGGTTGGCGCAACCACCGATTTTGACGGTAACTATTCAATTTCCATTGCGCCAGGTACTTACGATGTAAAGCTGTCGTACATATCCTTTGCCGACCAAATTATTAAGGACGTGGTTGTGAAGGCAGGAGAAGTGACCAAGATTGATGGCGTGCTTGAAATGGCAACGCAAGAAGTGGCCATGGTTGAGGTGGTAGCTACCGTTCGAAAGAACTCGGAGGCAGGTGTGCTCATGGAAATGAAGAATGCCACCGTGGTGTCTGACGGACTTTCGGCTCAATCGTTTCGTAAGATTGGAGATTCCAATCTTTCTGGCGCTATTGGTAGGGTAACAGGGGTTACCGTGCAGGATGGCAAATACGTTTACGTACGCGGATTGGGCGATAGATACACCAAGTCTGTATTGAACGGTATGACGCTTCCAGGGCTAGACCCTGACGTAAATGCTGTTCAGATTGACATCTTTCCAACGGCAGTTTTGGAAAACGTAAGTGTATCTAAATCGTTCTCGCCCGATTTGGATGGCGACTTTAGCGGTGGCCTAGTTAACATCGTTACAAAGAAGTTTCCAGATGAGAAAACCACTCAAATTGGATTGAGTTTCACCTATGTACCGGGGCAGCATTTCAATAAGAATTATATTCTCTACAACACAGGAAAGACGGACTTTATAGGGTTTGACGATGGAAGCAGAAAGTTGCCAATAGATGGTGAGGCTGTCATTCCAGACGAAGTGCGTATTGACTCAGATTTGGAAGACATTACACGCAGTTTCAATTCAGAATTGGCAGCTAAGAAAAAATTCGCGTTTCTAAATTCATCGTTTACAGTCAATCATGGCAATCAGATAAACAAGGAAGACGGGCCAACGTATGGCTATAACTTCGTTTTTCGATACGCCAACGAGCGAACGTTTTACGAAGATTTTCAATC
>JAIOYO010000025.1 GCA_021741075.1 Flavobacteriales bacterium | reverse complement strand
GTTGTGCGTTAAGTGTTCCCAATTTACTTGATGAGGTGGCATTATTGTTTCCATCTAGTCGCCAATCGTCTGTGGCTGTGCCTCCGTTTGTCCACGTTAGTTGGCCGCCTGTTGTGTAGGTAAGCACATCGCCATTTACCCCTAAGGCTGTTGGCAAAGTATAGTTCTGATCACTCATGCTTGCAGGTGTATTGAAAGAAATGGTGTCGCCAGCACTGTTGTTGAAGATTAGGCTGCCTGCTGCACTTCCCGTAAGTCCCACTCGTACTTGATCGCGCACATGCAATAAAGATTCTGGGTCGGTAATGTTGCCAATTCCAACATTGCCCCAAGTGTTGAAGCCAGATGCGCCAGAAACTAGAACCGTAGGAAGATTAGAGTTAGTGCCGAACATTATCGAATTACTCACGTCATTTAGCAAGTTATCGTCTTCAGTACCACATCCGAATATATAATTAAGCGTATCACCACTATACGCCTCAGCCTTATAACCTACAACGAAGCTTTTTTTACCACTTGCAAACACCTTCGACCCAATACTGAACCCGTAGTCTCCTGAACTGGTGGCATTTCCAAATGCATTCGATAAGAATCCAGTAGCAGACCCAAGTCCAATTTCTATGTTCTGACTACTATTACAAAGGGCACACTGCCCAAAAACAACATCCGTACACATCATCATTCCTGTTATTAATAGTGTGGACACTAAAATTCGGCAATTCATCTTTAAGTTTTTCATTGCAAAGGTGTGTTAGTTTAACATAGAGCCAATTTACCCCCCCCCAATCTCATATTTGCAAGCAAAAGTTATCAACAACTTGCGCTTGCGTGATTTGCGTAGTACACCATATGCTGTAGTTCCAACACCCTTCTATCCTTATCAAAAATTCTTTGTCGTTTAGGCCATTAAAACCGAAAAGCCCTGATACCAAAGGCATCAGGGATTTTCATACTTGGCAGTGCTTTGCGGCAATGCTTAAGTTATTGGTTCAAACAGGTGCGTATTAACCAATGCTTACCTCGTAGGTAGCCACGGTGCTTGCTTCATTGTTTGTGGCGTTGAGGAACGAGTAACGAAGTTCAGCGTAGTTCAATCTCTACACCGTAGCGAGAGATGCTTCCTCCGTTCAGTATAACAGATGAAAAAACCTCAGCTCGTCCAAACCAGCATGGCTCCATCTAGCTTCTTCCAGCCTAAGTTGAGGTCGGTTTTTACGTTTTCGTACACGAAACTGCTTGGCAGTGTTTCGGTCTCAATAGAATGAATGGTAATCGGGTTGCGGAAGTCCAAACCTGGTTTCGCATTGTATTTATAAACAGCCTCTTTGGCGGCCCAAAAAAGCGTGGTGGTTTCGATGTCTTGCGCCAGAATGAGTTCATTCTCATCTAGAAAACGGTCGCGCACCTTCAGCACATTGGGTTTATACTGCTGCACATCTACCCCCAATTTTTTGGGCCCCAACAGAATGGCAGCATAGCCTTCGGTGTGCGAAATAGAAAGATGCAAAGAGTGGTTAGGCAAGAACGGTCTGCCATGTTCATCCTTAGAAACCTCGTGCATTTCGCCCAACATTTCTGCCAGCAGCAAACGCGAAGCATAGCGCTGCAACTGCGTTCGCGGATGCCGCACAGACAACTGCGCGGCCTGATTTGGGAACTCCGACTCAAAACGCATTTCCGAGCCATCAATCTTCCAAAGCCCCAAACGGTTCTTTCCTACTGATATGTCTTGTATTAACGGCATGATGGGCAAATTGCCAGCGGTCAATTTTACGGATATTCGCAACAACTATTGATGAAGGAAAAGCACTTATTCTGGTTGTTGTTTGTATTGCTGGGCATTTCCCTCTTCATCAACAGCAGCATCAATCCGCTTTTTTTGGAAGAACCGCGCAGGGCCATGGTGGCGCTAGAAATGTATTTGCAGCACAACCTCTTTGTGCCTACGCTCTATGGCGAATTCTACTACCGCAAACCGCCTTTTTTCAATTGGGTCATCCTAGGCTCCATGCAGCTTTTTTCCGATTACCCCGAGTTTGCGTGTCGGGCGGTAAGTGTGGTTTCGTTACTATTGATGGGGCTGTTAACCTACTTTTTCTGCAAGAAATTCCATTCAGAAAAGCTGGGGCAACTAGCCGCACTGCTGTTTCTTACATCGGTGCATCTGCTTTTTTACGGGTCGCTGTTTGCAGAAATCGACCTGTTTTATTCGCTCATCACCTACGCATCCATCCTTTCTCTCTACGTTTTTTACGAACGAAACAACCCGCTTTTATACTTTCTCTGCATGTACCTGTTAAGCGCCATTGGGCTGCTAACCAAAGGCGCGCCCAGTGTTGTTTTTCTTGGTGTGAGCTTGCTGGCGCATCTTTCCATCACCAGAAATTGGCGGTGGTTTTTCTCGTGGCAACATGTGTTTAGCGGTGTCCTGTTTTTGGCCGTATTAGGAAGCTTCGCCTTCGCTTACAACCACTACAATCCCATCGAAAACCTACTTGGTGCGGTGCTTAAACAGTCGTCAGACCAAACGGTAGTGAAACACGGTTTTAGTAAAGCATTGCTTCATCTCTTTACCTACCCAACCGAGGTGCTGCGCGATTTGCTTCCGGTTACACTTTTCGTTCCCTTCCTTTTTGTGAAATCTGTACGGCAAAAACTGTGGAGTAATGCCCTGCTGCGGTTCGTTACCGTGCTTTTTATAGCCAACATCTTCGTGTACTGGATATCTCCAGGTACCCGTTCGCGCTATGTGTATATGCTGTATCCGATGGCGGTTATTATCTGCGCATGGCTTTTTATTGAAGCTTCTAAACGCTTCGCTTGGATAGAAAAATGGCTCCGCGGATTGAACCTCCTCATCACTAGCCTTTGCCTTGTGGCCGTATTTTCTTTGCCTTGGTCGGCATCAAAACTAGGGCTTGATGACAGCCCCATTGTCATCATCATCCTCAGCGCAGCCCTTCTCTTACTGATTGGATACTTGGCGCTAAAACGGCATTTGGGCACGCAAATGTGGTGGCTCATAGCTCTGCTCATCTTTGCCCGCTTTCAGTTTGACCTTTTTGCCTTACCAGCACGCGCGGCACAGGGCGAACACTTACAGTTTCGCATTCATGGCGAGCAGATTGCGAAGCTGAGTAAAGACAAAAAACTATGGCTTTACAGATATGATACGGTGGGCGATGAGGCCAGTCTTAAATTCGGACATGGGTTTTACATTGAATGGAACCGAAAAGATGTGTTGCGCTCCATCGAAACCAAAAACTGCGAAGACATTTTCCTAACCCAAGACTTTGAAGTAACGGATAATCAGTACCAACTGCTTTATGCGTTTGATTACCGAGACGACCACTGGCTCCTCGTCCGCTTTACCGATTGCGACTAGCGGTATTTGTTGAGATGCGCCAAGATTGGCTTGTAGCAGGCCTCAAAAGCCTCTTGCATAAGCCAATGTCCGGCATCCAAATCAATGCGCTCGTAAGGGCCTTTCATGTACTGAGCGGTGCCATCAATGCCCACTGGTCCTATGGCAATATCTTTCTTGCCCCATAAAAGCAATGTAGGCGTGCTTACATCGCCAAAGGCTTCTGCCCCTTTGCCTTTTTTAAGGGTTTTATAGTTGGCACGATAGTATCCAAGAGAGGCTTTGAGTGCGGGTTTATTTCCTATTACATCCAAGTAATCTTGCAACTCTTGTGGCGAGCTTTTCTTCCACGTTTTTCGGAGGTTCAATCGGTCCTTCTTCAGCAAAAACCATTCGGGAATGCCGCGCCATTGAAAAAAGGCCATGTATTGGCTCATCTTCTTCTGCTTCTTATCAAACCGCAGCGCATCGCTAAATGCCTTGATGTGCGGTACGCTCATGGCCGTCCAGCTTTTTACCCGTTGGGGATGAAGCGCCACCACCGCCCAGCCAATGGCCGAACCCCAATCGTGCCCAATGAGTTGGAAATTCTTAATTCCGAAGGCATCTGCCAAACCAATAATGTCGCCAGCCAATAATCGGATGTCGTAATCCTTCACGTTTTCTGGCCGCGCCTGCGGACTAAATCCGCGCTGATCAGGCGCAATGCAATAGTAGCCTTCGGTAGAAAGCTTCTCCATCAATTGCGTCCACATATGCGAGGTTTCGGGCCATCCGTGAAGCAATATCACGGGCTCGTCAGCAGGATTTCCTGCCACTCGAACCTTGAAGGTGAGGCCGTTTACTTCTTTGTTCACTATCTGAATTTGTGCCATGGAATCCGCAATTAGAATGAATGAAAATACAGCTATAAGAATGAATCTCATGGCTTCAAAGATGCAGAACTAAACTTGGAATCAGGCGCAGCCCTTGAGCGGACAGGAGCCGCAACGTTTGCCTTTGCGCTTGTACTTCTCGCAGCAGGTCTTCTTTTTCTTCTTCTTCAATTCAAAAATTGGGAAAGACCAATTGGTTTCCTTTTCGGTGATGGAAGAAATAGGTGGAGTTGTTTGCACGGATTAAAAGTATTGCTACAGGAGGCTAGCGGCAATACCTTAAATGGGTGATTTACACCAACTTCTCCTCCGGCAATCTCGCCAACCGCGTTTTCAGAAACGCGATTACTTCTTCTTCCGATGTAAACGAATCGTCCAACCGAACGAAGTGCTTGGCCAGCGCCTTGTAATTGTGCGTCATCGCGAAAAACCAGACCATGAAGAAGTCGATGCCTTCGAACACAATGGCTTTTTCGCGCTGGTAATCTGGTAGATTAGCTCGGAATTCCTTGGCCATATCCGTGTAGTGCATGGCTGGTTTGATGTGATGGATGATGTGGTAGCCATCGTTAAAACACTTCTTGTTATAGTCCACCTCTATGCAAGTAATGCTGTTACGGTAGCAATTGGCGGGTGCATCGGCATCCACAAAGGCGTGTTGGCCCCAATTTCCGGCCATCATGGCAAAGCGGGTAAAGAAGAAAGGAATGATAAAAACCACTAACGTGGCTTGCCAGTTCACAAAACTCATGGCAATGACAAACAGGTACCAGCTCAATTCGCCCAGAACGGTATTCTTACGTAGTTTAAATCGCTTTTTCCGCGTGAAATAGTTGGTCAGATCAATCATCCCGAGGGTAATAAACCGAAGGAAGTACTTCATGAAATCGCCAAAACTATCGCGCTGATATTCGATGGTGCTGCTGAGGTCTTCGCGTAGGTTATTCTCTGGATGGTGCATGCCCATGTGATGGCCAAAATAGGTTTCGGGCGTCTCGCCAAAGAATGGACCCAAGAACCATGGAATAATCTTGTTCATCCAATCATATTCGCGCTTAAAAAGTGGCCGATGACTGGTGCAATGCAGCATAAGAATGTAAGGCGGTGTGAAGAAAGCCCAATTGATGGCTAGGTAAACGGGCGCCATCCACCAACTAAACATTCCTGAGAAGTACAAAAAGGCCGCCATCGGAACAATGACAAGCAGAATTTTAATAATGAGCTGAATGAAAACGATATCACGCTCATCGCGGATAAATTTCAGCATAAACTGAGAGAAGGCCGAGGCTCCTTTCGAAACGTAAACGGGGTCTGTAAAGGGAATTTCGGCTACGTGTTTCATAATCTGTTGCCGAAATTAAATAAACGTAGGTGACCGAAGTTGCAAAGTGCTATGACAAAAGTCTTCCTAATTCTATTTCTCAGCCATTAACGGCAACCACCTCGGTAATTTGGCCTGGTAACCGATTCTTTAGCAATGTTTCGATACCATTTTTGAGGGTAACGGTTGATGACGGACAGCCGCTACATGCACCACGAAGTACCACGTTCACCACTCCATTCTGATACCCTTTAAAAGTGATGTTGCCACCATCTTGAGCCACGGCAGGAGCAATTTCAGCATCCAAAATCGCAATGATTTTCTCTTCGAGGTCTGATGTCGGTTCAGAATGAACAGATGTAGCAGCAATCTCTTGGTCTGTTTGATAAGTACCAGCAACCAACTCGGTTACAACTGCACCTCCACCGTTTAAATAATCGCGGATGAACTCGCGCAACTCCATCACCACATCTTCCCAAGAAACCATGTCTGATTTCATTACCGTAATGAAATTTGACTGAATGAAAACGCCTGTTACAAACGGAAAACTGAACAATTTCATGGCTATTGGGCTCCCTTTTGCCTCGTCCATTCCAGTATATTCTGCCAGTCCTTGCTCAAGTAACACCCGATTAGCCACAAACTTCATTGTAGTTGGATTGGGCGTAGTTTCTGCGTAAATGCTATATGGTATTGTCTTTAACATGATTACTGTATGATGATTTTTCGCTGCATGCTGCCGCGTTCGGTAGTTACCTTAAGAAGGTAAACTCCCTTTACGTACGAATGGAGGTCAAATTCTTTTCTCCAGTACGTCTGCGGCTGCAAATTGGTCTGATAAACCCTTTGGCCTAGAACATTGTTCAATTCAATCTGCATGCTGGATGCAGATTCTAGTTCAACTTCTACGGCAAACAGACCGGTATTCGGGTTTGGATAGACCAAAAGGTGTCCGTCAGTTAGGTTTTCGTCAATACCTACACCAAATTCTACCACAATGATGGATTGAGTGGTGGTGGTGGTGCAGTTGTAGTTAATGGCGGTAAGGGTGATGGTGTAGGTACCAACCTCCGAATAAACGTGCACTGGATTAACGGTTGGAACAGAGTTGGTTCCATCCCCAAAATCCCATGCGTATTGGGTTGCATTTGTGCTTGTGTTGGTAAGCTGCACGTTTCCAAAACCAGAAAGCACAACGGTATCCGTGTTTGGTGTGAATCCTGCTGTTAATCCTAGTTGTGGACAATCCCATTTTACATCAACCACGCTATAAGCGGTATCAGAACAGATTCCATTAGATGAAATGAGGAATACCGGACGAGGTCCAACAGCAGCAAAGGCATGACTTGGGTTCTGCTGCGTTACAAGTGCTGTTCCATCGCCAAAGTTCCAGGTCCAAGAATTGACGGCCGGAGTAGTTTGGTCTTGAAACGAAACGGTTGCGCCTAAGGTGGCCGTAGTTGGACCAGAGAAAGCAGCATTCAATGATGGGAAGGTATTTACGTCCAAATCATCAGTAGCCTGACAGCCGTAGATATTGGTAATAATAACCTCATATGTTCCGCCTTGCGAAGTTTGTAGCGTCTGAGCGGTTTGACCGGGAATTAAAACGCCTTCGAAGAACCATTCGTAGGTTGAACCTTGATTTAATGCATTTAATACGGGAAATGCCTCATTGGCACAAATGTTTATGTCGGCCCCAAGAAAAACACTTGGCTCGCTGACAAGAACCTCCAACTCATCCGTGCCTGTACAGCCATCTTCTTCAATAACAGTAACGGCATACGTTCCCGGAATGCTTACTTCCAACTCAATATCATTCGTGCCAATCGGATTTCCTGCTACCGTCCAAGCGTAATTGGCATTGTCAATTCCAGCATTCAGAATTGGTAGAGGATTACCAGGGCAAAGCGCCTGATCTGCACCAAGATTAACAGGCGAAATGGTATAAATCAACACTTCCATATCGTCCGAACCAGAACAACCTGGGCCGTAACTTACGGTAACTCCGTAGGTTCCAGTAACGGTAGTTTCGAGAGTTTGGAAAGGAAGTCCAGTAGGGAAGCCGTTTAAGGTCCAAGCGTAGGTGGCGCCATCGTTACCGTTTCCGTCTAATACCGGAAGATTGCCAAGGAAACAGGCACGCACGTCATCGCCAAGGTCTACTTCTACCTGATCAAGCACATGAATGGTATCGGTGGTTTTAGATGTTCCGCAGCAGCTGGTTGTAACCAACTCTACGATGTAGTCTCCGGCCGTGGCAAATGTCACCATTCCTGGATTTTGGCTAGTTGAAGAAGTAATAGATCCTCCTGGAATGGTCCATTGATACGAATCTCCAACAAACGTGGTAGAGAAATCTGTTGATTCTCCAGCACACAGCGTTGTTCTAGTTGCATCTATAATTGGCGGCTCAAAATCTTCTTCGATTAGAAGATAGTTGGCATAGAAATACGGCACGCCATCAACAATCAACGTTAGATTTCGTGAGCCTAGAAGACCCGAATATTGTACGGTATCAATCTGAGCGGTACTATTTTGTGGTTCGGCACCAAATCCGAAAATCCAATTAATGACGCCTACGGCATCGGTTTCAACGCGCACATTTGAGTTGGTGCAACCGAAATACTCTACTCTAATCTCCGGCTCCCACGGATTGTAAATGTTCGGATCCAAAACGAGTGTTCCGTCCAATTGATAAAGTCCTTTCCTAGCTCCATCTGAGCCTTTGCCACCTTGTCCTCCAATGCCGCCATCACCTCCTCTGCCGCCATCGCCTCCTTGACCATTGTTGCAACTATTATTAGGACCGTTGTCGCCCAAATTTCCGCCAAGGCCACCTTCTCCACCAAATCCGCCTGGGCCTCCAGGGCCGCCTTGTCCGCCTTGTCCGCCATAACCTGGAAGATATTGACAATCCTGAACGACTCCATTGCTGCCATTGTTGTACGTAAAAATGCAAAAAACACCTCCGCCACCTTCGCCACCAAGACCACCGGTGCCGTTTTGGCCACCTTCTCCGCCACCTCCGCCTCCTCCGCCTGTTCCAGCAGTGTTGTATGCTGTATCGGCATTGTAAGGGCTTGGTCCAGATGTAGGAAATACGGGCTGTAATGCAGCAGGCTCGCAACCTTTGGCACCACCGCCACCACCACCACCACCGCCTGCTCCGTTCGTTTGTCCGGGGTCTCCGTTTTGGCCGGTTCCGGGCAAATAAAATCCTGCACCATACGAGGCGTATCCTTGAATTCCCGGACCACCATCCACGCCTTCCAGTCCATCTGTCCCATCCGCACCATGGTTAAGATTGGTCGCCTGACAATTGGTATTTGCATACGTTAACTCACACAATCCTATCCCTCGTTGTGCACCTTGACCAGAACCTGATCCTTGACCATCTTCTCCATCTTCTCCCGGATTGGTGTATTCACTATCGGGGTCTACAAACCATTGACATAAATTAACAATGGGTACACATTCCTCCCTGACCTCAAAACCGCCCCATTCGCCACCATCGCCACCTTTTCCTCCGGCATTGCTGCCAGCAAATGACCCCGAACCTCCAAGTCCGCCAGTTCTACAGCATGGTCCTTCGTCTTGTCCGGTATCGCCATTCAATCCAGTTGCACCCGATAATCCTTGCTGACCGGGTGTTCCATTTAATCCGTCAGAACCATTGCCCGTTTTTACGATACAACGCGAAACGTAGTACTCAGAACACCCCGAAATATAAATGCCGTAAATGCTGACTCCGTTGGCTGGAGCATTATCTACTTTGAGCGTGATGTCTTGTAGACGGAAGTTGGAGCTATTGATAGCGCTAATCCCCACCAAAGCTTTATTCACCACATCATAATTACTTGCATCTCGATGAAAAATGGTTGAATCAGCATTGGTTTTATACCAAGTCGCTTCTTCAAACCCGCCCTCCACAACAATATTTGATGGAATGGGAAGCGGTGCTGTCAGCTCATATACTCCATGCGCCAAACGAAGGTGATTATTTGCTGAATTTACCAGCGTGAACGCATGTTGCAATTCGGCTGGGTTGGCCCGTGTTCCCGTTGTGCCAGATGTTGCGCCAGTTGGAGAAACGTAGATGATGCCGCACTCCTGTGCCGATGCCACGGAAGCAAGCAACACCAAGGCTGCCACAACTGCGTTTTTCAAGAATGTAAGGGAGTTGTTTTTCACGCGCTACAATTTTACACAAATTCCATCGCCTTTCGGGTCTGAAACAGGTCAGTTCGACCAGCGTTTCGTTTATTTAACGCTCATATTCATATACGGTTGTTTTTAGATGGGACTAATTAGAACGCTCAATGGAGTAACTCCAGTGCTTGGAAAGGAATGTTTTGTGGCGGAGAATGCCACGCTTATTGGCCAAATAGTGGCGGGAGATAATTGCAGTTTCTGGTACAATTGCGTGCTGCGAGGCGATGTAAACCACCTCACTCTAGGCGATAGAGTTAACATTCAGGACGGTGCGGTGGTACATGGCACTTATCAGAAAAACCCGACTCGGATTGGCAATGACGTAACGGTTGGCCACAATGCCATTGTGCATGGTTGTATACTGAAAGACAACGTTTTGATTGGAATGGGAGCGATTGTGATGGATGATGCGGTGGTGCACTCGGGTTCTATTGTGGCGGCTGGGGCGGTGGTATTGGAACGCACCATCATCGAACCCAATTGCATCTATGCGGGCACTCCTGCCAAGAAGGTGAAGGAACTTGACCCAACTACCGCTCCCGAAATGCTGAAGGAGATTGCAAGTAAGTATGTGATGTATTCGGGGTGGTATGCGAGTGGGAAGTGACCGCAACACCCTCAAACCACATGCGGAATAGAGCAGAATTCTGATTTGACCTTGCTACCAAAGAAGATGGAAGCATGCTCATCAAATGTAGCCGTATCATCCGTAGTCAGAAACCTGCGTGAACCTTCTTTACTGCACGCGCGCTCCATTTCAGTATGTCGATTTAGATAATCTTGGAGACTGGCTGCTACAATTTCTCCTTGTGATACAATGCTAATTTGGGCAGGAATGTGTTGCGCAATTTTATCGGCCAGCAATGGATAGTGCGTACATCCGAGCAGTATGGTGTCGATGTCAGACTCCTTGTCCAAGAGCTGATTCACATACTTTTTCACGAAATAATCTGCTCCTGCACCGAGGTGTTCGTTATTCTCAATAATCGGCACCCACATTGGACAGGCCTGCTGGTGCACCTCTATGTGTGGGAAGGTCTTGCCAATTTCGATGGGATACGATTCTGACATAATTGTGCCTCGTGTTCCCAGAACACCCACCTTGCCAGTGGTGGTATAATTGCCTATCACCTCAGCTGTTGGCCTTATTACCCCCAGTACCCGAAGCCTTGCATCCATCTTAGGCAAATCTTTTTGCTGAATGGTGCGCAATGCCTTTGCCGATGCCGTGTTGCAGGCCAAAATAACTAGCGGACAGCCGGCATCGAAGAGTTTGAACACGCATTCGCGGGTGTAAGTGTAGACGCTTTCAAAAGACCGCGTTCCGTAAGGCGAACGGGCGTTATCGCCCAAGTAGAGATAATCGTACTGCGGCAGAAGAGCCGCCATTTCGCGCAGCACAGTGAGGCCTCCGTATCCCGAATCGAACACACCTATTGGTCCTTGCATGTGGCAAATGTCGTCATTGCTGAGAAGAAATCTACCCAAAACTCTGCTCGCTATACCAACCAAGCTGAAGCTGAGTTATGCGCACAAAAAAGCCCGCCAATTGGCGGGCTCTTCGTTTTATGGTTTAGGTTCCGAACAGATTAAAGTCCAAGCTTGGCTTTCACATCAGCCATTACATCTTCCGTGTCTTTTGCATAAAGTAGCACGCCTACCGAGCTATCGAACACATAGGTGTAGTTCTTAGCCACTGCCACTTCATCAATTGCTTTTCTAGCCTTATCAATAATTGGCGTAAGTACTTCTTGCTCCTTCTTAGCAATCTCATCTTGAGCTTGTTGTTGGAACTCTTGAATTCTTCTTTCCAATTCAGTAATCTCACGAACCTTCGTGTTTCGCACCGTTGGAATCATATCCTTTTCTGTTTGCTGAAAGCTAGCAACCTTTGTTTCATACTCCTTACCCATTGCCTCCAATGCTGTTTGGAATTCTTTGGCAAATTCCTCTAACTTTTTTTCGGCTTGAGCTTTCTCTGGCATCAATTCAAGCAACGCTGCTGAATCAATATGACCGAACTTTTGCTGAGCAAAGGTTGGCACGGCTACCACAAGGGCAACGATTACAACTAGTATCTTCTTCATTTTTAGTGTTTTTCGGGGCGCAATATTAGAAATTATTTATCGGTCTTGGTTGTCTTGGAAGAGTGCCCTAAAGCATCCAAAATATCTTCGCTCAGGTCGTATTTTTCTGAGGTGTAAAGCATTGTAAGCGTTCCGGCCTTGTCAAAGATAACTGCATAGCCACGCGCATCGGCTATTTCTTTTATTGCAGCATATACCTTATCCTGAATAGGCTTGGTGAACTGCTGTCTTTTTTGGAACAAATCCCCTTGGAATCCGAAGCGTTGCTTCTGCTTTTCCTTGGCTTCTTTTTCTTTTTCGATGATTTGATCTTCGCGCTTACGCTTCATATCGTCTGTAAGTAGAATTTGCTCTGCCTGAAAGTCTTTATACATTCGATCGATTTCGGCATACATTTTCTCTATTTCATCTTGCCATTGAACAGAAATTTCGTTCAATTCTTTCTGCTTGTTTTGATATTCTGGGATGTTCTCTAGAATGTAATTTGAATCTACATAGCCAAAACGCTGTGCGCTTGAACTGAGAACAAAACCAAAGGCAATTAGGGTTAGTGCTATTCTTTTCATGCTGATAGGATTTTAGAATTGTTGTCCAATTGAGAAGTGGAACTGACCTGGTGCCATGTCTGGTCTGCCTGGCACATCATCAAACCTCCAACCATAATCCAGTCCCAAAAGTCCGAACATTGGTAAGAAGATACGAACCCCAACCCCAGCCGATTTTTTAAGCTGGAAGGGTTTGAATTCGTTGAATGTGAGCCAAGAATCGCCTGCTTCGGCAAAGGCCAATACATAGACAGTTGCCTGAGGGTTTGGCGAGATACGGTAGCGAAGCTCTGCGCTGTATTTGGTAAAGATGGTTCCTCCGTAAGACGCAGAAAGGGAGTTGTTATCATATCCGCGCAGCGCAACGATCTCACGTCCATCAAGACCGAAACCACTAAGGCCGTCTCCACCCACATAAAAACGTTCAAACGGTGAAATTCCAAGTTGCTTATTGTATAGTCCGAGAAATCCGAACTGCATTTTGGTCTGTATAACCAAATTCTTTGCCAAACTAATATACCACTTGGCATCAAACTTCCATTTGTGATATTCGATAAGCTTGTACTTCTCAGAAGAAGTGGCGGTTGAATAATCGATGCCGGTAAATGCCGAGAAAGGTGGTGTCAATTCTACACTACCAGAAATAACCGATCCATAGGTTGGGAAAATTGGATCACCGATAGAGTTTCGAGAAATAGAAAGCGTGTAGCTAACCGTGTTGGAGGTCCCATCGTTGAACCCTGGAATTAGCTGATAATTGTCTAGAATATAATTCTGGTAGCTTATCTCATGTTGCATTAAGAAGTAGTCATCTGGCCATTTCATTCGTGTGCCCAGTCCAAGAGAAACTCCAGTGATTCGGATGGCTTGCCTGTTTTCTTGCCCTTTTTGGATGCCGTTTGACTGAACTGAGTGATAAGCCGAGATGCTTAACGCATTGGGTTTATTTCCTCCTAACCATGGCTCCATAAATGAGAAGTTATAAGATTGAAAATAAAGCCCGTTTGATTGTGCACGGATGCTCAATCGTTGTCCATCACCAGCTGGCAAAGGACGCCATGCACCTTTCTTCACCACATTGCGAAGTGAGAAGTTATTGAAAGTCACGCCTAGTGTACCAACAATTCGGCCTGCACCCCAACCACCCGAAAGTTCTATTTGATCAGAAGGCTTTTCTTCAACCGTGTAAACGATATCAACTGTTCCATCAACCGGATTCGGCTTTGGCTCAACACCCAATGTCTCTGCATTGAAATATCCAAGTTGCGAAAGCTGTCGCTGCGACCGGATAATATCCTCTCGGCTAAACAATTGACCAGGCTTGGTTCTTAATTCACGGAGAATTACGTGGTCATTCGTTTTAGAATTGCCTACTACCGTAACCTTGTTTATGGTTGCTTGTTTGCCTTCTCGAATTCTCATTTCAAGGTCAATGCTGTCATTCACAACAAGCACCTCAACAGGTTCTACATTGAAGAACAAATATCCATCATCCAAATAAAGAGAACTTACGTCCCTTCCATTCGGATTCATCATCAGGTTGGCATCTAAGCGTGCCTGATCATAAACATCTCCTTTCTTAATTCCTAGAATTTTATCCAGTACATCAGCTGAATATTTGGTATTTCCTGCCCACGAAATGTTGCGGAAATAATACTTGCGTCCTTCTTCGAAATTCATTTCGATGTTGATAGACCCGTCTCTGTTAGGATAAATGGTATCGCTGATAATTCGAGCATCCCGATAGCCCATTTGATTGTACTTAGCAATAACCGCTTTTTTATCTGTTTCGTACTCAAAATCAAGGAACTTGGAGGTTTTCCAAACTCGCCACCACTGACGTTGTTTGGTTTCTTTCATAGCACGTTTCAATTTGCCTGTTTTCACTT
This sequence comes from Flavobacteriales bacterium, assembly GCA_021741075.1. Classification (GTDB taxonomy): domain Bacteria; phylum Bacteroidota; class Bacteroidia; order UBA10329; family UBA10329; genus UBA10329. Next base: position 33,723 of record JAIOYO010000025.1, on the reverse strand, counting down.
CCTCGTTGCCTCGGAAAATGATTTTGCCAATTTTTACCTTCTTTTTCTTCTTAATATTAAATGTGAGGACAACGTTATTTGGCAACGTTGTGTCTTCCACCATTACGGTTTCAACTTCTACATTGAGGAATCCTTTATCAATAAAGTGATCCTTCATAATGTTTTCGGAAGTAACAATAAGGTTGTCTGTAACCACCTTTCCTTTGATGAGGCTGATGGATTCGCGAATGTCATTGGCATCACCTTTTTTCACTCCTTTCAAGGCATATTTACTCAGTCTTGGACGCTCTTGAAGGCGGATATCTAGAAAGATTTTATCATCAACAATCTTGGTTGCGGTAATCTCAATATCACTAAAAAGACCTTGATCCCACAACTTGTGAATGGCTTCTGTGATGGCTTCGCCTGGAACTTGAATTTTCTCTCCAACGCTAAGGCCAGATAGTAGAATGAGAACTTTCTTGTCGAGATATTTTGTGCCCGATACTGTAATGGGGCCAAGCTCGTACTGCTTTGGTGATGCGTAATCCAGTTTAGTATCGCCACCTACGGATATTTGCGCACTGACGGTTGCAGACAGCAACATCAGCACCGAAAGCAATCCCAACACTATTTGACTGCGGCTACGCGCTGACCTGCTCACTAATCTTTCCAAATCTTCTTTCTCGTCCTTGATAGTCAATTATTGCCGCTTCAAAATCGATTTTCTCAAAATCGGGCCATAATTTATCGGTAAAATATAATTCTGAATAGGCAATTTGCCACAGCAGAAAATTGGAGATGCGATGCTCTCCGCTTGTTCTAATAAGTAGTTCAGGGTCAGGAATTCCAACCGTGCAAAGATGCTCATCAATGGTTGATTCATTGATAGCTTCCACGTCCAATTTTCCCGATTTAACATTTTTTGCAATCGCCTTCATCGCCTCTGTTACCTCCCATTTTGACGAATAGCTAAGCGCCAACGTCAAAGTCATGCGCGTATTGTCTTTCGTTTTCTCGATGGCCTCATTTAGCTCTGTTAAGCACGAAGATGGAAGGCTTTGTAGGTCTCCAATAGCATTCAGTCTGATATTATTTTCAGTTAATGTCTTAGTTTCCTTATTGATAGTTTTTACCAAAAGAGTCATTAAGGCATTTATCTCAAACTTAGGTCGATTCCAATTTTCGGTTGAGAAGGCATACAACGTTAAATATTCGATCCCCATCTCTGCTGCCGTCTCGACAGTTTCTCTAACTGCTTTCACCCCCTTACCATGCCCAAAGGTTCGTAGTTTTCCCCGTTGCTTTGCCCAACGTCCGTTGCCGTCCATAATGACGGCTACGTGTTTGGGAAGCTTGCTCTGATTTATACGGGTGTCTATGGCCATTAATAAATTAAAAATCGCCCCGAAAGGCGATGCAAATGTACTCTACTGATTGGGACTTACTGATAAGCAGGGCATTTGGCCGGTCTGGCTTTGATGTTCATAGAAAAAGTAACTAGTGCAAAGGAGTACCAATCGTTGGTTTTTGAATTTCCTCGTTGCCTTCCTTCTAAGGTTTCAACGGGTAGATTGGAGCGGTTGGCTAACTCCTCGGCAATTGGACCGCCTTGAGCCCCAACCACCCGTGGGTCAGCATATGTTCCACTCACATCATCCAAATAGTCTGTAAAGGTGTAGCGCATTCCCCATTCCAGCCCGACAGAAAATGTTTTAGAGATGTTGCACTTGACACCAAGACCGAATGGAATAGAAGCTGTTGTCAACGAATAAGCCTTTCTGTCCGGATAGGTAGTCGTTTCTTGTCCTTCAGTCCCCAAAGGCTGTAATTCGTACATTTCACCATCACTTGCTTCCGCTCGCGGGTTGAAGCTAAAAATCGCAATCCCACCAAAAAGGAAAGGTGTTATGAAGTGATGCATATCTCCAGGAGCGTATTTAAAAAAGTTAAATTCTCCTGTTATGCTAAATTCATACAGCCAAGACTCAAATCGAAGATTTCTATCTAATTGAGATTGAACCTTCGATTTATTGTCATCTCCCATTAAATAGCTAGCAGTAAACGTACCACGAACAGAAAATCGTTCATTAAAGTTATATCTGTAAAAAACACCTCCTGCTGGCATTACTTGTTTAAAAGGCACATCTGGGTTCAAATCACCCATGTAGTAAGATACGCCTCCCATCAAACCGAATTCGGAGAATTGTGCCTTCAAGGAAGTGGCAGCAACAAGAGTAAAAAAGATGAGTACGATTGACTTTTTCATCACAAAAGATATGACATTAAGTCGTTAGAACTTCGGAAGTCCCTTTCTTGTTGTGCGGATTTTCCGTTGATACGTAATCATCATAAACATGTAGGAATCAAGATCGGTTGGGTCTCCTCTTTGTTGTCCAGGACAAGCAGAACAAGCTCCTGGAAACGAATCAATATTATTAGACACTCTATTCAATGATGGGTCGGCTAATGCAGCTGCCACGTTATCGTAACCCAGAGCATCTTGAATTTCTAGACTATTTAGCGCCCACTTGGTGTAAACGTATGACGTACTTACGTCATCCATGTAATCTGTAAAGGTTTTTCTTAAACCGTATTCTAAACCGATACTACTTGTTTTATCAATGGCGTATTTCATTCCAACTCCAAACGGAATAACGAATTGCCAATTGGCATATTCTTTTCTGGAAGGAACAAATTCCTGACCCTCTGTATGAAGAGGTCTAAGTGCATGCCATTTGCCGTTGTACTGAGCCATTGGGTTCATGTAAAGCAAGCCAACACCAGCAAACCCATAGACATACACCTGACTGCCTTTTCTTCCTTTACCTCTAACCCTTCTAATCTTGTAGCGGCTTCCTGTAGACTCCTTCATCCAAGAAACCTCCAACTGGGTTGCCCATTCAACAACTGGTGAGCGGAAGTGAATGTTTCTATTTTGCCTAAATGGCTCTTTTGTAAACTTGTCATCACCTGCAATTTCACCAAAACTAAAACTTGTTTTGGCCGAAACATATTGCGAAATCTTGTATCGCATACCTAGATTAACAACATAACGGGTAGAGGCGGCATCTAAGTCAAAGAAAAAGTCTGAACCGATTTGATCTCGTCCACCAACATCTCCTAGAAACTGGGTTGCTCCAACTCCCGTAACCCATTCGTAACGCTGACGTTTCCAGCGTTGTGCTGAAGCCAAAGTTGGCAGAACGAGAAGAAGAAGAAAAAATGCTTTTGTCCGCATAATATGCTAATCCAGTTGAGCGAAGATTGCAAATATAACTAAATTATCAAGCTTGGCATTTGATAATCCGTCAGTTACGCCTATCGTGCCCCCACATGAGTTTGCCACGAAGTGTATCGAAATAGTCGTTGGCACCAAACCGTACCAAGCCAACTTCAAAATTGGCCTTTGAAATACGAATGTCTGTTTCTGGCCCAACAATTACTGACTGCGAATCGAGCGACATCATAAAATCTGGGTCCGCTTCTCCAATTCTGAGAGTTATTACCCGATTATCACTAATAACTAGAGGTCTCACATTCAAGTTGTGCGGAGCAATGGGTGTGATGATGAAATTGCTGGTTCCTGGTGAAATAATTGGTCCGCCAGCGCTCAGTGAATACCCCGTTGAACCGGTTGGTGTAGAAATGATGAGTCCATCTGCCCAATAAGTATTCAAGAAAAAGTCGTCTAAATAGGCGTGTACCACAATCATGGATGAAGTGGAGTTTTTGTGCACGCTGACTTCATTCAGCGCGAAGTTATCTTCTCCAAAAAGGTTACCGCTGGTGACGGCTTGAACCAGCGTTCTTCGGTCAATCTGAAAATTACCACTAACCAGCTTTTCTATGGCTTGGTCGAGCTCTTCAAACGGAGTGCTCGCCAGAAAGCCCAGTCGACCTGCGTTGACTCCTAAAATTGGTATCTCGGAGCCTCCGACTTTTCTTGCCGATTCTAGAATGGTTCCGTCTCCTCCAATGCAAACTAGCGCATCAAATTGTCCTTTCTGAAATTTATCGTTCCCTAGAATTCGCTCAGATTGAACACCCCCAACTTCTGCCAAGCTTTGTGTGTAAGACACAGATTCAAACTTTTGATTGAGCACACTCAGAACCGACTCCAGCTTGGGCCGGTCGGTATCAAAACGCAGTCTTCCGTGTACGGCTATTCTCATTTGCTAAATGTGTTTGGTGAAATGTAAGAAAAAGCCGTGTTCAAGATTTTTGTTCATAGAATATTCCGCTCGCCAAGAGATGTCGTAAAATGTAACGATATCGATTCCTAAACCACCTCCTAAAAGCATACTTCCAGCAAGCGGATTTCCAACGTTAAACTGATTATCTATTACATATCCCACATCAACATTGAAGTTTGCATAAAACGCCAGTGGCAAAGTGTTGAACTTATTAGATTTCAAAAACTTCAACTTCACTTTTCGGAAAGGAAGGATGGCCCATCGAAGTGATGTTTTCAGGAGTCCATAATGCTGCCCGTCAATTACATAATGCTCATAACCTCTTACAAAATCATTTTCATATCCAAGTCCTTTTTGAAGTGAATATGCCTGTCCGTTGGTAGAGGACACTTTGATTTTTTGAGCGTGGGCAAAATACCATCGCTTGTGCAACTGCCAATATTTTGCGTATGCAATCTCTAGTGACCAGATATCAATTGGACTGTCCAAAATTCTGAATCCATCCTTTCGCAATCTAAGTTCAAATCGGTAGCCTTTAAGAGGATAATCTCGGTAATCAGTCACATCACGTTCAACCTCGTACTCCATTGAAAAATACTTGACCACGTTTTCTCCAGCACCGAAGTATTCTGGTTGGAGTTGAGCTACCGAATCCAATATCCAAAAATGTGTGAAGCCAATCTCTAGCTTGTGAACATTATATAAGTTTGGCCGCCACCTTGGCGTAATAGAACCAAAAGATTCTTTACGGATATACCGCTCAGGATTCTTGTAAAAAACCCGTTTGTTGTCTACCGTGGCATAGGCAACTTCGTGGCCCTGCCTATAGCCGCCCTGAAATTCTATTCCCCATTTTTGAGCATGGTCGAGATAGGGAATTTCGTACCGGAGTTCATATTGATTGTTGTATCCGAACCGGAGGTGCAAGGTCAATTCTTCTCGTCTACCTCGGAAATTGCTCCATCTAATGAGGGTGCCATAATCCAACCTATCCCACCGCATGGTTTCGAGCCATTCACTAAAATTCCTGTCTGCAAACTCCACAAAGGGAACAGGCCAAACGTACCAGCGTTCGGTAACTCTGACCACTACATCAATTTCGTTTTCTGAATACCAGCAGGTATCAATTTCCACGAAATTGAAGAGCTGAAGATTCCAAACATTGCCCTTAGAACGATTTAGATGATACGCGAGTTGATCTCTAGAAATGCTTTGACCTTCTCGGATGGTCATTTCACGCATTAAAATACGCTCTCGTGTTATCTTGTTTCCTTCAAAAGTGAGAGAAGAAATAATCACATCATCCTGCGCATGTGCGAGGAGTGAAAAAAATAAAAAGGGGTAAAAAAGAAAACGGAGTAAAATTCGCGCCACTAAATATTGATGTAGCGCATCAATTCGTCATAGCGGCCTTTGAGGTCTTCAAGGTGCGCACTTTCTTGGAAATATGCAATTACCTGATAATCATATCGCTCCAAACTCTGAACTATGGAACCGATTTCTTCACGATTTACTTTGAGCGTGAGTTCCAACATGCCAGTTTCCGGACGTTCGAAAATGTAGCTGCTGAGAATCTTGGCATTGTTTGATTCTATCACGTGCGCTACTTGCGCCAACGAATAATCGTTCTTATTTAATTTAAGAACAATTATTCCTCCTGGTTGATTGATAACAGCCAACTCTTCAAACTTGGTAACCAAATCTGAAAGCGTAATGCAACCGAGATATTTTCCTTCTGAATCAACTACGGCAACTACAGAAAGGTCTGTGGCCGACAGCTTCCTAATAACGTAATAGATGTGTTGGGACTCGAGCACAGATGCATGATTAAACACATCTTGCGAAGCGATAACAGTATCACCTTTTTCTCCATCCATAATGTTGTCTTCGCTGATGAGACCTAGGTATTCAGTTCCGTTTACGACTGGAAGATGAGACACTTTGAATTCATCCATCCAAGCCAAAGCTCTATCTACCTCGTCATTTGGTCTGAGAGGCGGAACAACTTTAGATATGAGTTCTCTGGCGAGCATTTTCTTGAATTGCGTGCAAAGTAAACGTAAACTGCATTGATTTGTTATACCAACAGAAGTTTGGGTCTTCTGGTTTGCCAATGAAACCTAATTTTGACCACCTTCCAAGCAAAACAGTACATGAATCAGACCAAACTTAGTGTCAACATCAATAAAATCGCAACCCTTCGCAATAGCCGTGGCGGAACGAATCCAAGCGTTGTAGAAGCTGCTATTAAGGCTCAGCAGTTCGGGGCGGAAGGAATCACTATTCATCCAAGACCAGACGAACGGCACATTCGTTATCAGGATGTATATGACCTTAAACCATTTGTTCATACCGATTACAACATCGAGGGTTATCCGAATACCAAATTCATGAATATTGTGTTGGAAGTGAAGCCTACGCAAGTAACGTTGGTACCTGATTTACCAGGTGTGCTTACTTCAAATGCGGGTTGGGATACAATTGCCCATGCTTCCTTCTTAAAAAAGATAGTTTCTGAGCTACAGTCTGCAGGAATTCGAACTTCCATTTTTATTAGCACGGACGAAAAGCTAATGCGAGCTGCCAAAGACACTGGAACCGATCGCATTGAGCTTTACACAGAAAGTTATGCTGTTGGGTTTCCAGTTGATAAGGAAAAGGCGATTACTCCTTTTGTGAGGGCTGCCGAAATTGCGAACGAAATCGCTTTGGGAATCAATGCGGGCCACGACCTGAGTTTGGAAAATCTCTCCTATTTCAGTCAAAACATTCCGAACCTGTTGGAGGTTAGCATTGGGCACGCACTCATTTCCGATTCGCTTTATTTTGGGATGAGCAATGCTGTAAAAATGTACAAGAATTGTCTGCGGTGAGGTTGAATTTCAAAGAATATGGACAAGGGAAACCGATGGTTATTCTTCACGGACTTTTTGGTTCGCTGGATAATTGGTTTTCGCTTGCAAAAGCATTTGCAGATAAGCATCATGTCTATTTGGTGGATCAGCGCAATCACGGGCAGTCTCCTCATGCCTATTCGCACACATACGAAGAAATGGCGGAAGATCTTTTCGAATTCTTTCAGCAGCATCGTTTACAAGATGCTGTTCTGATCGGTCATTCAATGGGCGGAAAAACCGCTATGAATTTCGCAGGAAAACATTCCAATCGACTGGATAAACTCGTGATTGTTGACATGGGCGTTAAAACGTTTCCTGTCCATCATGATTTAATTATTCGGGCCATGCAGGCACTCGAGCTCCACACCATTTCATCGCGAAGCGAAGCTGAAGAAGAACTTCATTTCTTGCTTGACGAGGAAGAAAGCACCATCCAGTTTTTGCTAAAAAACATCTATCGCCATAAACAGGAAGATGGTTCTTCAAACTATGCTTGGCGATTCAATTTGGATGTTTTGGCCGATGATATTGAAGAAATGGGGTTGCCAATTTTGGAGGGTTCAGATGTTGAAACGCTTTTCTTGTATGGAACTCAATCCAAGTACATTCTGGAAGAAGATAAGCCTGAAATTCTCTCTCTCTTTCCTAATACCACATTCAAGAGTTTGAACACGGGGCATTGGGTGCATGCCCAAGACCCAGAAGGGTTCGTGGCATCAGTAAAAGAATTCATTGATTGAAACGAAAAAGCCGCTAATCAGAAATGATCAGCGGCTTTTTCGTTCGGGCGTATTTCCATACGACCCTAGAATTGGGCTTGATGCATCAAGGCCCTACTGTAAAACGATTTTCAAAGCAGAACTTCCTCTTTCTCCACGTAACACCATGTGGTAAACGCCAGCGTCCAATCTAGATAAGTCAAAGTTCTCGCGTGAAATTCCTGCGTTGAAGTTGGCAGAACGTGTTGAAACCATACGGCCAGCAATATCCATTATCTCCATGGTCAGGTCCTGACCGTCAATCAAGTTCAAGTTTAACGTAACCAAACCGTTAGATGGATTTGGCGAAACGGAGAAATCTCCTACCAATTTATCTTCGATGCCGTCTGGTGTTGTGGTGCATGGAAAAGATGGATTTGAGATGTAGCTCAAGTCATCAAAATCGATATAACACACCCAGTTCACACTATCCACAAATGGATTTCTGTTGCCTTGCTCGCTTTCGATAAAGTCGTTGCGGGCAATTTCCCACGCATCTGGTGGGTCTTGCAAGTGCCATTGTTTCAATACGTCTTGGTCTTGTCCGTAAGTAACGATGAAATCAATTGGATTTGGCAATTCCCAAGTTCCGGCAGTTCCGTTCCATTTTGTGGCCATGTAGAAAATGGCACGAGCAGCATCTCCTTTATGCTGATCACGCGGTTCGTAAACACGGTTTCCGTTTGAATCGTCACCGTATGTTGCGTTCAAGAATGTACTTGAATTCGCAACAACCTCGCCTAACGGACGGTTGCTTCGTACAGCATTTGCGTTGTCTTGATGCGTTGGAAAAAGATTGTGAAGATCAGAATACTCCATACCATCTTCACTTGGAAATGCTGGCATCCAACTGTGAGGCCAACTATGTTCGCGGCTCATTACATCGTAAAAGAACGCTCCTGTGTACAAATACTGGAATCCGGAATAAACACCCGTCACAACCTTTTGTCCGTCTGTAGTATCGCGAGAAGCGAATTTGTCAATCATAATTGGAGCATAGCTTCCGTAAAAAATTTGACTGTAATTCTGACTGATACGAGTTTGAAGATCGGTTAAGAAAGTTGAAGCGTTTGCATCAATTCCAGCATAATAGTTTCCCATCATGGTTGCAGGAGTTGTGACTGAATTATTCAACGGAGTTGTGGTAAAATAATTCTCGTAACCAGCTGGTCCGTTGAACGAATAAGCAGCGAAATGGTAGGTCGTTCCTGCCACATTGTAAGTTGGCTTGAAGGAACCTGCTGGGCCAACGTGAACTACCTGCGTAGTTGCATTAATGTAATCTCCCTTAACGTAAGTGGAGCCATCAGCAGGAACTCCGGTTGGAGCACTTCCAATGCTGCGAACTACGATGTAATTTTCTGGAACAACCGTGGCATTGCTGAAATTAACTTGATAACCATAGGTAGCAACATTAGCAAAGGTCATATTGGTTGGGGCAGCAGTAGGTTCAGTTGCAAAATTTCCACCAATCCCATAAAGGTTAATAACGAAGGTCGTTTCGTCACCATTCGCGTCATCATTGGTGATGGTAAGTGTGGCAAATCTCGATCCCGATGCACCAGCCGTAAAGTTGAGTTGAAATTGTTCTGTTGAAGCTGCAGCCACGCTGGTTGGCGTAGCTCCCAAGCTAAAATCTGATGCATGTGTTCCTCCTAATTGAACGTTGCTGATTGCCAGTGCAGAACCGCCAGAAAGGTTCACATTATCTATGCTGATGGTTACGCTAGCTTGATTTCCAACAACCAGCGTTCCGTTGTTCACTACTTGAGTGGTCCCTTCTCTCACTCCAATTTCCTGCGCGTTTGTAGGAACTTGCGGAATTAACGAAATCTCGTCCAATGCAATGTTTCTACCGCTTTGTTTTTCGGTGAAATACCAACGGATGTAACGGCTTGCTCCTGCTGGAAAATCAGTAAACTCAACAAATGATGACCCTGTTTGGTCAAGCGCGGCCTGATTAAAAGTTCGCAGGGTTGTCCATGTTGTGCCATTAACCGATTCTTGAACCGTAAAAATGTCATTAACTGCTGTTCCTTGTCCCTTTAGGTTGTAGGTAACGCCACCACATACGTCACTGAAATGAACCGTTACATATTCATCATCCGCATCTAGCTTGCAGGCCGCACCTACAAATCCATTTGTGTAGCGTGTTCCATTTACGAATTCGTCTAAGCTCTCAGTCCATCCCGTTGGGGTTGGGTCGTCAAAATTCCACGAAGCGGGAAGTGTTGTTTGACCAAAAACCACTGATGCGGTAAGCATAGCGGTTAGCATTGTTGTAATCTTTTTCATTGAATCGTTTTTCAAAATTTAACTCCTACGGTTGCGGTCCATCTGCGGCCTTGTCCCATAAATACTTGTGCGCCCGTAGCATCGAACGTCTGCGAACTTGTGGCATTATTTGTTGCATCAGAGACGTAAACATGGTCCAACACATTCAGAACAGAAGCACGTAGATTGATGTCTAATTTTTTGAGTTTGATGGTCCACCCAGCGTGAACATCCATCAAATAATACGCTGGAACTTTCCAAGACTCGCGCCCTCTGTTTTCGCCTTGCAAATCAAGCGGATTGAATTCTGCGTAATAATTATCAAAATAGGTAAACTGCACCTTCACGTAAACATCTTTTACGGGCTTAATCTTGATGCTGCCAGCTAGCTGAAATTGAGCTGCATCTCCCACATGAACGCCATCTGCATCCACATCAACACTATCAATCGGAATGTCACTTCCTTCTTGATAATAGTAGGCCAATGTTTTGCCTTTCCAACGCCAATCTCCGTACGAGAAAAGACCTTCGATATCAAAAAACCATGGTGTTTTGTAAACCGCATCCAACTCAATTCCTCGGTGTTCAGATCCAATGTTTGGAAGTGAAATTGTAGTTGGAGTTCCTCCAATGGTTACACTAGTGGTAATTGGTCTGTTTTCCCAAGTGGTGTTGTATGCGTTAAGGTTGGCTGCCCAACGAGGAAAGCTTAACGAATAGCCTAACTCAACTCCCCAAACAACTTCGCTTTTTACTCCTTGAACAAAGTTGAACGAAGTGCCTGAGTACACATCAGAAATTGTTGGTGGACGATAGAACAAACCTCCATTTACGAACACATTCATGTGGTCGGTAATGTTGTAATTGACCCCCAACTTGGCTGTTGCTCCCCAAAAATGAACCCAATCCGTTGTAGCTATTTTTGCCTCCTTGCTGTTGGCAGTGTATTCTTGTCCGTTGTACGTTATGGTATCATTAATTCCCAAAACTTGACGCATTGTAGTGTCGGCTAACACCAAATCTCGCTTGCGGTATTGATCTTTTCTGATGTATGAATTATGACCTCCAGAAACACTAGCAAAACCGGAGAATTTGTTCTTTTTATACTCAACCTGACCGAAAACACCCCCAGTGTAAACCGAGGTATTGGCACGGTAACCAGCCACATCTCCTTCACGCTTCACAACATCTGTTGGATTGAAAAGTGTGTTTTGTGCGGTAGTCGGGAAAATGGTCACGTAATCTCCTCCCATTAGGTCATAAGGCGTGCTGTATCTTTCTACCCAATACGAACGGAAATCAACACCAACAGACATTTCCCACGTGTCGTTAAATCGATGGTTAATCGTTGAAATCAAACCATACCAATAATGGTTGTTCATATTGGCCTGAATGTAATTCTTGGCTTTGTACTGGCTCGTGTCGTTTACAAACGTGGTATCGTATGCTGGAACGAAGGCGGTTCCTGTCACATTCTCATCATACAATTGATCCAAAGCTAAGTGGCCATAATCATCGTAAATGGTGTTTCCACGAAGTCGTGTTCCTCCTCCCATTCCGAATGAGCCATAAACAATATTGGATACTGCCCATTTATCTTTTGCCCAAAAATGCTTGAGGTTGAGAATTGGTTTATGGTAGAAATTTTCTGCCACACTTTGCTGCTCAAACTGAGCATTTGGGTTATTCCTATCCCTGATAATGTTTCCCCATTGCTGATTGTATCTTCTGCCATAGTTTCCGGGTAAGCCCGTAGTGACCGAAGGATGGCTCATGTTAACTCCCACTTTTTCAGCGTAGGCTCTATCGTACATGTGTATGGATTGCTGAAAACTGCGAGTACCTCGATTTTGAGGAGCTCCCATTCCGGAAAGACTGAGCGTGTGATTCTTAATTTGCTTTTGAATTTTGAGGAAGTAGAAGAACCGGTCTGCATCTGTTCCTTCAACCCAACCATCTTGGTGATCGTAAGCAAAGGCTGCGGTAATTCCCCAACCATTCTTTAATCGGCCCGAATTATAGCTGATGTTTGTACGGATAAGGTTGTTGTTGCCAACCGTAACTTCCACTTCGGAAGATTGCTTTGACGTAATGCCTGCAGTAAGAATGTTCATGCTGCCACCAACAGCCGGAATAGCCAGTTTACTCGCTCCCAAACCTCGCTGTACCTGAATTCTCTGGGTTACTCCATCCAACCCGAACCAATTGCTCCAGTAAACCCAGCCGTTCTCCATGTCATTCATTGGTACGCCATCTATCTGAACGGAAATATTCCGTTGAGAAAATCCACGGATTGTAACTCGGGCATCTCCCGCTCCGCCACCTTGCTGTGTTGCGTAAACGCCCGGAGTTGAATTCAGCAACATCGGAATGTCCTGAGAGCCAAGTTCTTCCTTAATCTTCACTGGGTCGATGTTTGTAAATGCTACAGGCGTTTCCCGGTCAAGCGCCATGTCGGCAACAACTCTCACCTCATCCATGGTCTTGGTAGAGAGGGAGAAATTCACTTCCAAAAGACCACCATTTGCTTTAATTTCTCGTGTGGTGGCTTCGTAACCGATATAGGAAATCTGCATGGTGTAAGTGCCATTCTCCACTTCGATGGAATACTTTCCATCAAAATCGGTCACCACGCCTTTACCCTCCGCAACCAGTACGTTTGCCGATATGAGAGTCTCACCAGAATTAGCATCTTTCACCACGCCATAAATGCGTGTTTTTTGAGCGTGAACCGCTGTTGCAGTCACAAAAACTGCGATGAATACGAGAAGAAAACGTGACATTAAGTGCTAAGGAATTATTTGCCCAGCATCACTTTACGCGAAATCACCACGCCATTGACTAAGGTAACTCGTACGATATACATACCGGTCTGCAAATGCTCCAATTGCAATTTGTGGCGGTCGGTGGCCTGTGTAAAATTCACTCGGTCTCTTTCTTGTCCAATGATATTGAATACCTGAATCGACTCCATATTCTGTGAAGTTGAAATCATCAATTGCTTCTCGATGGAAGGATTTGGGAACATGTTCATTTTGTTCACCTCATTTTCGTTTACTCCAACCGAAGCGCAATCGCACGTGTGCCATCCCAGTTCTGTGAATGTATCTTCAGAAAGACTATCCCATTCTGCTTCAACCATGAAGGTTGCCGGATTGGTTGTAACGCCTTGTTTCACGCTTGCTTTTCTAACTAAGGTCTTGTCAGTTGTCCACCACGTTCCGTTTGCATCGCTCCAAGCGGTTCCTGGATCTTCGCCAATTTTCCCCACCAAGTCAACCAAGTTGGTTCCGTCTCCTTTAATTAATGGAACAGCATCGTCACCATTAAAATAGAAAGGAGATTCTGCCTGAACGTAAACTGGGTTTACAAACGTATCTGCAACCGCAAGAATAGCAGCGTCCACTGGCTCTTCAAAACCAGTTCCGTTCGGATCTCTCTTATCAATTGCGATAACATAAGTGCCAAGGGACGGAATGGTTCCCGAAAGGCTCAACAACATTGGCGTTCCTGCTCCATCTCGGAAACGACCAACTCTGTAGGTGCTAAGGTCAATTGCGTTTTGCGTTGGATTGTAGAGTTCAAGCGCTCGGTTATTTCCAGAACCCACCACATATTCTGAAATAAAAAGTTCAGAACAATCTTGTTGTGCCTGGGTATAAAAAGATGCGATTACCGCAAGAGATAGAAGTACAAGTTTTTTCATTTATGAGTTGCTAATTATTGCGCAAAGGTAGATTATATGACCACGCTACAAAGGTCTTGCATTAGCAAAATTGAGTTTTAACAATTCCTTCAGATTAACCTTTTTTTGCCAACAGATTTTATTTCAATAAGCATAACACGACCAATTAACCTGCCGTTGAGCTTACTGAAAGCGGGGGCGAAGCATAATTCCTTTTGCCTAGGTTTTGAACAATGGAATGAGGATAATGCACGCGATCACATTCAGTTTTGCAATTTCATATTCAGTAATATCGTAATGAGTTAACCGTTTTGGAAGCTCAGAAACCTAACTGATACGTCATGAAAAGGTCACTCATCACATTAACTCTTGCTGGTTTTATTTCCTTCTGTGCGTCCTCACAGGAGAATGAAAAAGACTCCAGATTGGTTGGATTTAGCAACATTACAGAGGTTTCAGTAGGAATACAGCTTGGAGAAACCACAAGGATTACTTCGTTCTCTGCAGGAGAATCTGAAGTTGATGTGGCAGGATACAAGATGCCAGCGCCCAGAATTTCCACCTCATTTGGAGCACTAATTGGCAATCTATTGTATGTAGGACCTGGTGTGGCATACACGTTTCAACCAAGCGACAATCACAATCAAGAAGCTCATCAAATTTCTGCATACGGGCATGCACGGCTCAACTTTGCCAACGGAAAAATCAGACCTTTCTCCGAGTTTAAAGGCGGTTATCATTTTGCTTCGTTTGAAGAACTAGATCAATCGTTGGATTCGGACTGGTACAAATGGGATGGTTTCTTTCTCGAACCTGCATTGGGAATTTCTTTCAAATTGGGTAAACACGCTTTCCTCAATACTTCTCTAGGCTATCAATTCGTTAGTGCAGGAAATAGAATTGAGCAAACTATTCAGGACGAAGATGGTGGCGCGTTGATTAATGCCGCGCTAAGCGAAAAATATCATCGGTTTCTTTTTAGCCTCGGGTTTACCTTTCTGTAGATCAATCAATATTCTTCTGCTTAAACAACTCCCGGCTGTCAAGGTCGAGGCAAAGAAGGCGACCGTACTCCTTACCGAGATACGTGTGGGAACAGCCGTTGTCTAAGCAAATGTAATTGCCGTTGGAAGCAACAGCATTTTTAATCTTGGATTTTTTGGTGGGAGTATGCCCAAAACAAACCGTTTTGCCGTTGAACTTGTCATCTAATGAAAAGTTACGAACCCAAACCATGGCGTGCTTATCAGTTAGCGGTTTCTCAATCTTCATATTAAATCCAGCATGAACTAGATAGAAATCGTCTAAATCGTAATAGTATGGCAATTTGCGCATGAAGCGGAATGCCCGTTTCTTAATACGTTGATGCTTGTTCATCAAGTTCATTGAATTCCGAGATTTCAGTAGCATTTTTAGTTCTTCGGGCTTTTCACGAATGATGTGCAGCACCGTTTCTTCATGATTTCCCATCAATGGAAAAACGTTGTAGCCGTCTTCTTCCAGCTTCAAAACCATGTCAATTACCTCTATGCTTCTTGGTCCACGATTGATGAAATCGCCTAAAAGAAATAGCTGGTCATCAGTTGTCAAGCCTACCTTTTCGAGTAATGCCTGAAACGTGTTAGCGCAGCCATGAATGTCGGTTATCACCAAGCGCCTACCGCCATTTTCTGGTCGTGGCACTTTGATTCCTAATAAGCTTGATGCAGTCATCAGAAGCCGATTTTCATGCTTAGTTTAAACGCAAGATTATCAAATTCATTGGAAAACGAGTATGCACCGTATCGGTAGAAGATGCCACCGCCTATTCCAATTAGATTTACCTTGATGATGTCGTCAATCACAACTCCCGTTTCAAAAATTCCTTTGCTCATATCCTGGATTTTCAATCCAGCGTGAATTTCCGGCTTAGTAAGCCAGCCAAAACCAAAACTATTTACCCAATTAAAATCTGGCCGTATCCATTTGATGCCTGTATTTACCGTGCCAAAATTATGTCGTTGATGCAACGCAATTTGATATTGATTGAGGAATTCGTTCGGACGAACTGTTTCAAACGAATTGGGTGAGAATAGCGTTATATCATCATAATTGGCCTTTGGCGTATACATTTTCAAATACGGAACAGGATTAGAAATCCAGCCAGCGCTTAATTGCCAAAACTCTATTCCAACTTTTCGAATGCGGAATTTGCCCTCCAATTTCACGTCCGCTTTCCAATAATCGTAGTCTGAGGACAGAATGTCTTTCAAACCCTTGGTGACTGTTGCCCAAAGAATGACCGCACCTTTATCTTGAATAATTTCTCGTGCTCCCAAGCGCATTTTCTTTTCGAATGGAGCAAACCGGAATCCAATACGCACCTCCGCATACTGCGCTTTTGTCAAACTATCAGTCGTGTTTTGAGGAACGTGGAAGTAGCCATGTTTACTTTCAGCATCTTGATGGCGGAATTGCGCCTCAAAGTGCCAGCCACGCAACGGGTTTATTCGAATAGCTGCATTCCAAGCGTTCATCAGGTCCATTCGCTGAATAACCAAGTCGCTGTACATAGAACCAAGGGACTGATTGTCATCCACTAAAAATTCCTGCGCGCCTATTTCTCGCACATCGTGATTATACGCCCCGCGAAGCTGAAGTCCCAAATTCTTATGAAGCGTGAACTCGGCATCTCCACCATATTTCACCTCTTTATCCTTAAAACCATACGCAACGTAAGCCCCAAAATTGGCCCACTTGATTAAGTCGGGAGCAGTGTGCAAACCAACCCCCAAACGGAAACCTTCATATTCATTGTAGTCGATAATCTTGTCAAGATCCAGCTCAACGGGACCAATAGGAAAGCGCCCCGTTCCGAAGGCAATCAGCAGCTTAATCTGCTTCTCCAATTTCAGCTCTTTGCCAATGCTATCTATGACGTGATACGTGCGTAATTCCTTCTCAGATAGTGGCGTTGCGCGCTCGCCATTCCAATATGCGGAATCTTTTTTATGCGCCTTTGAATCCAACTCCAGGGTATTAGTACTAATATCGAGTGCACGAATCTTCTCGTTCAAGTTCACCTCCTTATTATAGGTGGTGCCAACTCCTTTTATGTTAAAACCATTTAGGTTCAACCCAAGCATTTTAAAATCGGTATTCAGCTGTGTAGGAAACCATGTTTTTCCTTCCAACATCTCGTATTTGTGCTGAATCTTTATCTCCACCCCTTGCCCATCAACTACGTTGGCCGAAGCATTCATTAGCGCAAAGTCGGTTATATTAATATGCAATTGCCCTTTGAGCGCATCAAATTTCTTCCCCTTTTTAGGCTGATAGCTGATGATAATGACCGTGTCTTGTTCCACCATCAACGTATCCTCAATAATGAAGAAATAATTGTTTGAGCTATTGGGGCTGATTGGCCCAAGAAACGCCTGTTGTCCCACGGTGAAATAATCCTTGTAAAACGAGAACGATTGCATCTGACTGGCAAGCATCGCAAACTGCGGATTCTTCATGCCAGAAAACCTCGTGGCCTCTACATTATCGGTGTATTTTCCATTGCGATATTTACGCTCATATACGTTCTCCGACATCATGATGTGCTGCTTCTCCAGCAGGTTCCGAATGGCTGCAACCATCGTGTCTTGCGTTGAACGTTTGTTGGTAATGAGCGTATCTTCATCCAACGTGAAAATCGTTTTCTCATAAGCCTTGTATGCGAAATAAGGAAGGTTGGCTGGGTCGTTTTCCTTTCGGTTCTTCAGTACATTTTTGATGATTCTTTCAGCAGGATTCTCACCAGGAAGAATAATCACTTCTGCCAATTGTAAGTTCGACTTTGGCAATTTGAAAACCAACGAATCGGTCTTTGCGCCAATAGGAAACTTGCGGGTTTCAAACCCGATGTACTTTACACGAATGTGAGCAACTGAATCGCTTGTTTGAATTTTGAAAAAACCGTTGAGGTCAGTGGTCGATCCCATAGGGCCATCATTGAGCACCACATGCGCAAACACAAGTGGTTCGTTCGTTACACTATCGCAAACAATACCAGAAATGACCTGCTGAGCAAAAACCGTTCGAAAGAGTGTAAGGGCAAAAAGAAGAAATGTCAGTTGGCGCATCGGACACAAAGAAAACAATCAACCAGTTGCGTAGTTTTATCGGTATGGAAAAGAAACGCTCGTACTATATCACCAAACACGGTTCAGCCAAAACTGCTTTTGAACTTCGTGAAGAAGAAATACCGCAACCACAAGCAGGTTATGTCCGAGTTGCTACAGAGGGCTTCGGGATAAATTTTGCCGACATCATGGCTCGCAAAGGATTATATCAGGATGCGCCCCCAACGCCTTGCGTTGTAGGATACGAGTCTGTGGGCCTAACGATGGAAAAATCAATTATCAATGGCGAAGCATTTCCAAGTGGAACTCGTGTTGTGGCATTTTCTCGATTCGGTGGATATTCAACCCACGTACTGGCAGATGAACGGGCGATACAGCCAATCCCAGAAGATATGCCGTTAGGAGAAGCGTTGGCTTTGGCGGTTCAATATTGTACGGCTTACCATTGTGCTGAGGAACGTGTTTCTATTTTCCCAGAAGACCACGTACTTGTTCAGGCTGCGGCAGGTGGCGTTGGAACCGCGTTGGTTCAATTGCTGAAACGTAAAGGCTGCACCATTTACGGAACAGCTGGTTCGGAAGAAAAACTGAAATACATTCAAGACCAAGGCGTGCATGTTCCTATCAATTACCGAAAGCAAGATTTTACCAAAGTCATCAAAGAAATGCTCGGAAAACGTGGTTTAGACGTGGTGTTTGATTCGCTAGGCGGAAAGAGTTATTCGGATGGATTCAAGGCCTTAGGAAAAGGCGGAAGAATTGTCGGTTTTGGTGCTGCGGAACAAGTAGATGGCGGGTCACAGGTAATCAATCAACTGAAACTTGCAGCCAACTTCGGGCTGTTTAGTCCAATTCAATTGCTGATGAATTCGAAAGCAATGATTGGCGTAAACATGCTTCATGTGGCTGACGACCGGCCACAAGTGCTGGCCAGAACTATGAAAGCCGTAGTAGAACTTTGGAAAGCTGGAGAAATTAAACCCGTGGTTGGGGCCGAATTCAAAGCTGACCGATTAGCCGAAGCACACGAATATGTTGAAGGCAGAAGATCGATGGGGAAGGTAGCGGTGAGGTGGTAATTCCAGCCACTTCGGCAATTTAAAATGCTATTTTTCTAGCGCTAGACAATGAAACTATCACACATGTATCAATTTACATGAATTAATTTCTACCTTTATTTCAACCATAACTGAAATATCTCCTCCATGGCACGTTTTCATTTTTTATTCAAACACAGCATTGCAGTAGTTGTTACTGCTGTTTTTTCTCTTCCTTTCCTGTCAATAGCTCAACAGGGGATGAAAGTTGGTGCCACAACCGCACCAGCTGAAATGTTGGATGTAAATGGAGCAATCAAAATTGGGACAGATTTTACCAATACTACTGGCGCGCCACTTGGCGGAGCAGGAACAATTCGATTCAAATCTGGTCAATACGAAGGTTGGGATGGCGCAGCTTGGATTCCTTTAGGAGGAGGCAGTGGGGCAGATACTGATTGGACGATAGTCGGAAACGACCAATACTCTGGGGTATCAGGTAATGTGGGTATCGGAAATAACACTCCCACTTATCGACTTGATGTTAAAGGCTTAGGAACCGCTCAAGGCATTTCAATACAGGACAACATAATCGCTCGATTTGAACAATCAACCATTTCCAATGGAATGGGAATTGCAATTAAAGGCTATCGTGGAACTGCGGGCCGCACCTCTTCATTCATTGACCTTATGAATTTTGATGGCACGAGCAACTACATTCTAGGTCGCGTTGTTGGTGAGAGAGGAACCTCTTATCAAGGTAGTCTAGTATTTTACACCAACTCTGGATCCAGTGCAACAAACCTTACCGAAAAAATGAGAATTAGTGATTCGGGAAATGTAGGGATTGGAATCACCAACCCTACTTACAAGCTACACGTCAACGGTAAAATTCGGACAAACGCAATCAATGAAACGTCTGATGGCAGATTAAAAAAAGACATCAAGACTATTTCCAATGCTTCTAATCTTGTAAAAGCCATTGATGGAGTTACATATTACTGGAGAACAGACGAATTTCCAAATATGCAACTAGAAGAAAGGCTACAATATGGAGTTATTGCTCAAGAGATTGAAAAGATTGTCCCAGAGTTAGTAAACACAGATTCTGAAGGATGGAAATCTGTAGAGTACACGCACTTAGTGCCAATTCTTTTGGAAGCTCTAAAGGAGCAAATGGAAACAATAGATAAACTGACGGATCAAAACGAGCAATTCTCAGCCAGTCTTGATGCACTTTCAGCGCAAGCAACGAGAAATTCTGAGTTTATTGAATTAATAATTTCGAAAGGATTGCTTGACGGAGTGGAAGAAGCGAAGGCAGCAATCAATTCTTCTCAAGTAGAGAACCGGTAAGCGAATTTTCATCTGTATCTTGACTACATTCTATTGATTGCTTTCATCAATCTTTAGTTTCATAATTTACTTCCTTGATTTGATCCAATCATCAAGAGGCTGGCTGTGAACCTATCAGTCAATTTTTTTTGTAGGTGCATCCTCTTGATTGTTTATATCTCTACTTTTGGTATAAACTTTAAGGGTTTTTAACATGAAACAATCCCGAACTCCCGCTAAGCACAGTTTTGCGCTTGTTCTAACTGTCTTTTTCTCACTTCCATTCTTAGCAACCGCCCAGCAAGGCATGCGTGTAGGGTCTACAGCAGCTCCCTTGGAAATGCTCCAAGTAGAAGGCGCCATCAAAATTGGCAACGATATAAACGGAACTGCGGGCGCACCACTGGGTGGCAAAGGCACCATTCGGTGGAACGATGCCCAAACCCGCTTCGAAGGTTGGGATGGAACAGCGTGGGTAATTATGGGTGGCGTTGGTTCACTCGGACCTACTGGCCCAACGGGTGCAACAGGCGCCACTGGTTCAACAGGAGCTACGGGAGCAACAGGTGCTACAGGTGCTACAGGTGCTACTGGTGCTACTGGTTCAACAGGCGCTACGGGAGCAACAGGTGCTACTGGTGCTACTGGTTCAACAGGTGCTACGGGTGCTACGGGTGCTACGGGTGCAACTGGTCCAACAGGAGATACAGGTGCAACTGGCGCTACAGGCGCTACAGGCGCTACGGGAGCAACTGGTGTGACAGGTGCTACAGGTGCAACAGGTGCAACAGGTGCAACAGGAGCAACAGGAGCAACAGGAGCAACAGGCCCAACGGGTGCAACGGGGCTTTTATCTCCGGGCAGTGCGGCAGGAAACACCCCTTACTGGGATGGCTCTGATTGGATAGTGAACTCTTCAAACATCTTTAACAATGGAGGAAATGTCGGAATAGGACATCCATCGCCTGGTTACCAATTGGATGTACGTGGTACCGGTACTGCCCAAGGCATCTCCATTCAAGACAACATTATTGCGCGCTTTGAACAGCCAACCATTTCTAATGGAATGGGAATCATTATTAAAGGTTACAGAGGCACACCTAGTCGCATCTCTTCCTTTATAGACCTTATGAACTATGATGGAACTAACAATTATATCCTTAGCCGTGTGGGGGCCGAGCGAGGTACCGCCAATCAGGGCAGCTTGGTTTTCATTACCAACTCGGGTACGAGCACGACAGACCTGTCTGAAAAAATGCGAATTGGAAGCGATGGTGTGGTTCGACTTAATAGCTACACAACCAACGGAATTGTAAGAACAACGGGCGGTAACGGTACCCTTTCAACAGCTGGGGGAGCCGTAAATCTTGCTTCTGAAGTGACAGGCGTGCTTCCTGTGGCTAATGGTGGAACAGGCTCAGCAACTCAGAATTTTGTAGACCTCACAACCGCACAAACGGCAGCGGGTATAAAAACATGGTCCAGCAATGCCGTTTTTAATGGGAATGTGGGTATTGGCGCAGCGGCTTCAGCTGCACGATTAGAAGTAATTACAAGTGCTGCGGCCGGAACAGGTGGATTGATTTCTCAGTTTGGTTCAACAGCAAATGCTGGTAGAATTCGTTTTTACGATGAAGCATCAACGCTCGGCCCAATCATGAACTTCAATGCGGGTAATGTGGCACAAATAACTGGTTTGGGAAACATTGCCCTTATGCCGAGTAGTAACGTGGGTATTGCAACCACGAATCCTGCTGGTAAACTGCACGTAGTAACTGCTTCGAGCGATGGTGATGTTACCGCTTGGGGTTCTGGACAATTAGTAGTTGGCCAAGATGGAACCACCGCTGGGGCAGTTGGTATAAGCTACTCCACTTCAAACAATACTGGTTACATTTCTTCTCTATCTCCTGCTGTTTCTTGGAGAGACCTTGGGCTACGGTTTAAGACGTTGCGTGCTTATACAAACGGAGTTACCGAAAGGTTAACTATCGAAGCAGGCGGTAATTATAGACTAGCACTTCAATCTGATAATAACCTCGTTTATTACACAGCATCAAACTGTGCAGTATGGGCATCAGGCACAAGTTGCTCTGACATTCGAAAGAAAGACCGAATTGTTCCGTTGGAAAGCATGTTGCCAACCATTAAGCAGCTAAGCACTATCCGCTTTCACTACAAAGAGGAATTAAAGCTAGATGATGATGAACACATTGGTGTGATCGCTCAAGAAATTGAAAAGTTTTTCCCAGACATGGTGTATTACGATAAGGAGAACGACAGCTACGTGGTGTATTATGATAAACTAACCACCGTGTTAATCAAAGGCATGCAAGAGCAACAGGCAATAATAGAAGCGCTTCTGGAAGCGAATACAAGCGTAAACGAAAAACTTAAAAACTACGCTTCGCTTGTCTCTGACATCGAACTTCTCAAAGAAGCTGTAGGAATAGACAAACGAGCTCAGAAATAATCGCTTAAAAAATGTCTGCTTAAACCTCCGACCCGTTGTACAGATTGGTGGTCTTTTAGTGCGGTCTAATTAAGGCTGCGTATTATCTATGTCGTTGCTAGAAGAAGTGCCAGGATTATTACCCTGAGTTGGGTTATTCGAACCTTGCCCTTCAAAACAGCCTTTCAACCCATCATAAACGATTTGTGCGCCCGGTACGTTCTTGCCTAAGTACCGCTTAGCATTGTAATACTGATCGCCCATAAATTCGAAGGCGAAATGACCTGCTGCCACGTATTGATTCGTTGGTTAAAAATTCTCCGCTTAATATTTCAGTCTATGCAGTAGATACGCACGAAGACAAGTCAGAATGGAAACAATTCGTAGCAGCGCAAGAGACGGCTTTAACCCACACATTCTTAACGAGCGAGATGAGTAATGTAATAAGTGATGCTTTTCTCCTCTATTCTGTACCTGTGGTAGTATTAGTTGATTCTGAACTCAATATCATTTCCCGTTTTGCACCATTTGATGATATTCTCCCAAAATTTTCATTACCGATTCTGAAGACCAACTAGTTACCAAATAGGGGTGCGGAGAAGTTTTAGATTCGAAAGTGCGTGTTGGGTAGAAGACAACAATTTCTGGGTTACTGCCATATGGGAGTACAACATTCAAGACGAAGGCACTAATCACGTCAACTTGCAAATGTTGGCGGCTTTTTCGTTTTGTGTGGGATGTCCCTCGCTCAAAAGTTGTAGCCACCAGCTCAGAAGTTGTAGCCACCAGCTCAGAATTTGTAGCCAACAGCTTAGAATTTGTAGTCACCAGCTCGGAATTTGTAGGCCCCAGCTCAAAGTTTGTAGTCACCAGCTCAGAATTTGTTGGGTCTGTTGAGGGTCTGTTCAACGAACTGTGTCAGCCCTGAGGGTTGGCTAGTAATAACCTCGGTGCTTATCCCGTTTTGCGACTGCTTCCAAATTGCTGCAGCCGCTCGTTCTGCTTTTTTACCATCCACTTACCTTCTTCGCGCTCGGCTTCCATAAAAATATGAAGGTGATGTGCCGCTTTTATTGGTTCGTCTATTGCTTCGTACAGCACGCTCAATTGCTGATGAATTTGAAAAATCATGGTACGGTATTCCACTTTTTCTGCCAGCGCAAGTGCTTCTAATTGATGAGCTATTGCCTCTTCGTACTTTGCTTGTTTACGGAGGGTTTCGGCAATGTTGTATAAACACATAACCACTCCCGTGTGGTTTTCTTCTTTCTTGTCAACCGCCAGTGCTTTGTGCAGCAATTTGAGCCCTTCATTAAACCGAGAAGTATATACATAAACACCAGCCATACCATTGAGCATTACCGCTATTTCGGTTAAGTTTTGTTGCTTTTGGTGGTACTCCAACGCCTTTTCAAAACACACCATTGCATCGTCATACCTTCCTAACGAAAAATAAACATTGCCAATATTGGCAACCACCACAGCCGAATACGATTCGTGGCCTGCCTTGCGTGCAGCAGCCAACGCCAATTCAAAAAAATCGAGAGCCGTTGCATGTTCCTCTGCCATCGAAGAAATAATACCCAACCCGCCATAGCTAGTAGCCATGCCATAATAGTTGCCCAATTCGGTATAAATAGCCAAAGCAGCTTGGTAGTTTCGGTGAGACCTTGGATGGTCTGATAATTTCCACAACACCCGCGCCATACCTTCGAGGCTTTGCGCCTCCATTGGTTTGTTTTGCAGCTGCCGCGCCAAGGTTAAACAACCTTCGTATGCCGTGTAGCTTTTTTGATGATTGTTTGGCTGCAACTGCTTGGCAAGCTCAAATTGTGCCTTTAATCGCTCTTCTTGCGTAGTAGCAGATTGTAATGCGTTTTCTAGTGCCTGCAGAGCCTTTTCTCTTTCTTCCATCGTTTTGCTGTGAGTGCCAAAGCTGAACAATGCTAGCCATTAAAAGCGTAACAACCTTTGCTATTGACGAAAATCAGTTGGCTAACAGGTCATTCATCGTCAAAATCATAACAATTGGCTACGTATTTCACTTATTTGTAGTATCTGTTCTGTAATTTTACGAACTTAATTTTTGTTAAAACTGGCTTAACACCTCTCCATACTTAAGCTGGTACATTTGTCGTCCTTTTTCGCACCTACAATGAAAAAACACTTACTCCTCTCGCTTACCGCTCTTCTTCTTGTTTTTGCTAGCCCGTTGGTTTCAGACAACTCTGCGTATGCTCAAATTGTATTATATAGTTTCACGGGATCTGCAGGAGACGAAGTAACACTTCCACCCGATGCACAACCAACTAACGCCACAGCATCAGATATTTCTCGCGGTAGTGGAGTAAGTGGGTCCACTTCTGGTGGCACGTTCAGTTCGAGCGGTTGGTCTACAGGAGCACTGCTTACAGTTGACTATTACGAAATTACTCTTACCCCTTCTTCTGGATTCGCGCTAAATCTTACTTCGCTCGTTTTTGATGAAAGAAGGTCTGGTACAGGTATTCGAGATTGGGAAGTTCGTTCTTCGTTAGATAGCTACGGTGCTTCTTTAGGAGGAGGAAATGTTCCAGACAACACAAGTACTAGAACTCAAACCGTTACCCTTGGCGCCTCATTCACAGGATTGGCTTCTGCTGTCACATTTAGAATCTACGGCTACAATGCTGAAGCAGCTGGAGGCACTTGGCGAGTAGACAACGTTAATATTAACGGAACAATTACTGCCACTTCTTCCACCCCAACAGTCAACTTATCGGCAACTGCAAATACTGGCTCAGAAGCATCATCCACCTACTTTACACTCACAGCAACGGCTTCTGCAGCTGTAACAGGCGCACAGACAGTAGATGTGGGCCTTTCAGGAACAGGATTGACCAGTGGCGATTTCCGATTAGACCCAGATGGTGCTGGTCCAACCCCTCCTTCTGCCATTACTTTTCCTTACCAACTTACCATTGCTAACGGACAGACCACTGCCAGCCTAGGCCTGATGGTGTTTGATGACGCCCTGAACGAAGGACCCGAAACCGCAACATTTACCATAAGCAACGAAAGTGCTGGTATAACACTTGGAAGTACCACCACGCAGGATTTTGATATTACAGATAATGATGCGCCTGTTATTGTAGCAACTCCTACATCGCTTACTGGTTTTAGCACACCACAAGGCACGCCATCTGCTTCGCAAACCTTCACACTTGAAGGAGATAACCTGAGCGGAAACCTGAGTATTGCCGCTCTTACAGGATTTGAGTATTCGCTCGACAATAGCACCTTCACCTCTACCCTCACTGTGCCAGTTGCTGGCGGCAACGTAACAGGAGAACCACGCACCATTTATGTCCGATTAACAGGGGCTTCTATTGGCACCCCATCGGGTAATGCCGTTGTTTCGGGCGGTGGAGCAACTTCGGTGAATGTGGCTTTGGATGGTACGGTTACCTCTCCACCAGCAGCACCATGTGCAGATTTGTTCATTTCTGAATACGTTGAGGGAAGCGGAAACAACAAATACATTGAGATTTACAACCCAACGGCAAGTGCCATCAATCTTGCTACAGGAAATTACTCGCTTAGGATTTATGCCAATGGCAGTACAATCCCTTCCGA
Source organism: Flavobacteriales bacterium (assembly GCA_021741075.1). GTDB lineage: Bacteria > Bacteroidota > Bacteroidia > UBA10329 > UBA10329 > UBA10329. The sequence goes on along the minus strand of JAIOYO010000025.1, from coordinate 7,386 downwards.
CAACGCCCTTACAGGCACAATTGCAGCTTACGGAGTTTTGGTATTTCAAAATTCCAGTGCCACCATCTATTCAGGACCACCTGCCCCAGTCAATAACAATTCTGTCAATTTCAATGGCGATGATGCCATTGCCTTAACTAAAAACAGCGTTGACATTGATATTTTCGGAAGAATTGGTAACGATCCAGGTTCTGAATGGTCATTAGGAGGCAACAACACTTCGGATCAAACACTGGTCAGAAACGCAGCGGTGCAAGCAGGCATAGACGTTAGTCCAACTGGAACTGGTTCTGGGGCGTTTACAACCCTTGCAACCGAATGGACAGAATTTGTAATTGACAATGTCAGTAACCTAGGTAGCCACACATGCGATTGCTTCGTCAATCTTCCGGTAGTTACCCTAGCCACAAACCTAACGGCAGGTACCGAAGCTGCTGCCACCGCTTTTGTACTTACCGCTACGGCCGATGTGGCTGTAACAGGCAACCAAACAGTAAATGTGGTATTAAGCGGAACAGGATTGACATCCACAGATTTCACAGGAGCCAATTTTGCAGGAACGGTTCAAATCACCATCCTGAGTGGAAACACTACAGGTACACTCAACTTGGCCGTGAACGATGATGCCTCAGTGGAGCCCTTGGAAACGGCCACCTTCACCATTGGTACGCCAAGTGCAGGAGTGGTTATTGGCACGCCTGCTGCCGTCAACTTTGCTATTACCGACAACGACAACCTTGTTTCATCTCTCAGTGTTGTTGATGGAAATGGTAGCGAAGCAGCCAGCATTTCATCTCTCACAAACGGAACCATTACCACTAGTGCACAAGGAACGGAAGTGTGGCAGTTCCGATTGTATGACGGTAACGGAGTAAGCAATGATGCCGATACAAAACCAACCGTTTATCAGCAATGGATATTGCGCCCTGGAACAGGAAACACGGTTCCAGATTGGGATGCCGCCATTAGCAACATTAAGTTTTTCCAAGACGGAAGCGGAACCCCGATACCAGGTTCGTTTCTAGTTAATGCTTCCAGTATTTCGTTCCTACCAAGCACACCAATTACGGTTGCAGATGGTGGTTCGGCCCTTATTTCTATGCGTATTACGCTCGAAAACAGTCTTCCTGCAGGTTCGGATGGAAAGCGATTTGTGTTTAAAGTTGTGCCGGCAGACGTAACTGTTGATACCGATGTGCTTTTGTATTCGCAATTGGGCACGTTTAGCGAAGAGAGCAGCGCTAGCATGAACCCAATAAGCATTCTTGCTACGCTTCAGTTCATTAACGCGCCAACCACCGTTGGCTTGGGCGATAACTTTACCATTACCGTTAGTGCAGTTGATGCCAACGGCAACATCGATACAGACAACACCTCTAGCATTACCCTTGCCCAAAACACCGGTACGGGAACAATGACGGGTGGCTCTACGGTTAACCTAGTTGGAGGAACATACACGTGGACAGGATTAAGCCACGATACAGAAGAGGTTTTCCAAGTAATTGCGTCTGGCGGTTCGTTTAGCCCCATTACGGCCAACATCAATGTGGTGGATGCCGATTACCAGATATTCGACCACTTTAACCGTGCGGATAACAACACGGTTGGTGTGCCAAGTAGCGAAACATCTGCTACCTACACCGAATTAGGAACAGGTGATGGATCTAGACAGCGTATTTCAAACAATCAGCTTCTTCTGTCTAATTGTAATTCAGACGGGCTTAATTCAGGCAATGGTTACGAGCGTGTTTCATTCAACATGTCTAACCGCTACGAAACCACCTACAATGATGCAGGAGGTGTACTCAACTGGAAATTCAACATGCGTTGCACTCGTCCATCTCCATCAGGATTTCCGGGAACAGCCAACGTTTACGCATCAGCCGTTATTCTAGGTAGTAGCCAAAGCGACTTTGCCAATGCAAGCGCTAGCGGTTATGCCGTCATTATTGGAAATCAAGGCTCGCCAGACCCAGTAAAACTGATTCGTTTTGCTGGTGGTCTTAATGCAGAAGCCAACGTAACAGATGTTGCCGTTTCTTCTCAAACAGGGGAAACCAATTATTTCAGCGTAAACGTATCGTTTGATCCTTGTACTGGCCTTTGGTCGTTATGGGTGCGTAATGATGGTGGTTCCTTTGTAGACCCAACTACGGGAGCTATGGGAACCGCTGTTACAGCAACCAATACAACTCACACCGCAACCGATCTTATTTACAGTGGTTTTGCTTTCCAGCACGGTTCTAGCTGTTCTGAGTTCTTGTTGATAGATAACTTCAACATTCCTAACGCAACCACAGCTTCTACCTCTGCTAAAGAATGGAACGGTTCCATCAGTGCCGATTGGAATGTTGCTGGCAACTGGGGCCCATGCCCTGGAGTACCAACCAACACAGACAACGTAATTATTCCAAACGTGGTAACTCAGCCAATTATTAGTGCGGCATCTCCCGCTGCCACTTGCCAAAACCTTACGGTAAATGCTGGAGCAGACCTTACTATTAACGCCAGCCGTTTCTTAAACGTTTGGGGCAATGTGGTAAACAACGGAACTGCCGCATTTGGTGCTGGGACATTGACCATGGAAGGCACGGGTACACTTACCCTCACCGGAAACGTAAACGTGGCCAACTACCATGTAAGCACCAACGTGACGCTAAACGGAACAGTAACGGTTAGCGGTACCGCTCGCTCTGAAACGGGTGGTGTATTGGCATCCAATGGCAACTTGGTGCTGCTTAATGGCGCACAATTGCTTCATGGCGTTGGCACCACAAACGGTGGCGGTTCGGTTACTGGAAACATCGTTGTGAAGCGCCAAGGAAACAGCTCTGGCGGTTTTAACGGATGGAGCACACCTGTTGTAGGAGGAACGCTTCCAGGCAGCAGCGGTTATTCGTACAACTCATCTTTAGGTACCAACAGCAATGCCGATGACAACAACCCAAATCCAGACCCGGGTTGGGTGGCACATTCGGGAGCTATGACTCCTGGCAAAGGCTACTTTTCTGTAAATGGAGGGTTAGCAACATTTACAGGAGCAGCAAACAATGCTGGCTACTCGCCAATTGTTACAGGAAGTGCTCAAGGTTTGGGATCTACTGTTGCTCCAACGTTTTTCAACTTAATTGGAAATCCATATCCATCTGCCATTAGCGCCAACCAGTTTATAAACGACAACAGCGCTCGTATTGATGGCACCATCTATTTTTGGGCAGATGCAAACGCTGGTCCTACTGCTTATTCGCAAAACGATTACGCTACTTACACGCTTAATGGTGGTGTTCCAACGGTAGCAGGCGGTAGTGGTCCGGTGCCTAACGGAAGTATTCCTTCTTGCCAAGGTTTCTTTGTCAATTGCGATGCTACAGGACCAATCAACTTCAATAACGGCCAGCGCGGTGGCAACAACAGTCAATTCTTTAGAATGGCAGCCCCAGATGCGCAACGTCTTTGGTTGAGCATCAACAACACCAACCTCGAACTCTTTAACCAAACATTGGTAGCGTTTGATGAACTGGCAACCGACCAAAAAGATTGGGGAATGGATGCTTACAAATTGCGCGGCAATCAAGAAATTTCGATTGGCGCACAGCAAGATGGCGAAACCTATGTGATTGCCACGTACGAGCCAATACCACAATCGGGTAAGGTTGTTCCGCTTATGACCTATGCCGAAACTGCTGGAACCTACACGTTTGTTGCAGACAGTATGACTGGATTTGAAAACCATACCGTGTATTTAGAAGACTTGAGCAATGGTTCGCTTTACCCATTGGAGCAAGGCAATTCGTACAGCTTCGCAATGACCAATGCCGATGAGTATGGAAGATTTCAGCTTTGGTTTAGCCCGCTTACCATTACTGGTGTTAATGAAGTAAACAACGACCTCCGCATCTATTCAACTAACGATATGGTGGTTGTGGAACATTCTTCTGGAGAAAGCATTAAGGGCTTCGTTCAGATAACAGATATGGCTGGCCGTATTGTGTTATCAAACGACCTCAGCATCACCAACGGAATCGGAAGATTGCAAACTGCCAACCTTGCCAACGGCATTTATGCGGTGAGTTTTGTATCAATAAATGGAAATAAGAGCACTGCTCAAAAAGTGACTTTGGGTCAGTAAAACAGACGAAGGATGAAAAGACAGACACTATTTACCCTCACACTTTGCCTCTTTTTGATGGTGCTGGCCAACTTGGCCATGGCGCAGCCGTTGCCTCCTGCACCCAACCCAACTGAAGGCGCACCAATCGATGGATTAACAACGATACTGATGCTGTCTGGAATTGCCTATGGTGCTAAAAAACTGAGAAGCAACAAAACGGACATCTAAAATCTGCCGCTACAAACTACAAAGCCCCATGCGCTAACTGCTCATGGGGCTTTTGTTTTTGAAAACGCATCCTTCCCGCGTCATTCATCACTTCCATTAACTTTACAACAATGGAATGGCAGATTTACCTCGATAAGTTCATTGCTTCAGGCAGCAAAAACCTGATCCGTTATTTCCTCTTTGCAGGAATTCCGTACATCCTCTTCTATGTGCTTTTTCAGTCGAAGACCTTTCGGATGAAAATTCAGCAGAAGGTTCCTAAAGCAAAGGACATCAGACGCGAAGTGTTGTATTCCATCTCCTCCGTGGCAGTTTTCTCCATCATCAGTATGGGTTTTTTCGCTTTGGTAAAAGGCGGCTACTCCACCATCTACGGTGATATAAGCGAATATGGAACCCTGTATTTCGCGCTCAGTATTCCCCTACTCATCATTCTGCACGATGCCTATTTCTATTGGACGCACCGCGCCATGCACTGGAAACCCATTTTCAAATACGTGCATCTGGTGCATCACAAAAGCACCGACCCAACGCCTTGGGCTGCGTTTGCTTTTCATCCGTTAGAAGCCATTGTGCAAGGTGCATTTTTCCCAATTGTTGCACTGCTCGTTCCGGTTCACCCCATTGCCATTCTTACTTGGGTGCTTTATCAGTTTACACTCAATGTGCTTGGTCATTTGGGCTACGAGATTCTACCCAAGGGTTTTACCAAAAGCAAACTCACCTTCTGGCACAATACGGGCACACATCATAACATGCATCACAAATATTTCAGCTGCAATTACGGCCTCTACTTCAATATTTGGGACCGCCTAATGGGCACCAACCACGCCAAGTATGATGAGACCTTTGAGGAGGTTTGTGAACGGAGGGCGAAAGGAGTAGAAGCTCCTTCGCCACAGGCTACTTAAAACGCGGCCAGCCCATCGGGTCTTAACGTGATGCGCCTGAACAACGATGATATACCAAACGCAGCATAGGCTAATCCGACCGCGGGTGCCCTCAGACCCCTCTCTTTATACTTTACACTTAACGCTATCATCTTTAAACTGAGCTTACTCATCCTTAAGCTGATATAACCCCGTACTAATAGGGGGCGCTATCAGTTTTAGACTGATAGACATCATTCTTAAACTGAGCGCGCTATATTTTAAACTGATTAATCTATACCTTAGCATGATACATATCTACTTTAGACGTACCTCATGATGTTTAAGACCCGTAACCCCATTCCGCAAGCTTTCAACTCGGGAGCGTTAATCAAAAAGGCGCTACGCGATTCGGGCCTTACACAAGCCTACGTTGCCAAAAAGACAGACCGTACCTCAACCACCGTGATGAATATGCTGAAACGCAGAAGCGTACAAGCAAGCATTCTGCACGAATTCTCGGTGGTGATGGGTATCGACCTGTTCCGTCTGCTAAGCGAAGGGCTCCCAGAACACATCCGCAAAGACCCACATCAACAGGAAATGGAAGCATTGAAGGCGGAGAACCTTGAGCTAAAACGACAGCTGGAGCGCGAAAAGGAAGATAACACCTACCTTAAAAAGATGATTGACATCTTTTCACAAACCCGCAACACACCCTGATTGGAGCTGAGCGAAATGGCTACGTAGCTGCTTACCGTACCACCGGCAACTCCACCCTACTCGGATACACGAACGAACGGTAGAACGTATACTGCGGTTCATCGTTTGTCATGTTTCGGAACTGGTCGGCATCTGCACCTGCAATGGCAATTCGTACGCGGTGACCTTTCTTAAACAAGTAAGAGATTGGCAGCATGCTGAATTGCATTTCGGCAACTTCGCCCGGAACCAATGGTTGTCCGTCTTCTCTCAAGAATGAATGATAAGGCCCCACTTGCTTATAAGGCGCTTTCTCGTTGCTCACCTTACGGTGTAGCGCACGCAATTCGCCTTCGGTTACGTACTGCACTTTTCCGTTCTCATCAATGTCTTCCAAATAGACGAAAACCTGCGCATCGTTGGTTGATGAGCTCAAGAAGATGTCCACCAATGCGTGGCCCGTTACTTCCATGTCGGCCGTCAGTGGCTCAGAATCATACACAAGCAAAAGCGAATCACGCTTGTTACGGTCTGGATACGTATGTGGGTCTTTCAATTGCCCAGAAACCGAACGGAACTTCACATACATACCCATTGATGTTGTTGAATCTACTTGGTAGGTATCAGAACCACTTGGAGCATCGCGCCAGTCCTTTACTTCAACAGCCGATGTGTTGAGTTCGGCCAACGCCTTTTCGTAGTTCGTTTCTACTTCGCGGTAAGCGGTCAATTTCTTTTCATCTGCAGCCGAAACTTTTCCTTCGCCTTCGAACTTTTTGAGCACATCATTCATGCCCGTGCTTTTGAGATGATTCAGTGAATCGCCCCACAGTTTCAAAGCAGCTTTCTTGCTCTCATGTACAGAATAATTGTTTCCCCAGGTAAGTGTATTTCCTTCATCAAAAAACACAGATTGATATACGGTATTTTTTGGCGGCCAAACATCAGAAGCTTTCCATTTCTCTTCCACCATGGTGAAATAGTGAACTGGTTTTTCTTTGGTCAGCCCGGTGTCCCAACCTTTTAGGTGATGGTCGAAGAACTTAACCACTTCGCCAATGTGATCGAAGCCAGAATGACCTGGATTCGTGTGTCCGGCATTGAAACTTCCACCATGTTCCCAAGGGCCTAGGATCAGTTTGTTTTGCGGATTGGTAAGTGTGAGGTAGCGCTTCACGGCTGCATCGTTGTACGAACCATCAAACCAACCGCTCCAGTTGTAAATAGCAGCTCCACTGGCATCTTCCAACTTCCAATAAGTATGCGGACTGAACGCATCTGAACTGACTGCGGCTTTACTTTTCGCCTTGTCGTCCCGATACACAATGGTCAACGCACCATCGTTCACGTTTGCATTTTGCTTGTGATCTTCCTGCGCTTTTTCGAAAACACCCTCGGCACTTCGGCCATCAAACAACTTCTTCGGAATAGAAACTCCTTTCACGAATTTCTTGGCCTTGCCAGCCTTTGGAGGCA
>JAIOYO010000077.1 GCA_021741075.1 Flavobacteriales bacterium | reverse complement strand
CTATTTGGGATATGGTTCGGATGATTGCTGTGACGCGGATAGTGTTGCCAGACACTACGGTTCGTTTGTCTGCGGGAAGAACACAAATGACAGATGAAGGTCAGGCGCTGTGCTTCTTGGCCGGTGCAGGTTCCATTTTCGCTGGCGATAAACTGCTGACTACGCCAAACCCAGAATTCAATAAGGATATGGCGCTGTTCAATGCCTTGGGATTGACGCCAAAAGCACCTTACAAAAAAGGCGACAAGCCAACCGTGGACGAAGAAGCGTACAAGACCCGCCCTGAGAACGCTGAGAAGATCAAGTGGTCTCGACCTGGTCACACGATTGAAAAGAACGTAGCAGCTTCGGAGAAAGCGAAGGCTGCTAACTGATTTTCCTACTCATCGGAGACATTTTTATAGCCACAGATGCACAGATTTTCACAGATTTCACAGAAACGATTTGATATTCTTCTGTGAAAACTTCAGTGTTTTCTGTGTTTCTGTGGCTAACTTATGTTTGTCTGAACCACCTCAATTTTCCGGGTTATAAATGAAACGATTGGATGAACTCGTAGCGGCCAAACTCGCACAACGCAAGGAGGAGGGTACGTTCCGTAGCCTCAAAACGGTTGAAGGTCAGGTTGATTTTACTTCGAACGATTACCTCGGATTTGCGCGCAGCCTAGAGCTGAAAAGACGCATTTCTGATGCTGAAAAGCAGTTTTCTGAGGTTGGTGTTGGTTCAACGGGTTCACGCTTGCTTACGGGTAATTCAGAACTTGCAGAGCAAGTTGAACGGCAGGTAGCTGATTTCCATCATGCGCAAACCGCGCTCATTTTCAATTCGGGTTACGATGCCAATGTCGGGCTGTATTCGTCTCTAGGCAGAATTGCCAAATACATCGTTTATGATGAATTGATACATGCTTCGGTGCATGACGGGATGCGATTATCAAGAGCAGAATTGAAACCGTTCAAGCACAACGATGCAGAAAGTCTTCGTTCGGTGTTGTCTGAACTGGATGGAACGGCCGTTGTGGCTGTTGAAAGCGTTTATAGCATGGATGGCGATCTCGCTCCATTGCGGGAATTGGCCGCTCTTTGTAAGGCGTTTGATGCAGCCTTGATCGTTGATGAAGCCCATGCGGTCGGACTGTTCGGAGAGGGCAGAGGTAGGGTTTCAGAACTCGGTCTGGAGGATGAAGTTTACGCCCGTTTGGTGACCTTCTCGAAAGCACTCGGATGCCATGGTGCAGCAGTACTTTGCAACGACAATCTCCGACAGTTTCTGGTGAACCATGCGCGGTCGCTCATCTTCTCCACCTTTACGTCAAATCACTCGCTTTTAGCCGTGAAATGCGTGTATGACATGCTGTCAGTATGTAATTATAGTAATTTGAATATCAGTCATTTGATTGGTTTATTTAATCAATCAATGAAAGGCGTGTCAGGTATTCGTCAGATTGGTGGCGAAAGTCCGATTTTGGGTGTAATAATTGCTGGAAATGCGGAGGTAAGAGCGGTTGCTGCGGCCATGCAAAACGATGGTTTTGATGTCCGTCCAATCGTCTCTCCGACCGTCCCGAAAGGCACGGAACGCATCCGTATTTGTTTGCATGAATTCAACACCGAAGAAGAAGTGAAAGGACTGATACAATCACTCCAAAAGGCGATGGCGAATGTCGGTTAAAGGCTTATTCATAACAGGCATTGGAACCGATGTTGGGAAGACCGTTGCTTCGGCTGTCATCACAAAAGCATTGGAAGCAGATTACTGGAAGCCCGTTCAATGCGGTGATTTGGATAATTCAGACAGTATCAAAATCGCTCGATTAACAGGATTGAACGCCCTTCCAGAAGCGTATCGCTTGAATGCACCCATGTCGCCACATGCAGCGGCCGATTTGGAGGGAGTTGAACTTAAAATTGATAAGATTGAACTACCAAAGTCTGATAAAACGATTGTAGTTGAAGGTGCCGGAGGTGTGATGGTTCCGTTCAATTCAAAGGAAAGCTATCTTGATCTGATGGTCAAATTGAATTTGCCCGTTGTGCTCGTGACGCGTCATTACTTGGGAAGTATCAATCACACCATGCTTAGTTGGAACGTGCTGAAAGAAGCGGGTTTGAATGTGGTGGCACTGGTTATTAGCGGGGCACCGCATGAGAGTACGGAAAGCCATTTTGCTACGCAGATGGATGTTCCGTTTATTCGAATAAGCGAATTGAAAGAAGTCAATTCAAACACGATTGCTTCTGAAGCTGAACGATTGAATGGGCAATTTCATTCGCTTATTACCTAATTCGCATATTCGCTAATTGATGACTGATTGGATAGAAACGGATAAGGAAGCTGTTTGGCATCCGTTCACTGCTGTGAATGAGGACACGGTCAATGTGCCGATCGTGCGTGGAAAAGGTGCGTGGTTGATAGATGCAGATGGGAAACGCTATTTGGATGCTATTTCGAGCTGGTGGGTGAATTTGCATGGGCATTGCAATCCCTACATCGCGAAGCGAGTGGCGGAACAGGTGATGAAATTGGAACATGTGATGTTCGCGGGTTTTACGCACGAACCAGCGGTTGAGCTGGCAACGCGATTGTTGAAGAAAATGCCAGAGCAGTTTACCAAGGTTTTCTATTCTGATAATGGTTCAACAGCCGTGGAAGTTGCGCTGAAAATGTCCTTTCAATATTGGTTCAATCAAGGAACGCCAAAACGAAAAGTCATAGCATTGGAAGATGCGTATCATGGAGATACGTTCGGAGCCATGGCAGTAGGAGGTAGAGGTGTTTTTTCGAAGCCCTTCGACCCGTTTTTGTTTGAGGTGGAATTCATTCCAACGCCTGTTTTGGGAAAGGAAACTGAGACTTTAGATAGATTGTCTCAAATAATTGAAAAAGAAGAAGTTGCTTCTTTTATTTATGAGCCGCTAGTACAAGGAACAGCTGGTATGCAGGTCTATTGTCCAGCCATTCTGGACAAGATGATTTTGATGTGCCGAGCGAAAGGCATCATCATCATTGCAGACGAGGTGATGACGGGTTTTGGTCGCACCGGAACCCTATTTGCGATGGACCAATGTGAGCAGAAACCAGACCTGATTGCGTTGAGCAAAGGCATTACAGGCGGTTTCCTACCAATGGGCGTAACGGTCTGCACGGAGGAAATGCATCAATCGTTTTGGTCGGAAGGAGAAGAAGGGAAAATGAAGACTTTCCTACACGGTCATTCCTACACGGCCAATCCTTTGGCCTGTACTGCGGCCTGTGCCAGCCTCGACCTGATGGAAAAGGACGAAACGTGGGAAAACATCAATCGCATTGATAAGCAGCATGCTGAATTCGCCACAGAAGCGGCAGAAATGCGCGGTGTGGCAGCAGTTCGGCATAAAGGCACCATCTTAGCCATCGAGTACGAAACAGGCGCTCAAACGGGCTATTTCAACTCACTGCGCGACCGTCTGTACGATTTCTTCATGGAGCGCGGCATTATTCTTCGTCCACTTGGGAATATCATCTATATCATTCCGCCTTATTGCATTACGGAAGTGGAGTTGAACTTGGTTTATCAGGCAATTCGAGAATTAGAGATTTAACCGCAAAGACGCTGAGAATTTCGCCAAGGGAGTAAAGAAGGAATTAACGAACTCAGTATCAAGTTTGCGACTCCGCGGTTAGACCATCAGTTTACTTCCCGTTTCTTCAACCACTCTTCCCAAGGCGTTTCCTTGTAGGCGTTTTCGGCCAAGTATTCGAGAATGGGTTGAATGGTTGGAGTATCCAAATAGCCCGCAACAGGCTGGATCATATTCATTTGTTCATCTAGAAACACGGTGGTCGGGTAAGTCATTTTACCTTGCAGTAGTTCGTTGGCAATCTCGTGGTAACCACGCCTTCCGTTCGGAACGAATTCGTAGGTTTTGCCACCAACCGTGATCGGTTCTTTTTGCTCAGCATCCAGTTTTACCGCGTAATAATTGGCGTTTATGTATTCAACCACTTTCGGGTCAACGAAGGTCGAAGCATCCATTTTCTTGCACCAACCGCACCAATCGGTATAGACATCGATGATGATCTTCCGTGGTTCTATTCTTCTCAGTTCGTCCGCTTTTTCGATGGAAATCCAATTGATGCTTTGATTTTTTGCTGTGGTCTGTGCCACCGACATAAGGCCAGAAGTGAGAATTAGAAAAGCTGGAAGAACCGAACGCAGATATTTCATGTTGGCAAAGTTAAGATTGAAAGAGTAATCGTTTTGGTTGATTACCTGTTCGCATCCTATTCTCAATTTCCGCTCCAAAGGACTTCATTTCCTTATTTTCGGCAGTCTAAGCATACCCAATGAAGATTAGAAAAGTACTTGTTGCCAATCGTGGCGAAATCGCCATTCGAATTCTACGTGCTTGCGTTGAATTGAAGCTGCGGACCGTTGCTGTTTACACCTTCGAAGACCGCTATTCATTGCATCGCTATAAAGCCGATGAAAGTTATCAATTAGGAAAGGACAATGAGCCATTGAAGCCGTATCTCGACATTGAGGAGATCATCAACTTGGCTTTGGAAAAGAACGTTGACGCGATTCATCCAGGATATGGTTTCCTTTCGGAGAACGAGGAATTCGCTAGAAGATGCCGTGAAAACGGAATCGTATTCATTGGTCCAGAGCCCGAGGTAATGGCCCAATTGGGCGATAAGGTGGCTGCCAAAAAAGTGGCCAAAAGTTGCGATGTTCCAATCATCGAAAGCAGTGACAAGGATTTGAAAGATGTGAAAACTGCACTTGCCGAAGCCGAAAGGATTGGATTTCCGTTGATGCTGAAAGCAGCTTCGGGCGGTGGAGGTCGCGGAATGCGCGTCATTCGTGAAGCTGGGGAATTGGAAAACGCCTTTAACGAAGCCAAGCGCGAAGCTGGACGTGCCTTTGGTGATGACACGGTTTTCCTAGAGAAATTCATCGAGAATCCGAAACACATTGAGGTTCAAATTGTAGCCGACAACGAAGGAAATACGATTCACTTACACGAGCGCGATTGCTCGGTGCAACGCAGGTTTCAGAAGGTGGTGGAAGTAGCGCCTGCTATGGGATTGGATCAAGGGGTTCGCAAACGCTTGTTCGATTATGCGGTCAAAATTGCCAAGGCGGTTAAGTACAATAACGTTGGAACGGTTGAATTCCTTGTCAATCCGAAGGGCGAAATTTTCTTTATTGAAGTAAATCCACGGATTCAGGTGGAGCACACCGTGACGGAAATGGTCACGGGAATTGACATCGTGAAGCTGCAGATCCGCATTGCGATGGGCTTCAAATTGTATGAAGATGAGATTGCTATTCCCGATCAGTCAGCCATCACGGTTAATGGTTTTGCCATTCAATGCCGCATCACGGCCGAAGATCCCGAGAACGACTTCAAGCCCGATCACGGAACGCTATACACCTACCGCCCAGCGGAGGGATTTGGTATCCGTCTCGACCCTGGAAGTGTCTATTCAGGTGTTCGCATCAGCCCTTTCTTCGACTCGCTGCTGGTGAAAGTCTGTTCGCATTCACGAACTTTGGATGGCGCTGCACGAAAGATGACGCGCTGCCTGCAAGAATACCGCATTCGTGGAGTGAAAACGAATATCCGATTTGTGGAGAATATCGTCAACCACGAGGTTTTCAAGCGGGGAGAGGCCACGGTCAATTTCATCCCAAGCCACCCGGAGCTGTTCAAATTTGTGAAAGGTCGCGACCGCGCCACCAAGATCGTCAAGTTCTTGGGGGAAATCACTGTGAATGGAAATCCGGATGTGAAATTTACCGATGACAAGAAGGTGCTTTTGAAGCCGATTGTCCCTGAATATCAGCGATTTGGTGCATATCCGAAGGGAACAAAAGACCTACTCAACGAGCTTGGTCCAGAGCGTTTTAGTGAGTGGCTACGAAAGGAAAAGGTGATTCATTACACGGATACGACCATGCGCGATGCACATCAGTCATTGTTCGCAACGCGGATGAGAACCTACGATATGCTCCGTGTGGCCGAAAGCTATGCGAAGAACCATCCAGAGATATTCAGCTACGAAGTATGGGGCGGTGCCACCTTCGATGTGGCATTACGCTTTTTGCATGAAGATCCATGGGAACGATTGGCTGAACTTAGAAAAGCCATTCCGAACACGCTTTTGCAGATGCTTATCCGTGGTTCAAATGGTGTTGGATACAAGGCCTATCCCGACAACATGGTCGAGAAATTCGTGGAGAAATCGTGGGAAACAGGGGTGGATGTCTTCCGCATTTTCGACAGTCTGAATTGGATGAAAGGCATCGGTCCGTGCATCGAGTATGTGCGCTCGCGAACTGAAGGAATTGCCGAAGGTGCCATGTGCTACACAGGCGATATTCTTAACCCCGAACGAAGCAAATACAATCTCGAATATTACCTCCAACTCGCTAAGGATATTGAGAATGCTGGGGCGCACATTTTAGCCATTAAAGATATGGCTGGATTGCTGAAGCCGTATGCAGCAACTGAGCTTATCACAGCTTTGAAAGAAACGGTGAAAATTCCGATTCATCTTCATACGCACGATACTTCTTCGCTTCAGCCTGCCACTTATTTGAAGGCCATTGAAGCTGGGGTGGATGTGGTGGATGTTTCGTTGGCTTCCATTTCAGGGCTAACATCACAGCCGAATTTCAATTCCATTGTGGAAATGATGCGTTTTCATGAACGCGAAAACCCGATTGACATTCACAAGTTGAATGAATTTTCGAACTACTTTGAGAATGTCCGTGATTACTATTATCCATTTGAAAGTGGCTTGATGGCCAGCACGGCAAGTGTTTTTCAGCACGAAATTCCTGGCGGACAGTATTCCAATCTGAAACCACAAGCCGTTGCAC
>JAIOYO010000072.1 GCA_021741075.1 Flavobacteriales bacterium | reverse complement strand
CTTTGCGAGAGGTTCTTATTTAATCACACTCATGCGGCCCGTGTGAGCCACATTACCTGCTTCATCAAGCATTTGATAAACGTAAAGTCCGTTTGCCAATCCGTTCAATTCAACGGTCTGTCCATCAACAGTCAAACGCTCCATTCGAAGCAATTTTCCGCTCATGTCCATGATGTTCAATTGGTAGATATCGCCACCCGTTCTTACACGGATATTGCCGTTTGTTGGGTTCGGATAAAGCACGTTCTGCCCAGCAGCAACAATTTCTTCAACACCAGTGCAGCATTCTGATTGTCCTGATTTATGAGTAGCAGAAACAGGCGTTCCGTTTGCAAGCGTTGTAATATCAGCAACATAATAGCCCAATTCCTTGCTAATGAATCGTGTTCTGTACACAGTTTCGTTGCTTGGCACACCAATCAATCCTTCAACAATTGAATTTGGTCTTGCCCAACCATCAGCAGCCGTCCAACCCCAAATAGTGTCAATATTTGTTTCAACTACTTGCATTTTCAATACGTTGTGGCTTCCTCCAAGAACATCGGTCAGCATTCCATCTCCTACAACCTCTGCTTCGTAATAAACGATGCGCTTTACTTGGATAGAATCTGGATTCCAGAAAGACGAAAACTGTGCGGGAACCAATCCTGTTGAAAGGAATTTTCCTTCAAAATGTGCTGTATCCGTCAAAACTGGAGAACTTAAAGAAGCTGGAAATTCAAATAGAGTCCAAGGATCCTGAGCTACCAATGACACAACGATAGGAATTGGACTTCCCAATTGACCAGCAAAATCTCCACCTAGACCAATAATATCAACTGCACCAGCACCTACTTCAGCAAATGCATAAATGCCACCAACTTGGTCAACAGCAAGATCGGCAGTAGGAAAGTCTGAACCACCTTGAACCGTTGATGGATCATAAAAACCTACGTCAAAAAGGGCATCTGTTTCCAATGCTGAAACATCAAACGTTTGACTAGCTCCTGTTGAACCTAGATCCAGTACCAATCCATCTGTATCGGCATCATCACCAAAAGTGATCGTTGTTCCTGCAGCTGGGAAATCTGCTTGAGTGATTACGACTTGAGCATTGACCGAAGCCACCGACCCAAGAACAAAGAGGGGTAATAATTTTTTCATGATTAGAGTTAAAAGTTTAGCCAAATGTACGCATTGCGCTAGGTTATATTTGCAAAGTGAGCGTCACTCAAGCCCCAGAACATATTCAAACACTTCTCAAGGTCATTCCCGATAATCCGGGGGTGTACCAATACTTTGATAAGGACGAGAAACTCATCTATGTCGGCAAGGCCAAAAGCCTGAAGAAACGCGTTTCCTCCTACTTCACCAAAGACAAATACGATAGCCGAAAAACGGCCATCCTTGTTCGGCAAATCCGCGATATCAAGTTCATTGTGGTGAATACCGAGTTGGATGCGCTGCTGCTGGAGAACAACCTCATCAAGGAATATCAGCCGAAGTACAACGTGCTGCTGAAGGATGACAAGACCTTCCCGTGGATATGCATCAAGAAGGAACCTTATCCGCGCATTTTCCCCACACGGAGGGTGATAAAAGACGGTTCCCAATACTTCGGACCGTACGCCAATGTGAAAATGATGCACACGCTTTTGGAGTTGGTGCGACAACTTTATCCGCTTCGAACCTGCAACCTCAACCTCACACAGGAGAACATAAGGGCCGATAAATTCAAGGTGTGTTTGGAATACCACATCGGCAATTGCAAAGGGCCGTGCATTGGCAAACAGACCGAGGAGAATTACGAACTCGCCATTCAGAACATCCGCAAGATCATCAAAGGGAACATCCGCGAAGTGCGCGAACATCTGGGCGACCTGATGACTGAATTCTCCGCCAAATTGGAATTTGAAGAGGCCCAATTGGTGAAAGAGAAACTGGAGATTCTCGAAAAATTCACGAGCAAATCGGCAGTGGTGAGTCCTGTGATCTCGGATGCAGACGTCTACTCCATCGTTTCTGACGTGAAATCGGCTTACGTCAATTACATGAAGGTGATCGAGGGCGCCATTGTGCAGGCGCACACTATTGAACTGAAAAAGAAGCTCGAAGAAACGGATGCCGACCTCTTAGAAATGGCCATCATCGAGCTTTCGCAACGTTTCCAGTCGGATGCCAAGGAATACATCGTTCCTTTTGAGATGGAACTGGAAATTCCGGGCGTGAAGATCACCGTTCCGCAGCGTGGCGACCGAAGCACTTTGCTCAAACTATCTGAGCGAAACGCCCTTACTTACAAACGCGACAAGGACAAGCAGACCGAGATCCTCGACCCAGAGCGCAACGTAACGCGCATCATGGAACAGATGCAGAAAGACCTGCGCATGAAGGAGCAACCGCGCCACATCGAGTGTTTCGACAACTCCAACATTCAGGGCGATCATGCCGTGGCGGCCATGGTCTGTTTCCGCAACGGCAAGCCCTACAAGAGCGACTACCGTCATTTCAATATCAAAACCGTTGTTGGTCCAGACGATTTCGCTTCGATGGAAGAAGTGGTCCATAGACGCTACAAACGCATGTTGGAGGAGGGCATTCCACTGCCGCAGCTCATCGTTATTGATGGCGGCAAGGGCCAATTAAGCAGCGCGGTGAAAAGCCTCGATGCGCTCGGGCTGCGTGGCAAGATCACCATCATCGGCATTGCCAAAAAGCTGGAAGAGATCTATTTCCCGGGCGATTCGGTGCCGCTGTACATCGACAAACGTTCGGAAACGCTCAAAATCATACAGAATGCGCGCAACGAGGCGCACCGTTTCGGCATTACGCACCACCGCAACAAGCGCTCAAAGGCCACGGTCAAGTCCGAACTCACCGACATCAAAGGCATCAGCTACAAGAGTTCGCAGCAGCTGCTATGGAAATTCCGTTCGGTGAAAAAGGTCAAAGAAGCCACCGAGGAAGAACTGGCCGAAGCCATTGGCAAGCCCAAGGCGAAGGTGGTTTTTGCCCATTTCCACCAAGAAAAATAAATCACGAAAACGTTCAATTTTTGGGCGTTCCCACGCAGCTTCGCAGGCGTGGTCGGGCTTTCCGCGCTGCACGGCAGCTTGCTCCAATCCCTAACGCGCGCCACCTGCAAGCCTCAGCACAAACATCCAAGTGCAGTAGGGTTTGCCTCGGCAAACCCCACCAATTTACCTTTACTTCCAATTTATCCGCCTACTATACTAATTACTTAGATTCACATGCTAATTAAAAGGTATAATGAGCTAATATATTAGCATACAGTGCCAAATAAGCTGCATACATATCTAATTACACCGCGTTATAATCTAATTAATTAGATAAAATTGCTACTATACCTGCGTCAGCAACTAATAAACCATACATTTATACTAATAACTTAGATGTTCGTATCAATTAGATCACATATCTTAGTCGCAAATAGAAACCATGCTACAAACACGCATCATTGAAGTAGCCCAAGAGCTCGGCATCAAAAACCTGCACTCCCACTTGCGCAAAAAGGGCCTATCAAGGTTTCACGCCACAGAAATCAGCCAAGGAAGACTACAGAAATTCGACCTTCCGCTGCTCTACAAACTGTGTCAGGCATTCAAATGCACCCTCAACGACCTCATCAAATACGTTCCCGCTAGCCAAGAGGAATTGGAACAACAATCCTTTCTTCAGCCTATGGTCAGCAAACATGCCCCCATCGATGTCAGCCAAAAGCTCGAAAACCTTGACAACGACAAACGGAAACTACTCCTCGAATTTCTAGACAGATTGTAAAATCCATCTTCCTTACAAAGCCGTGCTCGCAGCTTGAGGCATTTTTTGAGGTCAATTATCAAAACCTCATTGTGCAATACTCACCCACCATCCATAATTCATGGCACAATCTTCGTCCTACCTTCGAAAAAAACTAAAACCATGTCACGATACATTCTTCCTTATCTCTTTATCTCTTGTCTCTACATCTCTTCTGCGCAAGCACAGCACACCGTCATCATGAAAGACGGCTCGCAAAAGAAGGGCGAAGTGAAGTCCCTTTCGGGCCCGACCATGATGATTCTCAGCAATGGAAAGCCGCTCGATATTGCAGTTTCCGATGTCCGTACCATTCATTTCTTTGATGAGGGCGCAAAAGAATCTGCTCCTGCCGCTAGCAACAGAAGGGAATTCAAGAACGGGTTCGACAAGATTGAATACGTGATGGAAGGCCGCACCATGACGAAATTCCCAAAGATCGGATTGGGCACCAAGGATAACGGAGTTGTGGTGGTTGATGTGACCATCGATAAATACGGAAACGTGATTAGTGCCGATCCAGGAGCTCCGGGTTCAAAGACCACAGATGACAAATACCTGTTCGTAAAAGCGCAGGCTGCGTGTCAGCAAGCGAAATTCGACAACGACCCGACCGCTCCGCTTTCTACCAAGGGGCAGATTTTCGTTATTTTCCCGTAGGATTTAACCGCAAAGACGCGGAGTTTTCGCGGAGGGCGCAAAGACTAATCGTAAATATCCCTTCTATGTCCGAGTTCGATGACCTCTACTAGTAAGAGGTCATCAACAATCTCATAGATTATTCTGTAATCAGCAACACGAATGCGGTAACCGCTTCTGCCCGAAAGTTGTTTGCAACCAGTCGGTCTTGGGTTTTCAGCCAAGGCCAGAATTGCCTTCTTGATCTTGGAATAATACGGCTCAGAAATTTTGGCAAGCTTCTTCTGTGCTTTTCGCTCAACCCGAACAACGTAGGTCATTTCTTACGCTTTCGTTCAATCTCATCGAAAACGTCCTTAGCATCAACAAACACCTGCTTGCCCTTTTTCGCCTTATCGTAGAGCGCCACATCCTCTTGCATTTCAAGGTCTTGAAGCATTTTCTCATACTTCTTTATGGGAAGGATCACGGCAACTTTTTTGCCGTCCTCATCCATTATGTATTGCTTCTTCGTGACTTTCATGATGCGAATCGATAACGTAAATATCGCCAAATTATATCTAAAGAAATGGAACAATGCTTGATTAGGGCATTGACCCAATTCCTCCCCTTTGGGGAGGTAAGGAGGGGCTTCTTTATGGAATACCTTTAACTTCGACATCCAACAGAAAACCAATTTTATGCGTTTCCTTCCAATCATTCTTTTTGCACTATTGTCACTCACTTCCACTGCCCAGAACTACGGTGGTTGGTGGCAAGAAGTAGATGCTTATACCAGCAACGGCCAGCCTAAATCGGCTCTGGCGGTGGTGGCCAAAATCCATGACCAGGCCGTGAAAGATGGCAACGGTCCGCAGTTGGTGAAAGCTGTGATTCACGAGATAAAGTTTCAAGCAGATTTTGAGGAGGAAAGTCTGGTGGCGAGCATCATCCGACTGGAAGATGAGGCCAAGACCGCACCCCAGCCCACCAAGCAGATCCTGCATTCGCTATTGGCTGAAATGCATTGGGGATATTATCAGAACAACAGTTGGCAGATCCTCAATCGCACCGCCACCGAAGAGGCTGGCGACAACCTTCTTACCTGGGATTTCAAGCGATTGGCGCAGGAGGCCGACAAGTACTATCAGCTTTCTCTGGAGAACCCTGAGCTGCTACAAAACGCTGCGTTGAAGGATTACGAAGCCATCCTGACGGGTACCGATACCTACCGCAATCTGCGTCCGAGCCTCTATCATCTTTTGCTTTCGCGAGCGCTTGATTTCTACAGTTCGGAAGAGCGCGACCTCATCAATTTCGATGCTTCGGGTGTGTATGAAGACACGCTGCTTTTGGGTTCGGTGGATGAGTTCCTTTCGTGGGAAGCAACGAAGAAAGCAGGTGTTCAGCCAGCCATTTTCTCCATTCACTTATATCAGGAATTGCTTCGTGAAGCCAAGAAACTGGGCAACGAAGCCTTGGTTTCGGAAGACCTGAAACGATTGAATTTCATCTACGGTCGTTCGCAAGCGCAGTCGGCAAACGAGCGCTATGCGCAGAATCTGAAATCGCTTTTGAAGAAGTACGAAAACGATACCGTTGCCGGGGAAGTGGCATATTCCATCGCATCGCTGCTCTACGACCAAGGCAATGCTTCTACTGACCCGAATCACCAAGCGCGTTGGAACTGGAAAACGGCCGATTCGCTGTGTCTGGTTTACGTCAAGAAATTCCCGAATACGCTGGGCGCAAGGAATTGCCAGTCCCTTTCGGAGCGCATTCGTATGAAGGAATGGGGCATGGAAGCCGAAGGTGCGGTGCTTCCCGAAAAGCCGTTCCGATTCCTTTTCAACTATCGGAATGCAGGGAAAGCGGAAGACCAGAAATGGGCCGTTCACGTTCGCGTGGCCAAACTCGACCCGATTGAATACCGAGAAAATGCGCGTCAGAATTATGGCGAAAAACTGGTGAATTGGCTGAAATCGAACAGCCAAACGGTGAACGAAAAGAGCTTCAATGTTCCGAATCCGGGCGATTTCCGCCAGCACAGCATCGAACTTCCTTTAGAGAAACTGCCCATCGGCACCTACGTGGTCTTTGTCGGTTCCGACCCGAAACTTTCGACCAATGCCGAAGTGGTGGCTTACAGCATCATCACGGTCACAGATATTGCCCTTATCAAGCGCAGCGAAACCCAAGAGGGGACGTTGCTGAAAGTGGTTTCGCGCGACACAGGAAAGCCCATCGCCAATGCCAAAATTGAACTCCTCAGCTTGGTTTATGATCGAAAGAACCGCTCCAACAACTACGTGCTGGAACAGACTCTGACCACCGATGCCAAAGGCGAGGCCACGTGGAAAGGCCAAAGTCAGGATTACCGCGGATTGATGGTGGATGTGTACAACGGAGAAGACAAATTGATCGGTGCCGATAATGTCTATGGCTACCGCAATCAGGAGGACATCCGCTGGAACGATCAGACGAATTTCTTC
>JAIOYO010000024.1 GCA_021741075.1 Flavobacteriales bacterium | reverse complement strand
TTGCATGCTGCCGTTGTGCATATAAGGTGCTGTAAGTTCTACGTTTCGCAAGGTTGGAACCTTGAATTTTCCGTTGTCTGTAGCCAAGTGACTTATTCGTGCTCTTCCCGAATCGGCATAATTGAGATAAAGACCGATGTTCTCGAATTCATAATTGGTGAACAATGGCGGTTGGTGGCAGTTTGAACACTTCGTTTGTTCTGAGAAGAAGAGCGTTCTACCCCGCTTTTCTTGATCTGAAAGTGCATCCGTAATTCCTTGGTATTCGAATTGATCGAAACGGGAACTACTGCTAATGAAAGTGCGCTCAAAACTGGCAATAGCGCGGCTTATTCCAAAGGCATCTGGCTCACGGTTGTAGGCTTCTTCGAACATTCGTTTGTATGCTGCATCCTTCTTAATTCGCTCAAGAAAACCAGCAATGCTAAAGCGCATTTCATCTACCGAAAAGATGGGCTGTTGCGATTGTAACTCAAGCGTTAAAACACCTCCATCATGAAAAAAATAAGGCGCAAAACCAATGTTTGCCAATGTGGGCGCGTTCCGCAATCCAACGGCATCATCAACTCCTATGCTTATAGATAAACCATCCGTAAATGCCTTTTCCTGCAAGTGACACGTGCCGCAGGAAACTGAAGAGTCTAAGGAGAGCAGTGGTTCATAGAAAAGCTTTCTTCCAAGTTCAATCCGAGCCTTGGTTAGCTGGTTTTCGGCAGGGATTTCCATTTCTGGAAACCAACTGGGAATATCCAATTGATACGGAACTGGCTCATCGGTTTGGCAACCGCTTGCCGCCAGTATAAACACGCCTCCAACAATAACGGATATGTGTTTTTGGAGGTTCATTTTGGTGCCATTAAAGGTCTTTAAGTGCTCTACAACCGTGAAGGTTTTTGAATACTTACATCAATGCACGCTAAACGCCCCATCCACATTAGAAACCATTAGCGCAGCTAAACTTGGGTTATTAGATGTGTGGGTAGATCGGGTTGAAACATCGCCCGTCATGTTTGTGCCATCCAACAGTTTGAGCCAATCAACATCCATTTCGATGAGGGTGCCATCGGCAAGGGAATTAATTTGTTTAGCAAAGGCCATATCTACCCGAAGTGCATCTGTTCCTACATGAAATATGAACGGAGCATTTGCTGTGCCATCCATGTTTGCGGTTGTATCTACCACTCCTTCTAAAACGAAGAAAATATAGCCTGGATCCCAACCCCAATGCATGTGGTCTGGATTATTGGCTGAGAGCGCGCTGCTGCTCGGAAAACTAGCTGGATCGAGGTGATTGGAAATACTATCTACTCCAGCACTGAAGCTGAAGGTGGAGTAATCTCCTGCTGGTAAATAGCCCAAATTGTATTCCGAAATGTCTGCTTTAAGTAACAGATGCGGGTTGCTGAGTGCGTATTCTCCAGCGTTTCCATTGAATGTAAAACCGCTGAGATACATCTGCGCTCGGGTGAATTTCACTTTCCGTCCGTTGACCAATGCTTCGGTATTAAAGGCGAAATCTGCTGCTCCGAGTTTTGAATTGAACTGAAAATTGAGGTTCTGCTCCAAGTAAACACAGCTGCCATCGTCATGTTCGGCACTCGAATCGTAGTTGAGCGCGTTTGGGTCAATACATCCATCGGTGTTGCAAGATGTGAGTGCCACCGAAGCAGCCATAAGTATCATCAATGCCTTTTTCATAGTTGTGTTATTTGTTCAAATGTAGGTACCGTTGGGCAACCACTTGGTGCTTACGGTCACTTTTAAGGGTTTGGATTGCTGAATTCAGGATTAGTTAAAAAACCTTCATCTGTAAATGTTTTGAGGAAGGCGATAAGGTCGTCTTTGTCTTGCTGGGTCAGCTGAGCACCTCCGTTTCCTACCAATTCCATGAGCGGATCGATGGTAGCTGATGGCAGAATGTGTTGGCTGTAATGATCTACAACCTGCTCAATTGTTTGAAACCGACCATCGTGCATATAAGGTGCTGTAAATTCTATGTTTCGTAGCGTAGGAGTACGGAATTTGCCTTTGTCGGCATCATTTCCTGTAACCAGATAACGGCCTTCATCGGCACTAAAATCGGTGTCCATTCCGTTGTTATGAAAACGATTGTCAGTGATTAACCCTCCTAGGCCATGACAATGAAAACAGTCGGCACCCTCGCCATTGTAAAGAATGAACCCGCGCAATTCCGACTCGCTGAGTTGTATTGACTGCTGATTGTACCACTTATCAAACTTAGAATTGCCCGAAATGAGGATGCGCTCGAACTGCGCAATGGCTTTGGCAACCGTAAGTGAATCGATGTAATCTACATTATAGGCCTGCTTGAAAAGGAGTTTATACGTAGCATCTGCATTCAACTTGGCCTCTACCTCGGGCCATGTGGTATTCATTTCAACGGGATTGGTAACAGGTTTTAGCGCCTGATCTTCGAGGGTTGCCTCTCTCCCATCCCAAAAGAACCCGAACTGATTCCAACCAAGATTGATGATGGACATGGCCTGTCTGGTTCCAATACTGCCATCAATTCCTTCGCTAAACTGGCGCGGGTCGCCAAAACCGAACTCTTGCTTATGGCAATGAGCACAGGCTTGGGTATTGTCTCCAGAAAGAATGGGGTCGTAAAAAAGCTTTCTTCCGAGGGCAACGCCTTCTACCGTCATTGGGTTATTGAGCGGAATAAACGCATCCATGGGGGGCAATCCTTGCGGAATTTGCAGGACATAAGGTGTGGTGAGATAAGGGTCGTTATCGTCTGGCTGGTTGCAGGCAGATACCAGCACCGCAAACAGTAGGACAAAAGGATAAAATCGAGACATCAACTGCATAACAGAATTAAGGGACGAAAGTTGCCTAAATGTAAGATTCTGACTTTGAGTTAAACACATGACTGTTGTCATTTAAGCACGTTCTGTAATGAAGAGATTAGGGGATTAGGGGATTAGAAGGTTTAAGTGTAGTAGCGGTCGGTTGTTTGATGGTAGCGGTCGGTTGTTTGATGGTTGCGGTCGGTTATTTGATGGTTGCGGTCGGTTGTTTGATGGTTGCGGTCGGTTATTTGATGGTTGCGGTCTGTTCAACGAAGGCTCTGTTCAGTAAACTGTGTGGGTCTGTTCAACGAACTGTGTCAGCTCTGAGGGTTGGATGCTGGCTCGATTCTACTAAACCCTCTTTTCCTTCAGCTCCTCCAATGCGTTGAGCATCCACAGGCGGTAGCGTTCCATAAGTTCCTCCCCGTCTGAGCCCGTCATGGGTTCTCCAAAAACGATGTGAGCTGTAGTTGATAACTTAGAAAAGTTTCGGGCAAAATGAGCCCCAATTGGGTCATCTCCTACCCACGCCAGATCAGGATTTTCGTAGAGGATGGCACAAGGGACAATGGGAAATCCTTCTTCAGCTGCATTAAAGAACATGCCCGGTTTTAGGGGCAGCAATCCGTTGCCATCTCCTGTGGTTCCTTCGGGGAAGATGATTACCGAACGCCCTTTTCTGATACGATCTGAGATGGCTTTCTTCGTCTTTTGGCGGCTTTCCTTATCGTTTCTATCTACGTAAACCGTGTTTACAGAACTAGCACCCCAACCGACTAAAGGCATCTTTTTTACTTCGGCCTTGGCCACAAAAACGGTGATGGCGTATTTGGGAATGAGCCAAATATCTAAGTACGATTGGTGATTAGACATCATTAGCCCCACCTGCGGTTTTTTGCCATGCAGCACCACCTTAACCCCGAACACCCACAACATGACCACCGACCAGAACCGTTGTGTACCTAAAGCCCACCGGTGCCCGAATGGAATACCGCCTATTAGTGCCACGAGCGTGCAGCCCAAAGTAAGAACGATGAATACAATACTTCGAAAAAAAAGCAGAATTGCTCCCATTGATGGTTGAGTGTAACTTGCAGCCGAAATAACTAAACCACAGCGAAAATGAAAAACCTAGTCATAATCGGCCTTCTGGCGTTTATCGGCATCTCTGCAAACCTACCTAATGAGACGAAGATAGGCTATGTGTATATGGAACAAGTGATGAACAATATGCCCGAAGCAAAAGAGATGATGACCATTATTGACCGATTTACGGCCGAAAAGCAGGTAGAAATTGAGAAGAAGAAGGTGGAAATTGCTAAGAAATTAGAAGTCTATCAGAAGAAGTCAGAATCGGGCGAATTGAGCGAAGCTGGGAAAATAATAGCGCAGAATGAGGTTAAAGCCATGAAGGCAGATATGGACCAGTTGATTAGTGCTACCGAACAGGAAATTTATGCCAAACGAAGCGAATTGCTTTCGCCTGTTGCTAAGAAACTGGAAAAGGCAATGGACGAAGTGGCCGCTAAATTGGGTTACCGTTATGTGCTTAGTTCTGCTGATGGAACAGGGAATTCTATTGTTATTGTAGCTCCAGATTCTGACAACCTTACCCCCGAAGTGATGAAGCACCTCGGCATAGAAATGAAGTAGCCTTTAGTGCTCCATTGGCTACAAAATCAGAACAATACATGCTGCGATGCTTAGGATTGGCGCAATTGGGCGCTGGTTCGGTAGCACCCAATCCGATGGTGGGCTGTGTGATTGTGCACGAAGACCGCATTATTGGTGAAGGTTATACTAGTCCGTATGGCGGCAACCATGCCGAGGTGAATGCCATTAATTCGGTGGCTAATGCCTCACTCCTGCCCCATTCTACCTTGTATGTGGGCTTGGAACCGTGCGCCCATTATGGCAAAACGCCTCCCTGTGCCAACCTAATCATCGAGAAAAAGATCAAGCGCGTGGTGATTGCGTGTCTTGACCCGTTTGCTCAAGTGAATGGGCTGGGCATCAAGCGGCTGATGGAAGCAGGGGTTGATGTGAAGATTGGGGTGCTGGAAGCAGAAGCGCAGGAACTGAACAGACGCTTCTTCACCTTTCACGAAAAGAAACGGCCTTACATCATCCTCAAATGGGCGGAAACGGCTGATGGATTTGTGGATGGAATAAGAAGTAATTCCAGCGAGCCTTCTCTGAAGATAACAGGTGATACAGCAAACATCTTGGTGCACAAATGGCGGTCGGAAGAAGCCGCCATCATGGTTGGGAAGAACACGGCCTTGCTGGATGATCCGAGTTTGACCACGCGGAAATATGAGGGGAAGAATCCAATCAGAATTCTGTTGGATGCGAAGTTGGAAATTGAAGAAGGCGCCCATGTTTTTAGTGAAGCAGCGGAAACGCTCGTGTTCACGGAAAGCGTAAAATCTAAAATCCGAAATCTAAAATCTGAAATCATTACCATTCAGAGCGTACGTGATCTTGACTCCATCCTTACTGAACTCCATAACCGCGATATTCAATCGGTAATCGTAGAAGGTGGACCAACCCTCCATGCTTCGTTTTACAAAGCAGGACTTTGGGATGAGATTAGGCGTTTTGTTTCTCCTTTGAAGGTAGAAAATGGTATCAAAGCCTTGCGTCTGAACGAATCTCCCGAGGAGGCAACCCAAGTTGGCAACGACAGCTTATTGATCTACAGAAACCGATGATTCCGTTACTACTAAGCATCCTCTCGTCATCACTATTGCTGGTGATTTTCAAGTACTTCGATAAATTCAAGGTGCACACCTTTCAGGCCATTACGGTCAATTATGTTGTGGCGGCAAGCTTGGGTTTTCTGATGGCTCCGGTACACATTCCAGTTGAGCAAATCGTTTACAAACCATGGGCTTTAAGCGCCTTGATCCTTGGCTCGTCCTTCATTGGTGTCTTCTACATCATGGCCATTTCATCCCAGAAAGTGGGTGTGGCCGTGAGTTCGGTGGCCAATAAGATGTCGCTGGTGATACCCGTTGCGGCAGGTTTCATCCTTTACGGTGAATCCTTGGCAGGACTCAAGGTCGTTGGAATTCTCCTTGCCATTCTTGCCGTAACGCTTGTTACCATCCGCAAGTCTGATGGTGTGGCTATAGATAAAAAGTATCTATTCCTCCCTATTCTCATTTTCCTTGGCAGCGGATTTTTGGATACCATCCTCAAATTCGTTCAGAAAACACAATTAGGAGAAGGAGAAATTGAAATTTTCTCAGGATTACTGTTCATGATTGCGGCCACTATCGGGAGTTTAATCACCATCGGAAATCGCCTATTCAAAGGCGTGACACTTCAAGCAAAAAGCATTGTGGCAGGGTTAGCGCTGGGCATCCCCAACTACTTCTCCATTCACTTTCTACTGCAAGCCCTCAACCTCCCGAACCTTGAAAGCACGGTGGTTTTTCCCATCAACAATACCGGAATTGTACTTCTCAGTACCTTGCTCGCCATATTGCTGTTCTCCGAACGGCTATCAAAACTAAATTGGATCGGAATTTCGCTTGCCGTAGTTTCCATCGCCCTTATCGCCATTGCATGAAAAATATTCTTTTGCTGCCGTTGCTTCTTGTTTCGCTTGCCAGTTTCGGTCAAAATGGACTCAAATTGATAATGGACACCAAGCCTGTTGGCAGCACCATTAAGCTTTCAAAGTACTTGGGAGACATGTCGATACCATTGGATAGCGTTCGCTACCGTGGAGAGGCCGAAATCAACTTTGCCTACGACAAGCGCTTTACCGATGGCGTTTATGTTATTGATATAGCCACTCTTGAATCGTTCCAATTCATACTCATCAATCAGGAGAACATCACGGCACACATTTATGAAAGCGGTTCTGGTATGGCGTTTAAGGCTGATGGCTCGAAAGAAAACGATGCCTTCAATATCATGATGAACCTAGCTGATGTGTATTCAAGAAGCATGGATACGCTCACCTTTGCAATGGAGTATCTTTCTCCCTTCGTGCCGCGTCATGCAGCGGTTTCCGATTCGCTCAATAAGGCATATCACCGTGTAGCAGATGCCTACAATAATTCGCTTGGACTGCTGAACAACCTCTTTCCAGAAAGCTACACTGCGCAGGTTTTAGTTCAATTGGATAAGATTCCTCTTCGAACTCAAAAATCAGAATGGAACGAGAAGTTTGATAACGATCCAGCTTTCAGTCACGTACATTTTTTCGATTACATCGACTTTTCTGATGCGCGCATCATCACCAGTCCGTTCCTTTCCAATAAGATCTTGGAGTACCTCTACAACTACACGGAGCGTTCGGAAATTGGCATTCAGAAAGCGGTTGACCTGCTGCTTGGCAGACCAGAGACCGACCCGAAGGTGCAGGCCTTTCTTATCGATTTGCTCATTGATTTCTTTGCAGATAAGGAAGCTTCTGAATATGTCGATTACGTGAACCGCAAATACCTCGGTAGCTGCGACCTGCCCCTTTCGAAGGAAACCCTCGCGAAGATCCCCAAGTCCGTGAAGTTTCAGGCTGGAAGTGAAATTCCTTCCATGAAGATTCCGAACGAAACCGGACATTACGTTCCAACATCAGCCTTAACCGGGAAGATAAATGTGGTCGTTTTTTGGTCTTCTGGCTGTTCGCATTGCATACGTGAGGTTCCTAAATTGAAAGCCTTGTTCGACAATATGAAGGGCGACCTTGGTGTTTATGCTATTTCGCTCGATAGTTCGAAAACAGATTGGCTGGAGGCCATCAAAGCCAACGACCTCGATTGGTATAATGTGAACGATCTGAAAGGCTGGGAAAGTGAAAGTCTGGAGAAATTCGGGGTTACTTCCACGCCATCGCTCTTCCTTTTTGACGAGAATCTGAGATGGATTGGTCGCGCCAGTTCCTTTGATGGATTGTATGAGCTGGTGGTGGCGCAGTTGAAGGAATAATTCGTTTTTCACGCAGAGACGCAGAGAATCATAGAAACGGAAAGGAACGAATGCCCTTTCTGGTTCCGCGACTTGTGTCGCTGATTAACGAAGCGTCTCGCGAAGAATCTCGGAACCCACCCCTGACCCCTCCAAGGAGGGGAAATTCGTGTCTCATCCCGTCTTCCATTCCTATCTTTGTTCCATGCGCTGGATCATTCTTCTCACTCTATTACCACTCACCACGTTCTCTCAGAAATGGGTTACTGAAGATGATTCGGCACAACCCATTGACAGAAAAGAAGCTTTTTGGATGCCGACTTCTGGTTCCATCTTGACTAATGAGGAAGCCGTAAAGCAGTATCTGCTCAATACCATTCCAAACCTCAAGAACGAACTGGTTGGTATTGAACTGGCAGATGAAGTTCATAGTCCAAAAGGGAAGCACTACCGCTTTACGCAGACGATCAACGGCAAGAAGGTATTCCGTGGTGCCGTAAAGGTGAATGTTGATACACAAGGCCGTATTCTGAGCGTATTTGACCATACATTCCCCATTCCCGAAACGGTGGATACCGATTTCCCGAACCATGGCCCCTATCACAACGGGCTGACGATTCATTACAACCAAGCGGGCAACGGCAAGTTGGACCATTATGAGCTTCAGGAAATGTACATGCAGCACGAAGGAGACATGATTCCCGTCATCCATCTGGAAGTGGTGGAGCAATCGGACAGGTACTACGAGTTGGTGCTGGACAGGAACACCAAGGTGATCTATCAGAACGATCTGCTTACGTATGCGGCTCCTGCCGAAGTGGATTCTACCGTCACGCTTTGGGTTTTCAATCCCGATCCGCTCACCTCTGCCAATCAGAACTACGGTGCGCCTTACGCTGACAATAACGATCAAGATGTATTGGAGCTAAATGCGGAGCGCATTCCCGTTTCGGCCATTGCTACGTTTGAGAATGACACCTTCTTCCTTCGTAACGATCATGTTCAGATAAAGGAGGTTTCGCTCCCAGCTACTGTTCCTGCTTTCAGTCTGACGCCTGAGTTCAATTTTACCCGTTCTGAACCGGAGTTTGAGGATGCCAACGCCTTCTACCACATCACTTATTTCCAGAATTACATCCGGTCTTTGGGCTTCAACAATATTGTGAATTACCCGATTGTGGTTGATGCCCACGCCTTGAGCGGAAGCGACAATTCCAACTTCAACGCAGGTTTCAGTCCGCCCCGTTTGCAATTTGGCGAAGGTGGTGTGGATGATGCGGAAGATGCGGATGTCATCATTCACGAATACGGCCACGCCATCATGAACTCTGCCGCTCCTGGAACAAATTCAGGCACGCAGCGCCAGGCTTTAGATGAAGCAACGGGCGATTATTTCGCTTCTTCTTACTCCCGTTTCCTAAGTTCAAATCGGTGGGAAGATGTGTTTACTTGGGATGGTCACAATCAGTATTGGCAAGGCAGAAGCACCTTAAGTACAGACCATTACCCGGAAGACCTAAATAATAACTTATATACTGATGCGGATATCTGGTCGGCCACGCTGATGCAGATCTGGGAAGACATTGGTCGTGAAGCAACAGACGCCATCATGATACAGGCTGCGTACAGTTTTTCGGCAGGAATGACCATGCCACAGGCGGCCATGCTTTTCCTTCAGGCAGATACGCTACTCTTTGGAGGCGCCAATTACACGCCCATTCATCAGCGGATGTACGACCGCGGACTTCTCCCATGGTTCATCGGCATTGAGGATGTGAATCCACAGCCGAAGTTCTTTGAGGTGTACAACACCGCTGGTTTTACAAACGGTATTGGCGAAGTAAGAATCCTTGCCAACGATTCCTTTGAAGCCAATCTCTATAATGCTATCGGGCAATTGGTTCACTCCGAAACCGTGAACAGCGGAAGACTGAACCTTGGTTCCAACGGCCTCACAGCGGGAGTTTACATCTTGGAACTTGTCTCAGATAAGCATCGCGAGACGGTCAAACTGGTCAAGCATTGAGCTCATTTAAGCTTGTGAGTATTATCTTTGAATAAACTTTGAACCATGGGATTCGCGCTTCCATCAGATTACCGTCCAGAACACACCTACGAAGATTATTGCCTTTGGGAAGGCAATTGGGAATTGATCGATGGCATTCCACATGCCATGTCGCCAGCACCAACTGCCAAGCACCAACGGATCAGCGGTAGGCTTCATACCCAATTTGAAAATGAACTTTCTTCCTGCTCCAAGTGCGAAGTTTCCCTTCCAGTGGATTGGAAGATCAGTGACAACACCGTTGTTCAGCCCGACCTTTTCGTTGCCTGCTTTCCATTTCTCGACAAGAAATTCATAGACATGGCGCCTTCGTTGGTGATTGAAGTACTTTCCCCATCAACACGCACCAAAGACCTGACCGTTAAGCGTGATCTATACCTCGATCAGGGGGTGAAGTATTATGTGATCATGGATCCGGAAGCGGAAGAATATCTTGTACTGGAACTTGAGGGGAAAAATTATTCTGAGGTCGCCAAAGGGAGGGATGGAATATTTGAATTCCAATTTGACGATTGCAAGGCCAACGTTGATTTTTCGAGTGTATGGGTCTAAACCCAGATATCTCCATTTCCATCCTCACGCCTTGCAAGAACGCGGGGCCCTTTCTCAGAGATTGCCTCTCCTCCATCGTTGCCCAAACGGAGCCCGATTGGGAACTAATCGTGGTGAATGATGGCTCTACAGACGACAGCAGGGCCATTCTGGACGAGTTTGCGCAAGCAGACAGCCGTATCACAGTAGTTGACAACAATGGTTCGGGCATCATTGAGGCACTTCGCTTGGCCTATTCCCTTTCTTCAGGCCAATTCATCACTCGGATGGATGCTGACGACATCATGGCTCCGAACAAACTGGCAGTTCTGAAGCAGAATCTCCTTGCTAAAGGTGCAGGGAACGTGGCGGTGGGTCTCGTAAAGTATTTCTCTGCCGATGGCGTGAAGGATGGCTACCTCCACTACGAGGGTTGGCTCAATGAGCTCACATCCGCAGGTGCAAACTACTCTGACATATACCGCGAGTGCGTGATTCCTTCCCCCTGCTGGATGGTCTATCGCCAAGACCTTGATAGATGCGGTGCATTCGAGCCTGACACATATCCCGAAGACTACGACCTAGCTTTCCGTTTCTTCGGGGCGGGTTTGAAGGTGCTTCCGTGCTCGGAAGTGCTGCATCATTGGCGCGACCACAGCAGCCGCTCTTCACGCACTGACCCGAACTATGCCGACAACCGCTTTCTCGAACTCAAACTGAAGTGGTTTCTTAAACTAAGCCACGACCCAAGCCGCCCGCTGGTGCTTTGGGGAGCTGCATCCAAAGGAAAACTGCTTGCCAAAGGACTCTTGGAAGCCGAGATTGATTTCCGTTGGATGTGCAACAACCCGAACAAGATCAACAAACAGGTGTATGGCAAGCTGATGGAGAACGTAAAGGAATTAACTCCACTTCGGCATCCTCAGGTAATCGTTGCCGTGGCCAATAAGGACCAGCAGGCGGAGATACGGGAGCAGTTGGGAGATGATGAGGCTTTCTTTTTCTGTTAAGCGACATGAGGCAAGCTCAATCCCACGACTTGTTTCGCTGAGGAACGAAGCGTCTCACGAAGAATCAGGTCAGTCTTCCTGAACTTCATCATTTAAGAATCGCCAATCGGGATTGAAAGACTCAATAAGAGCCACTTTCTTAATCCTTGTCCAACCTTTGACCTGCTTTTCGCGGGCGTAGGCATCTTCCACATACTGAAAGCGTTCCCAATAAACGAGATAGTGGCATTGATATTTCCCAGTAAAGCTTTCTGGTTTTAACACCTGATACTCCTCATGTTCAGAAAGCCGCTTCGGTAAGTTATTGGTCATGCCCGTATAGAGAACTGTTTTGCCCTGATTGGTGATGATGAATACAAAGTAATTATGGATCCCGATTGGTTTCATTGGATTGGACGGGTATGTTATTCAAATATACTCCGTGAGACCCTTCCTTCGTCAGGGAAACAAACGGATACTGAGGAGTTTGAAGATTGCTTTGATGAGGAACGAAGAATCTTTGAAAAACAAAATCTGAGACCCTTTCTTCGTCAGGGAAACAAATAGGAAATAGGCACCCTCCTAAATAGGATCTACATCTGGCTGAAAGAACACCGAGCGGAATTCTTTGAGGGCATTCACTTGGCGGATGATGCCGAAAATGCGTGCCTTGCGTTCCTTGATGTTCTGCCCGCCCATTTTCAGGATGATCTGCTTGTTGTACTTGTTGCGGATACGCTGAATGAGCGGATATTCGGGCCCCAAGAGCAGCATATCAGGAATAACGGACAGCTCCTTGGCAAGCACATCCGAAGCTTTATCAACCACATCCCGCTCGCGGTGCTTGATGGTGATGGTGATCATGCGGATAAAGGGCGGATAACGGAATTGCTTGCGCTGCGCGAGTTCCACCTCATACATTCCCTCATAGTTATTCTTCACCACCTGATCGATGATAAAATGCTGGGGGTCGGAGGTCTGCACAACCACAAGCCCTCTGCGGCCCTTGCGCCCCGCCCGACCGCTGACCTGTGCCATCAGTTGATACGCACGCTCAAAGGCGCGGAAATCGGGATAATTGAGCAGCGCATCGGCACTCAGGATGCCTACCAGACCCACATGATCGAAGTCGAGGCCCTTGGTGACCATCTGCGTACCGACAAGAATATCCACCCTGCGTTCCTCAAAATCGGTGATGATACGTGCGTAGGAATGTTTACCTCGCGTGGTGTCCATATCCATCCTTGCTACAACGGCCTGCGGAAAATGCAGGGCCAATTCTTCCTCTATCTGCTCGGTGCCGAAGCCTTTGGTCTTGATGTAGGTGCTCTGGCACTTGAGGCAGATGCTTGGCGGCTTGTCGCCATGACCGCAATAGTGGCAGCGAAGGTCGTTACTGTATTTGTGGTAGGTGAGCGATATGTCGCAATTGATGCAATCGGGCACCCAGCCGCAGTTGTTGCATTGCAGGAAACTGCTGTAGCCTCTCCTATTCTGAAAAATGATGACCTGCTGATTGCGGGCCAAGGTTTCGGTAATGCGCTGCAGGAGTTGCGAGGAGAAAGGCCCTTTCATGCTATCGGCCTTGCGTTCTACCGCTAGGTCGCAGAGCTCGATGTGTGGCAGTTGGATGCCGCCATAACGCTCGTTGAGGTGCACAAGACCAATACGCTCGCGCTTGCCGTTGTAATAGGCTTCAATGCTTGGCGTGGCCGAACCTAACAGGAGTTTCGCTCCGGCCTGCTTGCATAGATAGGCGGTAGCATCGCGCGCATGGTAGCGCGGAGCAGGGTCGTATTGCTTGAAGGTATGCTCATGTTCTTCATCGAGAATAACGAAGCCCAATTTCCTGAAGGGAAGGAAGAGAGAGGATCGCGCGCCTAAGATGATGTCGTAAGGTTCATAGCTGAGTTGTTTATTCCAGACCTCGACCCGCTCATTGTCGGATATTTTGGAATGATAGATGCCCACCTTTTCGCCAAAATGCTCTTGCAGGCGTTTGATGATCTGTGTGGTGAGGGCAATTTCGGGCAGCATGTACAGCACCTGATTGCCGTTGGCGATGTGTTCCTGAATAAGGCGGATGTAAATCTCCGTCTTGCCGCTACCCGTTACGCCATGCAGCAGCACCGCGTCCTTATCAATGAGCGAATGGCTCAGTTCTCCGAAAGCCTTATCCTGATTTTCGGTAAGAACGATCCCGTGCTTGGCCCAGGCGCCCGTGTCCTCCAAACGGGCAATCTCCAGCTCTTCCTTTATCAAAATATCTTTTTTGATGAGAGCATTGACGGCTGCATCTGAAATGTCGTGGTCGCCAACCAGCACTTGTCGTTTTACAATTCCCTTCTCTTTTCCTGTTCTTGAGCATTGCAAAAACTGCATTAGAGCCTCCAATTGCTTTGGCGCACGACTTAGCGCATCAAACACTTCTTCCAGCTTCTCCTTGTCCTCCAGCCAAGTGGCCAGGCGGTAAATGATCTCCTTCTTGGGCTTGAATTTGTGCTGAAGCTCTTCATACTGAACAATGATGCGCTTGTCAGACATCAGCCTTACCAATCGGTGGATGTGCGTTTTGCGCACCAAGGTGGCAAGATCTTCCATGGTGAGGAAATCGTTGTTCTGCAAGGCCTCTAGAATGTCGTGCTCCTCGGGTTCGAGGTCTTCCATGGTTCCATCGTAATCGGGATGGATGGTGAGGCGGCTCTCGCTCGAAAGCTTGAGACCGGAAGGGATGGCCGCATTCATCACATCGCCAAGGTGGCACATGTAATATTGGCGCATCCAGTCCCAGAAGGCAAGCTGCGTGTCGAGGACGATGGGTGCCTCATCCAGCAGGTCGTCAATGTATTTGGCCTGATAGGCCGTTGGCGGACGGTCGTGCACGCTGAGGATGATGCCGGTGTAGAGTTTCCTTCGCCCGAAGGGCACCACCACGCGCTTGCCCACTTGAACGTGCTGCTCCAGATCGCGCGGCACGCGGTAGGTGAAGGTGCCCTCCAGCGGCAGCGGCAATATCACTTCAACGAACTGGGCATACGTAGACATGGCGGCAAGTTAGCGCTTCATCTTTTTTAATCGATAAACTTTAATCTATACTCGTTCTCAGATATGAGAAAACGTATTAAAGTCGAATAATACACAGAAATCAATCTTCTAAACCTGAATGAGCTAGTTATGGCCAAGATTTGCACAAAAAAGACAAAAGCCACCTGAAACTAGCTTTCAGATGGCTTTTCAATTCATTCTTACCTGTAAATCATTCTTTCGTCAATCGAATGGTTGCCACTCGTTTGCCATCATGAATGGCATTTAACAAATACTGACCAGCAGCCAACGAGCTCAAATCCATTGGTAACCTCATATTCTCTAGTTCAACAGATTTGCCTGGAAGTACCAAACGACCACTCAAATCCGCTACGGAAAACTCAACTTTTCCGGTTGCTAAACCTCTGTTTTCAATAACAATATTTCCGGCAGTTGGGTTCGGATGAACAATCAAACCATCGATAAGAGAAGCATCGGTTATTCCTGTACAAAGGTCTACCGTAATTTGAACCAAAGCGGTTGCTGGACATTCAATTACTTCGTAATACGTGTATTCAATCTCGTGCGTACCAACTCCAGCGGCACTTGGATTGAACATCGAACCATTCATTCCTGGTCCGGTGAATGTACCTCCTGAAGGATCTCCTGATAAAGTGATGGAGCCAGCGTTATCGCAAAGAAGGTTTGATGGTGTTGATGCCGTTACAATTGGTGAGAAATACACATTTACAGTAATTTGATCGGCATCTGAACATCCGCCTGCATTTGTGCCGTTAACGGTATAGGTAGTTGTTTCATTCGGATTGAACGTTATGGATGCTCCTGTTGCCGTTCCACCAGAACCATCACTCCATGTGTAGGTAGATGCCCCAGTGGCGGTTAATGTTACCGATTGACCTTTGCAAATATTCACATCATTTCCCGCGAAAACCGTAATCGTTCCCGCGTCTAGCACTTGTGTCAATGTTGCTTGGCAGCCTTGCTGGTCTGTAGCGGTTACCGTGTAAGAACCTTCGGCCAAATTAGATGCAGTTGCTCCATTCTGAATAGGATTGGAGTTCCAAGCATAAGACACCGTTCCAACATTACCAGTTGCGGCCACCGTAATTGAACCCGTCTGTACTCCTCCGCAAATACCCTGTATACTAGCAACATTAAGAGCTAATTCGCATGGAATAGAAGAACATGGAAGAACGGCAGTCGGACCACTTATTTCAATTATACCACCGTCACTATCACTGACTCTAATTGGCCATGTACCAGTAGGTGTTGCCGTGCTTCCAGTTGTAAAGTCTGCCCAGCCTGTTACCATAACCGCGCATCCCGGAGGAAAACTACATGGAGGAATTGGAAAAAGATCTTGACATGCACTACAGTCTTCAATCTGAGCTTGTTCAGCCCAAGTATAAGGTCCAGTACCGCCCGTTACCGTAAGATTTCCGTTTGGCTCAGAACATACCGAAAGCGTGGCACAAGCGCTCACATTTACCGTTGTAGTTGTGCTATAACCACAACTTAATGTGTAGGTAATCGTGTGACTTCCGACTCCGGCAGCAGAAGGGCTGAATGTTCCTGTGCTTGCATTAGTTATACCCGCACCAGACCAAGTTCCGGTTGTGCTATTTGAGCAACTAGACCCCACTCCGCCAACGGCAGTAAGATTAAATGGTGCATCGGTAACGCACTTCGTAGATACTGGAATCAAATCAGCAAAGCAGCAAGCGGTTGAAGCTACAATGCTTACATCGTCTATAAAATAATATGCATAAGGATTTGTGAATGTACCTCCCGCATTGCTAACAATAGTTGTATTGGCATTATTGAAAAAGTTGCCAATCATGAAGTATCTCTCGCCTCCTGTGGCAACGTAATTCCACGACAATCGAACCCAGTTCATGGTATCGGTGATTGCCGTACAGCTGTAATTTAACTGTGGCGTAACGTAAATGGCAGAATTGGTCTGCCCAGGGCAAGGATTTCGTTGATAAGGTGAACTACCAAAATAAACCCCAATGTTATTAGATGCATACATTACTGAGTTTCCAAGACTTACATACATGCTTACACAATAACTTTGTCCTTGAACAAGTGGTGTTGAAGTACGGCCTTGTATGTATTCGCGGTATTCATCTAATGCCTCATGAGTTATAATTCCCGCGTGCCGTGTTCCGGTTCTCGCATATTGATATCCTAAAGCAGAATTAGGCATATTAAATGGGCTAGGATTACCAAATATGAGGTTACATTCAGAAAATAAATCGGGAGAAGAACAACTATCGCCTCCAGGGTTGTTACTGGCATTATCCCAACTTCCGTTTAAATCGGAGAAAAAACCTTCTCCGCCAAAGCTGCCACAATTGCTACTAGTAATTTCGAAACTAGGATTAACCACCAAATTCTGTGCATTGACACCGAAAGATGCAAAAAGAGAGAACAAAAGGTAAATGTTCTTTTTCATGATACGATTGTAATTTTGGGGTTATTCCGTCAAATGTAAAAATTTGACTGACTGAGTTGCACCAACACATTAAAGTCGGATTTCACAAGATCAGGTTTTTGTGCCAAGGCATATCTACCGCGTAAATACCCATGATTTTTCGTCAGACAAGTTGGTGGTATATCTGTAGCCTCCATCCGAGAAACCTTTGATGTCATCTACTTCATTTATTCCGTTTCGAATGATAAAACCAGCCATCATTCCACGCGCTTGTTTGGCATATAGAGAGATAATCTTCAATTGCCCATTCTTGAGCTCTTTAAATACCGGAGTGATGATGTTTGCTTTCAATTTCTTGGTATTCACCGCTTTGAAATATTCTTCACTGGCCAAATTGCATAGCGTATCGTTTCCTGATGATTCCAAAGCTAAATTTACTCTATTGGTTATCTCGTCACCCCAAAAGCCGTACAAATCTTTCTTCCCCTTAACCGCGAGTTTTGTTCCCATTTCTAATCGATAAGGCTTAATTAAATCTAATGGTCGAAGTAGTCCGTGTAATCCGCTAAGGATACGAAGATGGTTTTGTGCAAATTGAAGCTCTTTTGGACTCAATTCATCATTTTTCATT
The DNA here is from genome assembly GCA_021741075.1 of Flavobacteriales bacterium. GTDB lineage: Bacteria > Bacteroidota > Bacteroidia > UBA10329 > UBA10329 > UBA10329. The sequence goes on along the minus strand of JAIOYO010000024.1, from coordinate 33,689 downwards.
CCCTGATAAACATCTCCTTTGAAGGCAAGTATAGCTTGACGGATTTGGCCTTCAGTAAAGTCCTCATTCCAGCTTGCGTAACGATCAACGTTGAGATTAACCAAATCCTGACTCAAACCCATCAATTCTCCAATTTGCTTCCTTGACGTTCGCTGCAGTTTCTTAATGAGAATCGCAGAACGATCTAAGCATTCAGGAATAGTAAATTCCTTAGTACAAACATTCGATTTGTAGTCTAATTTCTTTGCAGGCGATATTAACGTAATCATATATTAAGTCTCAGGTTTGCGCCAAAGTTGGCGATTTACTAATACATAGAAAGTAGAACTCATCTGCATGGGAGGACAAAAATCAGTTACTTTGGTTCGCTTATGGAAGCGCATTCAATAAATTGGGAAGCTGTATTCAAAATAATCCTTCACTGGGGATTAATTGCGTGTATAATCTATATTGTTATTCTGGTTTTATTCAGATTTTCGAATTTTCTTAAATTTTCAAGTTGCCCAGCATGCGGTTTAAAAGTGAAAAGGTCAAAGTCCAAAAGACCTGAAAGAATTATGAACGCATTGAGCTTAGGAACGCTCAAATTAAAAAGATACAGATGCTACGCGTGTTATTGGGAAGGAACGATGCGTGAAACAAGAAAACAGAAAACCAACTCTTCGAATACGGTAAATCTGCAAGAATGAAGTTTAATGGTCGCAATCAGTACATCAGCTCTTCGGCAATCCTAGGTGAGAATGTCAAAATTGGTGATAATGTTTCTATTTATGACAACGTTACAATTGGTGATAATTCAATCATTACCAACGACTGTGTAATTGGCGAACCGACTTCTGATTATTATCACGTAGAAAATTACCTGAACGCACCAACCATTATTGGTTCTGAAGCAATAATTAGAAGTCACAGTATAATTTATTCAGGCGTATCAATCGGAACTCATTTTCAATCTGGGCATCGTGTCACAATTAGAGAAAATACAGTCATTGGTGACAATTGTAAAATAGGAACGAATTGCGATTTGCAAGGCTTTTTGACAATCGGAAATTATTGTCAATTACACAGTAATGTTCATCTATGTCAATTCAGTTCCCTAGGCAATTTTGTTTTCATTTATCCGAATGTTGTGCTGGCTAATGATAAGCATCCTCCAACCGAGATTGTGAAAGGACCTACAGTTGGAAACTACACGCAGATTGGGATTCAATCTTCTATTATTGGAAACATCAGCATTGGCGACAATTGCTTAATCGGGGCTGGAACAATCATCAGTAAAGATTTTGAAGATTTTTCATTCATCATAGGATCTCCCTCCATTCGAAAATCTGATGTGCGCCAACTAATTGCAAATAATGGCAAACCTCTTTACCCGTGGAACGAGCGCTTTTCAAGAGGAATGCCGTGGGCTGATTTGCGATCAAATGGTTAACTGCTTGTTAACATCTTTCCGTTATACCTATTGGCAAAAAAGAACACCACCGATACTTTTGAAGACGTGTCAACTGAAAGCCTTCTACGAGAAATAATGGAAGAGGTGGAAAGCCTCAATCGTTCCATACAGGAATGCTGTCCCGAGATTATTTCTGTAAGTAAATATCCTTCCATTCAGGAAATGGGAGACGAAATGAACGAGCTTATCGAGCACCGAATTAAGTTGTTGCATGAGAACTCTAAGAGTCTGAAAAATTTAAAAAAAACATAGTTTATGTTTGACAAAATGAAACAGCTCCAGCAAATGAAGGAGCAAATGGATGCTGCAAAAGAACGCCTCAACCATATTTCTGTTAAAGGTGAATGTCAAGGAATTATCGTTGTTGCAAACGGCAACAAGAAAATAATTGAAGTTATTATTCCCGAATCGTTGAATGATGCTGGCAGAGACGAATTGGCCGAACTAATCGTAATTGCTACAAATAAGGCATTAGAAAATGCTGAAAACGTATTTGAATCGGAAATGCGAGGAATGGCTGGAGGTTTGATGGGCGGCCTAGGCTTTTAGAATTTAGATTTCGGTATGAGCGAATTTTATTCCTAACCGAAATCGTTTCTAAGATTTTCCCGTTTGTCACCCTGACGAAGGAAATTTCTCGCTTTTGGCTTGAATAATTAGAATAAAGAGACGCTTAGTTCCTCAGCGAAACAAGAGCTTAACCCTCCACTGTCTTTAGCACACTCCTCCATAGCAAGTCGGCAGATTGCTTCCATGTAAAAAATGAAGCTCGCTCCTGCCCTTTTAGAACCAGTTCCTTACGTAGCTGGGTTGATGAAGCAATGCGAATCATTGCTTCTGCTATTTGACTTGGCTCGTACGGATTCACAATCAAGGCAGCATCAGCAGCAATCTCTGGCATACTAGTTACGTTGGCTGTAATTACTGGAATTCCTGATTGAAAAGCCTCAATTATTGGAATTCCAAAGCCTTCAAAAGTGGAAACATAAACGTTTGCCAAAGCAGCCCCCATCAAGTTGTTTAAATCGTTATCCGAAACTCGCCCCGTAAAAATCACCTCATCCTTGAATTTCATGGAATCTAGCGCATTTTGCATGCTTGATGTCCACCATTTCTTATTTCCAACCAGAACAAATTGATGTGGTTCTTCGGTTCGTGTTCGAAAATGATCATAGGCCAGCAACATACGCTCAATATTCTTCCGTTGATGAATAGCGCCAACGTAAATGAAATATTGCTTTTTCGCAGTCCATTTTGCTCTTACTAATTGTTTCTGTGCTTCAGTCAACGGCTTAAAACGTTCGGAAACGCCATTGTAAACCACATCAATGTTGGATGAATCAACACCATACTGCGTAACTATGTCTTGCTTCGAGAATTCCGAAACAGTGGCAATCCGTGCCGCTTTACTAGCATACTTCGGAAAGTATTGGTTGTAAAACCAAGCATGAGAACGAGCCAAATCAGAAGGATTGTGAACGAAGTTCAAATCGTGAATCACAGGTAGGCTAACCACATCTGCTTTTAAGGATAGAAATCCATCTGGAGAAAGGAACACATCAGGATTTATCTTTTTCAGCACATTAGGCAACGAAATCTCAAACCATACATGCCAAAGAATTGGATGTCTCGCTGGAGGATAAACCACAATTGGAGTTACATTATCCGAAAAAACAAATTCGTGATCAAACGGTCTATCAAACAAAAAGAAGAACTGATGTTCAGGATGTGCATTCGTAATTAGCTTTAAAGTTTCATACGAAAATCGCCCCAATCCTTCCAGACGGTCTTTTATAAGAAGTCGAGTATTGACAGCAATTCGCACCTCGGCAATGTAATAAAAGCGCTTAAGTCGTGGTTAAGTAAGAGTTTTCAAATGGTAGATTTGCCACAAACCATGCAACGAAAGTTTCTATCCAACCTCGCATTCCTGCTGTTTCTGAATCTGCTGGTAAAGCCGTTTTGGATTTTCGGCATAGATAGAGCAGTACAAAACCAAGTTGGCGCAGAAGTGTATGGTTCTTATTTCGCCCTTTTCAATTTTGCTTTCATCCTGAATGTTTTTCTGGATTTAGGCATCAGCAACTTCAACAACCGAAACGTTTCGCAACATGAGCACCTCTTAGGAAAGTACTTTCCTCGGATTATAGCACTTCGAGTTCTTCTCGCAATTGGCTACATGCTAATCTGCATTATTACTGGTTTAGCAATGGGATATTCCAATCATCAAATGATGATGTTGATTTTGCTCTGTTTCAATCAATTTCTACTTTCCTCCATCTTATTTCTTCGTTCTAATATTTCTGGGTTGCAACTGTTTAAGATGGACAGCTTGGTTTCAGTTATGGATAGGTTACTCATGATAGTTACATGTGGTTGGCTGCTTTTCTACGCTCAGCTTTCTACCCCGTTTCAGATTGAATGGTTTGTGTACCTGCAAACCTTTGCCTATTTAGCAACCGCTTTGTTTGCTCTTGTGGTTGTTCTAAAACGTGGCGGTCCATTTACGTTCAACTGGAATCCAGCAATGTTGGTTCTTATTCTTAAACAGAGTTTGCCGTTTGCATTACTTATTCTTCTGATGAGCATTTATGGACGTGTTGATTCTGTTCTATTAGAACGAATGTTACCTGACGGAAAGGAGCAAACTGGAATTTATGCACAAGCATTTCGTCTATTAGACGCGACCAACATGATAGCTTACTTGTTTGCAGTTCTATTACTACCCATGTTTTCGCGCATGCTGAAACTCAAAGAAGATGTAAAACCGTTGGTACATTTAGCATCCAAACTGATACTCATTCCTGCTTTCACTTTAGGAATGATTTGTTGGTATTACGCTACCGATTTGATGTCTCTGCTTTATCAAGAACATGCAGAAGAATCTGGACGCATTCTTTCGCTGCTGATGTTCTCTCTAATTCCAATGGCGGGAGCTTATATTATTGGTACACTTCTAACCGCAAATGGAAGTCTTAAACAACTGAACATCATTGCATTAATTGGCGTCACATCAAGCCTTATTTTCAATGCGACATTAATACCAAAACTGGGTGCATACGGTGCGGCCATCACCTGTTTCATAACCCAATTATTGGCATTCTTTTTACAACTTTTGGTTAGCATTAAGCTGTTTAAATTCAAAGTAGACAAGGAGCTAATTTTCCTCATTTCCCCTGTCTTTCTTGTTTTAATATTGGGTTATTTAAGTTCAGGTTTTGATTGGAAACTTGGCTCGGCAATCATGCTTTTTTCAGGCGGCATTCTGACATTACTTTCTTTGATTCCAAACCTTAAATCACTACGTAAACTGAGACTAGAATAGCAGTTAAGGTGAACCAAAATTGGCTATCAAAAATTTCTACTTTTGCCCATTCATCAAAATAGGGTATGTCGGAAGATAAAATTGAAGTTAACAACGGGCTGAATTTCGACTCATCGAATCTCCTTTTGTTCGTGGTAAGGTGGAAAAAACCGCTCATCATACTAACAGTTGCCGCGGCCGTACTATCAGCGATTTTTTCAGGACCAATGTTCGTGACTCCAAAGTTCGAGAGCACGGTTATTATGTTCCCAACTTCAACAGCTTCAATTTCAAAATCGCTGCTTGCCAAAAACAACGTTGCAAAAGAAGACCTGCTATCCTTTGGAGAAGAAGAACAAGCTGAGCAGTTGATTCAAATTCTTAATTCTGATGAAATTCGCTCCCGAGTGGTGCAGAAGTATGATTTGATGAATCATTATGAAATTGATACTTCAGATGTATACAGACAGACCAAGTTGTTTAAGGAGTATGAAAGCAACATTACCTACAAACGAACTGAATTTCAGTCTGTAAGAATTGATGTTTTGGACTCAGATAGGTTTCTAGCTGCCGATATTGCTAATGATATTGCAGCATTGGTTGATTCTGTAAAAAATAGAATGCAAAAAGAACGTGCGTTTAAAGCCATGGCCATTGCAGAAGCTGAGTATGCCGAGATGAAAAACTATGTTAAAGAGCTCGAGGATTCATTAAACAGGATGCGGGAAATGGGAGTAAATGATTACGAGTCCATGTCTGAGCGTTTTAACGAGTACTACGCAAAAGCAATTTTAGAAGGAAACGCACGAGCAGCAGAAAAACTTGCAGAACAATTGCAAGTTCTATCCAAGTATGGTGGCGCCTATGTTTCTATTAGAGACATGCTTGAACATGAAAAGGAGCAATTGAGTCACCTTCGTGCAAAATACCAAGAGGCGAAGGTTGATGCCGAACAAAGCTTGCCACATAAGTTCATAGTAAACAATGCTTTTCCTGCTGAAAAGAAGAGCTACCCTATTCGCTGGTTGATTGTATTGGTTTCTACCATTTCAACCTTCATTTTAGCACTTCTTGTGATAATCGGTTATGAGAACATTACCAAAGAAAACGAACAATAGTATGAGCGAATACAAGCACAACTCCGAATTGTTTGATTTGCTTTTAAGATGGAGGAAACACCTGTTAGGAGTAGCACTTATAGCTTTAGTGCTTTCGGTTGTTTTCTCTAGTTCATTTATTATTACCCCGAGGTATAAATCATTTGCAGTACTCTATCCAGCGAACATTATTCCTATGGGAAATGAAACGCCAACGGAGCAAATGCTTCAAGTTTTGGAGTCGGATGTAATTAGAGATTCCGTAGCAAATGTGTTTAACCTATTCGAAAGTTATAGAATTGACCAAGGAGGCTCTTCTTCCGCTTCTGATTTAATTAAACAGTATCAAGAAAACGTAGTGTTCCGTAAAACAGAGTACGAGTCTGTAGTTGTTGAAGTTTTAGATAAAGACCCTGTTCAAGCACGAGACATGGTGGAATCTATCATTTTCTTCTTCAACAAGAAAGAGCGCTTTTTACAACAAGAAAAGGCCATGGAACTCGTGAAAATTTTAGAAACTCAGGTTTCCAAGAAACGAGCAGAAATGGACAGTATGGAAACCATTCTTACAGGAATAAGACAGAACTATGGTATTCTAGATTACGCGCTACAAACCGAGTATGCCACCGAGCGTTATTTGGAAGTGATATCTACACCAAGTCGAAAAATGAATGCCAAGGAAATCGAACCTCTACTTGATGCATTGAAAGAAAAAGGTGGAGAATTCATGGCGTTGAACGAGCACTTGTGGAGAGTAAGAGGTGGGTACAACGACTTAAAGGAACAATTGGAAGCTGCAGAACGTGATGTGGAAAAGAATCTCACCTACTGCAACGTGATTACCAATCCGGTTGTGGCAGACAAGAAGGCTTACCCAATAAGATGGTTAATAGTGGTAGTTTCGGTTTTATCTACTTTGCTTTTATCGGTACTGTTCCTAAGTATTGTGGAAAACGTTCGAGGAAAAGACTCTGCAAACCAACTCTGACACCTTGATTGGTTCTATTCGAAGATCTTTAACTACCTCCAAATCCATTTATTGGGTTGGCGGAGGCTTTGCTCTTTTGAATGCCGTATTAATTGCTTTCGAGTTTTACTACGCCCCTATCCTGCCGGTACTTTTAGTAATTACCCTACTAGCGCTTTTTGCACTAGATAAACTTGCACTTCTCATTGTATTTTTTACACCCCTATCAGTAAATCTCACCGATATCGGACTTGGAGTTGGACTAACACTTCCAACAGACCCTTTGCTGTTTGGAATGCTTCTCATTTTTCTTTTGAAGTTATTTGCAGAAAGAAAATTCGATAAGCGCATCGCTGACCATCCCATTACGCTTGCCATCATTATCAATCTTGCTTGGATTGGCATCACAACCTTAACAAGTGAAATGCCGTTGGTTTCGCTTAAATATTTTGTTTCGAGGTTATGGTACGTCACTGCATTCTACTTTGTGATGGCACAGTTGTTTCGCGATTTCAAGAACATCAAGTTGTTTTTGGCTATGTACATGACCGCCTTCATTGGTATCATTTGCTACACCATTATTCATCATGCCATGTATGGTTTTCTGGAGCAACCAGCGCACTGGGTAATGTCGCCTTTTTTCAACGACCACACATCATACGGTGCTATGTTAGCAATGTTCTACCCGTTAATAATTGCGCTCACATTCAGCAGCAATTATAGTAAGAGTTGGAAACTGATTTTCTTCGGAATCTTTGTTCTATTTAGCTTAGCGCTAATACTATCATACACGCGGGCAGCGTGGGTAAGCCTTATTGGAGCATTGGGTGTTTATTTAGTGATGCGATTACGAATTCGATTCACCACGATTATGGCCATCGCTGGAGCATTCTTGGTGGCCCTTTTCCTTTCTTGGGACACCATTATCATGAAATTGGAAAAGAACCGACAAGACTCATCAGCCGAGTTTACCGAGCATCTTCAATCGATAACCAATATATCTACTGATGCTTCTAATTTGGAACGATTAAACAGATGGAGTGCTGCTTGGCGTATGTTTAAAGAACGACCATTTGTTGGTTGGGGACCAGGAACGTACATGTTCCAATATGCTCCGTTTCAGCTTGCAGATGAAAAGACAATCATCAGCACAAACGCTGGTGACGCAGGTAATGCTCACAGCGAATATATCGGTCCTCTATCTGAGTCGGGTGTATTCGGAATGGTTTCATTCCTTATCTTAATTATCTGCGTGATTTACTATTCTGTTATGCTCTATCCTCGCATAAAAAATACCGAGTATCGGTTATACATGGTGAATCTCTTTCTTGGAATCATCACCTACCTCATACACGGCCTCCTGAATAACTTCTTAGATACTGATAAGGCATCTGCTCCATTCTGGGGATTTATAGCGGCAATTGTTGCCTTTGAGGTGTATCACCTCCAAGAAAATTCAGAAACCAAAACCGAAGAAAACCTACTTGAACCGAGTGGTGAGTAATGCAATGTCATCTACATATGGCATTTGGCCTTTGTGGCTACGTAGCAATTTGACAATATTTTCGTTAATCTCTCGAACCGGATTGTGCTGATTATCAAGCAACACAAGTTCTAATCTACTCTCACCAAACTCGCGCTCACGCATATTCTCTAACTCCACCACGCCATCTGTGTAGCAGGTAATAACGGAATCTGGATCAAGAATCACTACGCCTTCCCGAATTGTTGGTAAATCGTCCAACATTCCAAGTCCAGGACAACCGGTAGATAAGGCGCTGGTTGTATTGTTTGAAACAAGAATTGGTGGATTCTGCCCTGCATTAACGTACTGTAAAACGCGCGTGACTGAATTGTATTTGCCAATGAAAATGGTGATGAACTTTTCGCCCATGGCAGAATTCAAAACCTTCTGATTGAGTTCTTGAATAAGGTCGGTAAGAGTTGTCTGTTGCTGAAACAACGCTCTCAAATTTGCCTGAAAGTTCGACATCAGCAAAGCGGCTGATACCCCTTTACCAGAAACATCTGCCATACAGAAGGCAATCTCGTTGTCGCTTAACTGAATGAAATCGTAATAATCTCCACCAACATCTTGATGCGGCTTGTGGTAAGCAGCCATCTCAATCCTTTCGTTGTGTGGTAATTTGCTCGGAAAAAGCATATTCTGCATTTCAGACGCAAGCTCCATTTCACGTTTCATTCCTGCTCTACGCAGGTTCTCCTTGAACAATCGCTTATTCTCAATAGAAACCATGATAATGTTTGCCAAGGTCTGAATGAACGGAATATGGCGGGTTTTGGTATTCTCAATCAAATCCTCATTGATGTCTCCTGCAAGCAAATATGCCAGTGGTTGATTCTTGTGAAGAATAGGAATGATTACGTCAAACTGTCCGAAATAGCGGTCTCCCGCCTTCTTAATTTCTTGAACTTCAAGAATTTTCAGCAACTCTTCTTCCAAATTTGGTAGCTGAACACCAGGAATAAGTCCATGAGCAATGGATTGCTCCCAATCTTCGTCTTGTGTGTAAAATAGCAATCGACCAATATTTAACTGGTTTCTGAGAACAAATTCAAAGATTTTGAGCAGCTGCTCTCTCGAGAAATTGTTATTGATTGCATTGGTAATCTCAAGTAACGAATTCAGCTTGAGGTTTTTCAACTTCAAGGCCGAATTAGCAATCTTGAGTGTTTCAAGAATGATTTGCTCGTTCTTATTCTTACTGATGCTAGTCAACTGATGGAGAGTAATTTGCCTTGAAATTACGAAGCAATTCTAGTCATAGTTAAACTATTAGACTAATTAGAGTAACAACATGACTAAAGCAACTAATAAACAGTCGCACTACGGGTTACACTTACCTTCGTAGCTCTTCAATGATAGATGGTAGTTGCTTTATCAGTGCCAATTCTTTCATTTTTTCGCGTGCTTCACGTACTGGGCTGCCAAAATATGTGACACCGCCATTCAGCGATTTTGCAATACCGGATTGACCTAAAACCACCGCTCCTTTTCCGATGGTAAGGTCTTTTTGAACGCCTACTTGCCCCCAGAGGATGACGTCATCTTCTACATTTACAACGCCAGCAATTCCAACTTGTGAAGCAAAAAGGCAATTCTTGCCAACCACGGTATCATGACCAATCTGTACTAGATTATCAATCTTGGTTCCTTGACCAATGACGGTTTCTGACGTAACACCACGATCAATGGTACAATTGGCACCAATTTCAACGTCATCCTCAATACGAACTGCTCCGCAGGAATGAAGCTTATTGTAGCTTCCTTTTCGCTGAAAGTAGAAGGCGTCAGCTCCCAAAACTGTTCCCGAATGAATAATAACGTTGTTGCCTATAGAGCAGCCATCATAAATGGTAACGTTGGGATGAATGACGCAATTCGTACCAATCTGAGCATTTCTACCAATAAATGCTCCTGGCATAATTAGCGTTCCTTCACCAATTTTGGCAGAGGAACTAACCATCTCATTCGTTGCAAAAGAACCTCTGGTTTCTTTCGAAAGCTCTGTAAAGGCAACAAATGGTTTTTCTAAAAGCAGAAGAACCTTTCCTTTTGGCGCTTCAAAACGTTCGTTTACCAGCACGCAGCTAGCCGCAGAAGCTAGCGCTGGCGTTATGTACTTTGAATTGTCGCAGAAGGTGATATCTCCTTCTGTTACACGATGAATCTCATTGATTCCGGTAAGTTTAATTTTCCCATCTCCGATACATTCCGCACCGAGTTTGGCAGCAAGATTAGCTGCCGATATGGGATTATCGAATTTCAATAGGATTTACTTAACGCGTTCTACGTACTCTCCAGTGCGCGTATCAATCTTAATCATTTCTCCTTCGTTTACGAACAAAGGAACTCTGATTTCTGCTCCTGTTTCTAATGTTGCTGGTTTCATACTGTTTGTTGCAGTATCGCCTTTTATTCCAGGTTCTGAACGGGTAATTAGCAGCTCAACAAAGGTTGGTGCTTCTGCGAGAATTGGTTGGTCGCTTTCAAAACCAACCTTTACAATCATGCTTTCCTTTAGAAACTTGGCATTTTCGCCAAACAACTTTTTAGGAATCATTACCTGCTCATACGTTTCCTGATTCATGCAAACGAAATGCTCACCCTCTTCATAGATGTACTGCAATTCGTTATACATCAATCTTGCAATATCAACGGATTCTCCCGAACGAAATCTATTCTCGTAGTTTCGTCCACTTTGTATGGATTTCATCTTAACTTGGTAGAACGCACCGCCTTTTCCGGGCATGGTGTGTTGCTTTTCACTTACAATACAGAGTTCATCGTTGTAACGAATTACAGAACCCACCTTAATATCTGATGTTGAAGCCATTTAATGTGATTTATACGGCAAAAATAACCAAGTTGCCGTGATGGCAATCATGCTTTTGCTTGGATATGTAAATTGAAATCAGAACCCTCCGGTTGATGTACAGCTGGCCCCTTGACTTTCTCTATCAGCAATAGCATCTTCGTATTGATCGGGGTTGTCGAATTCGGTTTCGCAAATTGTTTCTGATGAGCCTTGGTACTGGCACTCCTCGCAACGGCTGCATCCGGTGAGGATTATCAAGCTCATTGCAACGGCAAAAAGACTAATTCTCTTCACAAACACCACCTGTAGCTTCGTACGCATTGATTGCATTTTGATAATGTGATTTATCTGTATAATCTCCCTCACAGAATTCGCGTGGAGCACTCATCCCTGTACATTCCATGCAGCCATTTTTGCAGCCACTGGATAGTACAACAGGCAAGCAGAAGACCCACAGAATCAATTTAAATTTCATTGGCACTCTTTTTAACATTAATGGAACAAAGATATTGTCTTTGAAGACATTAATTTGTTCCGTACTTGCTTGCGTAAGCACGTGCAACACGCACTTGCTGCGCCAACTTTTCGCTTCGTTTTTCAGGATCAGGATGTGTGCTTAAGAACTCTGGCGGTCGACTTCCTCCCAATCTAGACATACGCTCCCAAAACGGAACTGCTTTTGCTGGGTCATATCCCGCCATGGCGGTAAAAATCAATCCCATTTCATCTGCCTCGCTTTCATGAAGTCTTGAAAAAGGAAGAATGGCACCAACAGCAGTTCCTAAACCATACGCTTGATTAAACAAAGCTCTATTCTGCGCAGATTGACCAGAAGTGGCAAGATCTAAGGCCATTCCGCCTCCTTGCACCATCAAACCTTGACTCATGCGTTCGTTGCCATGACGGGCAATGGCGTGTGCTACTTCGTGTCCCATTACCACGGCAATACCATCTGCATCTTGACAAATAGGAAGAATGCCTGTGTAGAACACTACCTTTCCGCCTGGCATGCACCATGCATTCACTTCATTGCTTTCTGCCACTTGAAAATCCCATTTAAAACCAGCCACTCTGTCCGAAGCACCTTTTATTCTCAGGTATCTGGTTGCTGCAGCAGCCACCTTCTCTCCTATTTCTTTTACCTGTTGCGATAGGGCATCGTTTGCCGCAACCATGGCATTTGAACTCACAAATTGATTGTAACTGGTTACTGCCATTCCCATCATTTGGCTCTCTGGCAATAGATTCATCTGTTTTCTTCCGGTAATTGGAACCGTAGTACAACCGTAAGCAAGAGAAAGGAAAACCGATACAGTAAGTAGTTTTTTCATGTGACTGATTAAGCAGCAAAGCTAAGGCACGAAAATGAACTGTTTGTCCATTTCCGAACTTCTTTCGCGTATTCCTCTTGGGTAAGAAAAAAGGAGGAGTACTTTTGCGCGCCAATTGAAAAATCGGGGTTTAATACTGCTAAACCGCATACATAACCGCGATTCTCTCCTTCAATTTTGAGATTGTTTCTGCAGAAAATGTTTTCTGCCGAAGATGTATTGATTAATCTGAATGAAAAAGTACTTCAACCTGTTTGACCTTACCCAAAAGGTAGATTACAAGAACGAAATCCTATCTGGTTTAACCGTAGCATTGGCTTTGGTTCCAGAAGCGGTTGCCTTTGCTTTGATTGCTGGACTTTCTCCACTTACAGGTTTATACGCAGCCTTTATGATGGGATTTGTGACTTCCATTTTGGGAGGAAGACCGGGGATGATATCTGGAGCAACCGGAGCTGTTGCCGTGGTATTGGTAACACTTGCCAAATCTCACGGAGTGGAATACGTTTTTGCCACTGTGGTGCTTGCCGGATTCATTCAAATGGCAGCAGGATTTATGAAGCTTGGTAAACTGATGCGCTTGGTTCCGCACCCCGTTATCTTCGGATTTGTGAACGGATTGGCCATCATCATTTTCATGTCTCAGTTAGATCAGTTTAAAGATGCCAGTGGTAACTGGTTAATGGGAACCGAACTCTACATCATGCTCGGATTGGTGTTAACCACCATGTTTATCATTTGGGGATTACCTAAAATTAGCAAGGCCATTCCGTCTTCGTTGGTGGCCATTCTTTCCATTTTCGGAATTGTGGTGGCATTGGGAATTGACACCCGAACAGTGGGCGATATTGCCTCCATCCAAGGTGGCTTCCCTCCTTTTCATCTTCCAAACATTCCGTTGAATTGGGAAACACTCGTACTCATTTTCCCTTATGCGGGCATCATGGCCGGTGTTGGTTTAATTGAAAGCCTTTTAACGTTGAACATCATTGACGAAATCACACAAACCCGTGGGCGTGGCAACAAGGAAGCCATTGCCCAAGGTGCGGCAAACATTCTTTCGGGTGTGTTTTCTGGCATGGGTGGTTGTGCCATGATTGGACAAAGCCTCATCAATATTTCCTCTGGCGCTCGTGCGCGACTATCGGGTATCGTAGCCTCGGTGATGCTGCTTGTTTTTATCATGTTTGGTGCTGGATTGATTGAAAAAGTACCAATGGCAGCTCTTACCGGACTGATGATTATGGTTTCTATTGGCACATTTGAATGGGCCAGTTTAAAAACCTTAAACCGCATGCCTAAATCAGACATTATTGTGATGGTGCTGGTTACGTTGGTAACCGCCATTGTTCATAATTTGGCTTTGGCCGTTCTTGTTGGCGTAATCATTTCGGCATTGGTTTTTGCGTGGGATAACGCCCAACGCATTCGGGCAAGAAAATTTGTGGATGCTGATGGAGTTAAGCACTATGAAATTTACGGTCCATTGTTTTTTGGTTCTGTTACTGCGTTTAACGAGAAGTTTGATGTGCAGAACGACCCAGAAGAGGTAATCATCGACTTTGAAGAAAGCCGCGTGGTAGATATGTCGGCCATCGAAGCCTTAAACAAACTTTCTGAGCGATACTTAAACGCAGGAAAAAAGCTTCAGCTAAAACACCTTAGTCCAGATTGCATTCTGCTTTTGAAAAATGCAGAGAAGATTATTGATGTGAATATCCTAGAAGACCCAACCTATAAGTTGGTAGTAGATGATGTTTGAATCCACTTCAGCTATCCTCGTACCGTTTTAATCGGTTCTTGAGTTCGAGAACTTCAGCATTCAAATTATCTATCTTTTTAAGGAGATTAAACACCACATCAATCCCTTCTGGGTTTACGTGCAAATCGTGATGAATCCGAACCATTCGTTCTACATCATTCACAGCATCTTGATGTAAGTAGCTTGCCTCCTCCACTACACAAATCTCTATAAGCCCTGTTTCTTGAAGGTTGGAAAAGAATGCAGGTTCAACCTCGTAGTGCACACAAAGTTGTTCTATGAGTATCAGTTTTTCTGTTTTCATACCTGTCTGAGTTTAGCTAGTTCTTCAAACAATTGTTTCTCCTTGGTGCCAAGGTTGGTGGGCGTTTGAAGCTCGTATGTAATGTACAAATCGCCAAATTGGCCATCATGCTTGTAAACAGGAAAACCCTTTCCTTTTAGCTTCACCTTGGTACCGTTGGCAGTTTCGGGTTGCACGGTCAGTTTTACTTTACCATCAAAGGTATTTACCATTAAATCGCCTCCAAGCATGGCGGTGTAGAGGTCTAGCTTAACGGTAGCGTAGAGATTATCGCCATCACGTTTAAAATCGGTGTTGTTGGTAATGGCAAAACGAATAACCAAATCGCCTTTAGGGCCACCATTGATTCCTTCGCCTCCATGCCCAGGAATCTTAATCTGCTGCCCATCCTTAACTCCCGCAGGTATGGTCAATCTGATGTTTTTTCCATTTACTGTGAGGGTGCGTTTGTGTGTAATGTAAACTTCCCGAAGGTCTAACTGTAACTCGGCATTGTAGTCTTGTCCTCTAAACTTAACGCTGCGGTTTCCTCTTGATGGACCGCCACCGAACATAGACTCAAAGAAATCGGAATAGCCTTCGTCTCCATAGCCAGCTCCAGGTTGCTGCCGCGATTGCTGCTGCCGTGCATACTGCTGTTGCTGACGTTCTATATCATCGGCATGTTTCCAGTTTTCTCCGTACTTATCGTACTTCTTTCTGTTTTCTGCATTGCTCAGCACCTCATTTGCTTCACTTACTGCTTTAAACTTCTCTTCCGAAGCCTTATCGTTGGGGTTTACATCTGGATGGTACTTACGCGCCATTTTCCGATAGGCTTTTTTAATCTCAGCCTCGGTGGCAGTTTTGGCAATGCCTAGTGTTTTGTAATAGTCTATGAAAGCCATTTGTTTCTGTTGTTATTATTCGACCAGAATCTCCACAATGGAGTACAACTCTGGAACGGTAGATTCCCATCCGTAGCGTTCTTTTATTTTCGCCTTGAAGGTGGCAGCAGCCTCAGCTTCGCCATGCACAATGAATGTATGTGATGGAGCGGTTTTTATCTCGCTCATCCAATCCAACATTTCTGGCTGGTCGGCATGGGCAGAAAGTACTTCGAGGTTAATAACCTCTGCTTCTACGGGATACTCTTTACCGTAAATTTTAAGCTCAGAAGCTCCTTCTAAAAGTTTTCTGCCTCGTGTGCCCTCTGCCTGAAAACCAGCCAACAAGACGGTTGTTTCGAGTTTACCAATGTAATGCTGCAAATAGGTAAGCACGCGCCCACCGCTAATCATTCCACTACCCGCAATTACAATTTTGGGCTTCTCATCGTTAATGATTTCCCACGTTTCTTTGTAGCTCTCCACAATTCGGAACATGTTGCACATGCCATTGTATTCTTCGGGCTTCAGCGTGTGCCATTCGCGGTTATCCTCAAACACTTTGAGCACATTGGCTGCCATGGGGCTGTCCATAATCAACGGCATTTGCGGAATGGCGTGTGCCTGACGCAATTTCCATAAAACGTACATAAGCGTTTGTGTGCGCTCTACGGCAAAACTTGGAATGATAAGCGTGCCGCCATTCGCATAGGTAGTATTAATGATTTCCTTTAACCGTTCTTCGATGTTTTCTTCGGAATGAATTCTATCGCCATAGGTGCTTTCCATAAACAGAATATCTGCTTTTTGGGGCTTTTTGGGCGGGCGCAGTAGCTTGTCTTGTGGTCTTCCAATATCTCCCGAAAAGACAAACCGTTTGCCCTTGATGTCCATTTCTATAAACGTGGCGCCAATAATGTGGCCGTTGTATTGAAACCGGATGTTGATTTCTGGATAAAGCTCAATCCATTCATCTTCTTTTAATGAATTGAAGTGCGCAATGGCCTGTTCTGCATCTTTCAAATCATACAATGGTTCGGCAGGATGGTGCTTTGAGTAACCTTCTTGATTGGCCTTTTTGGCTTCTTCTTCTTGAATCTTAGCGCTATCAAGCAAAATAATCTCCGCAATTTCTAACGTTGGGCGTGTGCCATGTATCGGACCTTTAAACCCCATCTTCATTAACCTAGGCAGATACCCGGTATGGTCCATGTGGCCATGTGTTAACACCACAGCATCTATCTCTGGCACATTTACCGGAAACTGGTCCCAGTTTTTAAGTCGAAGCGCTTTTAGTCCTTGAAAAAGTCCACAATCGACCAGAATCTTATGTTCTCCTGTATCTATTAAAAACTTAGAACCCGTTACGGTTCCTGCGGCTCCCAAAAAGTGGATGGTAATCTTATTTTCTGTGCTCATATCAATGACTATTTCCGTTCAGCAGGCATAGGTCGTGTGCTTCTTGTAGAATTCTCTTTTTGCGGTTTTTGCTAATGCCTTCCATGGCTAGCAGCTGTGGCCGTTGACACAATTCTGAACTCAAAACCACGTCTTGCGCTAGTAGTATCTTTTTTTCTGCCGTAGATAGCGTGGTTAAACTGGTAATAGGATGCAAACCTGCTCTATCTATGCGTTGTTTTAGACTTCCTTCTTCGGGCGAATCCCAACTCAAAAGCGTAAGTCCAGCACAATTGCCATACTGCTCTGCATCTGTGGTAAACCGCGTATTGGTTACCACCCAACCTTCAAAGTGTTTGCCTTTGTGTTCGGGCATTTGCTGCCATGTTGCTTCCACATCTTTAAATCGCGATTGGATATACAACGGAATCTTAACATCGGAGTATTTGCCTTTATCGCTGTGGAATTTACACTCTACCATAGCGCGCATGCTTCCGCGTTCTAGCACAATATCTACTTCATGTTTTACACACACTCCCTGTTCAATCTGATTCAACTGTGTATGGTAACCATCGTGTTTGAGCACCTCTGCCACAAACTTTTCGAAGGCAAAACCTGCAGGACCAAGTTCTAAGATGGCAGCTTTTAGCTTGTAACGCGCTGCACTAGAACCCGGTGTTTTGCGGAGCAATGCAAATGCCTTTCTATAGATATCCTTGGTGCTCATGTTATTATGCAACTGTGCATTAATGGCCAGAATAACTTCTTCAATTGCTTTTGGTTCAGCCTTTGAGCGTTGCAACGAACGCCTCAACCGCGTTACATCAAACGGCACTTTTTCTCCAGACGCTTTTATAATAAGCGTTTTATCGACCTGCTCCATATCGGCTAAAGTAAGTTGCGATTTGATTACTCACTAGACTTTTGTCAGGTTTTGTGATGACAAATTAGCCCAACGGACAGAAGATACCATGGCTCTCCATCATGCTAAATAGTTCACTTCATTCATACTAATTATAGTATATACTTATACTTATATAGTAACTATTGATTTGACTTATTTACTGAAAGCATCAACATTTGTACGACACAAACAGCTTGCATCATCTAAACGTAAAACCATGAACAAATTATTTATATCTGCCGTTGTAGGTAGTTTTAATGAAGCTTCAGATCACTCCAAAAGTTCAACGTGTCGTGGACATTTTTGACACCATTTTCCGAACACTCGGACAGAAACCGTTGCTTGAAAACCTAGAATTCAAGCTTTGGGACGAATTCAATTCTTAAAGCTTTCTAAGATTTAACTCAGTTGAAATACCTGGCCGAATACGAATGATGTTCGAAATCTCGAATGACGCATTCTGTTTTTGGTTGGACAGGGCTTGTGAAATTCCAGAATGGCCGAACGAATTTATTAACGAAAACCACGAAGAGGTTTCGCATATCATCAGACACCTTTTCTCAAATCCAGTTAACGTGAAACACCAAGGAACAAAGACGACATCAAACTTTTAGGTGACGTAGGACAAGTATCACAAACATTCAAATACTATCAAGGTTTTGGCTCCCTTGGCGGTGCAAAAAGACGACAGTTGAATTCAAACCGTACTTTAAAAGTTGAAAAAACCACCTACAACATCAATTTTAAAAATAGAGAGTGAAGTGTATGCCGCAAGTTCATCACGCCTTGCAGTTTCACCTTCGGGCGAAAGATCGAAGGAATTAAAGCCCTATTTTCATAGCCGTAACCTGCTACCAATATTACAAACCAACAAAAGCCATGTATCAGTTCCTCTACAAGCGAGATAAACCGATGCCCATAAAAATAATTGGCGTACTGGCAGCTGTATTTAGTATAGTGGCTTTGACTACTTATCCTCTTTTTGGCCTTGTATTGGCCCTTGGGGCAGGCGGTTTAATTGCCTACCAAAGTGGTATTGAACTAAATTTTAAAGACCGAACCTATCGTATGATAACGGCTATAGGTAACAAAAGCTTTGGCAATTGGGAACCCTTGCCCCCAATTAAGTGTGTTTCTGTTTTTAAAACAACCTTCGTAAGTTCAACTTACGGACGGTCTAACGCTAGTATTACCACCAAGCAATCGGTTATACAGGTTAATTTGGCTACCGAACAAAACCAGCGTATTCGCTTGTTTGAAACAGAAAACTTGCAAGACGCGCTTAAACTTGCAAAAGACGTAGCCCTTAAACTTAACCTCTCTGTTTGGGATGCCACCGAAGCAGAAGGAAAATGGTTGTAGGCCGCTCCATGGCTTTTAATGACAAAGCTTATTTCAAACCCTGACACGCATCAGGAAATTGCACTTTCGTACACATTAGCTTGCACACAGTTAACACATTAAGACATGAGCAAGCTAGAATTTAAAAAAACCGTGTTGGCACAGGCCAAAGAAAGACAGCAAGAAATCATTAACGATTTTAAGAGACGTATTCAAGAATTGAATAGCACCGATAATGCGGTGGAAGAAGACCAACAAGACCACGCACAGCAATCGTTAGACGCTACCAACGACCACCTCATAAACGGTTTAGCCGACCAACTCAATTTTGTGGTAGAAGAAATGAACGTGCTGAATAAAATGCATGTGGCAGAAGAGTTGCACCAAACCGTAGCAATGGGCTCTATTGTTAAAACAGATAAACACACATTTTTCCCGTCTGTTAGCATCGAGAAATTTGAAGCAAACGGACAAGAGCTCTTTGGTGTATCGTCTAAGTCTCCTATTTACCAAGCCATGCAAGGCAAAAAGGCAGGCGATTCGTTTGAATACAACAAAACCAAATACACTATTTCTGAAGTTTACTAGCAATAGGTAGATTGCAGCCATGCTACCGTCTTCTCCTGCAGAGAATCAAATTTGCTACGTCTCCACTTTTCAAGAGTTGATTTCCACCCCATTTCGGGGAGAAATAAATGCAATGTGTTGGAAGCGCACGCTCCAAGGCAATTTTGAAGAGATTGTAAGCAAGCTCAACTCAACCGAAAACATTACCACCATAGAGCCAGAAACGCTAGAGGCGCTCACGCTAAGCGTACCTGGGCAGCGTGCTAGAGAAATTCTTCTCAGCGATTGGAAACTCCTCTCAGCTATTGGCGCATCGCCCGTACTGAATATCATTAAGTACTACGATAGGGATGATTTATTTCCATTCTTTCCAACCGATGTGTATTCGTATCATGTAGACCGCTCTCCTATACCTACCTACACGTTCTTGTGCACATACTATGGAGAACCAAGCGATATTTTGCCTAATGCACACGGCAAGCAGAAAGTGCTTATTGCCGAAGTAAGAGAAGAACTCAAAAAGCTCTATGGAGGAAAAGAAGAAGGATTCGAAGCCTTCTTAACAGAACATTTCTTCGACTTGCACTATCAAGCGCTACCTCATGCGCAGCCCATCAGCCTAGGCGTTGGCCACTTATGGAAGCTGGCAGTTGACCATCCGGAGAGTCAAGTGCTGCCATGCATACATCGCGCACCAAAGGAAACAGGAGGTATACATAGATTGTTGCTTATATGTTAAACGCTTCGTGCACAATTCGAACCTACTACTTCTGACTATTGTAAATAAAAAAGACCCGCAAAATGTCGGGTCTTTTTTTATGAATTAAGCACAGATTAAACCGTCTGCTCTGCCTTCGACTGATTTCTAAACACAACCTCCTTGTCGAAGCAGTCCAGAATTATCACTCCGTCCTTGCTCACTTTTCCGGCAAGTATCTGCTTAGAAAGTTCGTTCAGCACCTCGCGCTGGATGACACGCTTCAAAGGTCTGGCACCAAACTGTGGGTCGTAGCCCAATTGTGAGAGCCATTCCACACATTCATCCGTAAACTGGAATGTAATGCCATTCTTCTCCAGCTGCTTGGCAAGCAACTGCAATTGCAGTTTGGTAATGCTTGCCACATCATCGCGCGTCAGCGGAGTAAACATGATGATGTCATCAATTCTGTTCAAGAACTCTGGACGGAGCGTTTTCTTCAGCAGCTCAAAGAGTTCTGTTTTGGTCGATGCCAACACTTCATCCTTATTCGCCTCATTGATGTTCTCCATCTTGTCTTGAATAAGGTGCGAGCCAAGGTTAGAGGTCATGATGATGATGGTGTTCTTAAAGTTCACCACTCGGCCCTTGTTGTCGGTAAGACGGCCATCATCCAACACTTGCAGTAAGATGTTAAACACATCAGGATGGGCTTTCTCAATCTCATCCAAGAGCACAATCGAATAAGGCTTTCTACGAACCGCTTCGGTCAACTGTCCGCCTTCATCATATCCTACATATCCCGGAGGCGCACCTACCAATCTTGAGACGGCATGGCGTTCTTGATACTCGCTCATATCAATGCGCGTCATGGCGTTTTCGTTATTGAAGAGATAGTCTGCCAAGGCTTTCGCGAGTTCGGTTTTACCTACACCCGTTGTTCCGAGGAAGATGAACGAACCGATGGGTCGTTTCTCATCTTGCAAACCGGCTCTGCTCCTACGCACCGCATCCGAAATGGCCGAAATGGCTTCTTCCTGTCCAACCACGCGTTTGTGCAGTTCGTCTTCCAATCGGAGTAATTTCTCACGGTCGCTTTCCAACATTTTATTGATAGGAATTCCCGTCCAACGTGAAACCACACCAGCAATATCTTCCGAATCCACTTCCTCTTTTATCATCGGAGAGTTGGATTGCAGCTGGGCCAACTGATATTTGCTTTCTTCGAGCTTGGCTTCGGCTTCTTTGATTTTGCCGTAGCGCAACTCGGCTACCTTACCAAAATCGCCTGCTCTTTCTGCTTGCTCTGCTTGCAGTTTAAAGTTCTCAATGTCTTCCTTGGCTTGCTGAATGCCTTCCACGATGTCTTTTTCGTTTTGCCATTTAGCACGCAGCTGATCTCTTTCTTCTCCCAGCTCTGCTAATTGCGAAGCAAGTTTATCCAACTTGGGTTGGTCTTTCTCGCGTTTGATGGCTTCCCGCTCAATCTCTAACTGACGAATCTTTCTCTCGATTTCATCCAACTCTTGCGGAGAAGAATTGATTTCGATACGCAGTTTAGAAGCGGCTTCATCAATTAAATCAATGGCCTTATCTGGCAAGAACCTATCATTGATGTAACGCTGCGAAAGTTCTACAGCTGAGATAATTGCCTCATCTTTAATACGAACCTTGTGGTGCGTTTCGTACTTCTCTTTCAGTCCGCGTAAGATGGAAACTGCATCTTCGGTGCTAGGCTCATCCACCATCACTTTTTGGAAACGCCTTTCGAGCGCCTTATCCTTCTCAAAGTACTTCTGGTACTCGTTCAAAGTAGTGGCTCCAATGGCTTTTAGTTCGCCTCGGGCCAAAGCTGGTTTTAGAATATTGGCCGCGTCCATGGCACCTTCTCCTCCACCTGCTCCTACAAGTGTATGTATCTCATCTATGAAAAGGACGATCTCGCCATCGGCAGAAATCACCTCCTTTACTACGGACTTCAAACGCTCTTCAAACTCGCCTTTGTACTTGGCGCCAGCCACCAACGCACCCATATCTAAGGAATAGAGTTGTTTGGATTTCAGGTTCTCTGGAACGTCACCGTTTATGATTCGGTGCGCCAATCCTTCGGCAATGGCTGTTTTACCAACGCCTGGTTCACCAATCAGAATTGGGTTATTCTTGGTTCTTCGTGAGAGGATCTGAAGCACACGTCTTATCTCTTCGTCTCTACCGATAACTGGGTCAAGCTTTCCGCTTTTAGCCAGTTCATTCAAATGCAAGGCGTATTTACCCAAGGCGTTATAAGTATCTTCTGCCGTTTGACTGGTCACCTTCCCTCCTTTTCTGAGTTCGGTTATGGCGGCTTTCAGTCCTTTTTCGGTTACGCCACTGTCTTTCATCAATTGGGCAATGGTATCGCCACCTGAAAGCAATGCTAAAAGCATGTGCTCAATGGAAACATATTCATCACCAAATTCCTTGAGGAAGTTGTTGGCTTTGTTTAAGACTTGAGTCGCTTGATTACTCAAGTAAGGTTGTGCACCAGAAATCTTTGGGTAGCTCTTTACCTGGCTATCAACAGCAGCTTCAAAAGCTTGCAGATTTACCCCCAATTTCTTTAGCAAGAAGGGCGTAACGTTTTCGTCTACGTTCAACACTCCTTTTAGTATATGTCCTGTTTCAATAGCCTGCTGGCCATTGTTCATCGCCTCTTGCGTTGCAGCTTGCAATGCTTCTTGCGACTTAATTGTGTAGTTATTAAAGTTCATTTTAATCTGGTTTTATTACCCGCTCTTTACAAAAATCGGTCGAACAGGCTTTCTTCAAACATCCCTCCATGTCTGAAAATCAATTGTTTAGCGGAAAAAATGACAGCCAACCAACCTCGCAGATGTCGTTTTGGCTGAAATATTTTGAACGAACGGAAAAGTTGTCGGTGAGCGAAGTCACAAAACCAGCCTATGTTAGTGGGCCATTTCTACCATGCGATTAGATAACCAGGTGGGCAGATTAATGAAATCCAAAACCAATCCATCTGATTTTTCCTTTTCGAGGCGCGAACGCAATTGTTTGGCCTCTTCAACATCATTATTCATTTGAATGGTTGATATCTTCCGAACAAACTCAATCTGACCAGATTTGAAACC
Organism: Flavobacteriales bacterium; assembly: GCA_021741075.1. Classification (GTDB taxonomy): domain Bacteria; phylum Bacteroidota; class Bacteroidia; order UBA10329; family UBA10329; genus UBA10329. The sequence continues at coordinate 10,230 of JAIOYO010000024.1, read as the reverse complement.
AGCTTTGGAATCCGTTCTCATGATTCCTTTATAGAGATTGCTCAATTTAGTTTCTGCCAGTTCCCAATTGCCGAGCATCAAGTAACATAGGCCTTCCGCCAATAAATAAACGCTTCGCAAGAGGTCAATATCTCTGACTTCTTTCATGGAGAGTCCTTTTTCCAAATAGACGAGCGCGCTTCGGTATTGGCCCAAGTGAAAATGTGCAGATGCAAATCGGAGGCTCAAAAGAACCCGTGTGTTATTGAAAATCACCTGCCATCCTGCTTCTGTGAGGATGCGGTAATTCGGTTCAAGCAACAGTGATTCTGAAAATCTTCCCAGCCGGTTCAGCGCGCGAATTCTACCACTCAAGAGCAAATAGCGAAACCTGACACAGACTTCGTCTCCGTGTATTTTCAAAAGCTCGTCATAATAGCGGTCCAGAACCTCTTCTGTCGAAAGTGTCCAATTCAAGGATTCGTTCACCATTTCCCTGATGAAAAGACCACATGAATGATTGTAATTCAGCGCAACAAACATGCTGAACCTATTTATCAGTAATTGATTATCCAAATCAAAGAGCCTGTTCGCCTGTTCAATAACCGATTCCGATACTTGAACATCACCAAGTAAGGTATTGAATCCACTTCTGAGAATGGCCGAATGAATGGTTTCCAATGGAGCTGAGTTGTTCAGCTTCAGCTCATTCAGAAATGGTTCTATCTGATTGTAAAAAAACTGACGATTCCTTTCAGAATCTCCACGATCAAAATTCTGGATGTAGAGATTCCATTCGGTATCTATGATCCTCAATCGTCCCAAGTTTAGCAACCTCGCACACTGATTCTCCATTTTTGATATGCGATCTTCAAATTCATCGACCAAATCTTGTGACGTCCTAAACTGCTTTCGGATTTCATTGTTTCTTAGCGTCAACTCATACAAAGCCAAATGGTCGTTTACCGATTCGGCTTTCTTGTAAGCTTTCCTAATTTCCTTCTCTGCCTCGCCAGTTAACTGTTTACTAAGAAGGAACTCAATCTCCCCAATGGTTCCGCGCATGGCAGATCGTTCATTCCTTTCTTCCTGATAAATGCGCATAGCCCTCAACAACTGCTTTCTAAGCAGCATTCTGATTGAATTGATGGATGACACGTTCAATCGGACCATCAGTTCGTTGTCTGACAGGTCTTCCTGAGAATCTAAGAGATCAAAAAGTTGTAAAGTCTTCGAATTTGACTTAAAGGCAGTGCTGAGTAGCTTGAAGTAGCGTTTCTCATTGGTATCCATGCTGGAAATCAGCAACTTCAGTGGGTCATGAGATGAGGCCATTCTTCGGAAAGTTGATTTTTTGAAAAATTACGATTGCCAAAATAATCAGGTTGTTCGAATTTTGGAAAATCTAAAAATCTTAATATGAAAAAGGCAATTTTCACGTTTTCGCTTCTCTGTCTCACATCATCGGTATTCTCTCAAGCTATTACTGATGATGGGACTAACGTAGGAATTGGAGTACTCAATCCTGCTTTTAAATTAGATGTGGCCGGTTCAATCAACCTTGCACCGAATGAACGTTTTTTAATAGCTGGTGAAAATGCAGTTTCAGCTCTTGGTACAGAGAACATAATGATTGGCGCATCAGCAGGTCAGTCTGTCACCACCGGAATTCGGAATGCCATCATCGGACAAGAAGCAGGATTCTCACTCACTACAGGAAACTCAAACACGTTCATCGGATATAGAGCAGGTTATCTTAATACAGATGGTGACTTTAACCTTTTCCTTGGTCTACGTGCCGGAGCATCAAACACCACTGGAGGCAAGAATGCCTTTTTGGGCTATCAGGCGGGGTTAAACAGTACCGAAGGAGAAAACAACAATTTTATTGGATGGCGAGCGGGCTACAACAATACAACTGGTTCAAACAATATCGCCATTGGTACTCAGGCAGGTCAAGCACTGGGTGGTGGCAACAGTAATGTTTTGATAGGACGCGATGCTGGAACTAAAAGCTTTGGTACTGGGAATACATTCCTTGGTTTCCGTGCTGGAGACTCTGACCTATCCGGAATTGAGAACACATACATCGGCAAGGATGCTGATGGAACAGCTGGTCTTAGCAATGCAACAGCAATTGGCTCAAACACCTTAGTAACTCGAAGCAATTCGGTGGTAATAGGCAACAATGCTAACGTGGGTATCGGCACTTCGGCTCCTACAGACAAGTTGCATATTATCGGTGGAATAACGATAAACGATGGCACACAAGGTGTCGATAAGGTACTAACAAGCGATGCAAACGGAAAAGCTACCTGGCAACCGCTAAGTTCAACGAGCGTAAACTTAGATGCAGCATACGATTTCGGAGGCAACGGGTCTGGAAGGACAATTACGGCAGATGCAGGTGCCCTTCATGTTTCAGGAACTGACGGCTTTCTGAGCACTGGAACCTTCGGCACGGGTAGCATTCCTGCTACAGGAACAGGAGTACGAATGATGTGGTATCCGGCCAAGGCCGCATTCAGAGCTGGAAACGCAGTTGGCGATACTTGGGATGAGTCTAACATTGGAAACTACTCCTTTGCCGCTGGAGATGGATCAAAAGCAACAGGCTATGCAAGTGCCGCATTCGGTTCAAGTCAATCCATTGGTCAGATGTCTTTCTCTGCAGGCTTTGGTAATCAGGCCGTTGGTGATTACACCACCGCACTGGGCTATTTTTCTAATGCTGGAGGCTCACGCAGCACAGCCATAGGTTGGCAGAGCATTGCGAGCGCAGACGAAAGTACTGCGTTGGGCGGTGGGTTGGCATTCGGTCAAGGCGCCATGGCCTTGGGTGGAACCGCCAGCGGAACCCAATCATTCTCTGCGTTGGGAAGTGCGCAAGGAAATAGAAGTGTAGGCATCACGGGCGGTTCGGCTCAGGGCGAAAATTCCGTGGCCATTGGCCCCGGAAACACGGCTTATTCCTATGCCGAAACAAGTCTTGGGATTTATGGAACCAGCTACACCCCTACTTCAACCAGTTCAATCTCAGCTACCGACCGCTTGTTCAGTCTCGGAAACGGAACAACTTATTTGGATTTGAGTGACGCAATGGTTGTTCTCAAGAACGGAAATACGGGACTTGGAACTTCCAACCCAACCGCCACTTTGGATGTGGTTGGAGACATTAAATTCACGGGAAACCTGATTAAAAATGGCGTTCCATTTGCAGGAAGTAACTGGACCGTTAACGGTGGCAATATTTACCGCAACAGCGGCATGGTGGGCATTGGAACCACCACACCAAGTTCGCCACTCTCGGTGCGCACAACCACCGAACTGGCCACTACAGTCATTACCAATAGTTATGCAGGAATCGCAACCGCAATGGGTGTCTATTCGGTGGCCAATGGCAATGGAACAGGCGAGAAGTGGGGAGGAGGGTTTGAAGCACTCAACGGCTCAGGAGTGAACATAGGTGTGCGTGGATATGCCAATGGCGGTTCCATGAACTATGGTGGGTACTTTATTGGTAAAGGTTACTTCAGCGATAATGTTGGTATTGGGAATACGAACCCCGCTTATCAGCTCGATGTGACGGGTGACATCAATTTTACCGGAAACATCTTTCAGAATGGTGTTGCTATAGGAGGAGTTTGGAGTACTTCCGGAAGCAACACCTATCGGTCTTCCGGATTTGTGGGAATCGGAAACAGTGCACCTGCTTACCCCTTGGATGTGGACGGAACCACAGAATCAACCCGTGTTCTTAACTTGATAACTCCCTACACAGGTGCGGCCGCTAGTTACGGTATTTACGTATCTGCCCCTCAAGGTGGAACGGGCTCAAAACATGGAGTTTATTCGGTAACCGTAGGTGGTGCGGTCTCAGGAAACGCCTATGCAATCAGAGGAAACGCTTCAGCGGCAGGGGCAGGAAACGTCTATGCCGGTCATTTCAACGCACCTACAGGCGGAACAGGAACCAAATACGGAGTTTGGACAACAGGAGCCGATTACGGACTCTATGTGGCCGGGGGGAAAAGCTATTTCAATGCTGACGGAATCACCGTTGGAACAACAACCCAAGCTGCTGGATACATGGTTTCAGTGGATGGCAAAGTTCTTTGCGAAGAACTGAAGGTGGAAGACAGCAGCAACTGGCCCGATTTTGTGTTTGAGGAAACACACATTCTTCCAGACCTGTATGAAACCGAAGCGTTCATTGCGAAGAACAAACATCTTCCCTTGGTACCATCAAAAAGCGAAGTGGAGGAAAACGGTTTCTTGGTAGGAGAAATGCAGAAGATACTCCTTCAGAAAATTGAGGAAATCACACTCCATACCATCCGCCAACAGAAGGAGCTCGACCAACTGAAAGAGGAAAACCGCGTGCTGAAAGCGCAATTGAATAGGAAGTAATTGTTCACCGAACTGATTTGACATGAAAGCAATTACAGCTAGGTTTATTAGAACAGGATTTATTCTAGTAGTAATGTTGGGAAGCGTTGTTAGATCCAACGCCCAAACCCAAGAAGAGGATTGGACCATTCCATTATGGCTACAGAATCACGGTCTGAGTTTCAACGAACTGAAAGAACAGGTTGAAGCATATTACGCAAACCGCGATAAAGGTCGAGGAAGTGGTTATTCGCACTGGATACGCTATGAACGGCAACTTAGAGACCATCAGCTTCCAAATGGAAAAACTGCAAACGCAAGCAAAATAGCTTTGGATGAATTCAGTCGATATGAGGCTACAAACCCTTTCGCACAAGACCGTTCATCCAACACGGGGAACTGGAGTCTGGTTGGGCCTACAGACTACGTCAGGTATGGTGACGGATACAACGGGGGTGTTGGAAGGGTAAACTGCATAGCTTTTCATCCCTCCGACCCAAACACTATTTTTTGCGGCACTCCGGCAGGTGGACTTTGGAAATCGAGCGACCTGGGAAGTTCATGGGTCTGCCTTACAGACGGTCTTCCCTCCTTAGGTATTGCTGACATCTGTCTTCATCCAACTGACCCGAACATCATTTACATTCTCACTGGAGACAGTGAATCCGGAACTCCTGATGCCTATGGCAATGGTGTTCTCAAATCGCTAAATGGTGGACTAACGTGGCATTCAACAGGTTTATCGTGGAATCTGGAAGATCGCCTTGTAGGACGAAAAATGATTATGGATATGAACAAGCCAGATACTCTTTTGGTAGGCACCACGGCCGGAGTATTTCGTACAACCAACGGTGGTCTTGATTGGACACAGACAAGCAGCAACCCTGGCACGAACGACCTTGAGTTCAAACCAGGAAACACGAGCATTGTGTATATGGCCACCGATAGTAAAATATACAGATCCAGTAATAATGGTCAATCTTGGACTGATACGTTGATAACATTCAGCATCAATACCACGGATAGAATTGAACTCGCTGTTTCCGCTGCTGATCCTGAGTACCTCTTTGCCGTGGTGGGCCCCAATACGGACACCGCACATTTTAAGGGGGTTTACGTCTCATCTCACTCTGGTGACTCCTTTGTGCAAAAAGCCAATTACCCGAACATTCTTGGTTACGCAAATGATGGAAACGACAACAATAATTCTCAGAGTTGGTACGATCTGGCAATCGCTTGTAATCCTGTAAATTCTTCAGACATCTATGTTGGCGGCATAAACATTTGGAGGTCAGTTCTGAAAGCTGAACCAGGTTCTTTTGTAAACATTACACAGTGGAAAGAGAACTTATCAAGTACGACCTCATATTGTCATGCAGACGTTCATGACCTGGTTTTCAGTCCATACGACAATGCCCTATTTGCCTGCACCGATGGTGGGCTTTACAGAAGTACTGACCAAGGCAACAGCTTTACAAAGCTTTCGGTAGGTATGAATATCATGCAATTCTACAATATTGCAAGTCACGAAAGCAGCCCGAACCGCATCATTGGTGGTACACAGGACAATGGGACTAACCTCAAGAATACAAACAGTACCACTTGGAAACATGTTAGCGGTGCCGATGCAAGTTCATGTGCTTTTTCGCCAAGTGATCCGACAACCTTCTATGGAACAAAAAACGGTATTGTCTTCCGATCGACCGACAATGGAATTTCAACTGTTGATCTATTCACGATACCCAACGTCTGGCCCACGTTGCTAACTCATCCGGTAGATGGTCAAATCTTATTTGTTGGTTCTAGTACACGTGTGATAAGAAGTTTGGATGGCGGTAGTAACTTCTTACTTCTCAGCAGTACCACTCCCGGCTCTGTTGCCATGGCAATTGGAATCAATGACCCTAATATATTGTATTCGACCAACGGTGTATCCTTGAAAATCATTCATAACGCATTGACTGACTTTTCACCAGGAAACCCGACTGATGCTGATACGATAAGTCCGCCTTTGGCATATGATTTCAATGCTCGGATTACCGACATTGCAGTAAACCCTTTAAATGCCAATCAAGTGGCGGTTACGGTTAGCGGTTATGTGCCAAATCATAAAGTATTCCGATCGATGGATGCAGGACAAACTTGGGAGAATATCTCGGGTTCATTGCCCAACATCCCTTTCCTTTCCATTGCATGGCACCCAGGCGGAAGTGATGGCCTTTACGTTGGAGCTGATGTCGGTGTTTATTATCGAGATGACGAATTGGGAGATTGGCTACCTTTTAGAAACGGACTACCGCATACCCCTATCAATGACCTCGCAATTCACACCGCAAGTGGCAAACTCCGAGCAGGGACCTTTGGCCGAAGTGTTTGGGAAACAGACCTGTATCGTTCTTGCACAGACGAACAAACGCTGGTAGCATTCACCTCTCCCCAAGCTGGCTATTGGTTCTATCAAGCCGATCAGACCATCGTTTCTGCCCAAAGTTTTGATGGCGGTCTGGGAACTTCAGTTCGCTATCAGGCTGGGAGGTCAATCACACTCACACCCGGATTTGAGGTCAAACAGTTTACGCCATTTGATGCAGTCCTCCAGCCATGCGCGACTCCTTCTTCGGCCGAATACCAGGATATTACAGGTACCTATGCCGGCCCCTTGGATGGCATACTTTCAAGTATCACATCTGTGGAGGAAAAAGAACTAAGCAATCACTTCCTATTGTTTCCCAATCCAAGTTCCTATAGGGTGAATTTGGAATTTGAAATGGCAATAGCAGGTTCGGTCAGTATTGACCTTACCGACCTTTCGGGAAGAACAGTTGCACAATTGATTGCTAACCGAACCATCAGCAGCGGCATGTTCCGCATGGCATTTGACGTTACAGAGTTTTCAGCCGGGACCTATTTGGTGAAACTTCAATCCCCGCAGCGAACCATCACTCAGAAACTCATCATTCAATAACTGCGGATAATAAAGGACCACGTGCATTTTTGGTCAGTCGTTAATTTTATGGCTGTTGCTCAACTTACGTTTTGCATATTCGCCCTATGAAAGAAAAGATTCTATCCCTCTTCGGATTCCCACCTCCTACTCCCTTAATCAAAACTTACCGACCATGGAAAGATGGAACGTCCATAGTTGAAAATGCGCTGGTTATTGATGGTAGAAAAGTGAGCAATGCTCCAGCCCTCAAAGCACTATTCAATGAACTGCAAGCAGGAGTTAAGAATATCAAGGCGAATGGAAAAGTGCTCATCTACTCTGTTCAGCCTGAGTTGCTTTCTGACACACACCATTCAACGTATCAACGTTCGTTGGAAGGAATCAGCCGTTCGTTGGCAAAAGAATTAGGCGGACGAGGAACTACCGTCAACCTTATCAAACTTCCACCAAATGTTGAGTTGAAAAACTACAAAACCATTCAAGAGTTTTTTACTTCTGGTCGATCTGCCTTTATAACAGGCCAAGCCGTTTCCACTAATGAAACTAATAGTTCGGGCAGACAGCTTTCTGAGAAAGTATGTGTGGTAACAGGCGGTGCCGGTGGAATCGGCTCGGCTACTGTTAACCGTTTAGCTGCCGAAGGAGCCACGGTTATCATTGCCGATATGCCTCAGATGGAGGAACGAGCAAAGGCCATCTTGTCCGAAAAGGTCTCTTTTATGGGTGCTGATTTAACGGATGAATCAGCACGCAAGAAACTTCTCGAAACGATTAAAGAAAAACACGGACGCATTGATGTATTGGTAAACAACGCTGGAATTACCCGCGACAAGACGCTGAAGAATATGCCCGAGCATTATTGGGACCAACTGATTGCCATTAACCTCACGGCTGTCATCAACCTCTCGGAAGATGCCTTAGCAATGGGATTGATCCCTGAAGGTGGTCGAATTATTAGCACTTCGTCTATTTCTGGTATTGCAGGGAATTTTGGACAAACCAATTACACGGCAACCAAAGCGGCTTTGATCGGATATTCCGCTTCAAAATCGAAGGAATTGAAAGCCAAAGGAATCACCATTAACGCCATTGCACCTGGTTACATCGAAACCGATATGGTAAAGTCGATGCCATTGATGACGCGGATTTTTGCCGAGCGATTAACAAGCTTAGCGCAGGCCGGAAAGCCTGAAGATATTGCCGAGGCAATGGTATTTCTATCACATCCTGGCGCACAATGCATCAATGGACAAGTACTTAGGGTATGCGGTGGAAGTTTCCTCGGAGCCTAGTGCTTTTGTGAGTAAAACGTTGTAAAATCTATATAAACAGTTGGAAAAACGTGAATTGGTTTAGTTCAGTTTTATGATTGAACATTCACCATTTAACACAAATTGACATTTTGATTGCACGCGTAAGGTTCTAATACCTATATTTCATCCCGAAGAGTAAATAGTTGCGCCCAACACAAATAGTGCAAAAGGCGTTTGAAAAAGAGTAATAATAAGACATGGGAAGACCTCCTACTAGGCCGAAAAAACTAAAAGACGGCTACTATATTGAAGTACGAAATACAGGTGCTGCATCAGGAATCAAGATTCGTAGAGATACGGAAGACGAGATGGCACTAGCAGTAAAAGACTACGAAAAGTCTAAGGACGTTATCATCCTTGGCGAATCAGTCAATGGCAAGTTTATCAACGATGCCAAGCCTGTAAAGAAGAAGAAGTAACACTTCCGCTCCATTTCCATAAAGCCCCATCGGAATGATTAAAAAACGTTGTGGCTGGGTTTCAATTGACCCACTCTATATCGATTATCACGATACGGAGTGGGGTTTTCCAGTTTATGATGATAAGAAATTGTTTGAGTTTCTCATCTTGGAAACCTTCCAAGCAGGTTTGAGTTGGATTACCGTTCTGCGAAAGCGCGAGAATTTTCGTGCTGCATTCGAGCATTTTGATGTGAAGAAAGTAGCTGCATTTGATGATGCAAAAGTCGCTTCCCTGATGGAAGATGCTGGCATTATCCGAAATGGAGCAAAGATCCGTTCAGCGGTTTCGAACGCTCAGGCTTTCATTCAGGTTCAAAAGGAGTTCGGTTCGTTTCAAAAATACATCTGGAAGTTTGTGGATGGAAAGCCCATTCAAAATAACCGCAGAACGATTAAAGAAGTTCCACCAACCACCGAAATATCAGATGCCTTGAGCAAAGACCTCAAAAAACGTGGCTTCAAATTCGTTGGTTCCACGGTGGTTTACGCACACATGCAAGCCACTGGAATGGTAAATGATCACACGGTTGATTGCTTCCGACACAAGGAAGTTCAAGCGCTCTAAACCGATTTCGGTTCCTTTCGAAGGACAATAAGCGTTATCAAACTCACAACAAATCCAATTAAACCGGTAATGATTGACAGCAGAATGGCTCCGATCACATATTGGATGTAACTATCGTGGATATTATCGAGCGACAGTTCAGACAGTTGATCAAATGGCATCGGCTCTCCATCAAAAAAGGGCTGCCCCATCAAGTAGCTGAAGAAAATGATGAACGGAATAAGTGGCGGTAGACTGATGTTGGCCGCAGTAATGAACAGAACTTTGTTCATCCGTAGAAAAATGGCGGTTGGTATTCCTAGTAGCAATTGAAAACCCCAGATCGGAAGAATTCCAACGAAGAATCCAAAGCCAATACTTGCCGCTTTGCGTAGGTTGGTTTCCTCTGGTTTGATGGCTTCTTCCTTTATCAATTGGATGAGTTTGCCTTTGAAAAGCAATCGTTTCGGGATGTAAAAAAGTCCCGCTAGAATGGTGAACCACGCATTCAGGAAACTGATACGCGTAAAATCGGGTCCTGGACGAAAATGTGAAACACGCTCGTTAGGGTCGTATATCACTTGAATGGGAACCGAA
>JAIOYO010000023.1 GCA_021741075.1 Flavobacteriales bacterium | reverse complement strand
CGTCACCGCCCTGTGGTAAGTGGTGGTCTGGGGTCTACACCGGGTAATCCTAGTTCAGATCCAACGCCTGTTGTTGCAGCGTGGATAATGGTAGATCCACTAGGGCAACTCCGTCAGACAGTTGTCGGCCTGCAATCTGCCATGTATCACGAATTTCAAATGCGTGCCATTGGTGCAGGAAGTCCGAGCCCATGGAGCGGCAGCGTGAACGGTCTGGTTGCCTAAAAATACCCATCGGCCCACAGGCAGAAAGGCTAATCGGCTGTAGGACCGGGGTTGACCGCCTACTGGAAACGGTAGGCGGTTTTTTTGTGCATGATGGATAGCCTGTGTTTGAAACGCGTGCTTAGCACTGAAAGTCAGGTTGGCTGCGAATGATGGAACAGGCTCAATTCTGCACCCACTGGTCGCTAATCGCTGGTCACTAGTCGCTGTCTAAGAAGCCACCTTCTGCACAAACAACTGCGCAGTTTCGTACTTCACCACCTCAATGGCTTCGCCCTTATCAATGTAGCTCGTTAATGCAGTAGCATCATAAATATCACCGTCAATTTCAACCTTGCCCGAAGGACGCAGAATCGTGCTGGCAATTCCTTGTTTACCTATCAGTTCGTGCTCCTTAGAATTAACACCAACAAAACCGTCCGAACTGTTCTGAACTGAAGAAAGCACCATCGAACTCATCATGGAAGTGGAGAGGAAGCGTTTGGCGAGGTAAATAGACCCAAAGAATCCGCCCACCGTGGCTAAAATCACCGTCAGGAATGCGTTGATGATTTGCGTTGGCATGGTCATCTCAAAATCGAAACCAACGTTGTTTATTAAACTCAGAATGAGGGATGTCATGATAAGGGCGATGCCCGAAACGCCCGCCACACCAAAGCCCGGAATAACAAATATCTCTACCCCAAGCAGTACAATTCCTGCCATAAAAAGAATGACTTCCCAGTTTTCGGCCAGTCCTTCTAAATAGAGTGGGGTAAAGTATAGCAAAGCTGCAATAATTGAGGCTGCAAGAGGAAAACCTACACCGGGCGTTTGCAACTCAAAGTAAATGCCACCAATGATTATCATGATAAGAATGCCGCTCACTGCCGGATTTATCATCCAACCAATAAAGGTTTCTAGACCTGTGAGAACGTAGGTTTTGAGTTCGTATTCGGGGAATCCGTTCTGCACCAGCACTTCATCTACCGTTTCGTGCATGCCTTCGCAGAAACCGTATTTCATGGCTTCCGAAGCCGTAAACGTGACCACCTTTCCCGAATCGCTAATGCCATCTATTTTAATGGAAGCATCTACCATGGCCTGCGCAATTTCGGGGTTACGTCCCTTGGCTTCGGCTGTAGAGCGCATGGTGCTACGCATGTAACTCTGATACTTATCGGGCATCTGTTCTCCCGTCTGATTAACCACCGTGGCGGCACCAATGTTGGCGCCTTTTCGCATGTAAATGCTATCGCAAGCAATAGAAATAAGCGCTCCTGCCGATGCCGCGTTATTATCAATAAATACCCAAACCGGAATTTTGCTGTTGAGGATTTTGGTTCGCATGCTGTCGGCATGAAGCACCATGCCGCCATAGGTGTTCATGTGCAAGAGAATGAGGTCGGCATTCCACGCATTGGCCTCCTCAAATGCCTTTTGCATTTTGCGCCAAACGCCTGGGCCAATTTCTTCCTTTACATCAAAGGTGTACACCTTTTTCTTGCCTGTGGATGGAACGGCCTCCGTTAGTTTAACCGTTTCGCTTTCAACGGCAGAGGAGTCTTCCTGTGCGTAGGAAGAAAGAAAAATGAAAAAGGAGAAAAGGAGGGTGAGGGTGGTTCGTGTCATTTCATAAAGTGCTTATCCTTCCTATTTACCGAAAGGATTGATTACGAATTCAAATTATAGATGCCATTGCTTACAAGTAAACTTGTTTTTAGCCACAGAAACACAGAAGACACAGAAAAAAGGAAGTACGTTTTTCTGTGAAAACCTCTGTGCATTCTGTGTTTCTGTGGCTGTTCAAATGATTTTTCAAGAGCAATTTATTCAACGAATCGTTTCGACCGTTCTATTTCATAAAGCTACGCAGAAGCTCCGAAAACTCTGTGTAGATATGCGGATTGGTGGCAATAATCTCTTTTGAGAATATGGCATCATCGCCTCCAGAAAAATCTGAAACCAAACCGCCCGCTTCTTTTACCAGCAGAATACCGGCCGCTACATCCCACGGACTGAGGCTGTATTCGTAGAAGCCATCAAACCTACCACAGGCCACATATGCCAAGTCGGTGGCGGCAGAACCCGGTCTGCGAATGCCGTGCGAATGCTGCATTAAATGTTTGAACAGTTCCAGGTATTGATTGAGCAAATGGTAATCGTAATACGGGAAACCCGTTCCGAGTAATGAATCGGCTACTCTTGTGGCAGCAGAGCATTGAATTTCTTCGCCATTCATAAAGGCACCACCGCCTTTCCAAGCAGAGAACATCTCATCCTGATTAATCTCGAACACAACACCAACCAGCGGTTCTTTCTCATAAAGCAAGGCAATGCTTACCGCAAAAAAGGGCATGCCGTGGATGAAGTTGGTGGTACCATCCAAGGGGTCAATTACCCATTTTAGGGGATTGTCATCGCGCTTTTCGGTTCCTTCTTCGGTAATAAATCCTGCTTGTGGAAGCAGCTTCTTCAGTTCCTCTACGATGATTCGCTCCGAACCTTTATCCACATACGAAACAAAATCATTGTGGCCTTTTACTTCCACTTTCTTAGAAGTGAAGGCTTTTCTTTCGTTGAGGATGAAAGCACCTGCCTTGCGGGCAATGGCGCAAACTTCACAGGTGATGTCGGGAAGGTTGAGTGTAGAAATATCCATGGTTAGATGATGCGCATTATGCTAAATGTATGTGCCGTCACCCTGAACTTGTTTCCGGGTCTATTACTCTTTGGTTTTAGATGCTGAAACAAGTTCAGCATGACGCAATCTGTTGACTTTAACACTAAAAGTAGACAGTCATTCTATTTATCAGTATTCTGCCCATTTCTTACCCACCTTGGGCATAAGAAACACAAACACCATTCCGAGCATTATCATCACCGTAGAGATGATTTCGGCCTGAGTAACACCTCCAAAGATGGGGTATTCGTTATTGATTCGAACTTGTTCAATGGCTAAACGCTCTGCGCCTGAGAGTATGAGGTACCACGACATTACCATTCCGGGCGTAGTCCAACGTTTGCGCATAAAGGCAAGAAAACCGAAAATAATGAGCGCCATCGTTGTTTCGTAAATTGGAGTGGGCCAAGCGTACCCTGTAAGGCTTACATATCCCATCTGCGTAAAATCTGCTTGTAGATCAATCCCCAACACATTATTTGGGTAGTTGTAAGCCCATGCCCAATCGGGCAGAAAACTCAACCATTCGGGTTTTGGCGCATCGTTCGGAATTCCCCAATCGCCATCGCCTGCAATCTGACATCCCATGCGACCAACGCCATAGGCAAGCATTAGTCCAGGAAGCGCGGCATCGGTGAGGTGCAACAATTTGATGTTGTTCTTTTTGGCGAACCAAAGAATGGCAATGGTGGCGCAAATCAGTCCCCCTAGGAATGACAATCCGCTAAAGGAAACAAGTGCGCCAATAGGGTCGGCCATCAGCTCGTCCCAATTCTCAAGGTTATGAAACAACTTGGCGCCCAGAATACCGAACACGGCAGCGAGGATGGTAATTGTTCCAACCTGTTCGTACGGATGAACATTGATTTCCACTTCCTTTGGTTCTGGTAAAGACTCTTTTTTATCCTCCCAAATTCGAGTGCCTACCGAAAATGCTGCTCCTAAAAATCCTCCAAGCAGGTTGCCTTTTGAAGAGAGTATAAATTCTTGTGGATTGCCGGCAATGCTGTCGAAATCGAGCACCAAAGCCAAGAATTTATATCCAATGGCAAAACCAATAATGCCCGAAATAATTTTTTCGGCAAGGCTAGATGGTTTTCCTTTCCACTCCTTCTTTTTTACTGGAGCAAGAAGTCCTAAGCCTTCTTTGCGTTTAAGTTCAGATTTCAAATCCCAACTAGCGGCCAAAAACGCCAATGCTACCATCATTCCAAAGCTTTGTACTAATCGGAAGGGTGGAATGGAAAGCCCAAAAAGGTCGAGGACGAGGTCGTAGAGGGTAGGATACATGCGTTGCTTTTATACTTGAAAGTGCAAAGATGCCATTATTGGTTTTAATCTGACCGCGAATAGAGTGGGAATAGAACGCGGATGACAAGGACTATGCGAATAAACGCGGATTTCCCCTCCTTGGAGGGGTTAGGGGTGGGTTTGTTTTGCATAGACAAAACTCAAATAGATGAAACACAGAAAATGTCCAAATTAGCAGACCAATAAACCTCTGACCTCATGACCCCTTACCTCGCAGAATTCATCGGAACTTTTATACTCATTCTTTTGGGAGTTGGTGTAAATGCCAACGTCAGCTTAAAAGACAGTTTCGCCTTTGGCAGCGGTTGGCCGCTTATCACCTTCGGATGGGGTTTTGCGGTTTTTGCTGGCGTTGTTATTGCCGGTCCGCACAGCGGAGCACATCTCAATCCGGCAGTAAGCATTGGCTTGGCGGTTGCTGGCAGGTTTCCGTGGGCGGATGTCGCGTTCTATGCACTTGCGCAATTGGCCGGGGCAATGGCAGGTGCTTTGGTCGTTTGGTTCCAATTCTCGGATCATTACAATCGGATGGATGATAAAGACAGCGTTCTCGGAACGTTCTGCACAAGCGCATCCATTCCGAATGTGGGCAAGAACATCTTCAGCGAGGCCGTTGGTACTTTTGTGTTGGTTTTTGTGGTGCTGTATTTGGCCGGACCAACCTTTGCTTCAGAATCTTTGCCTGGGACTGTTATCGGGCTTGGCTCAATCGGAGCACTTCCCGTTGCTTTTCTCGTGGTTGGAATAGGAATGAGCTTGGGCGGAACAACGGGTTACGCTATTAATCCAGCGCGTGATCTTGGGCCACGCATAATTCATGCGCTCGTTCCCATCAAAGGAAAGCGCCATAGCAATTGGGGTTACAGTTGGATTCCGGTTGTTGGGCCTGTAATTGGTGCAGCAATAGCTGGATTGGCTTTTCTAACTCTGGGATAGGTTAAATTAGAACTTTGCCCATCTCATACCAGCACCCTTGGGCAAATAGTAGAAACCGAGAATACCAAGAACGACCATCGCCACCGAAATAATTTCTGCCTGCGTGACGCCACCTAGAATGTTGTATTCATTATTGATGCGAATCTGCTCAATGAGCAACCTTTCTAAGCCACCAAGAATAAAGTATGCCGAAATCATGATGCCGGGAGTTGTCCAACGCTTGCGCATGCTCCACAAAACGGCAAAAATTAGGATTGACATGATGATTTCGTAGATAGGAGTAGGGTAGGCGAATCCCGTGAGGCTTGTGTAACCTTTACTTGCATAGTAATGAACGAGGTCAACGCCAAGTACGTTATTCGGATAATCGTAGGCCCACATCCAATCGGGCAAGAAACTCATCCAATCGGGTTTCGGCAAGTCGTTTGGAATGCCCCAATCGCCATCGCCAGAAACATGGCAGCCCAATCTGCCAAAGCCATAGCCCAAGGCCAATGCAGGCATCGAAGCATCAATAAAATGAACCACACTGAGTTTGTGCTTGCGTGCGAACCACACAAATAGCAGCATTCCTACAATCACGCCTCCGTAAAATGAGAATCCGCTCATACGTGTGAGCGCTCCTATTGGATTAGCCACTACGTCATCCCAATTTTCGAGATTATGAAACAGCTTACCACCAACTACGGCACCTATTCCCAAAATAATGACAATGTTGCCTACATGTTCGTCTGGATGAATAAGTTTACCATCCTTCGAGCTCTTGATAGCCTTAATCTGCCCAATACTTTCCTTACGTTTTAGTTCAAAAATGAGAAGAATACTGCCAACGATGAACCCCAAACCCACCATCATTCCGTAGCTCTGCATATACTTGAAGGCGGGCACGGAAATTCCGAAAAGGTCTAAAACAAGGTCGTAAAACGTTGGGTACATATTTAAAATTAGCTAATGTGTCGGTTAGAAGATTAGCAAATGGACATGTATTCTCATTTGCTAATTATCTCATTTGCTAATTCGCTAATTCTGGCGCTAGCTAATTGAACCGCTCCTTGAAAGACACCATCATCGTCCAACATGGCAAGTTCGGTTTGAACAATCGTTCCAGAAAGCAAATCATTAAACGGTATGCGTACGCGGAGGTAATTGTCGGTGTATCCGTGCATAAATCCGTCTTTGTTTTCATGTTCAAAAAGTACTGGCCGTGTAGTTCCGGCAAATGGCTCGTAGAACGCACGCTTTTTCTTTTCGCTCAAAATGGTGAGCATCTTATTGCGTTTTCTTCGTTCAGATACAGGAACAATTTCATCTTTTACTCTTACAGCAGTAGTATTTGGTCGTTCCGAATAGGTAAAAACATGCAGATACGAGATTGGAAGTTCGTTTAAGAACTCGTAGGTCTTAAGGAATTCTTCTTCCGTTTCTCCCGGATGACCAACAATTACATCTACGCCAATACAAGCATGCGGCATTACTTCCTTGATGGTTTCTATGCGGCTTCGATATAATGCAGAATCGTAACGTCTGCGCATTTTCTGCAATAGCACATCAGACCCGCTTTGTAACGGAATGTGGAAATGCGGCACGAAGCGCTCAGAAGAAGCACAGAATCGGATAATCTCGTCAGTCAACAAATTCGGTTCGATAGAGGAAACGCGGAAACGTTCTACTTCACCTTCCAGTTTATCTAATTGCTGAATGAGCTGATGGAAATTCTCGTCCGTTCCTGAACCGAAATCACCGATGTTCACTCCTGTCAGAACAATTTCCTTCACGCCAGTGGCAATGGCTTCTTTGGTAGAAATAAGGCTGTTGGAAATGCTCTCGCTTCTGCTTCTTCCTCTGGCAAGCGGAATGGTGCAGAACGAGCAGAAATAATCGCAGCCGTCTTGCAATTTCAAGAAGGTACGCGTTCTATCGTTGGATGAAAATCCAGGAATGAATTCTTTTACATCCTTAATCTCACAACTGTGAACTCCCGCTTCGGGAACTTTCTCTAGATTCTCTAAATAACCAGCAATGTTGAATTTCTCGTTCGCGCCAAGCACAATATCAACACCTTCAATACTGGCAATTTCCTTCGGTTTCAGCTGTGCGTAGCAGCCAATAACAGCCACAAAGGCGTTCGGATTTACCTTCAAAGCTTGCCGTACAATATTTCTGCACGTAGCATCTGCTTGGTCTGTAACCGAACAAGTATTGATGACATAGACATCGGCAGATTCTTTGAACTCAACACGCTCATAACCGGCAGCAATAAGCTGACGAGCAATGGTGCTTGTTTCAGAAAAATTCAGCTTACAGCCGAGTGTATGGAAGGCAACCGTTCTCATTTCGGGCTGCAAAGATAGCCGTTCAGACCAAGCGACTATTTATCCTAAAGTTCTAAATACGAACCGCCTTCATAAAGTCTCCAGTAAATACGTTCTGCTTTACTCGGTTTTATGCCAAGGCTCGTACAGTATTCAACATACTTTCCGTCAATCGTCTTGTTTGCGAACGCCTCTTTTCCTACCACCTTCGCTACCGCTTTATTAGCGTCTTTTCGCTCATCTTCAGATGGAGTGGTAAAATTTTGAAGCGTAGTCCCTTTGGATGCGCAGAATTCACTAGGCGCAAAGTGATTTTCACCTTCTACCTTATACACCACCATGCTTTCGCCTTCTTTTACAAGCTTTATTGCTTGGTCAGCTAGTGTTTTGTCGTTTCCAGTAATGTATCCCTCCAAGGTGGTGAGATTCTGAATGATGTCATTCATCGTTCTTACAAATGCCATGTATTATCGCTTTCTATAAGATACAATGGTAAGGAAGTTTTGTTCGATGAACCGAATTAGCTTTGAAGTTTCCTTGTATGTTCGTGAATTAAATATGTTTTGTGATGAAAAACTATCTATTTCTTCTGCTATTTCTTTCAAATTCAGCCCTTGCACAGGTCTCCCACGCTACTTTTTATAGCAAAGAAGGATACTTATTTACCATTTATCTCAACGGAAAAAAGATGAATGAAGAGCCACAAACCGAAGTCAGAGTTATCAACCTTACGCAGCCATACTACGCTTGCAAAGCAGTTTTTGAAGACCCAGCATTAGCTCCGGCAGAACGGAAGATTTTGCAGCTAACAGATGCCAACGGCAATCGGGTAGATGCCACGTTTGTGGTTGAGCATAGCCGAAAAGGCGATATGAAAATTGGTTGGAAATCGCAAAGTTTGTTTCCGAGGTACATTGAAGAGGTGGTAACGCCAACGGTAGTAGTTGTAAACAATGGAGCGGCTCAACAAGAAGTTGTTCGCACAACCACCACTAGAACCGTAGAAAGTAACTCAGAAGGAGTAAGCATGAGTTTTGGTGGTATTGGCGGACGTGTAAATATCAACACAGGCTATTCAGAACCCGTGGTCGAAGAAGTGACAACTACCACCACCACGGTGGCGGCTAATCCAACGGCAAACACGGCTTCACTTCCTTGCGCAGGAACCATTCTTAGCAATCAGGATTATGAAATGGCACTGAAAAGTGTTTCGTTAAGAAGTTCGGAAGACGGGAAACTAACCGCAGCCAAACAGATTGTATCTTCTAATTGCTTCACCACAGATCAAGTTAGACGTATGGTTGAACTGCTTAATACCGAAGAAGCTCGATTAGACTTAGCCATCTACGCCTATCCGTTCGTGTTAGACAAGGGAAGTTATTTCAAAATGAATGGTGTGTTTGCCAAAGAAGAAAGCATTGACGTAATGAATACGGCTATATTAAAATAGCGCTGTTTCTATAGATTGAACTCAAGGGTTTCAATCACGTCACCTGGTTTCATCGTTCCTAGATGTATTTTTCCAATTCGTATCCTCACCAATCGTAACGTAGGAAATCCAACTACAGCGGTCATTTTCCTCACCTGACGGTATTTTCCCTCAGTTAATGTGATGGAAACCCAACTGGTAGGGCCGTGGCGTTCGTCTCGGATATTCTTTTGTCGAGGCGGTAGCGTTGGAGTCATTGAAATTTGCTCAACCAGACAAGGCAACGTTAGATATGGTCCAGATTCGCTGCTGATGGTTACACCATTACGCAATTGCTCTATTGCATGGTGGTCAATCACTCCATCTACTTGTACATAGTATTCTTTTTCTACGGAACGACTGCGCACTATTTCGCTCACTTGCCCGTCTGTAGTAAGCAGAAGCAACCCTTCCGAAGGCTCGTCTAAGCGCCCAATTGCCATTGTTCCTTCAGGGAAATCGAAAAAGCCGCCTAGCAGCTTTTTGTTCTTTCGCTTATTCTGATTATTAGCAAATTGAGATAAATAACCGTCTGGTTTGTAAAGGATAAAGTGACGGTGCTCCATCCACTAAATCTTACTAAACAAATACAACATTTCCGTTGCAATTTGCGCGCAACGTTCGTCATACGTAGCTGTTTCAGCTTCTGTGAGGTCAGAAATTTTTGGGTCTTCGTAGGTGATTCGTGCTCTAAATTCCGCTCCAAATACGATTGGGCAGTTCTCATCCGCATCCGAACAGGTCATGATGGCAGCAAAGCCCTTCTGCGGATTGGTAGCGTGGTCAAAGGTTTTGGAGAAGCAATCCAACGCTCCCGTCTCATCAGAAAAACGAACCGAATAGCGCGGATTGGTGCCTACCGTTCCATCTACCTTAAAACCTACGCGTTTGATGGCGTCCACCGCACGTTTGTTAAAAGCGGTTTCCTCTGTTCCTCCCGAAAAAGTATTCACGTTTCTAATGCCATAGTAGGCCGCAGCGGTTGCTGCCCAAACCTGTCCGAACTGACTTCTGCGCGAATTATGTGTGCAAATGAAGATGAGATTCACTGTCTCACCCTTGGCAATTTTGTCTTTGATATAAGTCGCAACTTCTTCCAATTCCTTTCTGCGTGCAGACGGAATCGCCTTGAATTCTGATACTAAACTCAGCACATAAATATGAATGTCGCGCAAAAGCGAAATAGGTTTTAGCGATGGTTGAGTTGGTTTAGGAGAAGATTCCATTTGTCTTACTTGTTGATTGAATAGCTGTTGTCGTTCAATTGACCTCATCTGCGTTTTTGGCAGGTGGATTAAAATTAAGTATGGAATAGCAAGTAGGAAAACCATGATGATGGAGCCGAAAAGGAGAAGCATCACAATGCCAGCTTCGAGCAAGGCACCCATTCCTGAATAGGGGTCGAGATTACTTGTGCCAAAATCAAAAAAACCTTCAGCAGCCACTCCAAAAAACATCATTACCATGAAGAAAACTGGAGCGGCAGCGATTATGGCCAAGTAACCCCAGTTCACCTTGATCATGTAATTATAGATGTACCACTTTTCTGGAAATAGAATTGGCTGGTCTGATTCAGAATTTCGGCTGTAAATCCATTTACCTAGTCCAATTGCGGGGAAAAGAATGAGCCAAGCAAGGTTTTGTGGCTGCATCTTTCCGTTGCTCTTTACCAAATGAATAATGGCAAGAACGATACCTACAAAAAAATTGTAAGCGAGATAGGATAGGAGGATTTGAATCATTCAGAAAAAACGGTGAGTGCAAAGAACAACACTTTGACCCACTTATCGAAAGCGGGTCAAAGTATTGCAGTCAATTTAGCAACATCCACCTCCAGGTGCACAGCACGACTCTTGGGCTGCTTGTCCCAAAGCAACTTTCTCCTTTGCTTGCGGAATACCGCAGTTATCCTTTGCCAAACAATCGGTTTGCAGATTGGTCAGAACGAAGGCGTTGCCGTCAAATTCAAGTCCATAGGTGCCAATGGTGGATGTTTGATATTCTACTTCTACGTTTACATCGTTCAGTGCCAGTTTATCTTCTGAGAGACGAATGATGTTCAATAGTTTGGTAGCCGCCAATCGGTGGTCGTGGTCATTTGCAGACCAAAGTTGGAAGTTCACCGCTTCGTCTTTTCGAACCGTTCCTCCACAATCAATAAAGTGACGTTTAACGCTGCCAACTTCCGTAACGTGGAAATGTGCTGGAACCTTCGTTCCATCTTCTAAGCGGAATGTGAGTTCGCTCATCTCTGTCAAGGCTCGTTTTACTTCTGATAGTTTCATGATTTTCTCTGTTTAGTTATTGTAATATTACGATGATTCATTTCAAATTTTTTTAGCAGCAGGAGGAAGTGGTGCAGCAGTTATCCAAAAGGAAACTCAATCGGCTTCTTACATCTCCAAGTTTTTCAGTGTTCAAGCAATAGCAAACGCTTGCTCCTTCAACCGTTCCATCAATAAATCCGGCTTCTTTCAAGGCTTTCAAATGCTGAGATACCGTTGCTTGGGCCAACCCAACCTCGTTTACAATACTGCCGCAAACACAATTTTTCTGGGTGCTGAGGTATTGCAAAATGGCAATCCGAGCAGGATGCGCCAAAGCCTTTGCCATTTCCGCAAGCGAATTCTGCTCTACTGTAAACTGATGTGTTTTGCTTAATCCCATTACAATCGCAATATTACGATTATTAATTTTGGTAAAACGATGCCGGTGAATTTTTTTCGTTTTGAATTGCGGTAATTTAGCCGAATGTCTCAACCATTTGACATAGATGAACTGGCCCAAAAGCTAATTGCTGGCAATCGCGTGGCGCTTGCAAAAGCCATCACGTTAGTGGAAAGCACGCGAGAAGAGCAGCAACTACAATCGGCTGAATTGATAGAAGCTTGCGCACCTCACGCTATCGAAAGCAAACGTATTGGAATTACAGGCGTTCCCGGAGTTGGTAAAAGCACGTTCATTGATGCTTTTGGTTCAAAGTTGACTGAGTCGGGAAGTAAAGTAGCTGTGCTGGCGGTTGATCCAAGTAGTGGTGTTTCTCACGGAAGTATTTTGGGCGATAAGACGCGGATGGAAAAACTTTCTGCCGACCCGAATGCGTTCATCCGTCCAACCCCATCAAGTGGTTCGTTGGGTGGAGTAGCAAGGAAAACGCGCGAAACCATCACGCTTTGCGAAGCAGCTGGATTTGACACGATTTTGATTGAAACAGTTGGAGTAGGACAGAGCGAAACTGCGGTTCATTCGATGGTGGACATGTTTGTTCTGTTGGTTTTGGCAACCGCAGGCGATGAATTGCAAGGCATCAAACGCGGCATCATGGAAATGGCTGATTTGGTCATAATCAATAAGGATGATGGCGAGAATGCGAGTTACACCAAACTTTCAAAAGCAAGCTATCAGCAGGCACTGCACCTGTTTCCAGCTAAGGAAAGCGGTTGGACTGTTCCTGTTCTTTCCTGTTCGTCACTAAGTGGAAGCGGTATTGACGATATTTTGAAATCAACCGAAAGCTATTTCAATCACGTTCGTGTGGGTGGGTTCTTAGAAATGCAGCGTGCCAATCAGAACGGTTACTGGCTGAAACATGCCATCAACGAGGAGTTGAATCATCGCTTTTATTCAGATCCATCCACAAAAGTAAGAATGGAGAAATTGACTGATGATGTAAAAAGCGGTAAGGTGAGTCCGTTTGTAGCTGCTCGCGAACTCCTTAAAAACTGGAGTTACAAAAGCTGACGAGCCTCCGCTTTCAAGGTTTCAATGGCATCTGCCGTAGGCGAAATACCAGCCGTAGCCAATATCTCAAAAAGTGCTGAACTAAGCTGAACGCCCGTTGCATTGTCGCCAACTTTTTTTCCTGCCAGTTCAATCAACTGATTCGTTGCGTTTCTACTCTCAATCAACTTGTTCCAAGCTGAACTCGATACATAAATTTGCTGCGTGAGATTGTGCTCAAATTCCTCACGAATCGTTCGCTGCAATTCGCGCTTGAAAATGGATGACGTCATGGCCGGACGATGAACTCTCGGAATCATTTGATTGGGTTCAATTCGTTCCAAAAAAAGAATGAGCCGCTCGTAGGCCTGCAATCTAGTTGCAATCATTCCTGAATTCGAAACTGATGCACTCTTGGCGGCAGCATTAGCTTGGATGAGAGCAATTTGTCGTTGCTCCTCCATGAATTTCTTCAGTAGAAAATAAGCCGTGGCAAACACGATTCCTGAAGGAACTGTGTATTTGAGGATTTCGAGAATGACAGAGACTACTTCGTTCATGGCGTGAATTTGGGGTGAAATTAGTTTTTCAACTCGTTTTAGTGCGCCTTATTGTGTTGAATTGTATTAATAACCTCCTTCGGTTCCTTCTCAAAAACCTCATCACTTCCATTAGCTTTGCGCAAAATTTCAGCTATGGACAAGTACCTTTCGGAACGGATTAAGAAACTGAGTGAATCGCAAACCATTGCTATGGCGCAGCGCAGTCGTGCGTTACAGGCCGAAGGAATTGATGTGATATCATTGAGTTTAGGAGAGCCCGATATGAATGTGCCTGACCTTGTAAAAGAAGCGGGAAAAAAGGCCATTGATGACAACTGGAGTCATTATCCACCTGTGGCTGGTTATCCTGAATTGCGAAAAGCCATTGCCGATAAGTTCAAACGTCAGAACGGACTGACTTACACGCCTGAGCAGATTCTGGTTTCTACGGGAGCGAAGCAATCGCTTGCCAACGTGATTTTGAGCTTGGTGAATCCTGGTGATGAGGTGATTATTCTTGCTCCGTATTGGGTGAGTTATTTGGAGCTGGTGAAACTGGCCGGAGGCAAGGCCAAGTTTGTGACCGCTGGAATTGAAACCAATTTCAAATCGAGCGCAGAGGAGTTGGACGAGGCGATTAATGACGATACGAAGCTGATTATTTTCAGTTCGCCAAGTAATCCAACAGGTTCGTTTTATACCAAAGATGAGTTGGCGGGATTTGCCAAGGTGATTGCAAAATACCCAGGCATTTTTGCCATTTCGGATGAGATTTATGAGCACATTAACTTTATTGGAAAGCACGAAAGCCTCGCGCAATTCCCAGAGGTTTACAATCAGACCATTACGGTAAATGGCGTTTCTAAAGCATACGCCATGACCGGTTACCGTATCGGTTATATCGGTGCGCCATTGTGGATTACTAAGGCTTGCGACAAGATGCAAGGTCAGATTACTTCTGGTGCTTCTTCCATTGCACAGCGTGCCAGTATTGAAG
Source organism: Flavobacteriales bacterium (assembly GCA_021741075.1). Taxonomy (GTDB): domain Bacteria; phylum Bacteroidota; class Bacteroidia; order UBA10329; family UBA10329; genus UBA10329. Next base: position 37,241 of record JAIOYO010000023.1, on the reverse strand, counting down.
CGCTGAACATGGATGATGCATGGCTCAATGATATGCGTTCCGTATTTGAAAAGAGACGAATTTTGGTAACGGACCTGTTCTCAAACATTGAAGGATTCAAGACCAAGTTGCCAGATGGAGCATTCTATCTTTTCCCAGAAATAAGCGCGCTTTTCGGTCATTCGTTCAATGGTCAAGTGGTGAACAACGCCAACGACCTTTGTATGTATTTCCTCAACGAATGCCACGTGGCGATGGTGCCAGGCGAAGCCTTCGGAGCACCAAACTACATCCGACTTTCTTATGCTACTTCCGAATCAAATTTGAAAGAAGCCGCGAGAAGGGTTAAGATTGGAGTAGAGAAGTTGCTGCATCATTGATGCATTCAGGCATCTTAAGTTGGTTGGGTACGTTTAGCATTCAAACCAGCCAACCATGAAACACCATTTCTCCTTTTTCCTTTTTCTTTTCTCATCAACCGCATTCAGTCAAACAGCCTGCGATTCGCTTGATATTATCTCTGTTCAGTACAGCCCTTTCACGGATTCCGTCATTGTGGTTTCGGTTGAGAACAACAATACGGAGATCATCTTCGATTATCCGGGATTTGTTCTGATTGATAATAATGGAGATACGCTTGCCAAGGAAACAGTCAATTATTTCGGCATTGGGCAGCAATCGGTTCATAGCCTTACGGTACGACCGGGAGTTCAGAATCCATTAGAGAATTTTGTGGGCGTACTGCAACTCTACACGGGTTTCTTTTCTGATTTCGCCTGCGAATGGCAACTGAATGAGCCCTTATGTTCAACCAACGAGTGCGATTCGCTCATTCTTGCATTTGAGAATTGGGGTGGTGCATTAGTGCTGGGCGATTTTGCTTGGAGTCTGCTTGATAGCGCAGATGTTGTGATAGAATCAGGAACATTTAGCATGGAAGCACAAGGCCAACACTGGGAAGAACGTTTCTGCTTGCCGAAAGGGATGTACAGCTACACGCTTATTGCTTTAGGCGAACCAACGGGCGGAGGTCCCACCATGACGGCAAGTGCTGGTGTGTGGTATAACTCGCCTACCATTCAACAATATTTTTCTTGGTTCGATAACGACAGCAGCACCCTCGAAATTCCACTTTTTATGAATTGTTTCGGAGTGCAACCTCCGAATGGAATTGAGGAACAGGAAACGGAAAACATTGAGATTGTCCGAAATGGCAATTCCCTTTCTGTACGAAGCGAAAAGCAGATGCAGCAAATCGAACTTTATGCTGTAGATGGTAAGTTGATGGGCACGTACGCTCCTAAGAGTAATCTAATCCTGCTTCCAACAGAACTGCCGCACGGGCTTTATTTTGTTCGGGTTAAAACCCCAGATGGGTGGGTGACTCAGAAATTTGTTTTCTGATTCAAATCATAAAAAGTTATTTGTTGTCAAAAGCATAGCGGTTCAACTATTACTTACATTCGCCCCGCTTTAGGTTCTCAATCATTTCTACTGAAATGGGAGATTAAAAGGGAAATCGGTGTAAGTCCGGTACTATTCCCGTAGCTGTAAGCTCGATGAAGACCTGTTATTCTCGGTCACTTTCTATTGAAGGGAAGGCCAACAGGTTCGAGTAAGTCAGAAGACCTGCCCAAAGCAGCACATTTCCATCGCCTTCGGGAGAAAGGTCGGAAGTAGGACTGTTAAGATGAAAAACATAGGCTTGTGCCTTGTATTTGTTGCTGTAAGGGTAACCTGTTTTTCGCAGGTAAGCGATAGCCTGGTCTATCCCGAAGTGATTGTTTCTGATCAGCGGATAGAAGAGGCGATTGGTACGTCTGTTTCTGAAGCCGATACACTGCTTTACAAACTCTTGCAATCAAAAGGATTAACGCAGGTGTTGGAGGTAGAGAGTTTCATCTCTACCCGTTCGTATAATCCTGGAGGGACTGCTGTTTTTTCGGTGAGAGGGAGTGGTCCGCAGCACACGCAGGTGGTTTGGGATGGCATTCCGATTAACGACCCCATGCTTGGGTTGACAGACCTTTCAACCATTTCGTTGAGCGGAATTTCTGGTGTTCGGGTGTTGTATGGTGGGGCGGGGCTAACCAATAATTCGGGTGGAATAGGAGGGACGATTGAACTCATTTCCACCGAACCTCGGAAGAAAGATGGCGTGGATGTGAAGCTGAACGGCTACGCTGGTTCCTTCGGTACCTATGGTGTTTCATTACAGCTTCGCGATAGATACAAGAAGCTGTTTGGGAGCACGTCTGTTGAGTATCAGACATCTCAAAACAACTTCAAGTTTAGGAACTTGGCAACCATTGCCAAGGAAGATAAAGTGCTCGAACATGCGTTGGTTAAGCGTATCGGTTTTTCTAAGAGTTTGGGCGTGAACATCAACCAACGAAACACGCTTTCGGCCTCCATTTATTATTCTCAGGTAAGCAAAGAATTGCCGCCATCCATGCTCATGGTGGCCTCCATCGAGACGCTTTTTGACCGCGACATCTGGGCATCTATTAAATGGCGAAGAATTGGCAAAAAGTCGGTGATTTCCGTCACAGCCGCGTACATCTACGGCAATCAGCAGTATTTCGACAATAACGAATACACCTTCCATCACCTTTATCAGGCCAATAAGAACTTGGTTCGATATAAGCTCAACCTTGGTCATAACCTGCATTTTGAAGCTGGTGGAGATGTATTTGTAGAGAATGCAAAGTCAGATAGCTCCTATCGTTCTCAACCGCACTGGCGTTATTGGCAAGCGGCTTTTGCATCCTTAAAATATGTACCGAAGAAGTGGGTGGCTGCCCAAGTGCTCGTTCGGGAAGATGTGATTGATGGCAAGTTTAGCCCCGCACAAGGATTGGTAGGGGTGGAAGTGAAGCCAACGAAATGGTTCTCCATCAAGGGAAATGTGGCGCGTAATTTCCGCGCTGCCACGTTGGATGATTTGTATTGGGTGCCGGGCGGAAACCGCGATTTGAAAAACGAAACAGGCTTCAGCGCAGAAGGCGGCATCGGATTCAAAACCAAGACGAAAACCGTAGGATTTAGCTTCGATGCCACCTATTTCCATTCAGAAATTGACAATTGGATTATTTGGCTGCCGCTGGGAAACATTTGGACGCCACAGAACAAGCGCGCGGTTCGTTCTCAGGGAATCGAAACCAAGTTGGAAACAGCGGTCAACATTGGGAAAGTATTACTCAATCTGAACGCTGCTTACACCTGGGTTTCGTCTAAGGTAACGGAGGGCGCTAGCGCCAATGATGCTGCCGTTGGTCATCAGCTCATTTATGTGCCGTTGCATCAGGCTAAGGCGCATTTCTCGGTCCATTTTGCCAAGGCATTTCTCCTTTACGGCCATCAGTACACGGGGCTTCGCTACACTACTTCCGACAATACGAGTTCGCTGCCTGCGTATCAGCTCGGTTATGTTTCGGTTGGCTACGAATACAGCATCAAAAAGCACACGATTGGGGTCAATTTTACCGTTGATAACCTCTTCAATACAGATTATCAAACCATTGCTTGGCGACCAATGCCGGGCCGATCATTTCTTATCAATCTTAACTATCAATTCAATTAAACTAAGCTATAAGTTCCTATGAAAAAGTTGTTTCTATTGCCAATTGCCGCCATCCTAACCCTTGCTTCGTGCAACACGAATGACCCTGATGACCCGAACAATACCGATTCTTTCACGAACGGGGTTTTTGTGGTGCACGAAGGCAACTTTCAGGGCGGAAACGCCAGCCTTTCCTTCTTCAATAAGTACAAGGATGAAATGAGCAATGGCGTGTTTACCGCTGTCAATTCTATTCCCTTGGGAGATGTGGGCCAAAGCATGGTTACGCTGGGCGACTTGGGCTACATCGTGGTCAATAATTCTGGAAAAGTGGAAGTGGTGAATCTGGAAGATTTGAGCTCGAAAGGAACCATCACGGGCCTATCATCACCACGTTATATCTGTGTGGTTAGCAATTCGGTGGCTTACATTTCCGACCTCTATTCTGGAGTCATCACCGTTTTCAATCCGCAAACCTTGGCCACCACCGGAACCATTGCTGTTAACGGGCAAGTGGAGGAAATGGTGAAAACATCGAGCGGTGTAATTGCTGCCGGAACGGGCGCCAATCAGGTGTATAAAATCAATACGCTAAACAACACGCTGATGGATAGCGTGAGTGTGGGAATTGGGCCAAGCAGTGTGGTGCGAGATGCCAATGGCAAGGTTTGGATTTTGACCAATGGCGGTTGGGGCGTGGAGACGCCAAAACTGGTTTGCATTAATCCGGTGAACATGAACATCGAAATCTCTTTAGAATTCACTTTGGCCGATTTTCCTTCTAGCCTTAAAACAAATGCTGCCGGAACAGCCCTTTATTGGGCAAACAACGGTGTATTTAAAATGGATGTTGCTACGCCAGCCATTCCGTCAACTGCGTTCTTGAACACTGCCGTTTACAAAGTGGATGCCGACCCAGAAACGGACATCATTTATGTGTCTGATGCAGGCGATTTCAACTCAAACGGGAAGGTTTATCGCTACTCGGCTGCGGGTGCAGCGCTCGATACATTCAATGTGGGCGTAATTCCGGGAGAGTTTTCGTTTACGGAATAAACCACCCATTATACATGAAAGAAAGGGCCGCATCAATGGATGCGGCCTTTCTTCGTTTTTGCTCTGAAGCTTTGCACTTGGTTTAAGACAAACGCCTTGCAAACCAACCCACACCATCAACTGTGCGGCCATATTCAAAGGTGCGGCCCGAGCTTTTGGCAAAGTTTCGAATGGTTTTGTTGGGAGGTGTTTTGGTAACCCAGTCCTTATCTTTTTCGATGATGAGCACCTGACCAACCTTCAGTTGCATTAGTCCTTTTCTCACTAGCGTATTGCGTCCGGGGCCTAGGCCTATCACATCATCTGCCGCTTGACCTTCTAATATTTTCATGGCTTTTTTTCTCGTTTTTAGATTGTCGAATACCAGCAATACCATTGCGTAGGCTGATATTATTCAATAAAAATAGTACAATATTCGACTTCTGTAGTACAATGCTGGTGTTTTGTAGTACAATACTCGTGTTCTGTAGGACAATACTGGTGTTCTGTATGACAATGCTGGTGTTCTGTATGACAATGCTGGTGTTCTATAGGACAATGCTGGTGTTCTATAGGACAATTCTGGTGTTCTGTAGTACAATGCTGGTGTTCTGTAGGACAATACTGGTGTTCTGTAGTACAATGCTGTTGTTCTGTAGTACAATGATCTGCTATTAAAGTGCATTCTTGAACACTGCCGTTTACAAAGTGGATACCGACCCAGAAACCGACATCATTTATGTGTCTGATGCAGGCGATTACAACTTAAACGGGAAGGTTTATCGCTATTCGGCTCGCTCTATACATTTAATGTGGGCGTAATTCCGGGAGAGTTTTCGTTTACGGAATAAGCGATTCTGTTTGGCAACTAGAAAACCCCGCACAAGGCCGGGTTTTCTCAGTTAAATCAATTCAGCGATTGAGGATTATTGGAATAGTCGATTTTTCGTGATCGGTTACCACGTTTACAACATACCACCCCGCAGGTAGGTAATGGGTGTGCATGCCAAGGTGAATAGGGGCAGACCGAAGCTTTTGTCCTAAGGCATTGTAAAGTTGCAGCTCACCAATGCTAGAATGAGTGCCTGATTCAATCCGAATGACACCATCTCGGTGAGAAACCACAAGTTGATTGATACCATCTGCAGATGAGCTAATCCCTACTGGAATACCGAGTACCCAAAGCAGCGCATCCGTTACATGATAGATAAAATCCTGATCAGTACTGTAGTTAGAGGCAGCGTGCCCAAGAGCGGTGTAGAACATTTTTCCTCCACCAGCCAAGGAGCGATACCACGACATGGGCCTGGCAGCATCGTAGCTGTTCACCATATTATTTGGCCCTACGGTTTCCTCCACCTGCAACACGCTTGTGTTGTCGTTTCCGAAATAGCCGTTCTCCCAGTAATAGTATTCCTCATTCTTTACCCACGGACTAGGCAGATTTTCGAGTGATGCATGCACTCCTATATGCGACATGCTGTATTGTGGCGTGCCGTAAACATGGTTCGGGCTTTCTTGCACGCTTGCGCCCACCAGTTCTGCATAGAAATCCCATGTGCCCGTGTTGTTGCCATTGGCTGTGCTGTGGCGATACGTGTCCGTGGCGGCATGAATGCCCAAATAAGAACCTCCATTAGCAATATAAGTCTCGAAATTGGCCCGTTGCGAAGCGTCAAGTATGGCATCGCCAGAAGTATTACTGAAGATGACCGCATCGTACTCGTGCAAATTGGAAAGCGAATTGAACCCATCGCCCGTGTCATCATTATCGACCATAAAACCATGCATGGTTCCCATGGTCTCAAACATGGCTAGCGACTCAGTGCGGGTGTTGTGGTCATACCCAGAAGTTTCGGAATAGTGTAGAACCTTGGTTTGGCTCCAAGAAAATTGAGCAAAAACTAAGAAGAGGATGGTTGATGCGTTGAATTTCATGTACAAAGTATAGTAATTTCTGCCGTGAATGTCAAAGGAAATAGCAGCGATTCACCTTGCCAGAATAAAACCGTTAAAATCCTGTGGATAAAACCGATCTCAGTTTACCGAGGTTTCGGCCGTAGCTGTGTACTTTTGGCCAAACCCAATTCTTCTATGAAATACCAAAACAGACCTGACGCCATACTTCTTCTACAAGACGGAACAGTTTTTAGAGGAAAGGCAGCAGGAAAGATTGGAACTACCACAGGCGAAATTTGCTTCAACACAGGAATGACCGGGTATCAGGAGATTTTTACCGACCCCTCTTATTTCGGACAAATCTTGGTTACAGCCCACGTTCACATTGGCAACTATGGTGTGAGTGACGAAGACGTAGAGTCCGATTCAATGAAAATTAGCGGTCTTGTCTGCAAGTACTTCTCACCAAATTTCAGTCGGCCAAGCGCCAATGGCGGTATTCAAGAATACTTCGAAAAGAACGAAGTTGTCGGTATTTCGGATGTTGATACCCGCGCCATTGTGCAGCACATTCGCGATAGCGGAGCAATGAATGCCATCATCTCATCCGATGAGTTGGATCTGGAGGTGCTGAAGAAGAAACTAGCACTTGTTCCATCCATGGAAGGCTTGGAGCTTTCGTCAAAAGTCAGCACCAAAGAGCCGTTCTTTTTTGGTGATGAGAACGCAAATCACAGAGTAGCAGTGCTAGACATTGGTGTAAAAAAGAACATTCTTCGTTGCCTTTCAGATAGAGGTTGCTACCTCAAAGTATTTCCAATGGATACCCCATTTGACGAGATTCAGAAGTGGAATCCTGATGGATTTATGATTTCAAATGGCCCTGGCGATCCGGCCGTAATGCCTAAAGTAAGCTCAACTGTTACAAAAATGATCGACTCAGGAATTCCTGTTTTCGGAATCTGCCTCGGACATCAGGTAATGGCCATCAGCCAAGGAATCGCTACCTATAAAATGCACAACGGACATCGTGGCATCAATCATCCAATCAAAAATCTCATTACTGGTAAGTGCGAGGTTACTTCGCAAAACCACGGTTTTGTGGTAAAACGAGAAGATTGCGAGAAGAACGATGCTGTAGAAATTACACACGTTCACTTGAACGATAATACCGTTGCTGGTTTACGCTTGAAGGGCAAGCCAGTATTTAGCGTACAATATCACCCCGAATCATCTCCTGGTCCGAACGATAGCCGCTATCTCTTCGACCAGTTTGTCGAAAGCATGAAGATGGTTCACGCATAATTCTAAAATCGTCAATCGTACTTCTAAAATCGTTATTCGTTAATCTCCAACCAAATGACCTACATAACCGACATAGTCGCCAGACAAATACTTGATTCACGCGGAAATCCTACCGTAGAGGTGGACGTAGCAACCCAAAATGGCGTAGTTGGCCGTGCTGCTGTTCCTTCGGGAGCGTCAACGGGCGAGCACGAAGCAGTTGAACTTCGCGATGGAGATAAGTCACGCTATTTAGGAAAAGGCGTGCTTAAAGCAGTCGAAAATATCAATGGTCCCATTGCAGAGGCAATTTTAGGAATGAATGTGCTGGAGCAGCACATGATTGATAAGACCATGCTTGAGTTGGACGGCACAGCAAATAAGGGAAACCTTGGTGCGAATGCCATTTTGGGAGTTTCGATGGCCGTTGCGAAAGCTGGAGCAATTGAAGCCGGTCAGCCACTTTTTAGATACGTGGGCGGTGTGAATTCAAACCTGCTTCCGATTCCAATGATGAACATTATCAATGGCGGATCACATGCCGATAATAGCATTGATTTTCAGGAATTTATGATTATGCCTGCGGGTGCGGAACGATTCTCCGATTCCTTGAGAATGGGAGTGGAGGTATTCCATCATTTGAAGAAGGTGCTACACGATAAAGGCTATTCGACCAACGTGGGTGATGAAGGTGGTTTTGCACCGAATCTTAAGTCGAACGATGAGGCCGTTGAAGTTATTTTGAAAGCGATTGAGAACGCTGGTTATCGCCCAGGAGAGGATATTTTCTTGGCAATGGATGCTGCTACTTCGGAGTTCTATTTGAAGGATGAAGGCGTGTATCACTTAAAAAAATCATCTGGCGAGAAACTGAGCAGTTCAGACATGGTTTCGTTGTGGAAAGACTGGTCGTCAAAGTACCCGATTGTTTCCATCGAAGACGGTTTGGATGAAAACGATTGGGCAGGGTGGAAGCAACTCACAGACACCATTGGCGACAAGGTTCAATTGGTTGGAGACGACCTTTTTGTTACCAATGTTGATCGGTTAAGCCGTGGGATTGAAGAAGGAATTGCCAACTCCATTCTAGTTAAAGTAAATCAGATAGGTTCGCTTACTGAGACTATCAATGCGGTGAAAATGGCAACTGCTAACCGTTACACATCGGTCATGAGCCATCGTTCTGGAGAGACTGAAGATGTGACCATTGCCGACCTTGCGGTGGCATTAGGAACGGGACAAATCAAAACTGGTTCAGCATCGCGTTCAGACCGTATCGCTAAGTACAATCAGTTGCTAAGAATTGAAGAATTGCTAGGCGATGAAGCACAGTTTCTTGGCAAAACGATGAAGTACATCAAAAACCGCTAGTTCAGGTTTGAAATCTAATAGGTTTTTAAAACCTGTTAGATTTAATTAACGGGTAAACCCGAATTCCATCCTTATCAAAAATCGGTTCTCCTAAGAGCTGACCTATGCCGTCATTTTGTTCCACAAAATCCGTGTTTGAGTAGAGGAATTTCGCGCCTTTGTCAATATGATTTTTCAATTGTTCTGAAGTCAGCCAATCCTGTTCAAACGTCCAGCCTTTTTTGTGAATATGATACAAGAAAATGTGCGTGGATGGATCATTTCCAACCACAACCAAAGCATCATCAGGAATCAGGTTTCGAAGTTCCTCTTTGTGCGTAAGTAGCCCCGTTTCATTACCCATTGGAGTCCATCTTCCTTCAGCTCGGAGGTAGGCGGTCAGCGGCAGCATGACAAGTGCAGAAATTCCCACGTACTGCAGCCAATTCGCAGGATGGTTCAGCACTCTTTTTACCCCAGCGGTTGCAACTAAGAATAGCAGCGGAAGGAACGGAAATAGGTAATAATCGTGCACCAATCCAATCATATTTACTTCGTACAAGTAGTAAAGCGAAATGAAGAACAGCATGGATAGCTCTACTTTGAATGAGCGGACTTTTTTCTTTTTCCAGAAGAATACACCTATTCCGAACAAGAGGAAAAGCACTGAACCATAGTTGAGAAAAAGTTCTGGTACAAGCGAATGAGCAGTTCCCCAAATGGTATTCAATGCCGATTGGTAATCAAACGAATGTTCTGCACTTGCGCCACCGATTAAAGCAGTGTTTGTCCATTGCGGAATGACCCATAAATACCAAGCGGAGGCAGGAAGAAGGATAAATCCCAAAATCAAACTTTGTCCAATTGAACTTTTGATTTTTCCAGATTTAAATTGCTCGATGAAAATGGGAATGTATCCCGCCCCGAAAAGGATGAAGGGCAGCTTAACAGCTGTTGCTAACGAAAGGAATAGTGCGAAAAGAACCAGCGAAGGAATGGCAGAATCTGCCTGATAACGCTTGAGAAACGCAACGCTCCAAATGGTAAAGCAAAGCGCGAGATTATCCGGCAATGGGTTCACGGAGTAGTAGAAGAGTACAGGCGACCACGCATAGCACCAAGCCCCGATGGCACTTATGAGTTTCGATTGCCTGTATTGGCGAAGCAGCCAATAAAAACCACAAATGCTGAAAAGCGAGATGAGGAATGTGAGAATTCTTGCAATGACCAATTCGCTTCCAAACCATTTATAAAACCAAGCGAAAAGCCATTGCATCAACGGAAATTCCATTCGGAATATGCCATCGCCATCGCCTCTAGAATTGATTCGTGGATCCAGAATATTCATGTCTTCCGTAGCGAAATTCTCAACCACCGTCATGGTCTGTGTCTGTCTCCACGCATGAATTCCCATAATATCGCGTTCCCAAATGTTCCAATGCAGGGCGATGCCAAGCAGAACAATGGCAACAAGAACGAATTTGGGTTTAATCGTAAACGACATTGGGCGAATTTAAACAACTCGTCATGCTTGTGGTTATTTTAGCACGCATGGGATATAGCTCAATGGAACAGTGTGTGAATGACCTCGAAAAGCATGGTCATTTGGTGCGGATAAAGGAAGAAGTTGATCCGAATCTGGAGATGGCTGCTATTCATTTACGTGTTTTCGAAAACAACGGGCCAGCATTGCTTTTTGAGAACGTAAAAGGCTCAACCTATCGCGCTGTTTCCAACCTATTCGGTTCGGTGGAACGCAGTCGTTTCATCTTTCGCGATTCGCTAGAACGAGTGAAACGCTTAGTGCAACTAAAAGGTGACCCATCTCTATTGGCAAAGAATCCGTCATGGGCTTTTTCTGCGCTACGCGGAGGATTCAACGCCTTGCCATTAAATCTGCAAAGTCCGTTTGAAGAGATCTCCATTTCTGAACTACCGCAGATCAAATGTTGGCCTGATGATGGCGGTCCTTTCGTTACGCTGCCGCAGGTTTATTCTGAGGATCTGGACAAGCCAGGAATCTTGAATTCAAACGTGGGCATGTACCGCGTACAACTTGGAGGAAACGATTATATCCAGGACAAGGAAATCGGACTGCATTACCAATTGCATCGCGGAATTGGCGTGCATCAGACCAAGAGTAACCAAGCTGGGCAACCACTGAAAGTAGCGGTGTTTATAGGTGGGCCGCCTTCGCACTCGTTTGCTGCCGTGATGCCCCTGCCGGAAGGTTTGCCCGAAGTTGCGTTTGCTGGAGCACTGGGCGGACGGAATTTCAGGTATTTCAAACACGATGGTTTCACGGTTTCATCAGATGCAGATTTTGTCATTCTTGGAGAAATTCATCCGAAAGAAAATAAACCTGAAGGTCCATTTGGAGATCACTTAGGGTATTACAGTCTTAAGCACGATTTCCCGTTGATGCGAGTGACAAAGGTGCTAGCAAGGAAAAATGGGATCTGGGCTTTTACGGTTGTAGGAAGACCGCCTCAGGAAGATACCAGTTTTGGCGCATTAATCCATGAAATTACGGGTTCCATCATTCCACAGACAATCCCTGGTTTGCATGAAGTGAATGCCGTGGATGCCGCTGGCGTTCATCCGCTGTTGTTGGCTGTTGGAAGCGAGCGATATACACCTTATTTGGAAGTTCAACGTCCACAGGAATTATTAACCACAGCCAACGCCATTCTCGGATTTAACCAAATGTCGTTGGCAAAATTCCTCTTCATCATCGCTAAGCAAGACGAAAACACACCAAAAGCGAAACATGAAGAAGCATTTTTCAAGTATTTGCTTGAACGAATTGATCCAACGCGCGATTTACATTTTCAGACAAAAACAACTATCGATACCCTCGATTACAGCGGAACAGACATCAACAGCGGATCTAAACTTATTGTGGCCGCAGTAGGAGAGAAAAAGCGTGAGTTGAGTGCGGAAATCCCGGAATTGAATTTGCCTGATGGATTTAGCATTCCTAAAGTGGTTTTTGCTGGTGTTTTAGCTATTCAGGCTTCAAAATATATTGATGGAAAGGATATTCAAAAACTTACATCCGTACTCGAATCTCAATTGGCTAAGCTAAATGGTTTTCCGCTAATCACCGTAGTCGATGATAACGAATTCACGGCCCGAAACCTTAACAATTTCCTTTGGGTCACTTTTACAAGAAGCAACCCATCACACGATATTCATGGTGTTGGAGAATTTATCGAAAACAAGCATTGGGGCTGCATTAGTTCGGTCATCTTTGATGCCCGTGTAAAACCGCATCACGCTCCACCATTGATTAAAGATTCTGCCATTGAGAAATGCGTAGATAAACTTGGGGAGAAAGGCTCATCTCTACATGGGATTATCTAGAATTCATTACATATTGCATGTTTGAAACAAGTAATTTTCATAGTTAAAAATGCGTGATACACGTAGAGTTCTATGGTATTCTCTTTTTTCCTTGCGTAATCGTAACCTTGGTTAATTGTAGTCGTTCCACCATTCATCTTACCAATCAGGAATTGAATTGATGAAAACAGAACAAAGACAATGGACCGCTGAAGGCGGATGGCAAAACATTAAAAATGAGAATCTAAAGGATTCGGCCAATTTGGTATTGGTATTTGGCTCTCGAATCCTGCTCGAAGATTCTTCCAAGTTCAGTGAAATAAAGGCCTTTTACCCATCTGCAGATATTGTAATGGGCAGTACGTCTGGAGAAATCATGGAAGATTTAGTTTATGATGATTCCTTGGCTGTAACTGCTATCAGCTTCGAAAAAACGAAAATTCGAGCCATTGCTATGAGCATTGGCGATGCAAAGGACAGTTTTGATGCCGGTGTAAAGCTGGCAGATAAATTGAAAGGCGAAGGATTAACTCATGTTTTTCTACTTTCGGATGGATTGCATGTGAATGGCAGTGAAATTGTAAAAGGAATCAATTCTTCGTTAGACAAGGATGTTCCATGCACTGGCGGATTGGCGGGTGATGCAGCCAATTTTGGTAAAACATTGGTAGGATTAAATGCAGCTCCTTCAGAAATGCAGATTGTGGCTGTTGGTTTTTATGGTTCTGATTTGCAAGTTGGCTACGGGTCTGTTGGAGGTTGGGACAACTTTGGAGCAGAGCGATTGGTAACTCGTTCAGAAGGGAATGTGCTGTACGAATTAGATGGACAATCAGCCCTAGATTTATATAAAATGTATCTAGGCGATAAAGCTGCAGAATTACCAGGATCAGCACTTCTATTTCCATTAGGTTTGAAGTTTGACGAAGATTCTGATACCATTGTACGTACCGTTTTAGCGGTTGATGAAGAGAAAAACAGCATGACCTTTGCGGGTGATATCCCAGAAGGGTGTTATGTTCGATTAATGAAAGCGAACTTCGATAAGCTGATTGAAGGAGCTAATTTGGCAGCAGAACACACAACACAAAAAGGTGGAGATTCTGGAGATAAACTGGCCGTTTTAATTAGCTGTGTCGGTAGAAAACTTATTCTTGGTCAGCGAATTGACGAAGAAGTAGAGGCAGTCAAAGAGGTATTAGGTGATGACGTTGCCATTACAGGTTTCTACTCTTACGGAGAAATCTCACCAGTTGTTGAATCTGCTAGATGCGAATTGCACAATCAGACAATGACTATAACCACCTTTGCCGAGGCTTAAGTGTACGATAGTAAACTTCTTCATAGGCAGATACGAAAGTACCTTAGAGGCGCCCCCATTCCTTCGGAGATGGAGGGGCTTTTGGCTATTATCAATGATGCATATAATCACTACGAAGAGAATTTAAAGCTTCTGCAACGAGCCATAGAATTGAGTTCGGTAGAATTAAATCAAGCCAAGAACAAGATTGGTAAAGCTTTGGTGGAATTAAACGAGAAGAATGAAGATCTTCTTAGCAGTATTCATTACGCAAAGCTTATTCAGAACGCCATCCTCCCTTCAGAAGAGCGGTTTAAGAAAGTTTTATCGTCTTCGTTTGTATTTCATCGTCCTCGCGACATTGTGAGTGGTGACTTTTATTGGTTGCAAGAATTTGACGATAAAATTCTGATTGCAGCGGTAGATTGTACAGCCATGGAGTTCCCGGTGCCTTCATGTCAATCATCGGAAATAATGCGCTAAATGCTGCCGTTCGTGAAGAAGGTCTTACCACGCCATCCTTAGTTTTAGATAGTTTGAACCGTGGAGTAAGTAGCACACTTACACTGCAAGCCGATATCAATGAAGTTGGAATTAAGGATGGGATGGACATTGCTCTCGTGACCATTGATTACAAGAACATGACCATCCAATATGCTGGGGCTTACAATCCAATTTACATTATTCGAGATGGCCATTTGATGGAGACCAAGGGAGATAAATTCCCGATTGGACTCTCCATAGACGACAAGCTTCGCCTTTTTACCAACCACACGTTTGATTTGGTTGAAGGAGACGTTATTTACATTTTCTCTGACGGATATCCCGATCAATTCGGTGGACCTCAGGGTAAAAAATTCAAGTACGATCAGTTTAGGTCAATGCTGTTGGACATTCACGAACTAAGCCCGCGCAAACAGGTGAAGGAAATTGGAAATAGATTTGATGCTTGGATGGGCGATCTTGTGCAATTGGATGACGTGCTTGTGATTGGAATGCGAGTTTAACGGAACCTAATTTCCATCGAACTCATTTTCACCGATTTACCTTCAGGCAGCCAAGGATAGATTTTCAATACGTCTGAGTCTGATTGCTCATCCTTCAGTTTGTAATAGAATACACCCCATTTCGGCCCGCCTTTTTTGAATTGGAATTTGAATGCGTCCGATTCCCACGCGTAGCCACCATTTTCATTTCCTTGATCAAAGACCAATTGCAACTGATTTTCAGTATCGTTTTTGGCGCATTCAATTCTTACACGGACTTCAGAAAAACTTTTTTCCTGAAGCTTAGCAAGTGCTATTTGTAATGTAGGACCGTATGGGTTTTCTGGGGAAATCAGGATGATTTTGCTACCTACAGAATCTGTTTGAACCGCATCTGGATTGAAATTCCACACATCTGTTTTTTCAAAGTTGAATTCAAAAGTTGGACTTTCATTCTCGCCTTTTTTAAACATCACCACTTCCGAATTAAAATACACTTCCCGTTTCACTTCAATCGGGAATTTTTCCTGAATGATGGCTTCTACTTCTGGCGCCTGATTTACGGTTGACCATGCATAAATCAGAAATTCTTTGGATGAAGTGTCAACCACTGATTTCAACTCAGCCAAACCCGTTTCATCCGTTGTTCGGTACAAGGTGAATTTAATCGGGTCTTGTTTTTCGATGTAATAGTCGATGTAAAACGGAAAGTTGAAATCACCAATCAGAAGTGCATCATGCTCAACTTCCGCATTCCAAACAATGATATGCTCTGCCAATTCTTTGAAAACCCCAAAATGATTTGTTTGATAGAATCGTTTTTCAACTGTTGTACTGAGAAGTATGACAAATAGCAGAATGCCCGTTGTAGCATATGAGAGTTTTTCTTTTCCATCGTTCCATCCCGAAAAAAGAAACACAAGCAGAAATGGAAATGAGAACAGTAGCGTGCTATCTTGAAGTACAGGATTAACATTTCGTGAATAGAAAAAACCGACTAGAAAGGGTGTAAGAAAAAGGAAAAATGGCAGAACGTGATTCTGAAAGTTTTTCTTCGGTTTGAAGATGAGAACGCCAGCGATTCCTGCCGCTAAAACAAGGAGAATTACAAATGCTGAATCGTTAAAAACGTAATGAAGATGTTTGAAGATCCAATCATTTTCGGGCGGGCCAAGCCATTGTCCGACTCCACCCAAACTTAACTGATGCAGGAAAATCGGGATGTATGGTAAGTAGAGTAGTAGTGCCCCAATTAGTGCAAACAAGTACAATTTTAGGTTCTTTCCCCTAATGAGAAACAATCCTATGAATGCGAGAATGCCCGCGGTTAAGGCTGCGAAATAGTGCGAATATGCACACAAAGCCAAACTAAACGCCAACCAAACGAAATCACTCGGTTTCTGCTTCTGTTTGACAATCCTTATCCAGAGTTTGGCAGCCATCAGCGCAAAGAGCATTCCAAGGGCGTACGGCCTTGCAATTCGGCTGTAAAGAAGTGGGAATTCGAGTGTTGCAAATACTGCCGCAGAAAGCAATCCTGCCGAAGTGCTAATCCATTCTTTTGCCAATTGGAACATAAAATACACCGAAAGAATTCCAGCGAGCACGAATGGTAATCGTACCACAAAAACGCCATTTCCGAACCATTTGGTCATGTGCCAAAGTATAACCTGTGCAGCGGCCGGGTGCCCATCAATCCGAACGCCATTCATGATAAGGTCTGAGAATGAATCAAAATTCAAGCGTGCCAACGCGCTCAATTCATCATTGGAAAGGGAGAAATCCCAGAAGTTGTGAATACGGAGAGCAGCCCCGATAAAAAGGATGAAAGCAAGTATGACCTTTTCGGTCTTACCCAACATGCGATGCTTGTCTGAGTCGTTCGAAGAGTACGATTCCTGTGGCAACCGACACGTTCAAAGAACCAGTGGCACCTGCCATAGGAATGCTGATGTGTTCTTTAGCAATTTCCAATAGTCCTTCGCCAATTCCATCTTCTTCTGAGCCCATAATGATTGCCATTGGTCCTGAAAGGTTGGATTTGTAGATTGTGTCGGTTCCTTTTTCCGAACAAGCAACCACGCGCAAACCAGCTTCCTGTAGGTTTCTAACTTCAGAAAGAATATGTCCCGTTCTGCAAATTGGAATGTTGAAAATTGCACCGGCCGAGCTTTTTACTGCATATGAGTTGATTTGCGCACTTCCCTTAATCGGAATCAGAATGGCGTGAACGCCCGCACATTCAGCCGAACGACAAATAGCACCGAAATTTCCAACATCTGAAACACGGTCGAGCACCAACACAAGCGGTGCTTCGCCACTTTCAATCACACGCCTCACCACTTCATCAAAATTCTGATACTCAATTGGAGAAAGAAGCGCAATCACGCCTTGATGGTTCTTGCGTGTCAGACGGAAAAGCTTCTCTTGTGGTACTTCCTGAAACGGAATCCGCTTGCCCTTCAGCGTTCGTTTGATGTCATTAATAGCAGGATTGTTTGAATCCTTTTTTAGAAAAACTTTCTCAATTTCTTTTCCCGCCTCAATTGCCTCCATTACAGGATGAATTCCAAAGACAATGTTCTGTTCTGTTTCGTTTTCGCGCATATTCGTTTTTCGTAAAGGCCGCGAAGATACTAAGTTCGTTTACGGTTCGTGATTTCAATTGATGCACGGGCAGTCAATTTCGCTCAGACGATATATTTTGACCAAATCAATTTTTACATAAATTCGACACAACAACTTAACCCCAAAGAATAATGAAAAATTATACCCAATTAATTGTTGCCAAAGGAGCATTTGCAATGCTTGTGTTACTCATAGCTATTTCTGGTGTTCAAGCGCAGGATGCAACCTTGGCAGGTCCTTCAAGTTGTGGAGGAACAAGTACTTCTGGAACTTGGACAGTGCCATGCGATGTAACTGCCATTTCTGTTGAGGTATATGGCGGTGGCGGTGGTGCTGGCGGAGGTGGTGGCGGAAGTAACGGAGGTGTATGTAATACCTATGGCGGTGGTGCTGGTGGAGGTGGTGGTTATTCTACCATTACAATCAACGTAATTCCGGGGTCAATATTTAATTATACAGCTGCAACAGGAGGTTGTGGCGGTAGCAATGGTGCTGATTTGAGTGATGGTGGTAACGGAAATGCTGGCGGAAACAGCACATTTTCGGGATTAGACGCTCTAGGGAATTCAATCAGTCTAATAGCAAACGGTGGAGCAGGAGGTACTGGTGGAGATGGGTGTAATGTTCTCGGCAATGGAGGTGGAAATGGTTCTGGAGGTGCTGGTGGAACTGCTAGCGGGGGAACCACAAATTTAGCAGGTACTTCCGGTGGAAATGGAAGTGGAGCTACTGGAGGAACCGGTGGCGCCACATCAGGGCCTAATGGCGGAATTGGTGGTATCCCAAACAATGGAGCAGGAGGTTCATATGGTGGAGGTGGTGCTGGAGGAGGTGATTCGAGCGGTGGGCGCGGTGCTGCAGGTGGTATTTTAGTCACCTACGTAACACAAGGTCCATTAGTACCAACCGTTATAACCACTCCAGCTACATGTACTGCCGCTGGAACAGCAACCATAGCCTTATTTAACGCAGCAATTACATACACATTTACACCGTCTGGACCAGCCGTTGGACTTGGAGGTGTTATTTCTGGCCTGGTAGCAGGGACTGATTATTCTGTAATTGCTTCTATCGGAAGTTGTACGTCTACGGCTAGTCCGCTATTCAATATAGAGGAACAATTAGCAGCTCCAACCATTACGGTAGGTGGATTATTCGAATATTGTGAGGGTAGCAACACCACCATTACTGCAAGTGGCGCACAAGACTATGTTTGGGATGATATTTCTGGCAGCACAACGGCAGAAATTATGGTAACTCAAGGAACGTATACTGTTACAGGGACTACTGCTGGATGCTCTGGAACGGAAACAGTGACTGTTACTGAAGTGTCAATTCCAAGCATTGACCTTGGGGCGGATTTGGCGGTTTGCGGTCAGTCTACAGTGGTAGTTGATGCAGGTTCAGGAGCTGCAACTTATTTATGGTCTACAGGAGCCAATACTCAAACGGTAGAACTCGGGGTAGGAACACATTATGTGGATGCAAGCAATGGCTCTTGTTTGGCTTCCGACACGATTGTGATTACCGAAAATCAGAATCCAGAACCTCAAATTACGGCATCTGGCAGTTTAATTATTTGCGATGGTGGGATAGTAACTTTGGATGCAGGTAGTGGCTATTCTAGCTACGCATGGCAACCAAATGGAGAGCAAACGCAAACCATTTCTGTATCATCTTCAGGAAATTATTCTGCAATTGTTACTGATGGAGCAGGCTGCGATGGCACATCGGATGTCGTTGAAGTGATTATTCAAAATGTGGCTGATGCGGTGATAACCGCTAATGGTCCGCTTGAAATTTGCGCTGGAGAAAGTGTCTCTTTGGATGCAGGGATTGGCTATGATACCTATTTATGGTCAAATGGAGCAATTACGCAAAGCATTAACGCGGGTGCTGCCGGAGATTATACCGTATCGGGCACACTAGGTGGTTGTCCTTATGCTTCAAACACAATTACTATCTCAGTTACTTCATTTATTCCTGAAATAGTAGAAACAGGAAATGAACTTTCGGTAACAGGTAGTTTTTCAACTTACCAATGGGTGTTAAATGGCGACCCAATTCCTGGTGCTACGGATCCGAATTATCAACCACTTGTAAGCGGTAATTATACGGTTGTTGTTACGGATTCAAGTGGATGTTCTGGTCAATCCGAAATATTTCAATACACGGCTCCAGTCGTTGATGGTCTTAATGAAGCGGAGATTGCTAACCCATTTGTGGTATTCCCAAACCCAAGTAATGGTCAATTTCAGATTGAAATGGACATGAACGGACCGTACACGGTTGTGGTTATGAATGCTGTTGGACAAATTGTTTATAGAGAAGAACAGGAGAACGGAAAACGCTCTTCTATTAATCTAAAAACAGTTGGAATGTATGTGATTCAGGTAGCGATCGATGGTAAAATCTACCACAATCGTGTTATCGTAGAATAGTTAAGCCTTTAACCGCTTAGTTACAAGTTCATCAACTAGTTCGTACAGTCCAACAGGACTGTACGTGCGCCAGTTGATTTCCTGAAAACGTCCACCTAAGTTGATGTAATAGTCAATTTGAACCTGCTGCATTTCGCGGATTACGTGTTCCATAAAGTTGAGGCCGATTATCCAGCCATCTTCGATTTCATCAAACCATTCGGCATAATATTCTTCGTCTGAATAATGGAAATTGAGCACGTTTTCTCCAATGAGGATGAACTTGTTTATGCCTTCGTACATCATTGCTTCGATGAAATCTCGCTTCAAGGTCATGATGTCATTATGTAACAAGTCGTTCCATTCGCCAATAAATTCGATGATGGTGAAGCCTTGCTCATAATCGGCATAAAGAACCTTCAGAAATAGGGTAGGAGAGTCAATGCTGTCCCATTGAGGATGCAGCGCGTGGTCGTAAATGTGGTCTGTGTACTCAAACTCGCTATGCTCACGACCATAAAACGGAGATTGCATGTCTTCTTCTGCAATGTAATAATCGCGCCAGCGATAATATGGTTCAATGGAATGCACGGAGGCAATTAAGAATTAGAATTGAAGAATTATGAATGTGATTGAGAATCATTTTTGAAGTGCTCAACGGCCTTTCGAACGCTTCCGTGTTCAGAAAGCAATTGCTCTGCAGTGGTTCGTTCTGCTCCTGTTTCTTCGATTATCATACGTACGCCACGGTCAACCAATTTGTTGTTGCTCAATTGCATGTCAACCATTTTGTTGCCCTTTACTCTTCCGAGCTTTACCATGGTTGTGGTGGTAATCATGTTCAGAACCAATTTCTGTGCGGTCCCAGCTTTCATCCGTGTGCTTCCGGTCACGAATTCAGGGCCGACCACAACCGCAACTGGAAAATCGGAAAAGTTCGCCATCGCGGAATTCGGATTACAGGCAATACAACCTGTGGCGATGCCGTTTTGCTGGCATGATTTTAATGCTTCTATTACGTAAGGTGCGGTACCGGACGCACTGATTCCGACCACGATGTCTTTTTCGGAAATGTTGTGTTCCTCAAGGTCTTTCCAGCCTTGTGTTTCGCTGTCTTCTGCAAATTCAACCGCTTTGCGAATGGCTTTGTCTCCACCAGCAATAATTCCAATAACTAATCCGTGTGGAACACCATACGTTGGCGGACATTCCGAAGCGTCCACAATTCCCAATCTGCCGCTAGTGCCAGCTCCAATGTAGAACAATCGACCACCGTTTTCCATCTTGGAAACGACACAATTTATCAAGGATTCAATATTAGAAAGCGCCTTTTCTATAGCAAGTGGAACGGTCTTGTCTTCACGGTTGATGTTGGTCAGCAATTCGCCAACAGACATCTTTTCGAGGTCATTGTAATTGGAAGAACTTTCGGTGATGCGGTCTTCCATGGCTTACCCGAAAATGTTCGGATATTTCTGTGGATTAGCTTCGCTCATGATAGCATAAGCCGCCTCAACCATATCCTCAATACTCGGTTTACTAAAGTAGTCGCCATCCGTTCCGTAAGCCGTTCTGTGTGCTTGTGCTGTCAAGGTTTTTGGTTCGCTATCCAAATGAAAATAGCCTTTTTGTTCTTCCAAAATCTTCTGAAGAATGTAGGCTGAAGCACCACCAGGAACATCTTCGTCAATAACTAACAATCGGTTGGTTTTCTTGAGCGATTCTACAATCGAATGATTCGTGTCAAACGGCAGTAGGGTTTGTACATCAATCAATTCTGCGGAAATGCCAACTTCGGCTAATTCTTGAACCGCTTTTAATGCAAGATTTACGCATGAACCGTAGGTGACAATCGTAAGGTCCGTTCCCTGAGTGAGGGTTTCTGGAACGCCCAACGGAGTTTTGAACTCACCCAAGTTTGATGGCAGCCTCTCCTTGGTTCTGTAACCATTCAATGGCTCAATAATCAATCCTGGATCGTCAGAAGCAAGAAGCGTGTTGTAGAAACCTGCTGCTTGGGTCATGTTACGTGGAACGCAGATATGAATTCCACGCAATGCGTTGATAATCATTCCCATCGGAGATCCTGCGTGCCAGATTCCTTCTAATCTGTGTCCGCGCGTACGGATGATGACCGGACATTTCTGACCGCCTTTTGTTCTGTATTGTAGAGATGCAACGTCATCGCTAAGCGGTTGCAAGCCATAAAGCAAATAATCCAAGTATTGAATTTCGGCAATAGGACGAAGGCCACGCAAGGCCATTCCAATTCCTTGACCCATAATGCTTGCTTCGCGGATTCCCACATCGAAAATACGATTGATTCCATGCTTTTTCTGTAAACCTTCAAATCCTTGATTCACACCACCAATGCTTCCAAGGTCTTCGCCAAAGGCAACGACATCATCTCTATCAGAAAATATTTTATCGAAGTTGTTGAGCAATACTTCACGGCCATCAACCTGCTTGGCGTCATCAGCGTATTCTGGAGCAACCGCTGCAATTTTAGGTGCGCTATTCGCTGTTTGGCTTTCTAGAAATGAGTTATACCGTTCGGCATTTAATGCTTGCTGATTCTTCAACCATTCGGCTAGTTTGGCTGTATTTGCATCTTTGCTTCCGCCAAGTTTTAGAAGTGCTTTTCGGGCTGTACCAATTACTTCTTTTCTGCTTGGAGCAAAACCAGTGTTCAATCCTTTTGCAAGCTCTTGCAGATTGGCTGCATTGAGCATGGAAATCAACTCATCCCGCTCTGCTTCAATTTCAGAAACAAAGACTTTCCAAGCTTCATTTTTCTGCGTTTGAACACTTTTCTTGGCCTCCGCTTCAATTGTATCGCATTCTTCTGCGGTTGCAATTCCTTTGTCAATGACAAATTCGCGAAGTTTTTTGATGCAATCGTATTCTTCTTCCCAAGCAAGACGTTCGGCACTTTTGTAACGTTCGTGCGAACCAGAAGTAGAGTGTCCTTGCGGCTGGGTTACTTCTTCCACATGAATAAGCACAGGGACGTGTTCGTTCCTACAGACAGAAATTGCATCTTCGTAGGTCTTTACCAAGTGTGCATAATCCCAACCTTTGGTTTTGAAAATGCGCAATCCTGTTTTGTCATTTCCTTTCTCAAAACCGCTCAAAGCCTCGGAAATACTGGCTTTTACGGTTTGAAATTCCTTTGGAACCGAAATACCATAACCATCATCCCAAATGGAAATGGCCAGAGGAACTTGCGTAACCGCAGCGGCATTTAACGTTTCCCAAAAGTGACCTTCCGAAGTACTCGCATCGCCAATTGTTCCGAAAGCTACTTCGTTTCCTTTGTTGGTGAATTGCGTTTGCGAGTGCAGGTTTTTGTTTTCACGATAAATCTTAGAAGCGTGAGCCAATCCTAATAAACGAGGAACCTGCCCGGCAGTAGGAGAGAGGTCGGATGCGCTGTTCTTTTGGTTCATTAAATTTCTCCAAGAACCATCGTTATTTATTGAACGAGTAGAGAAATGTCCATTCATGGAGCGACCAGCAGAAGAAGGATCGGCCTCCAAGCTTGGATGTGCATAAAGCTGCGCGAAGAATTCCTGAACGGTCAAAAGTCCCGAAGCCATCATAAATGTCTGATCGCGGTAATATCCCGAACGGAAATCACCGTTCTGGAAAACCTTGGCCATGGCGATTTGAACCACTTCCTTTCCATCTCCGAAGATTCCGAATTTGGCTTTTCCTGTAAGAACCTCTTTTCGCCCCATCAAACTGGCTTGACGGCTTTCGTTGGCAAGGCGAAAATCATTCAATACTTCTTGCTTGAATTCTTCTTTGCTAAGTGCCTTTTTTGAACCTGTTTTTACGTTTTCTTCCGTCATATTCTTCCGCCTTTTTCCAGTTCGCGAATATACAGAAAAGGCCGCTTCGAACCTGTCGGAGCGGCCTTTACAAGAACAGTAAGACTCTATAGCTTGTAGAACGTTTTGGTACTCAATGTATTCGAAGATTGAACTGTTAGGTGATAAATTCCTGGCGTTAGGTCATCCACTCTTAGCGCGTGTTGCTGTCCAGAAGTATGTGTTACATTTTGTGTTAAAATAGTCTGGCCGAGGGTATTTCGGACTTCAATTCCAAGGTTGTCGTTGATGATTTCGTCCAAATTGAACATGATTTCTCCTTCTGTAGGGTTGGGATAAAGAGAAAGCAATTCAGAATCGTTTCGTAGTTCGTTTACGTCCAAGCTACCTTGTGGCGAATAAATTGAAACGCCATCATTTCCTGTTCCCATCCACAGATTTCCATCTTCATCCTCTGAAATGCATCTGATGTTGTTAGAGGGAAGGTTCGAGTTCTGAGCAGTTTGAACATTAAAATCGGTTTGATTGAAAGAAATCATTCCTCCATCAGTGCCAAAAAACACCTTTCCGGCCGATTCTTGCACACCATCGAAGACCACGTGGAAACTAAATCCTAGCACTTGATAGTTTAAGAAGAACCATTGGTTTGATGCATTTCTTTTGGCAATTCCGTCATCCGTACCGAACCAGGTTATTCCATTCGAATCGAACGTAATACTCCTAACGTGGTTGTGCGGTATTTCACTATTTGATGTGTTGAATATTTCCCAGTGCACACCGTCAAAAACTGCAGCGCCACCGTTAAAAGTGCCTACCCAAACATTACCTAACGGATCGAGTTCGATGGTGAAAATTCCGTCAGAAGGAATGTCGGAATTGGAAGTGTTGTACGTGGTCCATTCAGTTCCAATCTTCTTGGCAATACCACCGCCCCAAGTTCCAACCCAAAGATTTCCCTCGGAATCGGTAGTTACAGAACGAACAGTGTTCATGGTAAGTCCTGAGTTTGAAACGTTAAACACCTCCCAATTATTCTCCGTTATTCGAAGAATGCCTTCGTCCGTGGCTATCCACGTATTTCCCCAATTATCCTCATAAATGTCGCGAATATGGTTGTCTGGCAGGTCGGAAGTTTCGCTTGTGTATACTGTCCAATCAGAACCATTGTAGAATGCAAGTCCAGCATCGGTTCCAACCCAAGTGCCATTTTCTACAGCAAGTATATCATGGATGGTGTTTGATGGAAGGGGTGAATTATTAGCATTAAAATGCATCCAACTTAGCGATTGAGCCTCGGTTGAAAATGTGATTGATGCTAAGAAAAAATTGGCGAGAAGTACTGTTTTCATGAGGAGGATTATTTAGTTGATTTTGATACAGCTAAAGTCTCCCGTTTATATGTTAAAAACACCCAATGGATGTTAATCAAACCAAACAACTGTTAAAATTTAACTATTTGAAAATCAATTGTATAAAATTAAAAAGGCCGCCCGAAAGCAGCCTTCTCAAACCAAACGAAAACGATTATCCCGGGTAAGAAACGCTTACGGTTCTACTTATTGTTGGAGTAAGTTGATACGTGGCACTTATCACTCTTTTTAAGAGAATTTCTTGCGGACGAATAGAAGCTTCTTCCTGCGCTGCATCTGCTTCGCGTTCGCTCTCTAGTTCTTTTTCAATCTTCTCCATTTCTTGCTCTAAGCGTTGTTTTTCTTTTTCTAAATCTAGCTGCTTGTCTTTACTTTTAATCTTGATGGTCACATCATCCACATCGATGTCAACATCAATGTTTGATGAGTTCTTTGGTTGCGCCAATCCGTTACAATCAACACAAGCTAGACCTTTCGGAGTCATTATCCATCTTCGGCCCACCATATCGCCATCGTAGGTGTTAGTGGTGTTGTCGATGTCATAGATAATGCGCATCATCTCATCAGAAAGATAAATGGTGTATCCAACAGGAATCAAAAGTTCAAGTTCCACATCCTGAGTTCTCCATAATTCGTCTTTTGGAATTTCGAAGTAGCTATTGAATAGAATAGATGTATCGGTAGAGATGAAGCCGTAGTCAATTTTGCTTGCACGCTCCATGGCTTCTTGCTTTTTCTTGGCACGCGCTAATCGCTTTACAATCAGTTTTGGACCGCCTGCTTTGGCCATGTTAATGTTTAATTCTGGTTTACCGTAAAGTTGATTTGAGCTACCAGATGCCAACAAGTCCAAGTTAAAAATGGTGGCTTCTACGTTTGGTTCTTCATCTCCCAATTCATGATTCAATTCCAAATGAATGGTTTGACTTGGGTCGGAATCGAGGTTCAATTCAACCGTTTCAGTATCATTTCCTTCACTCGAAAAATCACTCAATAAAATCATAGTAAGGGAAAATGACAGTACTACACCAATTATCCAAAGGGAAGTGAACGCAAGACCAACACCTTTTGGTCGGCTTCTAAAGTTTACTAACAGACGCAATCCAACGTAGGCCAAAGCCAATAGGGGAACGCCCCACGTAAGTATTCCTGCAACGTAAATCCAAATCATCATGCCGGTTCCACCCACAAGATTGTTCAGAATTTCTTGAGCCTCAACGGTACTCAACATGCCATCATTGCTCAGACTAATAATGGCCGGTACTCCGAACGGAACCGATACCAGCCCGATAAATCCCAGTATACCGAAGGCGAGGAATGCAATACCAATGACTTTACTAACGAACTTTAAAAATAGAATGGCCAAACTGCCTACGAGTGTGATGGCGCGGTGAAATGCATTTCCCACTTTTTTGCCAGTGCCTGAGTTTCCACCAAGTTCGTTCAGTCTGTCTTTAACCGCTCCCAGTTCCTCGTTAACACGCTTTTCAATATTGGAAACGGTGACGGACTCCCCCCGCATTTGCAATTTTTCTGTAGTCGTTTTTGCTTCAGGAATAATAACCCAAAGTATAATGTATAGGAAAGCACCAGTTCCGAAGAAAATCAAGGTTAAAGCCAACACCAATCTCAACCAGATGGGGTCTTCAATTCCAAAATAGCTCGATACACCAGAACAAACCCCACCAACAACCTTATTGTCCGGATCGCGGAATAATCTTCTTGTTTTGAATGTTCCAGTTTCACTTTTTTTGTCGCTCCAGCTTTCTGTTTCTGGATCATCATCCATAAAAGCCTCTGGTTGTCCCATAATAGAAATCACGTGGTTTACATCTGCCAGTGTCAATACTTGCTTTAAATCGCCAATTTTTTCCGTAAGCATTTCGGCCAATCTGGCTTCAATGTCGGCTATAATCTCATCCTTTCCTTGCGAGTCTTTGAAGTAGCTTCTAATGGTATTCAAATACGCATCAAGCCTATCGAAAGCGTTTTCGTCAATATGGAAAACGTAGCCTGCAATATTGCTAGTTATCGTCTTATTCATTGGTTTTTATTTTTAGAGGTGGTATGGTTTACTGATGTTACTAGTTCTTGCCAGGTAACATCCATTTCTTGAAGGAATTTTTGACCCATTTCCGTGAGTCCATAGTATTTTCTTGGCGGTCCGCTGGTACTTTCTTCCCATCGGTAATTAAGCAGCCCATCGTTCTTGAGCCGCGTTAAAAGAGGGTAGAGTGTGCCTTCCACCACAATCAGCTTTGCATCCTTTAGCGTTTGCAAAATGTCCGAAGCATACACTTCGTCCTTACTAATAATGGAGAGAATGCAGTACTCGAGAACACCCTTTCTCATCTGCGATTTAACTCTCTCTATATTCATCCTATCTTTCTTTTAAGATACCTTGTATTACAAAGTACTAGGGCAAATGTATGTGATTATTATGGTACTATGCAAAACCAAGTACCATATTTATTTGTAAGTAATTGAATATCAGAGACAATAATTTTGCTTGGGCGTTCCAGCCATGCTGTTTTAGATAATGAAAATTGAACATGGGTAGATGGCTGTCGGGCTGTGCGCTGTATTTTTTTTGCGAAAAAGCAAAAAAGGATGCCGCTTCCATCCCTAACGCTGTGCCATCTATAAAAAAGTAGAAATACACCGCAAGCACCATAGTTTTCTAACTATCTCACCCTAGAACCAATAATTTAGCATCATGCAATACGATAAAAAAGAAATCATCTCCCAGCTCGAAAATCAATCCAAGGCATTGAGAAGCTGGTTTATGGAAAAGCCTGCTCAGAAAATGGAATTTGCACCAGAAGGCGCTTGGAGTGCAGGTCAACATCTCCTTCATCTCATCAAAAGCGCCAAGCCATTGGTAAAGGGAATGAGTTATCCGCGATTGCTGCTCCGATTGAAATTTGGCAAGGTCAATAATCCTAGTCGTTCGTATGAAGAAACAGTGGCCTTTTATCAGCAGGCATTGGCAAACGGTGGCCGCGCCATGGGCGAATACATTCCGCGCCAAGTGACTAAGGAAGAGCGCGAGGTACTGCTGAAACGATTTGATGAGGAAATGAACATGCTTATGGCTCAATTGCAGAAATGGTCAGAAAAGAACCTTGATAAAACGGCTGTTCCGCATCCGTTGCTGGGAAATCTGACCATGCGCGAAATGCTCTATTTTACCATTTACCATACCGAGTATCATCGTAAAATTTTGAAGAGCGATATTCGTAGCGTGAGATACCGTGCCATCTGCTTCTTGGCTGTCTGCTTCCTTTTTTCGGGCTGCGCTTTAATGCGTGGCGTGTTTCTCGGTTATCCAGATCATAAGGACATTCAACGTTTTCCTTCTTCAGAAATAGCGGTAGGAGAAGAATGTTTTGAGTTTAAAGCAGATGTAAATTCCATTTCAGCGAAGCTAAAAGTAACCGATTGGAGTAGTGGAAGCCCTTACTTCGTTACGTTAGATCAACTGAATGAATCTCGCCCCGTTCGCAGCATGCTCATCATCCGGAACGACACGCTGCTTTACAAATTCTACGGACAAAAAACGTCTGACGAGGATTTGAATCCTTCTTACTCGGTTGCCAAATCCTTTACCTCTGCTTTAATTGGCATTGCAATTTCAGAAAGAAAAATCAAAAGTGTAAATGATAAGGTGGTCGATTATATTCCTGAATTAAAAGCAATTCCAATGGCCGACAAATTGGAGGTGGAGCATCTTCTCAACATGACATCGGGTATCAAACTAAAGTTGAAAACGGATGCCCAACTCTACTATGGTAATGATGTGCTGCGCGTACTTAATAGCGTAGCATTTGAACACGAACCGGGCACGTTTCAGGAATATGTGAACCTCAATGTGCAGCTTTTAGGAATTATTCTGCATCGCGCCACAGGAATGAAGCCGTCCGAATATCTCAGCGAAAAAATCTGGAAGCCCATTAACATGTGCACAAACGCCATTTGGACTACCGATAAGAATGGCGAGGACAAAACGTTCTGCTGCATGGGCGCCACTGCTTTAGATTATGCCAAATTTGGGCGGCTGTTTTTAAATAACGGAAGTTGGAATGGAACGCAAATAGTTCCGAAAGAGTGGGTAGAAAAATCAGTTAGCAGGGACACAACCAACGGAAGCAGTTTTGGTTACAACTACAACTGGCATATTGGCGAAAAGGCCTATGGCGATTACATGGCCGATGGCATGTACAAGCAGCATATTTACGTTCAGCCAGAGAAGAATATTATTGTTATACTGATGTGCAATAAAGACAATGCGCTGAAAGCGGAACGTGTACGCTGGCGCCATGTGTTCCGGCAGATCGTGGATCAGCTATAAAACAAGAAGCCGCTCCACCTGTGACGGGTTTCTGCGGCTTCTCAAGCTTGTCAGCAGTTCACCATAAACTGAAGACGGTGCGAAGGTACATAAAAGCCTTCTACAGATGAGTTAGTTAATTGATGATTGTAGGACCCGTCCATGCAGTTTTGCTTCCATCATCACAAACAGAACGTACCCAAACGTACCAGTCGGTATTGGTAGAAAAAGTACCATACGTGCCGTTTACTTGAGTTTGAGTATGAATATTCTCAGAATCGTTGAAATTGGCGTTGTTAAAATTGACTTCGTGCACGCTTTCGCCATCTGGCTGAATGGTAATTTCTATGTAAGAGCCGTTTCTGTTTGCAAGCACTCCTAGTGGCTTTAAGCAACGATTTGAGTTTTTATCGGCATAAAAACTAGTTGGTCCAGACCATGTGCTCCAATCACTTCCGCCACAATTGGCTCTCACATAAAAGTCATAAGTAGTTCCTTGCGTAAAAACGCCATCTCCGTACGAAGTGCTGTTGGTTGTTTTTACCGTTCCGTTTCCAATTGTGAAGCCAGAAGGTCCGTATTGTACTTCGTAGTAATTGTGGTTGGAATTTCCATTCCAATTCAGATTGTAGTCTTGCTGCGACCAATATTGATTGAGGCCAGTAGGTGCTATGCACGAACTTGAACTTCCGTTGGTAATAAGAACGCTGTTTGGTCCTTCCCAATTGCTCCAATCGTTGCCGCCACAATTTACGCGTAGATATACATCGTAAGCTCCGTTTGCTAAGTTGCTAATTCTACCGTTACTCGTGCTTGTTTGAGTGGTTCCAGAACCAAGGCTGAAACCGTTTGGTCCATATTGAATTTCGTAGAAACCATAGTTCGAATAAACGCTATTGTTAGCGTATTCAAACTCTCCTTCATTGCTGGTTGCATACACAGAAAATAATGGCTTTGGGCAAGTGTCTTCTCCTTCTGGCTTTTCTTTGATACAACCAGTGATAATGAATACAAGGCTAAAGAAGAAAATGGAGTAATGTTTCATAATCTATATTTTGGAACGAAAGTAAGATTTGTCAGCCACTCGAATGCCGCTAAAACCGCACACTCACCTTCCCGCGAATGGCAAAAGGCGTTCCTGGTGTAAAGTGAATTTCCTCAACGCCAGCGGTTTCATTTCTCAAACGCGATTCGGTAGCAAACTGTGTTTCGTTCCACTTCGTATTGAATAGGTTCTGGATGATGATGCCGGCCGTCCATTTGCGCCAGGTGTAGCTCAGGTTGGCATCGGCCACGAAATAGCCCTTGGCCGTAATGGAGTAGTCCTCGTTGGCCGGGCGGTCGCCTATCCAGCGGTAGTTGATGCCGCCCGTTATCCCAATGGGATGATTGACCGTTACGCCACCTACTGAGGTCAGTTCGGCAGCCAGCGGAATGTAATTCTGACCCGCAGCTTCATCCATCGCGCGAGCAAAAGCATAATTGAAATCGGCATAAAGGAATAGCCACTTGAGCGGTTGATAGCGTACGCTGACATCAGCACCCAAACGTTGCGTTCTTCCGCTTGGCTCAACAATGGCGGCATCTCCAACGTAGACGAATTCCTGTTCGAGGTAAAGGTACCAACCGCCCACGTTTATCATCAAGTTGTCAATGGGTTTGATGATGGCACCAAGGTCGGCACCGTAGGCGGTTGGCAAGGTCTGTCTGCCGTTCTGTGCCACCACCACGCGCGTGTCGTTGCTATGGAAACCCATGCCTGTTTTCAAGTACAATTGCCAGCGCTTGTTGGGCGAATAGATGAAGTTCAACTTCGGACTAGGTTTGATGGCCTGCTCCGAACGGTTGTTGTAAACTGAATCCAACCTATTGTGAAGGTCGAATTTGAAATGGTCCAAGCGGATGGCAGGGTTGATGAGGAAGTCACCGAACTCAAAATCGGCACCTACGAAGGCGTATATGTTCGATTCGTCCATATCGCCCAGCGCATACGGAACGAGCAGAGAATCGCGGTTCACGGTGTGTGAGAGTTCCACATCATTCGCATCATCGTAACGCATGCCGAGCCCGGCTTTCAGTCCGATGGTGCCCTTGTTCAGGTGGAAATGATGGTCGACCACGCTTTCAAATCCTGCCAGATTCCTGCGCTCGTATTGCTTTATCTGATCGCCATTGATCGAGTCATCCAGAAAGAAGGTGAAGTTGCTGTAGAGCTCAAAACCGTAGCGGCTGTAGTAGGCATTGCTCTTTACGGTGGTGTGTTCGCCAAGAATGGCGGTGTGGTTCATGGCCGCGTTGATGCGGTGTGTGTTGCCGCCCTCGGTATCGTCAATGGCCCCGAAACGACCGATCAGTCCGTTTTCCACCGCCCGAACGGGAATCTGTCCGCTGGCATCCCACTTACTGTTGAAGTAAGAAGCCTGTACCGATAGGAATTGCCGCTTGTCGATGGCCGCGTTGTATTTGGCCATGATGTTGATGCGGTTGAAGTGCTGCGATGATTCGAAGGGCCCATCCGTCAGTTGGAACTCACCGGCCACGTAGGCATCCTGATTAGGGTGGTTCTTCATCAGGTTGAACATTCCTAGCGCTCTGATGGTGTTGAATTGGCCATATTCCACCGAAACGAGGCTTTCATCCAATCTGTCCTTGGTCTTGAGTGCTACATAACCTGCCGTGTTGAAATTCCCTTTGTCGGCATAGTACAGCCCTTTGCCAAAATCAATTTCATCCACTGTTTCGGGAATGATGAAGTGCATGTCGGCATAGCCCTGACCGTGCGCGTGCGAGACCATGTTCACAGGCATTCCATCCACCGAAATGGCAATGTCGGTACCGTGGTCAATGTCGAATCCACGCAGGAATATCTGTTCTGCTTTTCCACCACCCGCGTGCTGACCGATGATGAGGCCGGGCACTTTTCGTAGAACCTCCTGCGAGGTATTCACAGGATTGACCGCCACATCCACTTCGGTAATGCTGTTGATGGCCTTTACACTGTGCGAAACTTCCACCTGCGCCAACTCGAAAGAGCTTTCACTCAGCACAACACTGATCGGATTGAAGTTGGCAATGACCAACGATTGCGGCATAAAGCTGATGTGCGTGATGAGGAGCGTATCTCCGATCTGAACATTCTCGATTACGAACTTTCCGTCTTTGCCTGAATGGGAGTGAGCACCCGTGGCCACGGTGATATGCGCGTTTGCTATGGGCGCTGCGTTCTTGTCTGCAATGCTACCGCTAAGGTTCTGCGCCTGCACAGAAATAGTTCCGATAAGGAGGAAAAGGAGAGATGTCAGTTTTTGCATGACTGCAAAACTACGGCTATCACCGAATGTTCATTTGGCTTTTTTATTAGAGATTGGTAGTTGAACATGTAGCTTTAGAGATACATGGCTGATTCTGGTTATAGGTTTAGAATTAAACAGCATACATGGGTTACTATTGGTTCAAGTACTTCAAGCATCTTCGTCTCGGTTTCACTGGCGGTTGGCCAGCGGTTTGATGGAGGTTGGCCGATAAAGTGCTGAATGAGATTGGATGGCTTTTTCGGTCTCAGGCCAACCACCATCATACCGAATGTATTGAGGATTAGGACTGTACTATTTCCTTCTGAGCTCTAGTGGCAGACATTGGTCAGGTTCATGGTCGGATCTGGTCTGCTGCTGGGGCTCTCCTTCAATTTTTAATTCAAGGAATCAGTGCTGCCAACTGTATGAGGGGAATCCAACCTTTCATCTACTAACATCTGGTTCGTTCATCTTGGCCAGAAGGCCAGATACAAGATTCCTGCAACAATGATTAGCGTGAGAATGATGTTTAAGAATTTGAAAAGTTGATGTCTCATCCTTTGATTTTTATACAATCTGTGCTGTAATTGTTTGTCAAGCGGTAGCGTAAAGCTTACAACTCCAGTCCGAATACGCATATATCGTCTGTTTGATCGATGTTCTGAATCCATTGCTGCATGGTTTGTGCGAAAAGTTCTTCCTGCTCAGACATTTCCATCTCTTTGGCGTCTAGAATGAGTTTCTTGAAACCGGTAGCCTTGAATTTCTTGTTTTCATTACCACCGAACTGGTCCAATAATCCGTCAGAGGTCATGTAAAGTCGGTCGCCCGTTCTTCTTCTGATCACGTGGGTTGTAAACTGATAGTTGGTAAGTGAGAACCCGACACTTTGACGAGTACCTCTTATCTCCAGTATAGAATTGTTCTTTGCTCTTACCAGATACAGAGAGTGCCTAGCGCCTGAATAGAGGATTATTTCGTCATCCAGACAGCATAGTCCTATGTCCATGCCATCCTCAATGGGTTTGTCTGAATGGCTGAAAGACTCAACCACCAGTTCTTTGGTCTTGGCTAAAATGACACCCGGGTCGGTAAGGTTAAAGGTGTCAATTGCAGTTTCCAATGCTTGGCTACAGATTAACGAGACCATAGAACCAGGTACGCCATGGCCGGTGCTGTCGCAAACTGCGAAATAGATGCGTTTACCAACCGTCTTCTTCCAGAAAAAATCGCCTGAGACAATATCCTTGGGTTTGAAGTAAAGAAAGCTTTTCGGGTGCCGATTCTGAAACTTTTTGAATCTCGGAAGTACGGCCTTTTGAAGATATTTGGTGTATGTAATGCTGTCTATGAGATTCTTGTTTTTGATTTCGGTTTCCTTCAAAAGATGGTTGACCTTCATCCTTTGGTTGGCAAGTTTTGAGAATGTAAAATACAAGGCAGCAAAAACCACTATTGAAGGCAGGGCAATGTTCATGGCGTAGAAGTTGGAAACAAAGGATTCTGTGGCCCTTTCGGCATCGTGGGTCAATTGAATATCTGCGCAGATGGCCACAAATGCGTTTACCAAGTAGATAATCAGCAAACGAATGGCCATTCGCTTGGTAAGGAAGAACATGCCACACAGAGGCCCAAGAATTCCCCATAGCACGGCCATGCCTGAAGCGTAACTGCCCAAGCTCAATTGTATGCCCCATGGCACAAAAATGATGGCCATACTCTGCACGTTGGCCAAGAGGTAATGGTCATTATCAAATAGCCTATTATAGATGTAGAATGGAGCAACCAAAACAGAAAATGAAAGAGGGATGAAGCTGGTTACACAGAGCCCAAGATGGTATGAAATGAATGCAAACCAAACAACCCCACATACCATGCACGCCAGCGCCACCCATTGTAGCAACTCTTTGGCAAAGCGCTTTTCGTCCTCGGTCACTGCATCGAGCATGGGTATTTCAAGATTTTCACTAGCCCACTGCCTGTATCGGATGGCCACGGTTCTTATTGAAGATATGGCAGAGACCGATGAATGGTCTTGAGCAAGCTTTGTTTCAGGTGTCTCTGTGAATGCTCTCATTAGACCTTGATCTGTGATTCTCTGATTGCCGATTGCAATCGTTCATCATATTCATCCTCCTCGAGTAACGTAATCTCCATGGGTACTTTGATCAATGTTTGGATATCCTCTCCAAAGTGAATCGTTTCCTCATCTTCTACTTCACAGATCCAAATAGCGTTCACCATCAGGCCATCATCCTTCAGTTTCTCCAATTGCTTCAGAATGTCCAATAACATCCGTGACGTGTGTGTATTGAAGTACTCAAACTGAAACAGGACCTTGATGGTTTTTTTGAGGCGCTTCTGTGATTCATTCAATAATCTGAATACTGGTTCATAGAATTCCATCGCATCTTCTGGTATGGACCTACCTATTATCTCTAGCGTAAAACTGTCTTCACTGTACTTGATCAGTGGTGTTGTTGCTGTTGCAGGTATGAACATGGTAGCTAGGTGTTAGTCAACAAATTCTGAGTATCAGAGCTAAACCAACCAGACATTCAGGTAACGCGGTTGACCTCAATCTACTTTAATTTGCTAAAGAACGTCACATCCGAGTGCTGCGTGTTAACTTTTAATGGTTAATTATCTATTCGCGATCAACTATTCTATGCATGTTTCGATAGACAATATCCTTTACTAATGAAGAACGGGGCCAATTGGCCCCGTTTCCGTTTAAACAGTTTAGGCAATTACCCTATTACCTCCACGCTGTACGTACCCTCAGCATCGGGGCTCATGTTGGTAACATTCAGGTTGGCATCTGTGTCTTCGCCTAGCGATGCCCTTTCTACCTGTAGCGTATCTCCGGGTTTCACCTGCACACCGGTGGCGCATGCATCGGTATTGGTAGCGGCCAAGCAGAAGGTAAGCACCGTGTAGCCCACGTTGCTCAATACCACTTTGGCATTGGGGCCTACGGTCTGGGTAAGGTTTACAGTGGTATCTGCCGCCACGGTTCCGCCAAACTCTCGGGTAGGCGGTGGTGTGTTCTGCATAAGGCTTACCTCCCAGTAGTTGTTAATGTAGTCGGGCGTATTGCGGTACTTGTCCATTAGCACGCCAAGGTTACCGTACATCATGGTAGCCAGTTCAATCCGTATCGCCTCTAGGTCGTCACTACCCTGTTCTATCAACTGCTCTTTCTGCTGCTGCTCATCGCGGGCATCTACCAGTTGTGTTCTAAAGGCATCCACATCGGCCTGAGTTGCGGCCAGCACTGGGTAATCTCCTAGGCGCAGGCTCAGCGCCTCTACAGCATTGATGCGTTGGTCTTTTGCTCCTTTCTGAAAAGGCCCGCGCTTTTCTGGCAACAGCGCCATGTACTCGGGGGTGCCATCAAGATACTGCCCCTGTATCTGTATGTCCCACTGCTTGATCTTCAAACTGCTCAGTTCGGCAAGCAGTTGGTCTATCTTAAGCGTGGCCCCTTTGCGCACGGCCGTGGCACTTTTCCATTTGGTGTAGGCCTTGCCATAGACTAGTTGCAAGGGTTGGGTGCGCGCCAGCAGTGCGGCAATGTCTGCATCGGCCTGTTGGGCCTGCAATTTGGCAATGTGATCATTGCCGAGTTCCAGCATCAGCGCAAAGCTTCCTTGGGTGCTGTTGTTGAACTGGTTCTGTAAATAACTCCATTCTGCCATGATAGTATTGGTTTTAGTGAAACATGAATTTGAATGATGTACTAAAGCAACAGGGCCAGAACGTAACTTATTTACGCGGTTGAGCAGTGTTGCTTAAAACAGTGTTGCCACCAAGCAACTCCTTGGTGGCAATCCTCTTATTAGGAATGGCACGAGATAACTGTTTTGTCTCAATCCTTTTATTAGGAATGGCACGGGACAGGTGTTTTATCTCAATCCTTATATTAGGAATGGCACGGGACAGGTGTTTTGTCTCAATCCTTTTTTCAGGAATGCCACGAGACGGGTGTTTTGCCTCAATCCTTTTATTAGGAATGTCATGGGACAAGTGTTTTGCCCCTATTCGTGTGCCGCTATCGGTGTTTGATAGCTGATCCATCTAAGTGAATATGCTCTGTACTCCAGTTGTTGCTCCAATAAATGGTTATCAAGTCAAGTGATTTTGACATTAGAAGGTTATTCAGTGTATGAACCGAAGGTGCATATTCGTTTAATAACTAAAACCAATAACCATGAGATTGATCTTACCAAACCCTTTAAAGGCAGTTCTATTACTTGGCCTCGTTGCAATGGCAGCCATTACTAATGCGCAGCAGGCACCAGGCGGTGGTCCCATTTATTGGGAGCCAGGCACATCTGGATTCTATATTTCTGATAACGTGAACGACCGGGCCAGAACCAACTTTGCCATTCCATCTGGCAGCTTTACAGTAGAATTGACCTATAGGCTTTGTGATTCTGAATTGACAAACCCCGAGCGTATAATAGACGCTCTGGGTAGTACTACAGGAGTAGGGTTTGAAGTTACCGCCACCAGCTCAGGGTTTCAAGTAAGAACCAAAGCCTCGGGGGGTGGTGTACAGACCACTAACGTGAGCTACGCATTTCAGAATACAGATTGGCGTTATTTTACCTACGCTTACAAT
>JAIOYO010000076.1 GCA_021741075.1 Flavobacteriales bacterium | reverse complement strand
GTCTCATCAAATCTAATCGCATGAAGTTTTTAACGACCCTTTCGCTTGCCACTCTTCCATTTTTGGGAATGGCACAATCCATCGAACCACAAGTTATTGCAAGTGCTGGAGAGCATTTCAATAACGGAACCACGCAACTTAGCTGGACGCTTGGCGAGGTGATGATTGATACCTATGATAATGGTTCCAATATCCTAACGCAGGGTTTTCATCAAACGGAGTTGACGGTTACTTCTGTGGAAGAGACGTTGGCCGACATTCGTTTGAATATGTACCCGAACCCAACTTCAGAGTTGTTGAACATCGACTTGGGAAACAACGAAGCAGACATTACCCTTCAATTATTTGATATGGGCGGAAAACTTGTCCATTCAGATAAGATTGAAGCATACCAAACCAAGTATGTTTTGCCAATGAATAAAGTTGAAACTGGTAACTACTTAGTTCGAATGCAAAGCGTTGACGGTAAAATGAACACCACGCACAAGGTGGTGAAGGTTGGGGTTACTCAATAAGAAACGTAAAAGAAGTGATATGAAAAAGCCACCCTAAAAGGTGGCTTTTTTGTTTGTCAGATTATTTCAAAATAGCGTTTTGTTTCCCAATCGGTAACAGCTTTTGAGAATTCACGCCATTCCCATTCTCGGGTTGCAACGAAATGGTTCACAAATTCTTCCCCGAACAACTGCTTTGGAATGTCTGAGTACTTCATGGCCTGTGTGGCGTCCCAAAGGTTTCTAGGGAGTGTTCCTGTACCATTGTCTCGATAGCCATTGCCGATGGTTTCTGGCACTTGCAGTTTGAGTTTGTTCTCAATGCCGTAAAGTCCAGCAGCCAGACAGGCCGCCATAGCGATGTATGGATTGGTATCAGAACCGACCACGCGGGTTTCCAGTCGGCAGGATTTTTCTCCTGCTGGAAGTGAACGCAGCGCAACTGTTCTATTGTCAACCGCCCATGTGAGTGTAGTTGGCGCCCAAGCACCTTCCACCAAACGCTTGTAGCTGTTGATGGTAGGAGCGATCATTGGTAAAATGAACGGCAAACAGGCCAATTGCCCTGCCATGTAGCTTTCCATCAGTGTGCTCATTCCTTTGTTGCCTTTCGCATCCGAGAAAAGATTCTTCTTCTCGTCCCAAAGGCTTTGGTGAATGTGCCCGCTACAACCCGGAAGTTTAGGGCTAATTTTAGCCATAAACGTTGGAATGATGCCATGTAAATGAGCAATTTCCTTCACGCCACCTTTGAAAAGAACCGCACGGTCGGCAGATTGCAAAATATCGCCATACATGATGGCCGCCTCATAAACGCCCGGTCCCGTTTCGGTGTGAAGGCCTTCAATAGGCACATCAAATTGGTCCATGTATTCAAAAATGTCGTTGAAATATTCTTTCTCCTGCGAACTCCTCAAAAGCGAATAGCCAAACATGCCCGGAGTAAGCGGTTGCATATCCGTAAAGCCGCGTTCGTGAATATCATCGGCATTCTCTGCAAAATTGAACCACTCAAATTCTTGGGAAAAAAATGGTCTGTATCCCATTTTCTCTGACTTGGCTTTTATCGTTTTTAGCAAACTTCGTGGACAAACCCCAAGAGGTTTTTCCTTCGCATTCACAAAATCAGCCAAGAAAAATGGCACGTCATCATCCCACGGAACAAGACGGAATGTGCTGAGGTCGATTCGCGCTTGTGCATCAGGATAGCCTGTGTGCCAACCTGTGTAAGTCACGTTGTCGTAAGCCACGTCAGAACTGTCCCATCCGAAAACCACATCGCAGAAACCGAAACCGCCTTCCACGGCCGAAAGAAACTTGTCCTTTCGCATGAGTTTGCCACGCAGTACGCCATCAATATCCGTGACGGCCACCTTGATTTTGTTGTGCGATGAATTGCGAACCTCGTTCAGAATATGTTCGCGTGTAAGTTCTTTTTCGTTCATGAAGTTTTACCGTAAATCAATTTGTAAGTAATGAAAGAGCCAGCCATCAGTCCAAAGAAAATGACTGCAAGTTGTAGGTTATAATAGGTCATTGCCACCATCGAAATGCTCGCAATAATCAGCGCTAAAGCAGGGAAAATAGGGTAGAAGGGAACCTTGAAAGGACGCTCCATTTCGGGTTCATTCTTTCTCAGTTTGAAGAAAGAAATCATGGATATGATATACAACGCTAAGGCACCGAAACAGGCAATGGTAATGATCTCCCCTGTCTTGCCTGTCATCAATGCAATGATGCCGATAATCATGTTGAAAATGAGCGCATTAGCAGGTGTTTTGAACTTGGAATGAACGCGGCCTAAGGCTTTTGGCGCAAGGTTCTGTCGGCCAAATTCGTAGGTGGCACGACCAGCAGCCAAGATTATTCCGTGGAACGAAGCGATCAATCCAAGCAAGCCTATGGTCAGCAATAAGTGATACATCCAACCGCTATCGCCAACTACGTGAGCAATGGCCAATGGCAACGGACTATCCGATGGATTTCCGTTGGCATCATAAACCACCGTTTCCCAACCGGCAACGCCAACCGATGAAACAAAAGTCAGCACACACAGAATAACCAAGGTGAAAATGGCCGAACCAAAACCAAGCAACACGTTCCGTTGCGGGTTTTTGGTTTCCTCTGCCACATTGGCCACGCCTTCAATTGCCAGAAAAAACCATATAGCAAACGGAATGGCGGCAAAAATTCCCGGAATTCCGTTTGGGAAGGCGTTGGTGGTGAGGTGTACAACTTCAAATTCTGGGAGCGTTACACCAGCGAAAATCAGTAATTCGGCAACTGCCAAAATGGTGATTACTAATTCAAACATGGCAGCAGCGCGAACGCCAAAAATGTTCAAAGCCGTGAACGTGAAATAGGCGAGAATTGCTAACCATGGAAGTTCAAGGTTCAATGTTCCAAGTTCAAGGATGATCGGTTCGGTTTTGAGAAAGAGATTGAAGTAAGCTCCAATTGCTGCGGCAATTGCCGGTGGTGCAAACACGAATTCGATGATCTGCGCCATTCCGCCCAAAAATCCCCAATTGCGGCCAAGTGCCCTATCGGCATAATCGAATGCCCCACCAGCTTTCGGAATGGCACAGGCCAATTCGGTATAACTGAACGTGAACGTGACATACATGATTACTATAAAGAATGTGGCGATGGCCAAGCCCAATGTTCCTCCTTCGGCCAAGCCTAAATTCCAACCGAAGTACATGCCTGAAATGACGTAGCCTACCCCTAGACCCCACAGCATGACTGGGCCAAGAGTACGTTCCAATTTGGGGGAGTTTTCCAATTTTAGTAATATGGTTTAACAGCTGAGGACACACGGTAAGTGTAAAGACCACCTAGATTTTCTACGCGAAATTTAACGCAATCTCTTTTGTCGCTGTGGAGTAACTTCATGTCGCCTAATTTAGACAAATTGCGAACGATTGAATTTAGCATCATGGAAAACAAAGACATCATTATTTATGGAGCGTATGGATACACAGGTGAGTTAATCGTGAGACGTTGCCAAGAACTCGGTATCAAACCTTTTCTTTCGGGGAGAAATGAGAATAAATTGACGCCAATTGCTGAGAAATTCGGCTTTCCTTATCAGGTTGCGGACTTGAAGAATGATGATTTGGATTCGCTTCTGAAAGGAGCAAGAGTTGTGATTCATGCTGCTGGGCCATTCATTCATACGTCTAAACCAATGGTGGAGGCGTGTATTCGGAATGGCGTTCATTACACAGACATAACTGGCGAAATCGCTGTTTTTGCCCAAGCCAGAAAATATGACGAAGAAGCCAAGAAAGCTGGTGTGATGTTGCTTCCCGGAACTGGTTTTGACGTGGTTCCGAGCGATTGTTTGGCTGCTCATCTCAAGTCCAGAATGCCAGATGCGGATGATTTGGTGTTAGCTTTTCATGGAACCGGACGGGCATCTAGAGGTACAAGTTTAACCGTTGTAGAAGGACTAGGGACAGGAGGAACCATCCGAAAAGACGGAAAGTTGAAGCAGGTAGAAGATGCGCATAATGTAAGACGATTTGACTTTGGCCCCATCAATTTAACTGCTGTTACCATTCCTTGGGGCGATGTTTACACGGCTTTTTTTAGTACGAATATTCCAAACATTAAGGTTTACATGGGGTTGCCCGAAAAGGTCATTAATGGTATGAAATGGGGAAAATACTTTGGATGGCTCATGCGTTCTGAGTTTGTTAAAAGCAGAGCAAGAGCCAAAATTGTTGCAGGCAAAGCAGGCCCAAGCGATTCGGCTAGGGAAAAAGCAACCACCTATATGATTGGAACCGTAACCGATAACAAAGGCAATTCATTGACATCCACGATTCAAACGCAAGAAGGCTATACACTTACAGCAATGACGGCTGTAGATATTGCGAAAAAGATTCTTGCTGGCAATTATAAACCTGGTTGGCAAACGCCAAGTTTAGCTTACGGAAAGGATTTGATATGTGAAGTAAGTGGGGCTCGGTTTACGGACTTGTAGACATAACGTTCCAAGATAAGCTGTGATTATGTAAATCCAGTTTCCATTTATGTAAATGGAATTGCTTTCCATTTTTGTTGTCAAATTTCTAGGTTACTGATAGCTGACTCTGATCCAATCTGCATGTCCGCGCAATCACAACATCTCGGTCAAAATTTACCTCTTGCATTAAATAGTGAATGTAATACCTTTGCGCGCTCGAAAAACAGAGGTATAAAAACAACCAATTTAACTTAGTATGGAAAACATAGTTTACATCCTTCCATTGTTCGGAGTAGTATCGCTCCTTTATGTAGCATGGAAAAGCGCTTGGGTTAGCAAGCAAGAAGTGGGTACTGAAAAGATGGCCAAAATTGCTGGTCATATTCAGAAAGGTGCCATGGCATTCTTGAGTGCGGAGTACAAGGTGCTTGCAGTTTTTGTGGTAGCGGTTGCTGCTTTGCTTGCATTTAAAGGAATGAGTGAGGCGAATTCTAGTCCACTTGTAGCCTTGTCTTTTATTGTTGGTGCTATTTGTTCTGCATTGGCTGGCTACCTTGGAATGGTGGTTGCAACCAAAGCAAACGTTAGAACGACTAACGCTGCTAGAACTTCACTTGGTAAAGCCCTTGAGGTTGCTTTCGGTGGTGGTTCTGTAATGGGAATGGGTGTTGTTGGATTGGGTGTTCTTGGTTTGAGCGGTCTTTTCCTTCTCTATTCAAAGTTCATTGGTGCTGATTGGGATATCAATAAAGTATTGAACGTGTTGGCTGGCTTCTCTTTGGGAGCTTCGTCAATTGCGCTTTTTGCGCGTGTTGGTGGCGGTATTTATACCAAAGCTGCTGACGTTGGTGCTGACCTTGTAGGAAAAGTTGAAGCTGGTATTCCAGAAGATCATCCATTGAACCCTGCCACCATTGCTGATAACGTTGGTGACAACGTTGGTGACGTTGCTGGTATGGGTGCTGACCTTTTTGAATCGTATGTTGGTTCAATTATCGGTACAATGGTTTTGGGTGCTGCGTTTGTTGCGGCCCCAGAATTTGCTTCAAAATTTGATGGTTTAGGGGCTGTGCTTCTTCCAATGGTTTTGGCTGCGGTAGGAATCATCGTTTCCATCTTCGGAACGTTCTTCGTGAAGGTGAAGGATGGTGGTAGCCCACACACGGCATTGAATATCGGAGAGTTCGGTTCCGCTGCTGTCATGGTAGTTGTTTCTTACTTCATCATCGGTGCATTCATGCCAGAGTCTTGGACTATTGGTGGAATCACTTACACTTCTAACGGAGTTTTCTTTGCTACGCTTGCAGGTCTAATTTCAGGTCTTGGAATCGGTAAGATTACTGAGTATTACACAGGAACAGGAACACCTCCTGTTGTGTCTATCGTTCGTCAGTCTTTGACGGGTTCTGCAACCAACATCATTGCAGGTTTGGGAGTTGGTATGATGAGTACTGCCATTCCTGTTCTTTTGATTGCTGCTGCCATCATCTTGGCATTCAAATTTGCTGGACTGTATGGTATTGCCATTGCTGCGGTGGGTATGCTTGCAAACACAGGTATCCAATTGGCAGTTGATGCTTACGGACCAATTTCTGACAACGCTGGTGGTATTGCTGAAATGGCTGACCTTCCGAAAGAAGTTCGTCAGCGTACAGATAAATTGGATGCTGTTGGTAACACAACTGCTGCTATCGGTAAAGGATTCGCTATCGGTTCTGCTGCTTTGACTGCTTTGGCTTTGTTTGCTGCTTTCATGCAACAAGCGAACGTGAGTATGATCAACGTGGCTGACCCGAACGTAATGGCTGGTCTGTTTGTAGGAGCGATGCTTCC
Source organism: Flavobacteriales bacterium (assembly GCA_021741075.1). Taxonomy (GTDB): domain Bacteria; phylum Bacteroidota; class Bacteroidia; order UBA10329; family UBA10329; genus UBA10329. The sequence goes on along the minus strand of JAIOYO010000076.1, from coordinate 1,062 downwards.
TTTCGTATTCTCTGCAATGAGTATGAACGCTGTAGGGCGTGCTGCCATGGCAATGATTGAAGAAGTTAGACGTCAATTCAAGGATATTCCTGAATTGAAGGCTGCGCTTGAGGCTATGAAGCGTAACGATGGAAAAGAGCACAAAGATTGGAGCGCAGAGGATAACGCCATTTTTGAAGCTGCCGATGGTAAAGCTGAATACGACAAATGTGTTGCTATCTCTACAAAGGCTTCTATCAAGGAAATGATTCTTCCGGGAGTTATGGCAATCGTGGTTCCAGTTTTGGTTGGATTTATCGGTGGTCCAGAAATGTTGGGTGGTCTGCTCGCAGGTGTTACATCTGCAGGTGTTTTGATGGCTATCTTCCAGTCTAATGCTGGTGGTGCTTGGGACAACGCTAAGAAAATGTTTGAAGAAGGTGTTGACATCAATGGTCAGACCTATTACAAAGGTTCTGAGCCGCATAAAGCTGCCGTTGTTGGCGATACTGTTGGTGATCCATTCAAGGATACGTCTGGTCCATCATTGAACATCCTTTTGAAGTTGATGAGTGTAGTTGCGTTGGTAATTGCTCCATCTATTGCGTTGGAACTTCCAGCGGTATCTGATGCGGCTCTATTGAACGCTCCAGCAATTGAAATGACGGTATCAACAGAAACTGCTGAAGACGGAACTGTAACTGAAACAACTGTATCTACCGAAACGACAACTAACGCTGCTGGTGAAGTGGTGACGGAGAACGTTAAAGAGATTGTTCAGACGGTTAAGACGGAGGTGGTCAAGTAAAACCACCATCCACTAATATATTGAAAGCCCCAATAGCAACCGCTATTGGGGCTTTTTTGTTTTACGCATGATTAAATGGGCCGAGGAAAATTGCGTCCTAAACGAACACCATTTCTGAATAGACTGTACTGTTAGTTCTCGTTCAAGTGTCAAATTTGGTTTCGCCACAAATCATCCTAAAAAAAGCAAACACCCAAGGCTAATGAACCTTGGATGTTTGCTTTATTACTGTGTCCTGAATTAGTGGAATTTGTTGTTCGAAGGAAAACAAAATC
>JAIOYO010000022.1 GCA_021741075.1 Flavobacteriales bacterium | reverse complement strand
ACACGAGCGCTCCCCTCTCTGGTGAGAGAGGGGCTGGGGGTGAGTTGTTTTTTGGCCCTTGGTGACAGGATGCTTCGAAAACTCACCCCTGACCCCTCTCCTAAAAAGAGAGGGGAATCCGAGATACTTTTCTAGCGCGCACTTTCCTGCTACGCGGGCGCTCCCCTCTCTGGTGAGAGAGGGGCTGGGGGTGAGTTGGTTTTTGGCCCTTGGTGACAGGATTCTTCGAAAACTCATCCCTGACCCCTCTCTTAAAAAGAGAGGAGAATTCGAGATACTTTTCTAACCCACTTTATCCTGCTACGCGGGCGCTCCCCTCTCTGGTGAGAGAGGGGCTGGGGGTGAGTTGGTTTTTGGCCCTTGGTGACAGGATGCTTCGGAAACTCACCCCTGACCCCTCTCTTAAAAAGAGAGGGGAATCCGAGATACTTTTCTAACCCACTTTATCCTGCTACACGAGCGCCCCCCTCTCTGGTGAGAGAGGGGCTGGGGGTGGGTTGTTTTTTGGCCCTTGGTGACAGGATGCTAGCACGTCATGCCGAACTTGTTTCAGCATCTATTCCAAATTACATCGTGATAGACCCCGAATCAAGTTCGGGGTGACGGCATCTAATGAATTTGGAGGGAAATCAACATCCGTTATCGGTTCACAGGAATGTGGCGCAAATCATGATCCACGGTGACAAGCCTCACCATTCGTGCAGTTGAAAGCGCGTAATCTTACTTCACATTTAAAATCAACCATCATGAAAAAGAACATGGGTTCTGCCGACCGAATTATTAGAATTATTGTTGCTGCTGTATTTGCCGCGCTTTACTTCACAGGAACAGTAACAGGAACTGTAGGAATCATCCTATTGGTATTGGGAGGAGTTTTTCTCCTTACCTCTTTTATAGGCACTTGTCCGCTTTACTTGCCTTTTGGCATTAGCACGTGTGCTAAGAAATAGCCATTAGTAAACAAACGGAATTACCGCCTTGCGATTTTTCGGATAGTCTGAGAATTTCTCAAGGTAGAATTGATGATGGGCCACGGCTCTCGGAACAAGATTGGCAAAGGTCCAAATGGCGAAAGAAGCCGCTGGTAGGTTCCAGGCCAGAATGGCAAAGCCTGTCCATTCAATAATTTCTCCAAACAAGTTGGGAGCGCTTATGTAGTTAAAGAGTCCGCCATGCGGAATAACGTAGCCTGTTTCGCCCGGTTTGCGCAGGTTCATCAGCTTTTCGTCTGACCAAAAGTTGATGGCAAAACCGAGCATAAACAGCAACAATCCTACCATAAACTGCCAGCTCGTTAACCACTCCAACGAGTACGAACTAAGCTCCGCCAGATAATAGCCGTTAAAGCCGGCATTAAACAGATTGAAGAAGATGGCAGAACCTGTAATAAACAGCGGCATCTTCTTATCGCCACTCTTTATCCGAAACGGAAATACAAACGTGCGGTTGGTGTAATGAAACAGCCACAATCCGCCAATAATGCACGTAATGGCATTGACCTGTGAGCCTAGAAGCAGCGAGATGAGAATGATGCTGAAAGACGGAAGTTCCATGAGCAACCATCCGAACTTATTCTTAATCATGGGTCCCCACGTGGTAAGGCTATGCCTGCCGAATGGAGCGGTTACAAACTGAAGCAGCACAAAAGTGCCCGCAGCAAGACCAATCCACGTCCAAACAAAAAGGTCGAAATGTTCGAGTATCCACAGTTTCATAAAGCGAACATAGATTTACTAACCAAAATCATGCTTGTCACAAATCAACTGGCTTAACTTAGCCAGTCAATTACGCACCATGAAAAAGCACACGCCTTACTCCGATTTCATTCAGCAGATTCCACGGTTGGGGAATGAGTTTGAAGACGACACTTTACTAAACGATTACCTCGCCACGTACATGCCTGCACAAACATTGGCAGAAATTAAACCCGACCTCAAGCGATTTGGAGGTCGCGTTGGGCGCGATTTTCTCGTTTGGGCACGCGATGCAGAAGTGAACGAACCCACCCTCACCCAGTTTGATGCTTGGGGAAATCGTGTGGATGAGATAAAGGTTTCGGATGGCTGGAAACAACTGGAGCGTGTGGCGGCAGAAGACGGTTTGGTGGCAATAGGCTACGAACGCGAGCAGAAGGAATATTCGCGCCTCTATCAATTTGTAAAGCTGTATATGTACACGGCTTCTTCGGCCATTTATACCTGTCCCTTGGCCATGACGGATGGTGCTGCCCGATTGATTGAGCTCTTTGGAGATAAATTTCTGAAAGCGGAGCCATTTGAGGGATTGACATCAAGAGACCCAAAGCAATTTAAAACCAGCGGACAATGGATGACCGAGCGCACGGGCGGTTCAGACGTTTCGCGCTCCATGACATTTGCCTATCCTGATGGAGAACATTTTGAGTTGAAAGGACACAAGTGGTTCACCTCCGCCATTACGGCCGATATGGCGTTTACGTTGGCTTCTACCGAGCAACCGCAAGAAGGAAAACGTGCGCCACTTTCGGTGTTCTACCTGCCTATTAGAAATACGGACGGAAAGTTGAACGGCATCGAAGTAGAAGCACTCAAAGACAAACTAGGAACACGTGCTTTGCCCACTGCACAATTGGAACTGACAGGTGCCAAAGCGCGCTTGGTGGGCGAGAAAGGCAAAGGCGTAAAAACCATTTCCACGCTTTTCAACATCACACGTATTTACAATACGGTAAGCGCCATTTCGTACATGCGCAGAGCCTATTCGCTACCAAAGGCGTATGCCACTCAACGCGAGGCTTTCGGGAAGAAAATTGCGCAGCACGTGTTGTATGAAAAGAGCTTGAAAAAGCTGGAGATTACCTATCAATCCAACTTAATTCTAGGTCTTTTTCTCACCCGATTGCTTGGGAAAGAAGAATGCAACTTAGCTTCAGAATCGGAGCAATCGTTGTTGCGATTGTTGACACCCGTTGCCAAGCTTTACACGGCCAAACAAGCCATCAAATCGGCTTCGGAATGCATCGAAATGTTTGGTGGCATTGGCTACTTAGAAGACAGCGGCATACCATCCATTCTTAGAGACACACAAACGCTCAGCATTTGGGAAGGCACAACCAACGTGCTTTCGTTGGATATGCTTCGCGCAGCGGAAAAAGAGAACGGTTTCAACGCCTTTGTCGTTTACGCCAAAGAGCTGATGAATCAAGATTATCCAGCTTCGCTGAAAGAATTTCATACTCAAATCAGCACCAAACTGAACACGTTTCTTGGGTTTGTTTCCAGCGCCAAATCGGCAGAAGACATGGTTGCTTCTTCGCGCGATGTGGCGTTTTACTTAGCCGAACTTTCCATTGCCTTACTATGGTTAGATTTCCTACGTCTCAACCCACAAAAAGAGGAATACGCCCAAACACTCAACTATTGGCTTACCTATAAAATGAGCGATGCATCGCTGCAGGAAGCGGAAGTGTTGGGCTTTGTAAAACCCAAAACGATTAAGTTGTAACAAATGCGAATGCTCATTTGCCCTTGATGGGAGATATGATAGATTTGTCTGAACAAAAAATGGTACTACATGGCTAGTTTTCATCCGCTTGAGGTTGTTGATATTAAGCGAGAAACCGTTGAGGCGGTTTCCATCAAATTGAAAATTCCTGCAGAGTTGGCGGAAGAATTTAAGTTTCTTCCCGGTCAGTATGTCATGTTCAAACAGGAGATAAACGGAGAAGAGATAAAACGCTCCTACTCCATTAGTTCATCTCCGCAAGAAGGTGAATTGCGCGTGGGTGTGAAGGAAGTGCCAGACGGGCGTTTTTCTACTTACGCGAATCGTGAATTGAAGGTTGGCGACAAGTTATGTACGCTCGCCCCTCGCGGACGATTTGTGATAAACACAGACCCATCAAACAAAAAGCATTACGTGAGTTTTTGTGCTGGCAGTGGCGTAACGCCCATCATCAGCATGATGAAGCATGTGTTGGAAACCGAACCGCTAAGTCGGTTCACGTGCTTTTACGGTAACCGCTACGCTTCCACCATCATTTATGTGGATGAAATTAATGCGCTCAAAAACCGTTTTCCGGATAGACTGGAAATTCATTACGTAATGAGCAAGGAAGAAATGGGTTCCGACTTTTTCCGTGGACGAATTGATGAAGAAAAGATTCGAAAGTTCAGCGAGATTCTATTCGACCCAGCACAGGTAGATGCGTTCTATATGTGCGGACCTGAGCAGATTATTCATGCAGCAAAAAAGGTACTAGAAGAAAAGGGTGTAGAGGAAGAACGCCTACATTTTGAGCTGTTTGGCACTCCAAATCCAACGGCAGGATTTGCTTCAACGCCTGTAGCGGAAAAGGACACGGAATCTGTAAACAGTCATATTACGGTAGTAATGGATGGTGATGAGTTTGCTTTTGAAATGAAACCCGGTCACGAAACCATCTTAGATGCCGCAGACCGTGCAGGATTAGACGTTCCTTACTCTTGTAAAGGAGGAGTGTGCTGCACCTGCTTGGCACGCGTAAAAGAAGGGGAGGTATCGATGGCGCTAAACTATTCGCTTACAGATAAGGAAGTTGCTTCGGGCTTGGTACTTACCTGTCAAGCACATCCAAAAACCGACCGAGTAGTTGTTGACTTTGACGATATTTGGTAAAGTTTAGTCTTCCTTCATAGCGATATAGGCAGAAAGCACATCGGTGGTGGTTACCAAACCTAGTAAATCGCCATTATCTACCACTGGCACACAACCTACCTTGTACTTGCGCATAATGCGAGCGGCCTCTGCTAAGGTGGCTCCGGGTTCTATTGTCCGTAAAACCTTGCTCATGCATTCCTCCACAATGGTAGATTCGAGAATAAGGTCATTCACCTCAAAGTCTGCTTCTGCAATGTGTGCTCCGTAGGTAACACGCATTAAATCGGTGAGCGTAATCATGCCCACCAGTCTATCGGTTCCCATTACGGGCAAATGCCGAAATCCTTCTTCTTCAAAAATCTTCCGTACATCACTCAAACTTTGTTCTGGACTTACGGTGCGCGTGTGCGCGGTCATTACTTCTTCTACTAACATAGCTTGCTCTTAATTGAAAGAACAAGTTGACAAGTAATAAGATAGACGAAGTTGACACAAATCAGTTGGATGATTGAACCTCCTCACTTATTATGAAACACCGCGTTTTAAAAATACTGAGAGGTCGCCTCTTCCAACTCCTCAATGAGTTCGGATTGCATGCAATTGTATTCGTCCTCAATATGAAGGACGGTAATCTGAATATCACGCGTAGCGGTTTGAAATCTTTTCTTCAGAATTTCCTTGTGTTTGTTTTCCATACAAAACACTACATCTGCCCATAGCAGCATGGATTCGGTAACTTGTATTCTAGCAGTGGAAGACGTGCCTGCAGAGCGCACCACGTGCTCTTCGCTTTGGCCAAACATGGTTTCTGCCGTTCGGCTTCGGTCCTTGTTTTCAGTACAAACAGATAGGATATTCATTTACCATACTGCGTTTCCCATATCATTTCTCTAACGCCTTGCGGTAAAAACAGACATTGAATGGCGTTCTCAATACGCCCTGTGTCTGTTTCCTTTTTATGATACATAAGCGAAAATACTTCGGCCACTGTTGGAGCATTTGGCTCTGTAGATAGAAGGTTAAGTTCATCTCCAACGTTTACCAATCCTGGTTTCATTACTCTAAAATAGATACCTGAATAAGATGAGTTGATGTATTTCTTTAAAACCGATTGTGTGCCAAAGCGGATGCCCAACTTAAAGCATGGTTGCCGCGGCTGACAAACCTGTATTTGAGCCTCTCCTACTTGGTAAATACTTCCAATGTGTATAGCAGACTCATCCAGACCTTCTATGGTTAGATTCTCACCAAACATTCCCAAGCTCCAATCAGATTTTGGGAATTGCACCTTCCAATAAGGATAATGAGTGGCGCTATAAGCATACACGGCCATGTCAATTCCTCCGTGATACTTTCTATCTACAACGGCATCATCTACCACGTCTTCTGTTCCTAAAAAGATGCCGCCATCCACCGGATATTTGAAGATGCCTGTTTTCACTTTCTTACCTCGCCATGTTACCGTGCGCGCTTCTCCTCTATTAACTGACTGTATTTTCATTTCCGTGTGATAAATGTAGAAATCAGTTGGAACGATTTAATTGCGGTAGAGAACGTGTTTGTTATTGGAGAATCAGTGATTTAATACCTAGCTGACTCTTTTCCGAAGCCACACGAACAACATAAACTCCTGAATGGAGGTTAAACGTGCTTAAATCGATTCTATTCTTACCCGTTTGGAGGTTCAGGTTCTGCTGAAAGCAAATTCTTCCCAGCGGGTCGATAATGCTCGCCATGGCCTGTTCATCCCAATTCCAATTTACTTCAAGGAAATCTCCACTTATATAAGCCGAACAATTCTCAGTGTTTGAATCGATAACAGCCACCGAACCAACACCAAAATTCAGTTTGGCAACAATGGGTAAATGATCGCTCATGTAATAGAGCGAGGAAAGTATTTCGTCCGACCATTCTCCACCGCTACAAGCCGTTATACTCTGATTGTAACACGAACCCGTATTACCTAATGCGTAATACGAATCTGGTTCATAAACCACGGTATTCCAATTGTTAAACGTATTGGCAGAAAGCAAGATAAAATCAAATCTGTCATCGACTCCACCTCCTGCTCCATCCCCAAAAATGGCAGACGACCTGGTACTTTGAGTCAACACAGATTTCGGTTCAAAACTGCTCGAATTCCAATTTCCAGGCGCGTCAATTGGATCACGTAATTGAATGGCGTTAGTGTTATCAAGCAGTTCCACATAAGCAGGTTCGGTGCTTGTATACAGGTTAAAATCGCCAGCAAGGATGACGTTGGCATTCGAAGGAAGATAAGCCAAGTGCGAAGTAAATGTCTGCGCCATTGAAAGTCGTTCTGCTACATTTTCGGCACCCTGACTGCTTTTTAAATGTGCTACAAACACGTATAGAAAAATGGTGTCAGCACCTGACAATAGCATTGGACTTTTGTAGTAGAGTTTGAACTTGTTGATGTCTCGGGTTGAGGTCATCAAAAAACCTTCGGTACTCATTCCAAATAAGTCTGAATTGTAAATGATGGCCTGTTGAAGTTTGAAATCACTACTTGGATTGCTTTGCTGGGGTATGAAGGTTGAAGCTGCGTAATTCGCGGACAGATCAGAAAAACTCTCATTCAGAATCAACTGCAAACCACTATCTGATTTCAACTCTTGAATGAGAAATAAATCAGGCTGAACGTGGTTGATTAAGTTACGCAGCGTGTCCTCTCTTCCAGCAATATTTCCAGTTGGAAAATTGAGCACATTGTAAGACATGATTGTTGCTTGTTGCTGGGCAATTACCAAAGCAATGCAATGCAACGAAAGGAAAATTGTAACTATCGCCTGTCGCATCAATTTGTCTTCTTTTTAATCATTTTCTGCATGAAAAGATTGGTCGGGATGGTAATCTGGTCTCCATGTTCATCTTTCACAATGAGAAAGAAAATGCCAATATCACTTACCCGACCTTCAATATTAAACTCCTTGTCCACCACAATGATGGTATCTCCAATTTTTACTGGATGATTAAAGAAGATGACCAACGAGGCTGTAATGTTCGACAAAATGGACCATTGCGCTAGAAATGCAATTCCAACTACCGTCAATAAGGAAGTGATGAAGTAAACTAGTTCGTTCTGATTGACCCCCCAAATGAAAAGGATGAAGCTGGCAAACAGCAGAAAAAACAGAATATTCACAATTTTCATCATCACCTTCACCCTTGGCTTGGGATAACTATAGGTGATAGCAGCACTTTCGATGATACGTTTCGCAACCCGATGAGAGACAAAATATCCCGCCAAGGCAATGACCGATTCAACCAACTTTATCTGATATTCTTCCATTTTTTGACTTTTATTTAATCAGGAAAACAAACTGATGGTTAAACAATGCGAACGATAAACGGTTTACATTTATTATCACCAAATTGATAGAGCCATGTGGAAACCGTTACTACTATTTCTAACTCTCAACTTTGGAGCTCTCGGAATCGGTGGTTTTCTGATGGGTGGCGAAGTTACGGGAGAATGGTATCAGAACGTAAATAAAGCACCTTGGACACCGCCAGGTTGGGTTTTTGGTGCAGCATGGACCACCATCATGCTGCTTTTTTCCTTCTACATGGCATCCGCTTGGACAGAGATGGAAAACAAGAATTTCTTAATCGGACTTTTCGCCTTCCAATGGATATTGAACGTGGCTTGGAATCCTGTCTTTTTCAAGTTTCATCAGGTTGGTTTTGGATTGCTTCTGATTACCGCACTTACCATCTTGGTGGGTTACCTTTTGATTGGACTTTGGCCCCAAATGAAGTTGAAATCGCTGTTGGTTCTGCCCTACTTTCTGTGGTTGTTAATAGCCACTTCGCTCAACGCTTATATTCTAGTTAAGAACTAGAATCTTCGCCTTTTTTGTCTTTCAAGAATGTATTGAAATCTAAGTTTCGCAAGCTTGGAATCAGGGCGCCCGTTCCAACAACCGTCATAAGTGTAATCACCCCGCCAGCAACCACGGCATTTACCGTTCCAAACAAGCGCGCGGTAAGACCGCTCTCAAAAGCACCCAGTTCATTACTCGAACCCACAAACATGGAATTGACCGCAGACACGCGGCCACGCATGTGGTCGGGCGTGTAAAGCTGAAGGATCGTTTGGCGAACCACCACACTAATGCCATCGGTCACACCACTGAGGAACAGTGCGAGAAGCGAGATCCAATAGATCTCGGATAGACCGAAAACAATGATGCACACGCCAAAACCAAAGATGGATGCCAGCAATTTCTTGCCTGCGTTCTTATTCAACGGAAAATAGGCCACCACCATCATGATGAGGAACGAACCAACGGCCGGGGCAGCCCTCAGAAAACCGAATCCCACCGAATCGACCTTCAGAATATCCGTGGCATAAATGGGCAGCAAAGCTACGGCCCCACCAAAAAGCACCGCGAACATATCGAGCGAAATGGCGCCCAAAACCTCCTTGGTCTTGAACACGAAATCGATGCCTTCTTTCAGGCTTTTGCCAATGGGCTCGCCTTTGTTTGAATGCAACACGGCTTGAACAGGAATCTGCAAGAGCAGGATCAACGCAATGAGCGCCACCGCCACAATAAAGAGCATAGACCAATGTACCCCGAAAAATCCGATGGCGATTCCGCCAACTGCTGGACCAGCTACCGCACCCGATTGCCAGGCCACGCTGCTCCATGTAGAACCGTTCGGGTACGCTTTCTTCGGAAGAATGAGCGAGAACAGCGAGAACACCGTAGGGCCAATGAAGGAGCGGACAATTCCTCCACAAAAAACCAGAAAGTAAATGGCCCATATCTGTGCAGAAGTGCTGAATGCTTCTGTAAACTGTGGCCACGTGAAAAGAAACAGTCCGCTGCTGATGGCAAGAAAACCCAGAATGCATTTCACTAGCAGGTTGCGTTTCTCGGTTCCATCTACAATATGTCCAGCGAACAACGCTAGTGACATGGCCGGAATCACTTCCATGAGGCCGATCAATCCAAGAGACAGCGGATCGTTGGTAAGTTTATAGACCTCCCACTCAATAACCACAAACTGCATGGCCCACGCAAAGACCAAGGAAAATCGGAGAATGAAAAACAAGCGGAACTGCGGATAACGCAGCGCTTCGTATGGATCTTTGGAGCTCATTCTTGAAGTGGGCAGCTATTAGCTCTAAAATGTTACCATCTCAATGGTGAAACATCAATTTTAGATAGGCAGAATGATGCGAAGTAGCGATGAAAATCAATCTGAATCACGTAAGACAACTTCAATATTGTTGCAATGTAGTTTTAGTTTTCCTTCTTCTTTTGGTCTAGAAAACGCTGCAAATCTCTATTCGAACCGCAGAGAACCATTATGTCGCCTTCAGTCAAAATCATTTCTGGTGAGGCTACTCCTTGAGCCTTTAGTTCCGTTCTGCTTTTACCTAAGATACTATTCACCTCCGACTTTTTAATCGTTGTGAGGATGAGAATGTTAAATAACTTCCTGAAGTCAACTTCACCAATGGTTTTACCATCATACTTTTTTGGCACTTTGGCTTCAATGATACTGAAGTCATCGCTAAGCTCGAATGAGTCGACAACATCTACTAAGCACAATTTCTTAGACCAACGTTCCGCAGTTTCCTCTTCAGGATGTACTATCTCGTCTACCCCAATGGCCTCCAAGACTTTATTATGAAGCGGATTTATGGCTCGGCTAATTAGCCTTTTAACTCGCATATTCTTGAATAGTGCGGTAGCCATGATATTTGCTCCTTGATTTTCGCCAATTGCAACGATAACCACATCGGTATCTTCTAGCGGCAGACCAGTAGCCGTAAATTCATCCGTTGCATCCATGCAAATAGTGTGGGAAATTTTTTCCTTGTACAGGTCTACCTTTTCCATTCGATTATCGATGCCGATAACCTCATTGCCCTGTGCTGTTAGCTTTTCCGCTAAAGAAGCTCCAAAGCTTCCGAGTCCAACAATCAAGTATTTCATTCTTATCAGCTATTAGTTTATGGTCATTTCCTCTGTGGGATAACGATAGTTCTTATGTTTAATTTTTTTAAAAACTGCGATTACCAAAGTCAACATACTTACTCTGCCCACGAACATGACGATAATCAAAATCATTTTACCGGCACTGGAGAGGGTTGGAGTAATGCCTAAACTCAATCCTACTGTGCTGTAAGCAGAAAAGCACTCGAATGCGATGTCTATTAGACTCTTTTCATTGTCGAAAAAAGAAATAAGCGTGATGCCAAAACCAATCACAATCAACGATAGAGATATGGTTGCAAAAGCCCGTCTTACTGATATGTCTGCAATTTCTCTTCTAAATACTTCAATTCTAGTTTTTCCCTTTGCCAAACTCAAAATATTAAGCGTGGCAATGGCAAAAGTGCTGGTCTTTATTCCTCCTCCCGTTGATGCAGGCGAAGCGCCAATCCACATCAGTAAAAACACCATCATGGTGGTTGGGAAAAGCATAGCAGAGGTATCAATACTATTAAACCCTGCGGTTCGAGGTGTTGTGGCACCAAACAGAGCTGTGACCATTTTACCAAATCCTTGATGTTCGGCTAAAGTGTTGTTGTACTCAAGCAAATAGAAAGCAATAAAGGCCACTGCTGTAATGGATAGGGTTGTTATCAAGGTCATTCGGCTGTTTAGGTTGAGCACCCACGGCCGATGGTCGCGCTTTAGACGTTGCGCAAAAAAAATCTTTTTACCTATGTATCCGAGGTAGTTGATGATATTGGTGACGATTGGAAATCCCAATCCACCTAAAACAAAGGTTAATATGACAACTAGTTGAAGGAAGTAATTGTATTTAAATCCATCATCATAGAGCCCTGATGAAAGTGTTGAAAATCCAGCATTGCAAAATGCCGATACGGAATGAAAAACCGAAAAGAAAACCCGCTCATAATCAGACTGAAAATTTTGGGAGCTTAGGCTACTAAAAATCAAAATGCTTGACAGCAACTCGATGCCTATGGTGATGATGATGATATTTTTGAGTGTGGAAAAAACCTCACCCATCTTCTTGGAATTGGTCATGTCGCTCAGCACCAACTGGTTTTCGTAACTCGTTCCTCCTTTAAAAAAGTAAGCGAAATAGCTTGCAAATGTGAGTATTCCCAAGCCACCCAATTGAATCAGTGACATGATGATGACCTGACCGAAATTCGTAAAATAACTTCCTGTGTCTACCACAGCTAATCCGGTCACAGAAACTGCGCTAGTAGAAGTAAAAAGAGCGTCCACAAATGAGATACCATCATAGGTCGCGTTTGGCAATCGGAGAAGAAAAGCTCCTGAAAGGATTAAAATGAGAAAACTTGCTACAAAGAGTTGAGCTGGATTCAGAAAAGTTCGTTTGTAGTTGAAGCGAACCGCTGATAACTCGCGAATAAATGATAAAACAACTGCAATCTTTACCCAAATCGTGTTCTCTAGCAGTAGGTCCGTTTCGAATGGAACGCCAACAAACAGGTAGTGATAATAAATCCATAGTGTGAAGCAAACAGAGAGAGAATCAAAAACAAAAACATTTCGCTTGAAGACGTTCGTTTTGTTAATGTAGCGCACCACACTCGAAACCACTCCGATTCCTAAGGCGATGAAATAATACGCGTCCAATAATTGCTGAACTGCTGCACTCTGCGAATAACCAAAATCTGAGATAAAAGCGACAATTCCCAGTATACTCGTCAGAAGGGCAAGTCTGTGCAGATACTGCAAGTCGATTTTCATGCCGCAAAAGTCAGATTCTATTGCGACAATCAATCGATGTAAGGCATAATTTATTTGGTACTCATAATAGGGCAGTTGCAAACGCATCACCAAGTAATTCCATTGAAATGATGTTTTAACATTTATTTAGTTGCACATGCAACTATTAACCCTACATTTGCTGACGAAATGAAGAAAGGAATGTTTCCCGGTTTGGAAAAATTGATGATGCCATGGATTGGCAAAACCATGAAGCACATCGATCTTTTCATTGCCACAAAACTCAGCGAAAGAGGAATCAGTTTGACCCGTCAGCAGGTTATTCTTTTAAAGATTTTATACCATGATGGTCCTCTTCCGCAGAACGACCTTGCCTTTCTTACTGATCGCGATAAGACAAGTCTCACGCGGCTTTTAAGCACAATGGAGAAGAAAAATCTGGTAGCCAGAATCACATCTCCAGAAGACAAAAGGGTGAATATGGTGCATTTAACCAAACATGGCGAAAAAGTGGTGAACGAAACCATGCCTGTGTTGTTTGAGACCATATTGCACATGCAAGAAGGCATTACTCAAGAAGAACAAGAAACGGTAATTGCCGTGATGAAGAAGATTCAGGAAAACGTAGGAAAACACATAGATAGTTGCAGCATCAACAAATAGAAAATGGTAAGAAAAATCATCATCGTAGTCGTTAGTATTGTCATCCTTGGAGGTGGCTTCATGCTAAAAACAAAACTGAGCGAAAGCAAGAAGCCGCCTGTCAAAAAGAAGGAGAAACTGGTAACAACGGTTTACACCGAAGTGGTGAAAAACCAGACCATTCCGATTCAGCTGGAAGCCACAGGCCAATTGATGGCCAAAAACCGTGTAGAACTGTATGCCGAAGTGCAAGGCATCATGACCTCCAGTTCTGGCAATTTTAAAGCAGGCGAGCGCTACGGAAAAGGCGCCCGATTGGTGTCCATCGATTCGGAGGTTTACAAAGCGGGGTTGATGGCGCAAAAAAGCAGTCTTCAGAACTTGGTTACGGCTGTTTTGGCCGACATCCGCTTGGATTTTCCTGCTTCGTTTGAGCGTTGGAACGGCTTTCTTTCTGCCTTGGATGTGAACAAACCGCTTCCTGCCCTACCCGAGCCTGCTACAGACAAGGAGAAGCTTTTCATTACTGGACGGAACATCTACACCAACTACTACAACGTCCGCAACATGGAACTGACCTTGGCCAAGTACAGCCTTTCTGCTCCGTTTGACGGAATTCTAACAGAATCGCTGGTAACTCCCGGAACGCTTATCCGCCCCGGACAAAAGCTCGGCACTTTCATTCAGCCAACGGTTTACGAGATGGAAATGCCAGTGAGCAGTTCGTTGATCGATCAATTGAAAGTTGGTCAGACCGTAGATGTGCACAGCTCTGAAAACGCTACAAAAATTTGGAAAGGCAAGATCACGCGTATCAATAGCCTCGTCAATTCGGGAACGCAAACCGTGGATGTGTTCATTGAACTGAGCGGACAGGGCTTAGACGAAGGCATGTTCATGCAGGCATCCGTAGCCGCTACAGAACTAGAAAACGCCTTCGAAATTGAACGAAGCGTGCTCTTTTCAGAGAATCAGGTGTATGTGGCAAAAGATTCGGTGCTGGTGCAAAAGACCATCGTACCGCTTCATTTTAAAGAGAAGACCGTGGTGGTTTCTGGATTGGAAGACAACGAGCGTGTGCTGACCAAAATGCCTTCGGGTGCTTTTCCGGGGATGAAGATTGCTTTATATGAGTGACAATATGAACTTGAATAGCGCGCTTCCCCTCCTCGGAGGGGCTGGGGGTGGGTTATTCATCAGAATTGTAAAATGAAGAAAAATAGAATCATACACACCCCTACCCCCTCTCAAGAGGGGAATAACGGATTCTTAGAAAATCAAAACATTGGTTAAAGAATGAAATCGCTCATATCTCATTTTATCAAATACCCGGTTGCGGTAAACGTGTCCATTTTCGCCATGGTGGTGCTTGGCATGGTCGGGATGTTCTCGCTTAAATCGAGTTTCTTTCCGCTACAGGACTCAAAGATCGTAACCGTGCAAGTGGCCTATCCGGGCGCTTCTCCGCAGGAAATGGAAGAAGGCGTGGTGCTGAAGATAGAAGACAATCTGCGCGGATTGGTGGGCGTGGATCGCTTCACTTCCGCTTCATCAGAAAACACGGCTCTCATCACCATCGAAGCAGAGAAAGGCTACGACATTGACGTGCTTTTGGCCGATGTGAAGAATGCGGTGGACAAGGTTCCTTCCTTCCCTGCCGAAATGGAACCGCCTGTGGTGGCCAAGAACGAGAACCTCAACGTTTCCATTGAGTTTGAGGTAAGTGGCGAGAACATTTCATTACAATCGCTCAAAACCATTGGCCGCGAAGTGGAGAACGACCTGCGTGGCATTGACGGCATTTCGCAAGTAGAACTGAAAGGATTTCCAAGCGAAGAGATCACCGTATCTGTGAATGAGGAAAAGCTCCGGGCCTACAATCTCACTTTCAGAGAGGTTTCGGCAGCCGTGGCCTCGAACAACATTCTCGTTACTGGCGGCTCCATCAAAACCATTTCGGAAGATTACCTCATCCGTGTAAACAACCGAAAGTACCTCGGCAACGAGATGGACAAGATCATTGTAAAGACCGAAGCAACGGGCGGAATCATTTACCTGAAAGATGTGGCCAAGGTAGAAGACGCATGGAGCGAATCGCCCGATAAGACCTATTTCAATGGTGAGTCTTCGGTTTCGCTAACGGTGAGCACTACCAACAACGAAGACCTCATTCAGGCTGCCAAGAAGGTTACTGCCTATTCGGAAGAGTTCAATGCCACGCACGATAATGTGCAGATTAGCATAACAAGCGACCGCTCGCAGTTGGTGGTAGAACGTACCATTCTGCTTATGAACAACGGAATGCAAGGAATTTTACTGGTTCTGTTCTTCCTTTCACTATTCCTGCGTCCGCGCTTGGCCATGTGGGTGGCGTTCGGAATTCCCGTTTCGTTCATGGGCATGTTCATGTTGGCGTCTTATTTCGATGTGACCATCAACGTGCTTTCGCTCTTCGGAATGATCATCGTCATCGGAATTCTGGTGGATGATGGAATTGTAATCGCGGAGAACATCTTCCATCACCACGAACTCGGAAAAGGTCGCATTCAAGCTGCTGTTGACGGCACCATGGAAGTAATGCCGGCCATCACATCGGCCATTCTCACCACCTTGGTGGCCTTCTCCACTTTCTTCTTTTTGGATGGCAGAATTGGGGAATTTTTCGGAGAGGTTTCCATTGTGGTTATTCTCACACTTTCCTTCTCGCTTTTAGAAGCGCTCATTATTCTACCAGCACACGTAGCACATTCGCAGGCCCTATCTCCCACACAGAAAACTTATTGGTTCAACGAATGGGGCAATAGAGCAATGGAGTTCATGCGCGATAGGCTTTATAGTCCGTTCCTGCATTTCTTCATGCGCTACAAGATCTTGGGCTTTGCCATCATCCTTTCGTTGTTCTTGATTACGATTGGAGCCATTGGCGGTGGCATCATTAAAACCACCTTCTTCCCTGTCATAGCTTCCGATCAGGTGAATGTGACGCTGAAAATGCCGCAGGGCGTCAATCCGGAAGTAACCGATTCCATTATCTCCTTGATCGAGGAGCAAGCATGGGTGGTGAACGAAGACTACACCTCGCGTCAAAGTGGAGACAAGCAGGTAATTGAGAATGTGATCAAGCGTATTGGTCCGGGAACGGCCAATGCTTCCTTAAAAATCAATCTTTTGCCAGGTGAGGAACGCGATTTCACCGCAGGCGAGATTGCCGAATCCATTGCTCAATTGGCGGGCGAACATCCATCTGCCGAAAGTGTGATCTACGATTCGGGTTCCAACTTCGGAGGAAAACCGGTGTCGGTTTCGCTGCTCAGCTACAACATCAAAGAACTGAAGGCAGCTAAACTCGAACTGAAAGAGAAGCTAAAGGAGAACACGCTGCTGCGCGACATCAGCGACAACGACCCTGCCGGTATCAAGGAGATTAAACTGACCTTGAAGGACGAAGCTTACCTCTTAGGTTTCACACTTAATGATGTGATTTCGCAAGTGCGTTCTGGCTTCAACGGCCTTCAGGTGCAGCGTTTTCAGCGCGGACAAGACGAGATCATTGTTTGGGTGCGCTACGAGCGCGACAACCGTTCGAGCATCAAAGACCTCGACAACATGCGTATCGTTTCTGCCAAAGGCGAACGTGTGCCACTGAATGCCATTGCAGAATACAGCATCGAACGGGGCGAGATAAGCATCAATCACCTAGACGGCAAGCGCGAAATAAAAGTAGAAGCCGACCTAAAAGACCCGCGCGAAAGTGCTTCGGATGTGCTTGCTGATATTCAAGAGAACATCATGCCCGAAATCAGAAAGAAATACCCTTCTGTTTCGGCTTTGTACGAAGGGCAGAACCGCGAAGCTTCGAAAGTCACAGGTTCGGCAGGGAAAGTATTTCCGGTTATTCTCTTCCTCATTTACATCATCATCGCCTTCACCTTCCGCTCTTACATGCAGCCGATATTGCTGATGATCATGATTCCGTTTGCGCTAATCGGTGTGGCATGGGGACATTGGGTGCACGATTTTCCGGTGAACGTGCTTTCGTTCTTAGGAATCATTGCGCTCATCGGCATTATCGTCAACGATGGACTGGTGCTCATCAGTAAATTCAACAGCTTTTTGCAAGAAGGATTGTCGTTTGATGATGCGCTCATTGAAGCAGGGAAATCGCGTTTCCGTGCCATCTTCCTTACTTCGGTTACCACCATTGCGGGGCTTTCGCCTCTTATTTTGGAGAAGAGTCGACAGGCGCAATTCCTTATTCCCATGGCCATTTCCATCGCCTACGGAATTGCCATTGCCACCATCCTCACCTTGGTGATGCTACCCATGCTTTTATCAGTAGGAAACAGCCTCAAAGTCTATGTGCTTTGGTTGTGGGAAGGCGAGAAACCGAGTAAAGAATCGGTTGAACCTGCGATTGAGGAATTGGCGGAGAGTGAAGATTGATGATTTACGATTTTAGATTAACGATTTGTGAAGAATTTGAATAGCACGTTCCCCTCCTTGGAGGGGTTAGGGGTGGGTTCCTTTAACTATGAAACTAGAAATACAACACACCCCTAACCCCTCTCAAGAGGGGAATTACGGATGCTAAGAAAAACTGATTGAACTGATGAACACCGATTTAGAAAATACTTTGAACACGCGTCATTGCGAAGGAAGAATGACTGAAGCAATCGCACTTCGATTAAGAGATTGCTTCGCTTCGCTCGCAATGACGCTGCTTATAGGTTTCAGCATGAATACGCAAGCCCAAGATGTCCTCACCCGCGATGAAGCCATGAAACTAGCCTTGCAGCACAACTACGACATTCAGGTGGCGCAGAAGACGGTAGAAACGGCTCAGAACAACGCCAGCATCTACAACAGCGGCTACCTTCCCTCCGCTTCTGCCAGTGGCAACGCGAACGTAACCTACAACACGGGCGAGAACGAAACCGCGCAAGGAACCTCCACTTTTGATGCCACCGATGCCTACAACTACGGTGCTTCGGTCGGTATCAACTACACCATCTTTAATGGTCTGGGGCGGATGTACAACTACAAGCAACTGAAGGAGCAGCACAACATATCTGAGTTGCAGGCCAAGCAAATTATCGAAAACACGGTTCTGCAACTTTCCAGTTCCTACTTCCAAATTGCACAACTCACAGAAACCGTAGCTATTCTAGAAAATGCGCTGAGTGTCTCCTCCACCCGACTCAAACGCGCCAACTACAACTACGAATATGGTCAGTCTACTCAATTGGACGTACTGAATGCCGAGGTGGATGTGAACAACGACAGCATCAACCTGCTCAATACTGTTCAGCAACTAGAGAACGCCAAGCGTAACCTCAACCTCATTATGGGTCGCACGCTCAATACAGACTTCGCGGTAGATACCACCGTGAGCTTCAGCATGGCCTTTGCTGCCGAAGAATTGAGCACCAAGGCCTTGGAACGCAACGTGCAAATAGAGCAAACGCATAGCCAACTGCGCAACAGCGAATTTGCCATCAAGGCAAGCCGTGCGGGATGGTTTCCTTCGCTATCTGCCAATGCCGGTTATGCCTATAATGGCAACAAAAACCCAGCAAGTCCATTCTTGCAAGGAAGTCAGAGTTATGGTCCGCAAGCGGGATTGAGTTTGAGTTGGAACATCTTTGATGGCGGCACCACCAAAACCCGACAGCAGAACGCCCAGATTGCGCTCGAATCGCAAAAAATACAACAGGAACGTACTACAGTTACGGTGCAACGCGATGTGTTGAACGCCTACTCCAGCTATCAGAACGCCCTGTTTGTGCTCCAGGCGCAACAGGCAAATCTGGCTACCACGCAGCGCAATTTTGACCGCACAAACGAGATGTTCAAGCAGGGGCAGGTTACATCTATCGAGTTTAGACAGGCACAACTAAACATGCTCAATGCGCAGAGCAACCACAGTCAG
This sequence comes from Flavobacteriales bacterium, assembly GCA_021741075.1. GTDB lineage: Bacteria > Bacteroidota > Bacteroidia > UBA10329 > UBA10329 > UBA10329. The sequence continues at coordinate 34,890 of JAIOYO010000022.1, read as the reverse complement.
GCCAAGTACAATGCTAAGAATGCCGAGTTGCAGTTAAAGCAGTTGGCGGGGGTGCTGTTGGAGGAATGATTAGTTGATTAGTTGATTAGTTGATTAGCGAATTAGCGAATTAGCGAATTAGGGGATTGGCGGAATGTGGAATGCTCCGAAAAAAAGCAAAACCAACTACCCGCGTCACCCTAAACTTGTTTCAGGGTCTATTGCTATGAAGCTCAGAAGAGATGCTGATAAAGATAGATGCTGAAACAAGTTCAGCATGAAGTGCTAGTGAACGACAGTGGTAAACATCAGATACCATCACCTGATGGTGATTTCGCTCCAAACCAATAGATACCGTCACCCTGAACTTGTTTCAGGGTCTATTGCTATGAAGCTCAGAAGAGATGCTGATAAAGATAGATGCTGAAACAAGTTCAGCATGACGGATGCTTATGACGAATGCTTCGGGAATAACCAACGCCAGCTTCACGCGTCACCCTGAACTTGTTTCAGGGTCTATAACGTTAAAGCTTGAAACAGATACTGATAAAGATAGATGCTGAAACAAGTTCAGCATGACGTGCTAGTGGCCGATAGTGGTAAACATCAGATACCATCACCTGATGGTGATTTCGCTCCAAACCAATAGATTCCGTCACCCTGAACTTGTTTCAGGGTCTATTGGTCTTTGCTTGTAAATCCAGCCTTAGCGTTCTCTAAAGTCTCCTCATCAAACCAATCGTCTGCCAAATCCTTTAAATCTGGGTTGAGCTCCTTAATCAAATTCAACTTCCATTCCCGGTGCCAATTTTTCAATTGCTTTTCACGATTGATGGCTTGTTTCATGTCAGGAAAGTCTTCATAATAGAGAAGATACTTGTTTTTGTATTTGGAGGCAAACTTTGACCCTTCTTCAACTTTATGTCGAAGCATTCGGTCTCGTAGGTTTCCAGTTACACCTATGTACAATACTGTTCGGTTGTAGTTCGTGATGATATAGATGTAGCCCTTAATCATTACTGATAAAGATAGATGCTGAAACAAGTTCAGCATGACGGATGCTTATGACGGATGCTACGGGAATAACCAACACCAGCTTCACGCGTCACCCTGAACTTGTTTCAGGGTCTATTGCTATGAAGCTCAGAAGAGATGCTGATAAAGATAGATGCTGAAACAAGTTCAGCATGCCAGATGCTCCGAAAAAAAGCAAAACCAACTACCCGCGTCACCCTGAACTTGTTTCAGGGTCTATCACGTTAAGCTTGAAACAGATGCTGAACCGAGCTTGCAAACACACGACCCAGGGAAGTAAACAAGTTCAGCATGACGGATGCTTGTTAAGCACAAAAAAACCGCCTACCGTTTCCAGCAAGCTGTCAACCCAGGTCCTCCAGCCGATTAGCCTTTCTGCCTATGGGCCGATGGGTACTTTCAGCACAATTCCTCGTCCGTAGGTAATCATGTCCTTTGCTGATTGGCCATTAAGGCCCAACTTTAGCCTTTTCCTTTTCATCGTCAAAGTCTTTTAAAGAGTGATACAACTTTCGGCTAGTCGGCTGTTATTTCTATAGACGCTACTACCCCCACATTTACTATTAAAAGACCAAAATATTTGTGCTAAAAAATCACGTTGTGCTTAAAACAGAATGTTGTGATCATGATCCAAATTTCAAAAGCAACCACATTTGTTTCAAAAGCACTTGCTTTTGCTGCAAACCCACCCATGTTTTTTTCAAATGTGTTCACATTTTCTTCAAACGTGCTCACATTTTTTTCTGATGTGTTCAGGTTATTCCCAAAAGTGGGTAATGCAAGTTCTGATGCACCTATGTTTTTCCCTGAAGTGGTTGATGCAGCTTTTAAACTACCCATGTTTTTTCCGAAAGTGTTTGATGCAGCTTTTAGAATGGATGCTTCTGGGGCTAAAGTGTTTGGGTTTGGAGCTGATGCGGGTTATGTGGGTTTTTTCAAGCTTCCTTTTTTGTTCGTTAGGCTTGCTAAAGGGTTTGAAGGAATGGATTTTTCATTCAGCACAAGGTCTAATCAGCAAACTATGTCAACCATTGACATCTTAAACCAAAAACCTAATGACTTTCAGGTAGGTGATAGCATCGAAACATTTCAGAATCTGAATTGATCATTATCTTCATGGTCATGGACAATCAGCAGGTAATAAGATCACTGACAACAGATGCGCAAGTAAATTTTGAACCTGAATTCTTGCGCGATGAGGCCGTCATCTTCATCCGTTTTCCGTACAGACCAACACTGAATGAATGTGTGCGTCAGCTCACAGGAGTGCGCTGGTCCAAGAGTCAGAAGGCATGGTATGTCAGAGATAATGACCATTACCGCAGTCAATTCAACCTTCTACCTAAGCAAAGTGCTAGCAAACAAGCATTAGTACGGGTCAATGAGGTTAACCGCCCCGCCCTTCAACGCTACATCGACACTATACGTCTAAAGGGTTACAGTAAAAATACCGAAAATACCTATAGAAACGAATTTGCCCAACTCCTCCAGATACTTGGCAGTGTGCATGTCGATACCCTCACGCCCGAACGCCTTCGTGGTTACATGCTCTATTGCACTACCGAATTGAAATTGAGCGAAGCCATGCTGCACAGTCGGCTCAACGCCATTAAGTTCTACTTTGAACAAGTGCTTAAACAAGAACAGTTCTTTGTGGACATACCACGCCCAAAGAAACACAGCACCTTGCCCAAGCACATTAGCCCCCGTGATGTGAAGAAATTGTTTGACTGCACCACCAATCTCAAACACAATACCATGCTAAAGCTCTGCTACGGCATGGGACTGCGCGTGTCAGAGATCATTGGCCTCAAAGTGAGCCATATTGACAGCGGGAATATGCAAGTGCTAATTGAGCGCGGCAAAGGCAAAAAGGACCGCTACGTGAACCTGCCCGAAAGCCTGCTCGCCCAACTCCGCGAATACTTTAAGCAATACCGTCCCAAGGAATACCTTTTTGAAGGTCAGTATGGAGGACAGTACAGTGCACGAAGTGCACAGAACGTTTTCAAACAGGCCATGAAAAAGGCCAAGATCAACAAGGATGCGGGCATTCACAGTCTTCGCCATAGCTACGCTACACATCTGATGGAGGCTGGCACGGACATCGGCTATATTCAGAAACTATTAGGACATTCGGACATCCGTACCACCCTTATTTATGCCAAAGTAACAGACCGTGACATAAAGAAGATAAAAAGCCCACTTGATAAACTATGAAGCAGTTGCGCTTCCTTGTATCGAACAGAGTGACATCAAACTTGCGTTTTCTTGTATTTAAAATATAAGCCACTGATTTTCAATGCCATTCAACTTCACCATCAGTACGATTATGGCGTATATTTACGAGTTATGTGCCATTTTGTAGGACGGAGTAAATCATAAACTGACGATTAAAAAAACAGTTTTTTTTTTCACTATATTTGACAAGACATATTTTATAAAATGAAATTACCACACCCAATTCCATATCAAGGTAGCAAACGCAATCTGGCAGACCAAATCATGAGGTTCTACCCAGACAATTTTGACCGACTTATAGAGCCTTTTGCTGGTTCTGCTGCAATGACAATTGCTTCTGCATTTTATTTTAAAGCAACTCATTTTATTATTAATGATATCAACGAACCATTGACACAACTTTGGGACAATATTATTAATGACCCTAAGTCAATGATAAAACATTATCACGATATATGGCATGGTCAACACGGCAATGAAGAAGAATATTATTACCAAATCCGAGACAAATTTAACGAAACAAAAAAACCTGAATATCTTTTATTTCTTTTAGCTAAATGTGTTAAAGCTGCTGTTCGTTATAATTCACAAGGTGGTTTCAATCAAAGCCCAGACAAAAGACGACTTGGAAGAAACCCACAAATGATGAGGGATGATATTTTAAGAGTTTCTCAATTACTAAAAGGAAAAATCGAAATTTACTCAACTGACTACTCAAATATTCTAAATCTTGCGACTACGAATGATTTAATCTACATGGATCCTCCATATCAAGGGACGGGATTAAATGGTGGTTTTAATTATTCTGGAAATATCGAATTTGACAATTTTGTTATTTCATTATTTGAACTCAAAAACAAAGGTATTCCCTTTATACTAAGTTATGATGGCAGAACGGGTAACAAAACATATGGTAGCCCGCTTCCAGACAATTTGAACTTGACTAAAATTGAAATCAACGCAGGGCGTTCTTCTCAAGCAACATTGCTTAACCGGAAAGAAATTACTTATGAAGCTGTTTATCTTTCACCAGCACTCGTTGACAAAATTGACTTGCAAAAAGTAACAGGAAATCAAATTTACCAAACAGAACTTTTCGCAAATCATGGCTAAAAAAAAGACTAAATATTCAAAGGAATTTTTAGAACACATAAAATCAATAACAAACAAGAGAGCGAAAATTGTTATTGACCACATCCTTGAACATGGTTTTATTACCACTGACGATTTACAAACAAAATATGGATACACTCATGCTCCAAGAGCAGCAATGGATGTAAAAGACGCGGGAATTCCACTTGAAACATTTAAAGTAAAATCAGATATTTCTGGCAGACAAATCGGAGCATACAGATTTGGTGATGTTACACAAATTCAAACCAAACGGATTGCTGGTCGAATTGCATTCTCAAAAAAATTCAAGAATGAACTCTATGATTTAAGTAAAGGGAGGTGCATGATTTGTAATGGAGAATTTGAAGAACGCTATTTACAAATCGACCATAGAGTTCCTTATGAAGTTGGCGGAGACATTGATATTGCGAGGAACGCAGAAGACTTTATGCTATTGTGTGGTTCGTGTAATAGAGCAAAATCATGGAGTTGTGAGCATTGCGAAAACTGGCAGACAGAAAAAAAACCTTCTCTATGTATGGAATGTTATTGGGGTAGCCCGACCAATTACAATCATATTGCTCTCAAAGACATTAGACGACTTGACTTGCACTGGACGGGTGACGAAGTAAAGTATTATGACGCTATAAAAGTTATTGCAGACCAAAACAAAATTGAGTTGCCCGAATTTGTGAAAACTATAATCTCCGACAAATCAAAGAAACCCTAGTTGAAAATAAAACGGCACATAACAACACCTACCCAAAAGGCGGGGTTTCGCGTTCAAAAGACAGTTTTGTGGTTAATCAAACATTAGTTTTTCAAATCACGTTTTGTGGTAAAAATCCCGCCCTTCGGGTAGCTGCAAACCGTTAGCCTTCCGCAAGAAAGCTCATCCCACCCAAAGAAATCAGTGGGATTGTGTGCATTCAAAGTAAGCTGCTACTCTTGACACACTAAACTCCGATAGCGCGCGTTTACCTACGGTGATAACGCTTCGCTAAGTTGCAACGCGTGCCCGATATGCTACATTCGCCCTGTGATTTCTTACCCCAACGCAAAAATCAACCTTGGGTTGAATGTGATTCGAAAACGAGAAGATGGCTACCACGACATCGAAAGCGTTTTCTATCCCGTTCCGTGGCGCGATGTGCTAGAAATTGTACCAGAGAAAGCTGGAAAAGGAAAGGTCACATTCACATCGTCAGGCATTGTCATTCCGTCTGATGGAAAACCGAATCTCTGCGAGCAGGTGTATGAATTAATGCACCATGAGTTTGGGTTATCTTCTGTAAAAATGCACCTACATAAGATTGTTCCCATTGGTGCAGGGTTGGGTGGCGGCAGTGCCGATGCCGCGTTTGTGGCAACCATGCTCAATGAAATGTTTGAACTTGGACTTTCTACCAAAAAGCTAGAAGACATCGTCTCTAAAGTTGGCAGCGATTGTCCGTTCTTTATCCGAAACAAACCTTCTTTTGTAACAGGAAGAGGTGAGATTTTGGAGCTATTTGACATTAATCTTTCTGGTTATTGGCTCATGCTGATAAACCCGAATATTCATATCGGCACCAAAGAAGCTTATGCAGGAATACGTCCATTGCAGCCAACAACTTCGCTAAAGAAACTTCTGCTCCGAGATGTTTCTGTGTGGAAAGATTCGGTTTGCAATGATTTTGAAGTTTCTGTGTTTCCGCAGCATCCCATTATTGAGGCAATAAAGGAGCAACTCTATAGTAAAGGAGCTACTTATGCATCTATGACAGGCAGTGGTTCTACGGTTTTCGGGCTTTTCGAAAAGGAGCCAAAATGGAAGCAAAAAGACGGCAATCAGACAAAAATCATCCAGTTATCATGACTTTGGCAATAAGTCTGCGCACTCCGCGTTCCCTCGGCCACAAATAATGTTTTTCTTTGCCTTTGATGCGAGCCGCACTACTTATTCTTCTTTTCTCGATTTCCTTTCAGTCGCTAGCCCAGTTGGGCGGAAGTTCTACGTATAGCTTTCTAGATATGACCTCATCGGCACGAAATGCGGCTATGGGAGGTGATCAGATAGCCATTAAGGATGGCGATTTGGATTTACTGTATTTAAATCCCGCTATTTTAGATACTTCCATGCACATGTATCTTGCTACCGATTTCACCAACTATTATGGCGATATCAACTACGGATACATTGGCTACGCCCACGACTTTGAGAAAATTGGGATGATGGGATTTGGTGTGATGTATGCCAACTATGGCGATTTCACCCGAGCAGATGCGAACGGAACAATTCAAGGGAATTTCTCAGCCAACGAAACCATGCTTCACGCAACATACGCTCGTGGGTTTGGAAAATATTTCTCTACAGGGGCCAACGTCAAGCTCATATACTCACAACTTGCCGATTACAATTCATTCGGGATTGCAGCCGATTTGGCAGCAACGTTCTATCATCCCAAAACCAATTGGACAGTGAGTTTGGTGGCACGTAACCTTGGGTCTCAACTAAAACCTTACGTAGCCGGACAGTACGAGGCACTGCCGTTGAGCTTGGATTTAGGCGTTAGCCACAAGCTAAAATATCTTCCACTCCGCCTTTCCATGACCATTGTGGATTTGCAACGCCCAAATTTGGCGTACATCGACCCAACCAATTCGCCACCAGCTGTAGACCCGTTAACGGGAGAAGTGACCGAGCAGAAAGTAAACGTTGGAGATGCCATCATGCGGCATTTCATATTCAGTACCGAGTTGACTATTGCGAGAAGAATCTTCCTACGTGCTGGTTACAACTACGGAAGGCGACAAGAGTTTAAAGTGGCCAGCAGACCAGGTACTGTTGGTTTTTCTTGGGGAGTGGGCATCAAGGTCAATCGTTTTGTATTCTCATACAGCCGTGCCACCTACCATGTGGCAGGAGGAACGAATCAGATTTCTATCATGACCAACTTGGGAACGCATGTAAAAATGCCCAAACGAGTTAAGAAAGAGAAGACAAAAAAGGAGAAGCCAACAACCGATGGATAAAATAACCATCGCCATTGATGGTTATTCATCGTGTGGCAAAAGCACGCTTGCCAAACAGCTCGCAACCAAACTTAATTACACGTATGTTGATAGTGGCGCCATGTATAGAGCCATTACGCTTTACGCCATCGAAAACGGTCTGGCATCCAAAGAAGATGTAGATGCTTCTAGGCTTATTCCGCAGCTTGATAAAATTGACATTGACCTGAAATTTGATTCCAAAACAGGCGGTGTTACCACCTTCCTAAATGGCAGAAATGTGGAAGAAGACATTCGAACCATGCAGGTTTCTGAAGTTGTGAGCCATGTGAGCGTGATAAAGGAAGTACGCGCCAAACTTCGGGCTAGTCAGCAGGAATTGGGCAAACGTGGTGGTGTGGTAATGGATGGCCGCGATATTGGAACAGCCGTATTCCCCCATGCAGAAATGAAGCTATTTATGACAGCTTCGCCTGAAGTACGTGCACTACGAAGGTTCAACGAGTTAAAGGAAAAAGGCAAAAACGTGTCGTTGGAGGAAGTACGCGCTAACTTGGTTTCTCGCGATAACGAAGACACCTCTCGCAAAGAAGACCCGCTCATTCGGGCAGAAGATGCCGTAGTGCTCGATAATTCTAACCTTACTCCTAACGAACAGTTGGCGTTGGTGTTGAGTTGGGTTAAGGAAAGAACGATTTAATCGAGTTTCTCCATTATCTGTACAACTTTTACGTTTAAAAGTTAGCAGAAGTACGATATTTGGCCGCCTAACACGTCAACCACCCAAGTGCCTTTTATTCTGAAGCGTCTATTTCTCGGTTTCCTGTTTTGTGTGACCCTTGCTTCGGCTCATGCACAGAACATACAAACAGAAGTTAGATACTACGGAACTGGTTGCTTCACTATTCAGAGAGGCGAAAACGTACTTCTAACCGACCCGTTTATTGGTAATCCTTCTGCCACAAAAGTGTTGTTTGGAAAAATAAGGACAGACACTGCTTACGTGAAACTGTATATGAATCCTGCAGCGTTTAGAAAGGTTAAGTTGGTGGTAGCAGCCCATTCGCACTACGACCATTTGATGGATTTGCCCTTTGTCTCTCGCTTGATTCCAGACTCCACTCCTATTGTGTGCAACAAAACTGGCAAACACCTGCTCAGTTTTTATAAAATGAAGCAACCCGTTGTTGCAGCAAATGAGGCTATGGGAACCGAAACCACCATTGGCGCATGGCATTACAGTGCTGACAGCACTATGCGCACTATGGCTTTTGAGAGTATGCATCCACCTCAAACAGCAGGAATTAATTTCTGGAATAAGCGATACGCGCAAGATTTGGTGGCAGAACCATCCATCGTTTCTGATTGGCAAGGTGGCCAAACGCTTTCGTTTATAGTAGATTGGTTGGAGGATTCGGTAATTGCCTACCGCATGTTCTTCTTATCGTCAATGGCAAAAGCACCTTATGGCTTGTTCCCTAAGGAGTTATTGGATGAGCACGAAATAGACGACCTTTTCATTGGGGCATCTGGAGATTCAGAATATTCATCATTTCCTGGTCCGGTGGTTGAACTGTGCAAACCAAAACGGATTCTGCTCATTCACTGGGAGAATTTTTTCAAAAGCAAAGAAGAGCCTTTTAAAGCCATTGATACCAAAGGATTGGAAGCTATGACGAAAGTTCTGAAAGAAAAATGCTCGTCAGAAACTCAGATTATCACTCCTATTCCACTCAACTATTATTGATATGTGCTGTTGAACGCACCAAAATCAAATCAATAAATTTGAAGCTATAACTCATGCCCGTGCAAGACTGGTTCGCCACTTGGTTCAATTCTCCGTATTACCACACCCTCTACAAGGATAGAGACCTGCAAGAAGCAGAAGCGTTTGTTAACAAGTTGGTTTCTCATCTGGCTTTGCCGCATGGCGCACGCGCTTTGGACCTTGCTTGCGGAAAAGGTCGCCATTCGCTGCACCTTAGAAAGAAAGGTTTTGAAGTAATTGGACTCGATTTATCTGGAGAAAGCATTGCCGAGGCCAAACTAGAAGAACGAGATGGGCTGGAATTCTTTGAGCACGATATGCGCTCGTTGTATTGGCACGAATACTTTGATTTGGTGGTCAATCTCTTTACCAGTTTTGGATATTTCCATAATAAGCAGGACGACCAACAGACCATTTCTTCCGTTGCGGATGCATTGAAGACGAATGGATTATTTGTGCTTGATTTTATGAATACGACCAAGGTGAAAGCCAATTTGGTGACGCACGAAGAGAAAACCATCGACAACATTCGGTTTGAGATTACGCGAGCTGTTGAAAACGGTGTCATCATTAAACGAATTCACGTAATTGATGGCGATGTTGAACTGGATTTTGAGGAGAAGGTTGATGCGTTAGAACTTTCTGATTTTGAAGTGTATTTGAGTACGGCTGGTTTGGAGCTGGTGAGTACTTTCGGCAATTACGAACTAGAACCTTTCAATCCACAAACTTCGAATCGATTAATTATAGTTGCACAGAAAATTACACGATAAATGGAGATGATTTTTTTGTTCTTCGGAGCATTCATAAGCGGCATGTTGGCTTGGGCAATCAACATTCAGAAACCAGTAATGAAGCTAATTCTGGCTTTCAGTGGTGCCTTTATGTTGGGACTTTGCTTCTTTCACGTACTTCCCGAGTCATACGAAGCTATCGGTCACAAAGCTGGCATCTGGGTCTTAATTGGCTTCATGATTCAGATTGTCCTCGAAGTATTATCGAAAGGAATGGAGCATGGACATGCACATGCCTTACCTGGAAATCAATTGCCATTTGCACTTTTGTTTGGTCTTGGCTTGCATTCATTGCTCGAAGGTCTCCCATTTGGTGGCGAACATGCTCATGAACATCATTCCCTTTTAGCCGGCATCATCATCCATAACGTTCCAGTTGCGTTCATTTTGGGCACGGTAATGCGGGGTGCAGGTTATTCTACTTTGAAAGGCGCTATGGGCATGGCAGGTTTTGCTGCCATGGCACCGCTGGGCGGAGTTATCACCTATTTTTTGGAAGATCAAATTGTTCATGCAGTCTCATTTCAAGGAGCAATTCAAGCGTTAATTGTTGGGATTTTCCTACACATTGCCACTACCATCATTTTTGAAACAGACAAAGGCCATGCTTTCAACCTCACCAAGTTCGTTTCCATTCTTATCGGATTTGTGATTGCGTACTTGGCTGTCTGATACCTATTTCTAGGTAATTGATGTTCTGTTAGAATCAATTGTTCCAATCGTAGAACATCCTTTAAAGCTATCTGTTACCTTTGCGGCACGAAACGAATTTTAACTTAAATCATAGAATAAAATGTCAACATTAGTAGGACAAAAAGCACCGTTTTTTAAGGCGGCTGCAGTAGTGAATGGTGGAACTGTTGATGCGGATTTTTCGCTAGAGCAGTACATTGGAAAGAAGAACGTGGTTTTCTTCTTTTACCCAAAAGATTTTACGTTTGTTTGCCCATCCGAGCTTCATGCTTTTCAGGAGAAATTGGCAGAATTTGAGGCTAGAAACACGGCAGTAGTAGCTTGTTCTACCGATACGGAAGAAACGCACTGGGGATGGTTGCAAATGGACAAAGCTGCCGGTGGTATTAAGGGAGTGAAGTACCCAATTGTTGCAGATACTTCGAAGTGTATTTCTGCGAACTACGGTGTTCTTTTTGGAGATTACGATATGGATGAGGAAGGCAATTTGATGGCTACAGGCCCGATGATTGCTTACCGTGGTTTGTTCTTGATTGACAAAGAAGGAACAGTACGTCATGCGTTGGTAAACGACCTTCCATTGGGAAGAAACGTTGATGAGGCGTTGAGAATGGTAGATGCCCTTACTTTCTTTGAAGAGAATGGCGAAGTTTGTCCTGCAAACTGGGTAAAAGGTTCTGCTGGAATGAAAGCTACACACGAAGGTGTTGCAAGCTATTTGGCTTCAAACTAAGCTGAGATTATTGATTTTAGAACCCCGTTCCGAGATTTCGGAGCGGGGTTTTTATTTAGTCTAAATTGCGGTTTATGAACAAATTTCGCTCAACAAGTTGGCTACTCGCCTTTTCATTGAATTTCAGTTTTGCCCAAACCCCGGTCATCACGGAATTATGCACGCTTCCGAACGAGGTTTTAGAAACATCAGGTCTTGAAAACGGACCCAACAATTGGTTTTGGACCCATAACGATAGCAGTCATCCAGCAGAGCTTTTTTGTATTGACACAACAGGAGCCACCCAACGACTTATTACTGTTATTGGCGATTTTAATAACGACTGGGAAGACATTACGAAAGACGATGAAGGCAATCTTTACATCGGAAATTTTGGAAATAATGCCTTAACCAGAACCGATTTACGCATCGTTAAAATTCCAAGCATTGATACCTGCACCGGAATTACCTATGTGACGGACACCATCAACTTTACCTATCCAGATCAGAACAGTTTTCCTCCTACTGGCACCTACGGCAATTTCGACATGGAGGCGATGTTTCATTATCAGAATCAGCTGCATTTATTCAGCAAGGACCGTTCGAATCCAGCGGTTGGATACAGCAAACATTACACGCTTCCAGAAGTGGGCGGAACGTATGTTGCCACGCTGGTAGATAGTGTAGCCGTGGGTCATACCAGTTATGTTTTCTCCATAACATCTGCAGATATTTCGGAAGATGGAAGCCAAATGGCATTGCTCACCTCTGATAGAATATGGCTTTTCAGCAATTTCTCAGGTTCAGATTTCTTCGGTGGAGATGTTTCTGAGCTTACGCTGAGTGTATTTTCTCAGAAAGAAGGGATTTGCTTCAGAAATGGATTCTTGTATGTAACAGACGAGCAATCGTTCGGAATGGGCGGAAAGATGTATCGGATTGACCCAGCTGTTTTTGTTTCGGTTGTAAATAAAACGGCAACGATTGATGTAAAACCAGTTTATGATTCGGATTTAAACTTGGTTGAATTCACGCTCCCAACAAATCAACCGTGTAACTGGCAATTGTTCAATACCGATGGAAAATTGATTCAATCTGGTAGTTCAATAAACGTGTTGAGTGCCTCCGAGTTCGAGAAGAAAAGTGGCTTGTATGTGATTCGAATGTCCTTTGAAGGAGGTCAGAAATCGCTGCTTTTTAAATTATAAACGTGATTACTTCAGCTTCTTAGCTGCATTCCAGTATTCGTCCATCTCCACCAAGGTCATTTCTGAGATGTCTTTTCCGTCCTTTTTGGATTGAGATTCCAAGTACTGAAAACGCTTGATGAATTTCTTGTTGGTGCGCTCCAAGGCCATTTCGGGGTCCACATTAATAAAGCGAGCGTAATTGATCATGGAGAATAGCACATCTCCAAATTCGTTCTCAATGTCTTTGTGGTTCGCTCCCTTGTCAATCTCCTCCTTTAGTTCGCCCAATTCCTCTTTTACTTTATCCCAAACCTGTTCCTGATTGTCCCAATCGAAGCCCACTCCCCTCGCCTTATCCTGAATCCGTGTGGCCTTTACCATGGCAGGAAGTGACCTCGGCACACCTTCCAACACGGAAGTTTTGCCCTCCTTCAACTTCAATTTCTCCCAGTTCTGTTTCACTTCTTCTTCATTGGCTACCTGCACATCTCCATAAATGTGAGGATGGCGCGAAATCAACTTCTCGCAAATTCCCTCCGCCACATCGCCCATATCGAACGCGTTTTGCTCGGAACCAATCTTGGCGTAAAACACAATATGAAGCAGAATATCGCCCAACTCCTTCTTGATCTCTTCAAGGTCGTTGTCAAGGATGGCATCTGCCAATTCGTAGGTTTCCTCAATGGTCAGATGGCGAAGGCTTTCCAAGGTCTGCTTCTTATCCCACGGACATTTCTCTCGCAGTTCGTCCATGATATTCAACAAACGCTCAAATTGCTCCAGTCTTCTGTCCATCGTTTTCTGCTTTGTGCAAAGGTGTGGATTTGAAGCTGAATTCAATACCCGAATTCGAACAAGACAAGGCCGAACCGAAATCGTAAATTCGCGAAATAAGAATTGAAGATGAAGGAAGTAGCGCCATACAAACCGAAGAACAAGATCAGAATTGTGACCGCAGCCAGTCTGTTTGACGGGCACGATGCAGCCATCAATATCATGCGGAGGATCATTCAGGCCACGGGCGTTGAGGTGATCCATTTGGGTCACGACCGCAGCGTGGAAGAAGTGGTGAATTGCGCCATTCAAGAGGATGCGCAGGCCATTGCGATGACGAGCTACCAAGGCGGGCACAACGAGTATTTTAAGTACATGTTTGACCTGCTGAAGGAGAAAGGCGCTTCGCAGATTAAGATTTTTGGTGGCGGTGGCGGCACCATTCTTCCTTCGGAAATGGAGGAATTACACGGTTACGGCATTACCCGACTTTATGGTCCGGATGATGGTCGCGAGATGGGTTTGCAGGGCATGATCAATGATATGATTGAGCGTTGCGACCACCCATCCCCAGCCCTTCCCAAAGGGGGGATCAAAACCCCTCCTGACCTCCCCAAAGAGGAGGAAGTTGTGAAGAGTCTGCGCAATAAAGACTGGAACACGATTGCACGATTGATATCCTTAGCTGAAAATGATACGGAAACATTTAACAAGGATTACCGAAAATTAATCGAAGCTGCCACCTCCCCCCTTCGGGGGGTCGGGGGGGCAGTTCTCGGAATTACAGGAACAGGAGGCGCTGGAAAATCATCGATGGTGGATGAATTGGTGCGCAGGTTCTTGGTTGATTTTCCTGAGAAGACGATTGCCATTGTATCGGTAGATCCATCGAAACGGAAAACGGGCGGTGCGCTTTTGGGCGATAGAATTCGAATGAATTCCATCCGTAATCCGCGTGTTTACATGCGTTCGTTGGCTACGCGCCAGAGCAATTTGGCATTGAGCAAACACGTGCAGGAAGCGGTTGATATTCTGAAAGCCGCTCAGTACGACATCATTATTCTCGAGACTTCGGGCATCGGACAAAGCGACACGGAGATCATGGATCACAGCGATGTTTCGTTGTATGTGATGACACCTGAGTTTGGCGCAGCCACGCAATTGGAGAAGATCGACATGCTCGATTTTGCCGATGTAGTTGCCATCAACAAGTTTGACAAACGCGGGGCGCTGGATGCCATTCGCGATGTGAAGAAGCAGTACAAGCGAAACCGCCAGTTGTGGGATATGAAGGATGAAGATGTTCCTGTTTACGGAACTATTGCCAGTCAATTCAATGACCCCGGAACCAATTCGCTTTACAAGGCGATCATGGATGAGGTGGTTAAGAAAACAGGCGCAGATCTGAACTCAACGTTCCAGATTACGGATGAGATGAGTGAGAAGGTGTTCGTGATTCCACCGAGCAGAACGCGCTACCTGTCGGAGATTGCGGAGAACAACCGCGCGTATGATAAATGGGCGAAGGAACAGGCGGAGACTGCGGATAAGCTCTACTCTATTCATCGTACGATTGAAACGATTTCTGACACAGAAATAAAGAAAGTGTTGGAAGCGGAATTCGACCGTGTGAAATTGGACCTCGACCCGCGCAACTGGCTGATCATTGAAGGCTGGCCAGAACAAGCGCAGCGTTACAAGGATGAGTTCTACATCTTCAAAGTGCGCGACAAAGAGATTAAGATCAAGACGCACACGGAAAGTCTGAGCCACCTTCAAATCCCGAAGGTTGCCACTCCGAAATACAGGAACTGGGGCGATTTACTACGTTGGATCTTACAGGAGAATGTTCCGGGTGAATTCCCGTACACGGCTGGTATTTATCCGTTTAAACGAGAAGGCGAAGACCCAGCACGGATGTTTGCTGGAGAAGGTGGCCCAGAGCGTACCAACAGGCGTTTCCACTACGTTTCGATGGGATTGCCTGCGAAGCGATTGAGCACAGCTTTCGATAGCGTAACGCTTTATGGAAACGACCCAGGTCATCGCCCAGACATCTACGGAAAAGTCGGAAACTCAGGTGTAAGCATTTGCTGTTTGGATGACGCCAAGAAACTC
Organism: Flavobacteriales bacterium; assembly: GCA_021741075.1. Lineage (GTDB taxonomy): Bacteria > Bacteroidota > Bacteroidia > UBA10329 > UBA10329 > UBA10329. The sequence continues at coordinate 19,479 of JAIOYO010000022.1, read as the reverse complement.
TATTCTGGCTTTGATCTGACAAATCCGATGACCTCGGTCTCCATGACCATCAACGGTCCTGCTCCCATGTTGCTTGGCTTCTTCATGAATGCGTGTATCGATCAGGAATGTGAAAAGTATATCCTTGAGAACGGCCTCGAAAAGGAAGTTGAAAAGGTCAAGAAAGAGAAATTCGATAAGAAAGGAATTGCGCGCCCTGCTTACCAAGGCGAACTGCCTGAAGGAAACAACGGTCTTGGGTTGATGCTGCTTGGAATGACAGGCGATGAAGTCCTTCCTGCCGATGTGTATGCCAAGATAAAAGCAGACGCATTAAGCAAAGTGCGCGGTACCGTTCAGGCGGATATTCTGAAGGAAGATCAAGCACAGAACACCTGTATTTTCAGCACGGAATTCGCGCTGCGATTGATGGGTGATGTGCAACAGTATTTCATCGACAAGAACGTGCGGAATTTCTACTCCGTTTCTATTTCGGGCTACCACATTGCGGAGGCCGGAGCCAATCCTATTTCGCAGTTGGCTTTCACCCTCGCCAACGGTTTCACCTTCGTGGAATATTACCTGAGCCGCGGCATGGATGTAAACGAATTCGGGCCGAACCTCAGCTTCTTCTTCAGCAACGGCATCGACCCTGAATATGCGGTCATAGGCCGCGTGGCGCGAAGAATTTGGGCCAAGGCCATGAAGCAGAAATACGGTGCCGACCCACGGGCGCAAATGCTTAAGTATCACATTCAAACTAGCGGTCGCAGTTTGCACGCGCAGGAGATTGATTTCAACGACATACGTACTTCGCTGCAAGCACTTTATGCCATTTACGACAACTGCAATTCGCTGCACACCAACGCTTATGACGAGGCCATTACCACGCCTACCGAGGAAAGCGTGCGTAGAGCCATGGCCATTCAGCTTATCATCAACAAGGAATTAGGACTTGCCAAGAACGAAAACCCGATACAAGGCGCGTTCATTATCGAAGAACTGACCGACCTTGTGGAAGAGGCCGTGCTGATGGAATTTGACCGCCTGACGGAGCGCGGTGGCGTGCTGGGCGCGATGGAAACCATGTACCAGCGCAGCAAAATTCAAGAGGAAAGTCTGTACTACGAAACGCTGAAACACACGGGCGAATTCCCGATCATTGGGGTGAACACTTTCCTTAGCAGCAAGGGTTCTCCGACCATTCTGCCCAAAGAGGTGATCCGTGCTACGAAAGACGAAAAGCAGTATCAGATTACGATGCTGGAGAACCTCCACCAAGCAAAGGCAGAAAAGGCAGAAGCTGCTTTGAACCAACTGCAACATGCAGCCATCCAGAACGCCAACATGTTTGCCGAGTTGATGGAAGCCACCAAGCATTGCTCGCTTGGACAGATCACCGATGCCCTGTTTGAGGTTGGAGGACAATACCGAAGAAACATGTAATGAAATTGTCCGACAACCCTGAGCTTGTCGAAGGGTCAGTGACAGTATAGGAGGAATATGTAATTCGGATTATCGTTAACTTTGAATAAAGCAGATTAGTTATGGCAACGGTAAAACTTCGTGTGAGTGATAAGATTTTGAGCAAAGTCTTAAAAATTCTTGGTCAGTTTGATGCTGACGAATTGGAAGTAATTGAAGAGGACGAGGCGTTTTTGCAAACAAGGAAAATGTTGCATGAACGTGCTGCCCAGCTTGAGAAAGGAGAGGTTAAGACCTATTCAATAGAGGAAGTTGATGCGATCTTAGAAGAGACCATTCGCAAGTATGAAAGTTGAGTTACTCGCCCCTTTCAAGGATGACCTTAAAGACCAAACTGATTTTATAGCCCAAGATAAACCTGAGGCCGCAAGAAAGTTCAAGGTTAACATTCTCAAGCAAATTTCTAAACTTGGTGATAATCCTTATGCCAACAGACGTTCAATATATTATGATGACGACCGCTATCGCGACATGGTTTTCAAAGGTTACAAGGTGATCTTCAAGATCGATGAACCCAAGAACACCGTTTTTGTCATTGCATTGGTGAACATGCAAAAGGGAATGAAATGATGAAAGCCACTAAGCATTGCTTACTCGGACAGATCACCAACGCGCTATTTGAGGTTGGAGGACAGTATAGGAGGAATATGTGATTTTGCAGGGGCGTAATGATTTACGCCCATTTGCCAATATTCTGTTTGAACCGATAGGAAATTTGCGAAGGTGTAGGGGCGTAAAAATTTGTGATTACTATTCGGTTGCTACTTATTGAAAGGCCAAAAGCCAATTACCACATGCAACTAAAAAATTGGTTACTAATCCAATCTTTAGCTTAGCATTCGTTAACATTAGCACATCTCAATTTATTTAGCTTTGCGATAATGGCAGCATCATTTACCAAAGAGGAACTAGAAGGCTTTTCTTCAAGAAAAGAAGTGATAAAGCTTGCCAAAGAGAAAGGCATTAAAATTCAAAATCATGTTGCCAATAGGGAATATGAAATTGAGTTGGCCAAGTTGCAAGCACAATTGGTAAGCCTACAACATTGGATTTACAAGCGTAAACTGCGTGTTGCCATCCTTCTCGAAGGGCGAGATGCTTCGGGTAAAGGCGGTACCATCAAACGTTTTACCGAACATTTGAATCCCAGGACCTCTCGCGTAGTGGCGCTCAACAAACCCACAGATATAGAAAAAGGCCAGTGGTTCTTTAGACGTTACATTAGTCAACTACCCGAACCAGGCGAGATTGTATTCTTTGACCGAAGCTGGTATAATCGTGCGGTAGTAGAACCTGTAATGGGTTTTTGCGACCGTAAGCAATACGACCGGTTTATGGTGCAGGTACCAGAGTTTGAGCACATGTTGTACGAAGATGGTGTTATCATCATCAAATTCTGGTTCTCCATTACCAAAGACGAACAAAAAAAACGTTTCGACTCAAGATTGAATAACCCTTTAAAACAATGGAAATTCAGTCCTGTTGACCTTAAAGGCCAAGAGTTTTGGGACGAATACACCTACTACAAGGAACAGATGTTTGCCAAGACCCACACCAGCTTTAGCCCGTGGGTAATTGTAAAAACGAACAGCAAACGCACCGCCCGGTTAGAAAGCATGCGCTATATTCTTTCTCGCTTTGATTATGATGGAAAGGAAGATTCAGAAACCGTACTCCTACCCGACCCGAATATTATTCTGAGATACTACCGACACATACAGCAGCTCGATGTCTGATTCCGTTGAAACCAATAAGTTTGAACTGACCGAAAATGACGTGCAGTTGCTGAACTCTAAAACAGGGCTTCGGCAGCTTATCCGTTCGTCTAAAGTCAACTTAGAGAAAGCGTTAGAATACACGGAATACGACCTCCACCTTAAGCAACTGCAAGCTGAAATGATAAAGCTTCAGACATGGGTAATGGATAATAAAAAGAAGGTTGTAGTAATTTACGAAGGCCGAGATGCTGCCGGCAAAGGGGGCGCCATCCGTAGAACCACGGCTCATATTAATCCACGAGCATACAGAGTTATTGCACTTCCTAAACCTACTGCAGAAGAAGCTGGTCAGTGGTATTTTCAGCGCTATGTAAGAAGGTTACCTTTTCCTGGTGAGATTGTATTTTTTGATAGAAGTTGGTACAATCGTGCTGTTGTAGAACCTGTAAACGGATTTTGCACGCCAGAGCAATACGAAATCTTTATGGGTAACGTGAACGAATTCGAGAAAATGCTTGTTCAGGGCGACACATTTCTTATCAAAATGTATTTCTCAATTACGAAGAAAGAACAGGTTCGAAGATTTGCCGATATTCAACAAGACCCACTCAAGCGATGGAAAATGAGTCCCGTTGATGAGCGCGCTCAAGAACTTTGGGACGAATACACCAAGTACAAGAAAGTGATGTTTGAGCGTACGCACACGGAGCTTTGTCCGTGGACTATCATTGACGCAAATAACAAGACTGAAGCACGAATAAAGTCCTTAGAGCACATATTGGAAAGCGTGCCTTACCAATAATCGTGTCTTACAAATAGAAGTACGAGTAAGCGATTTTTCTAAATTCGTTTGCATAAAACCCCACTATGCGAACATTTTTCCTTTTTCTACTTTTCTCATTTTTTCTGAGAACACAGGCGCAGCAGATTGACTGGAACGCGCCCGTTCCGTCAAATGCTCTAGAAGACACCTTCGACCTGCCTTGGCCTTCGTGGGTGTTTGCCCACTGGGTATGGGAAGACGAAAGCACACAGGAAAGCGCACTTCAAATGGTTGATGATTATCTATCTCGCGATATTCCTGTAAGTGCCATCATTATCGATTCGCCTTGGGAAACGGGCTACAACACCTTTGAGTGGGACACGGCCTTGTTCCATGATGCGCAAGCGATGATTGACAGCCTTCATTCGCGAGATGTGAAGGTATTGCTATGGATTACAGGCATTATCAATATTGATGAAGGTGCCATTTATGAGTATGCTAGAGATCAAGGATACTTTATGAAAGTATTGCCGTTCGATCAGAATCCGGCTGTCATTAATTGGTGGAAGGGAGATGGAAGTCTCATCGATTGGTTCAATCCCGATGCCGTGGCGTGGTGGAAAGGCCTGATGGACAATATGCTCGATATGGGAATTGATGGCTGGAAATGTGATGGAACCGATTTCTCAGCCATTCAGACACCTTGGTCAGATGGTGCCAATGGTTTTGTTTCTCGCTTAGATTATTCGCACGCTTACTATCAGATACATTTCGATTACACACGAGAAGTTCTGGGCGATGACCGCGTGATACATGCTCGTCCAATAGATAATTATGGACTTGCAGATATTGGCGGAAGTCAGGTCTCCTTCTCCCCTGTTCCAACAGGATTTGCTGCTTGGGTTGGCGATCAGGATGCCACGTTTGAAGGTTTGGAGTGGGCATTGAATAGTATGTACCATTCGCACGAAATGGGCTACCTTTCTTTCGGTTCAGATATTGGCGGCTATCGCGAGAATGACCTTTTCCCAGGTATGGGACGCTCCAAAGAACTCTTCATACGTTGGGCACAATTGGGCACTTTTTGCGGACTGATGGAAAACGGTGGCGGTGGCGAGCACCGACCTTGGATGTTTGACCAAGAAACGGAAGACATTTATCGAGACCTCGTTGAAAAACGATACAGCATGCTTCCTTACCTGATGCAGCACAGCGAAAGCTACTACACCAACCAGCAATCGTTGATGCAGTTCTTTAACAAGACAGATTATAGCTACATGCTCGGACCAGACATTTTCGTAGCGCCATTCTTGGAAGAAGGAACAAACATCACCATCAATTTCCCTGATGGATATGAATGGATCTATCTCTACGACAACAATCAAGTCTATGTAGGCGGAACCACAGAAACACTCGCAATTCCTTATACTGAGTTTCCTGTTTTCACCAAAGGCAATGCGCTGAGAGTTGACCAATTGAATGCGATTCAAGTCTCCATCTACCCAAACCCAGCAAACGATGTGTTGAATATCCGTTTACTCGATAATGATATTGATAACGGAATAGTTGAACTCTTTGATCTTGCCGGAAAGCTCATAATCTCGCAACACATTAGTTCAGCAAACCATCAAGTCGATTTGCAATATTTGAGCGCGGGCGTGTATTCTTGCCACGTTATGTTAGATGAAAAATCGGCATACAGAAAGATTATCAAAAACTAGCTTATGCATCAGTTTAGATCGAGAGTAAGTGTTCTCATGTTAATCATCGTAGGGTGTTGTCTTCTGCCTGTCATTTTTCTACATGAGCCAAGTACGGAATCCAATGAAATATACCTTTCTTATGGTGTGATAGCCCTTGTCATCTTTGTGGTAAGCATGCTTCTGTTTGCAACACGATACGAAATTGATGAGCAGCACCTCATCATTAAAATTGGCCCTATTTCTTACGGAAAAATAAAATTGGAAGACATTATTTCGGTAGAACGGTCGTATAATCCACTCTCTTCTCCTGCTTCATCCTTGAAACGGCTTTACATAAAAGCCAAAAGCAAGGATGTCCTTATTTCTCCAGTCAACGAGAAGGATTTTGTACGCTTACTAAAGAGCTGCAACTCAAACATTTCAATAAACATCTCCGACAAGAATGATTGGTGGCGATTTTGGGATTGGGACCTATAGGAAATTATGAATTAGAAATGAAGTTCTACGGAGCTAATTAGGACTTTTCATAGCTGCTCTAGTCTTTCTATCTCCTGTATCTCTTATCTCTGTATCTCTTCATAAACTACCTTTGAACAGACATGGACTTCAAGCGCAAAGGAAAACTACCGTGGCTCAGTCATTTGCTATACTCGGTTAAGCATCGAGGGCTGATGAACACGTGTTTGATGGGGCTGAAGGAATGGCAGAAGGAGCGCGAACTTGGCATCAATACCTTCGGGGATAAGGCCGCCAATGAACTTTCGATAGAATGTAGCTCAAAGGAAGGCGGGCATCTTTACCAGCCTTCCAGTTCAGTAATCTTTGAAAAAGCGATGAATTCTTTGCCCTTCAACTTCTCTGATAAGGTCTTTCTAGATATCGGGTCTGGCAAAGGTCGCGCGCTCATTCTGGCAGCCGAAGCAGGTTTCAAGAAAGTGATTGGGGTGGAATACGCTGCAGAGTTGAACGACATTGCCCATACCAACATCGAAAAGGTAAAAGACCGTTTCCCGAACACGGAATTCGTCTTATCTGAAGGCGATGCGCTGCAATACGACATTCCTGAAGAGGTGGATGTAATCTATCTCTTCAATCCCTTTGATGAGCATGCAGTGCGCAATCTTGGTCATAAAGTGAAAGCAACTTTTGCTACTCAGAAGAAGATCCATCTCATTTATGTCCATCCAGTACATTCAAATGTGTTTGAAGAGACCTTTGGAATGCCCATTTCGGTGGTCAAGAATGGAAAAGGAATACCCGATGTAGCCGTTTTCAGTACTCGAGTAATTGACGAATAGATTCCACAACCTTCTCTTTTGACGGAATCATCGTCTCCTCCAAGGTTGAATTGAGCGGAATGGCAGGCATGTCTTCAGAACCCAACACTTTTACGGGCGCATCGAGGTACTCGAAACAATGATCTGAAATGCGGGCTGCGATGCTCTGAGCAAAGGAATTGGAAACAGGTTCTTCGGTTACCACGAGGCACCGACCGTGCTTCTTAACTGTGGCATAGATGAGTTGCGTGTCCAATGGTTGAAGGGTTCGCAGGTCTATAATTTCTACCCGTCCTTTGAACTCCTTAGCCGCATTTTTGCTCCAATAAACCCCTCTTCCGTAGGTGATGATACAGCAAGATTCTGACTTATCAATCAATTCACTGTCAGCTGCTTGAACCACCCTACCTTTACCAAAAGGTATAACGTAATCCTCGCTCGGCTCAATGGTGCGTGCTTCTTCTGTTCCTTTGATTTTGCTCCAATACAAACCTTTGTGTTCGAGCATCACCACGGGGTTTGGATCATAGTAGGCGGCTTTCATTAGACCTTTCAAATCTGCTCCAGTTGACGGATAAGCCACCTTGATTCCTTTGATGTTGCAAAGCACGCTCTCAATACTGGATGAATGATACGGACCTCCACTGCCATACGCACCAATTGGCACGCGCAGAATGCAGCTTACGGGCCATTTGCCATTACTCAAATAACACGAGCGACTTACTTCGGTAAACAATTGATTCAATCCTGGCCAGATGTAATCGGCAAACTGAACTTCTACAATTGGCTTTAGTCCAGCAGCACTCATGCCTACCGTACTACCAATAATGAATGCCTCTTGTATGGGCGTATTGAACACACGGTGGTCTCCGAATGTCTGTGCCAGCGTAGCCGCTTCTCTAAACACACCGCCTAATCTTGCCCCCACATCCTGACCATAAAGCAGACATTCTGGGTGTTTTTCCATCAACTCGCGGATGGCAAAAAGGGCGCTATCAACCATTACGGTCGCTTCCTTTCCTTCTGGGGCACGTTCGCCCTTCTCTTCGGTTATTGGAGTTGGGGCATACACGTGGTCGAATAAATCGGACGGGCGAGGGTCTTCAAAGGTCAACGCCTTTTCATACTCCGCTTGCACATACTGCAGAGCTTCCGATTCTATCGTGAGCAACTCTGCTTCCGAAACCTCCGCATCTAGCAATTGCTTTCTAAGAACAGGAAATGGGTCGCGCATGCCATGCTCTTTCAGGTCTTTTTCCGAGCGGTAGAAATCCATTCGTACACCTGATGTATGGTGATTAAGCAATGGCACTTTTGCATGCACCATTATTGGCCTTCGCTCGGTACGAATGGTAGTTAATGCTCTTTCAATTATATTAAATGATTCCGAAAAGTCGGAACCGTTAATTGTCTGTACTTCAAGCCCTTTGAATCCTTTGGCGTATTCGCTTGCATCCATGGCACGAATCTCCTCGGCACTTGCCGAAATATCCCATTCGTTATCCTGAACTAAATACAGAATAGGCAATTGCTTGAGCACTGCCATTTGCAAGGCTTCGGCCACTTCGCCTTCGGTCATGGCGGCATCGCCAATGGAGCAAACCACTACGGGTTTCTCCTCAAAAACATCCAACTCCATCAACTCTCGGTACTGCACGCCCATAGCCAAACCAGTGGTTGGAATGGCTTGCATGCCCGTTGCCGAACTCTGATGCGGAATCTTGGGCATATCATCCCGCTTCAAACTTGGGTGACTGTAATAGGTTCTTCCGCCTGAGAAAGGGTCATCGCGTTTAGCAAGCAATTGCAACATCAACTCATGCGGCTGCATGCCAATGGAAAGCAGAATTGAATCATCACGATAGTAAGGCGCCACAAAATCCTGCGGTTTCAATTGCAACCCCAAAGCAATCTGAATAGCCTCATGCCCTCTTGATGTGGCATGCACGTATTTGCTGGTCACCTTAGCATTCGCTTCGTAAAGCGTAGTCATAGCCTTGGCGGTTGACATTAGCCGGAAGGCTTTTTTCAATGTCTCTACAGCTACGCTATTACGTTTATCCTTCATACTCACACTACTCATGTTTCAAAAGTAATTAGAAGATCAGCGTTCTCCTTTTTTGAATTTGGAAATAGCGTTGCGTGTAAAGTCCGAAAGAACCAGTTTTCCGCTCATTACGGCACGTTCGGTCAATAGCGTGTCCCAATCCTCTGTCCCTTTCCAAAAGACCGTCTTAAGCATTGCCATGGCCTCTGGGTTGCTTTTAGAGAGTTGCTCCGCAAGCGCATCAATAGCAGCATCCATGTCTTCAGTTGTTTCGTAGATGGAAGTATAAAGTCCTTTCTCTCGCGCCCACTCAGCACTATACCACGTGGTGGCATCAATGCTCATTTGGCTAAATGCCGAATTGCCAATCTTCTTCTCTACGGCTGGTCCGACCACAAAAGGGCCAATTCCCACTGCTAGTTCACTCAGCTTAACTGCCGAATGTTCCGTTCCAAACGTATAATCGGAAGCACAGGCCAACCCAACACCTCCCCCCACCGCTTTTCCTTGCACACGGCAGAGCACAAACTTGGGCGCTTTTCTAATGGCATTAATCACACCCGCAAAGCCCGAGAAGAACACTTTCCCGGTTTCTAAGTCATCAATCGAAATCAATTCATCAAAGCTTGCTCCTGCACAAAAGGCTTTTTCGCCTGCGCTTTTCAGTAGAATAACTTTCACGTTCTGGTCTTTTCCAGCATCTTCAATGGTTTGAGCCAACTTACGAAGCACTTTTCCTGGCAACGAGTTGCTGAGTGGGTGAAAGAATTCGATGGTGGCTACTCCCCTTCCATCAACAGCTAGTTGCACACTTCCTTGATCTATTGCTTCGCTCATTTGTGTTTGTTTTATGGGGAGCAAAACTATAAAATGACACGTCCGAAACGCGAAACTCCGCCTACATGATACAATCACGTTAGGCGGAGTCCGCTTAAAACCGAAGGTTATTTTGAATTAGTGCTCTACTACCAGTTTTAATTTCGAGTGGATTTCAGTACCTACTACAGAAACCACGTAACAGCCGTTAGCTAGCTTCGAAACATCGATTCTCTGCTCGTCTTTTTGCAGTTGTTCGCTCAGCATGAGTACTCCTGCCATAGAATGAATCTGAACCAGTCCATCCTCAATATTCAACGTTTCTTTCGAAAGTGTAAACACATCATTGGCTGGATTAGGATAAACCTTCAACATCTCATCTGCTACTTGATTATCCACCGAACTAATTAATCCGTCAAAGCTCAGGTTATCGACATACAGCACAGAGTTTCCGTTCGGTAAATCCGTCATACTTGATGGATAGAATGCAGATATCCAAATAGTTGCACTATCTGCTGCGGAATAAGGGTCGAGCTGTAAATTGAACGATGTCCACTCTGCAACCGAAGACATAACAACCAACGCGTCATCCAAAAGATTACCCGAATTCACTTCGACTCCATTGTTGAAAAGGACTACCTTGATGAATGCTGTATCCTCGTTAACGGAATTATACTTGTAGTAACCATAAAGGTTTGTTGGATTTCCTGCGATTGGAAAGGCTGGTTCAAACGGGAAATTGAAACTGCCAGTAATAGCCATACCATAACCTCCACCGAGTGGAACGAACGATGGATCATTTTCTAATCTAAGGGAGTACATTCCCACATTACTTGGGAAATGATCAGCAGACCGAGTTACTGGAAAGTAAGGTCCCGGCTGACCTTGAAGGGTCGTGACCCAATCATCAGGTGTAAAGTAATTTCCATCCTGAGTCCAATCCTCAAACCCGCTGTTCGGAATTTGAGCGGTACATTGACCAATTGCGAAAGCAAAAGCCAAGGCACTTGAGAAAAGTAATGTTGTTTTCATGTTTTCGTTGTCTGACTTTAAAGTGCTGACGCTGCACGTTCTAGTTAGAAATAAAGGTGAACCAGAATGCTTTTTAAAAACATGATGAAGTAGCGCGTTTTTAATGATTTAAGACATCAAAAATGATTTTGGCAACGCGGAACTTAATAGGTTTATCGTGCTTAAAACCTAAGAACTCTAAAGTACCCGAGAGCCTACCTAACCTCTACCATTTCTAATACTGCAGGCTGCCCTTTCTGACAATCGCCTTGCATGATGCGCGAGAAATGAAAGCCGAATTCAAGCTGCAATCCATTTAGCTGATACTGCTCTTCTAACTGAACTGGAATGAGGTATTTCTCTTCCCCTCCATCCATGTATTTGAGAATAAACGGACAGCCCTCGGCAGCAAACTCGGTGGTAATATGACCTAGATACCGACCTTCTGCTAGCACGGCTTCCAAAGTGGGAACTGGCTTAGTGGAGTTGCATGCTGCAAGTAAAAAAAGAAACAGCGCGCCTATCCCAAGGATAAACGCGCTGCTACATAAATGTTTCTTACGCATTAGTCGGTAATCAAGAACTGAACCTTTCCGAGCTTACCGTCTTTCTCGGCAATAAGGAAGTAAACTCCTGCAGCAACATCTGCAATGCGAACAAGTTGTTTTTCCACCGCTTGTTGTTCTCCTAAAATGAGTTTTCCAGCGCTATTAAACACGCGATACGTAGTCCCTATTTCTAAGCCAGTAATGGTAAACGTGCCATCGTTTGGGTTTGGGTAAACACCCACGTTCTCAAAGGTTTCGTTGATGTCTGTAATAAGTGTATTAAGAATTCCAACTCCAAAACCAGAGAAACCAGTATTGAAACTTGCAGTGAATTTCACATTTGAACCAAAGCTACCTACCGTGGCCGCTGCATTTCCGATGGAGTAGGAAGCAAAATTGACTGGCGTTACATCACTCATGCGGCTATTTGCCACTTTAATAATCTCTGCATTGCTTCTACTGTTTCCTGTCGCTGTTTCCCATGCATTCACCTCATCTTGCTTGTAGTACAGTGTGATGTTATAGGTTCCGTTCGGATTATTGTTGTCTGGAACTATTGAGAACGTTTTTGAATGCAGGTAGTCTGCCGCTGCGTTTGAATTAAACACCGTTGCGGTTGGATTGGTACCCGCTCGATCAACTTCTAAGCTAACACAGCCGTAATCCCACGCGCTTGTGTTCTGAATAGACGCCATTACATTGCCAGTTGTAGGGTCGTAGAAATGAATGGTTCCGTTGGGACCTAGGTAGCCTTCATCCCCATTATTGGTGTTAACAGCCGTTTGAATGCTAATGTTGGTTTCGCCCGTAACCAGCACGTTATCTACTGTGCAACCGTAGAGCCATCCGTCTCCATCGTTGTAATAAATCAGCAAGGTCACGGTGCTTTCGCCCAAATACGCAGCAAGGTCAAATTGCTGCTGCACCCACGGGCCATCTACTCCCGATGCAACCAAATCTCCAACCAATGTATAGTTAGTTCCATCGGTAGAGGCAAAAAGACCTGCATATTCGGTATTTCCTTGATAAGTATTCGCTTCATAGTAGGTATCAAAGGTTACTTGCGCGCTGGTATAATTGCTCAAATCCATTACAGGAAAGATGAGGTCAACCTCGCTCATATCGCAGTTGCAATCATCATCATTAACGTAGGCAAAATTGGTGGTATTGGAGGAAGGTATGTCGTATGGTCCAGACTGGGCCGATGCTTCATTTCCCACCTGCCAGGTTGTGGCACCTGCAGGATTGAAAGCCGTCATAATGCCCAATCCATTTTCAAAATCTTCTTGCAAAATGGTTTGCGTTCCTTGCGCTAAAGCTGGATCCAAATCATCATCGTTAATTGTTATGGTAACGGTTTGATTAATGCTTCCGGTTGTTGCGTTTCCGCCATTTGCGTTGAGTGTGTAGTTGAGTGTGATGGTTTCGTTACCCTCTACATAACTATCGTTGTAAACACGCACTGTAATATTGCCTGTTAAACTTCCTGAACTAAAAACAATAATTGTATTAAGTAGTTCATAATCAACATCTTGAGTTGCTGTACCTCCAGAAACGCTTATTGTTGCCGTAGCATTCTGAGAAGGTGCAGAAGCAATGCCAATTGGTATCACCACATCCACATAAGGAAGACAATTATTTGCTTGAGATGCATCGGATTCCCTTACACTCTCGGAGCCAACACTGAAGGTGACAGACGGTGCGCAATTGGGCAAATCGAATGCTGCCACACGCGTACTCCAAGCATTTCCAGTTCCGTAGGCTCCTGTAAACCAAAAGGTCTCTCCATCAGAAGGATCTAATCCCATCGCATGGTAATCTCCCCAACGGTTAGAATTGTTGGCAGTAGTACCTGCAATGATAGTCGTTTCGGGTTCTGTCATTGTATTTAGCGGGTCGCACGACTTTCTGCCGGTGTATCTCAATGAAGGATAAATGGAGCTACTAGCAACGCTGTATGCCAAACCTATATTCCCCGAAGCAGAGATACCGATAGAAGACATCCACCGACTTGCGGCATCTGGTGAGTACGTTCCTTGCTGGTAAATACTCCAAGAGCCCGAAGTTCCGTTGGTTCTACGCAACTCATACCAGCGAATACCAGCACGGTCGTTGCCTGTCACATCCGTTGCGTGACAACACACAATGGATTCGTGTGTACCGAAGTTGCGGTAATGAATACGATTCATCAACACTTCGCGCAACGGATCTAAGTTAGTATTGGAACTTGGCTGATCAATGCAGGAGAAAGACGTGTAACCGCATAGATTAGAGTCGAACGACTGAACACCCAAGGTTTGCACTTGTGTCAGCGTGGTGCTATTCGCATTGTTCCAATTGATATTGAACTCCCAAATTTCCAAGGCATCTGTTGCCGCCCCACTCCAAGCATCATCTCTTATGCGCATTACCATGGCAGGTGTTCCTGTAGGAGGAACCGTAGTTCCATTCAAACTTACAGGTGTTGCTGCCTGAAAACCAATGGTTCCGAAAGATGGAACAGTGAAACGTTGCGCTGTACCCGAAGTTCCGGCCAACATCAGCGTACGATTGAGCGCATAAACTGCCGAAGAACTCTCATTAGTTGTCACGATGTAGGCATTGTTCCAAATAGAATACTTTGGGTAATCAGGGAAATTGGTAGCGTTAAAAGTATAAGTGTACCAACTGCCCAGTGGATCGGCCGTAGAAGAAATAGCTACCATCAATCGGTTTCCGCTGCTCGAAAACTCGCTCATCAGCCAACGATTGGCCAATTCATCATACAACACAATTGGGTCTCCTGCCCCACCGGGAAAGCTCATGTAGTTATCGAGGTAAGTGTTGTTTACAAGCACCTGACCTGTTTTGTTCCAGATTTTGAAATACGAACCAGAACCTCCGTTAATCATTTGAATAACGTGGTTGGGACCTACATCCACACATGGGTCAGCAGGGCTTACGTTGGTAAAGCCAATACCTTCAAAACTGTATGCTAATGATTTGTTGCTTGCGCTTGGCGCATAATTCTGTTGCCAAGCTGGGTCATCGCCATTTGGCTTTGCCAATGGATTAACAGCCTCATTTAGTATCCAATCCAATTTTGGATGACACCCTTCCTTGAGAGTCTTTGTAATCTCATTGGCGGCATTTGGATCTTCGATGTAGTCACGAAGTGGCACTGTTTCGCCCAAAAATGTAACTGGAATTTCGGTCGGATTACGAAGGATATTGTCTTTTTGAGCCAGCAACGATGTGCTGATAAAAAGCCCAACAACAAGGAAATGAAGTCTTTTCATAAAATTGGTTTGATAATCAATTGCTGCGAATCTAAGTGAAACGCTTAGAGAAGAACGCAGCTTGAAGGTCAATTGTTGAAAACCCGTGGCAAAACACGTTCATTTTCGCTTTCAACCAAACAGATTTCCGCATACAAAACGGATTGAGATTAAAATTTCATGGGTATGTAAAGACAATCATATTCCTACTGAAATTTGCCACATATAACCCTCTCATGCGCGCCATCAATCATTTTATACTAAAGTACCTAAAACAGCTTGAAATGACGGGTGTGATTATGCGTATTAGCAGCTTCAGTGTAGTAAGTTGGATGGGTGCAGATAGTCCATTTATGTACGTTTGGATGCTGAATACCGTTGATGCGATACTTCTTACTTGGTGCGCCATTTTGAAGAAAGATGCTGCCTACTCCCTACTCAACGGATTTTGGATTCTGGTTGGAGTTGTGGGTATCCTGAGAGCAGGTGCTTACATTCATTAAACATTTAAAGCCATAGATGCGCGGATT
The DNA here is from genome assembly GCA_021741075.1 of Flavobacteriales bacterium. Taxonomy (GTDB): domain Bacteria; phylum Bacteroidota; class Bacteroidia; order UBA10329; family UBA10329; genus UBA10329. The sequence continues at coordinate 4,345 of JAIOYO010000022.1, read as the reverse complement.
TTCTCTGATTTCACTGATGAACGCTATTTAATCTGCGAAAAATCGGTATCTATCTGTATATCCATGGCTAAAACATGTTCTTAGCATATTCTTGGACTTTCGTTGAATAATCGATTCAGCATTTTCCGTTCTTCGCCCACCATGCTGCCACAGATTTGTAATCAAACGTCTGCCACCATTCTGCGTGCACTTGCCCCGCATACCGAAGTAAAAGACGGTGGCATCTGTCAGCCTGACGCGTACTTCGCCACCATTCATCAACTCATTTCTAGCGTTCTTGGCATTGCTGTAGCACACAATTTGAATCGCGATTTATCGCAAAACAAAACGTTAAACAAAACATTTGAATGGATTGATAACGAGTTATTTACATCATCCATATTCACCCACAACTTCAATTTACTTTCTTCTTCCAAAAAAGAAGTATTGGAAGCTTTCTTTGATTGGTTCACTACGCAAGACTTTGACAGTGTTCCGCTTTCCGACCTGTATGAACTCATGCTGCTGCTAGAGTTTCCGGTGAAGGATAACGCGATAACAGAAGACACTGAAAACCTGAATTCCATCGGTTCCTTCTACACGCCTCACGCGCTTGCCGATACGTTTGTGGCACTCACCATCGACCACTACATTTTTCAGAATACTGGTTTGAAAAGCTTTTCTGTTCTTGAGAAATCAGACGCTGACTTGCAGCTGGCCAAAGAATTAATCAAGCAATCAACTTTTGCAGATTATTCGTGCGGAACGGGAAGCTTCTTTCTTGCCATACTCAGGTATTTTGAACGCTACCTCCACTTCTCTAAGGAAGAATTGAAACAGTTGGTCCTGAATTTCTACGCCATTGAAGCAGACGCACTATCGTTAGAAATTGCCAAGATTCAAGTTTTAGAAGCTGTTGATGACCTTAATCTTTATCCCGAACTAAGCACGCGTTTCATTAACGGAAACCCGCTGATTGCGCCAGATGATGAAGTAGAATCCTTTGCGTATTCTTCTGACTTCTACTATCACAATGGTTTGGCGTTAAACCCCAATAGCATTCAGAAATGCGATGTAATTATTGGCAATCCTCCTTGGGTAAGTGTTGGTTTTGACCTGCATTACTACCTACACCTGCTTTATCCGCAGTTGGCCGAACTGGAAAACGAACACGAATTGGATGCTGCCTTGGAAGTATTGGAAAATTCTCACCCAGCACTCTACAACTGGTTATTGTTGCACGATGAGGCCGTTGACGTGGCCATGGAAAACATCTACAACGACCATCGTTTTAACCATTCGTGTATGGGTGGACTGCAAACCAATGTGCTGTTTACTGAGTTGTGTAACGCTCTGTGTACTGAGAGAGGAACCGTGGGGCTTGTACTGAAAGGCGCTACCCTGTCTGACTCTGTAAACAAGCGCCTTTGGCATTACTTGCTTGCCAACATGCGTGTCTCAGCCCGTTTCGACTTCATTAATTGCAACAAGATTTTCAATATTGATAACACCGAAGAGTTCAGTTTATTGTTATTGAGCAATCATGAAGGCAGCGATTATAAGCATCTTACTGGATTGACACACCTTAGTGAGATTGACTAGCGCTTTATCAACCTTGGTGTAGATGGCCTAAAAGAAGAAGTGAATCTTCTCCTTGTTTCTCCAACCCGCACGAGATTCGTATTCCACGAAATAGATGTTTACATCTGCCCTGCTCTCGTAATCCACGAAGAATACTTTCTTATGGGCACGGCTCTCGTAATCCACAAAAAACCAGTGCCCCTCGTTGCCTTCTGCGCGGCTTTCGTATGCTTCTTTATACACTAATAGATCGGCCCGACTTTCGTATTCAACCACAAATACCTTTACATCTGCACGGCTTTCGTAGTCTACGCTGAATACTTTTTGGGCTTGAGAGTTTATCGAAGACAATGCAGAAACCAATAGTATGACGAGTAGCCTCATCAGCCCATTCCGTATTCACGTTCAACCTTCGCAATCCGAACCCTGTAACCTTCATACCATTTCTCTTTACCCATTTCTTTAGCGCGCAAGTGCTTTTGGTATTTAGACCATTCATGAATGGTTTCCATGTCTTTAAAATAGAGAACCGTAACGCCAAATCTATTCTCGCCTCTTAGCGATTCGGCACCGATAAATCCGGGTAGTTTCTGGGCATCTTGCCACAAAGAATCATTCATTTCCGTGTATCCTTCTTTAATTTCTGTCCGAATGGAAGTAAAAACAACTGTGTAATAAGGGGGTTTGGGAGTTTGTGTGAACATGGCGATTAAATTAGACAATTCGTTTATCAAAGAATCAAATCATGAGGCCAGAAAAATCAGCTTACGGAGCATATTATCAATCATACATTCAACTGGTTGAAGGGGAAGATGTGCTTTCGGTGTTGAGAGCTTCAGTACAACATTCGCATGAGTTTTGGAGCTCGTTGACCGAAGAACAAGGCAATTTTCGCTACACGGAAGGAAAATGGAGCATCAAAGAGCTACTTCAGCACATCATAGACACTGAGCGCATTTTTAGTTACCGAGCATTGGCCATTGCCAGAGGAGAAATTACTGCACTTCCTAGTTTTGATGAGAACGCATACGCCAGAAATTGCCTTGCTGATTCGAGATTGCTTTCTGAAATGGTACTAGAATTACTGACTTTGCGAAAGTCCACAACTCAGCTTTTTGACAGTTTTAGTGAAGAGAAACTGGATGCTATAGGAACAGCCAGCAACAATCCGCTATCGGCAAGAGCAGCAGGATTTATAATTGCGGGTCATGAGTTGCACCACATTCAAGTAGTGAAAGAGCGCTATCTACATGAAAACTAGAGGTAAAGCAAGATAATTGGATGAAAGTTATTTCGAGACCATTCGGGTAATGACCACAATCATACCTGCCAAATCTTTTCCTTGCATTTGCTTAGAAAGCGATTCTAACCATACATACGTGCCCGATTTCGTTTTAAAACGATAGTTAACAACCCCAACACTTGGCTTAATAGTTACTTCGGCATGCGATTTTAAAATGGCAACCAAATCGTCTGCATGAAAGTAATCGTAGCACGATTGGTTCTTCATCTCAGAAAACGGAAAGCCTGTAATGGTTTCTATCGTTTCGGAAGCTTTCAGATACATGCCTTGTTCGTTGTGCACCGAAACAAACACTAGAGGATCCGTACAGTCCACTATAAGTTGATTTACTTGGTCTGCAGTTTGGCATGCGGCAAGAGTGGATTCGCTGAATAAAACAGACATAATTCGAATTTATGAACCGCTACGAAATCAAGTAACACAAGTTTCGGAAAAATATTAGTTTTCTGAATAACGCTCTTCTAACCGAAGGTTATGCAACTTTATAGCGTCCAATAGGCTAATGCACTCCTAGATTATTGAAATGAAAAAGACAATTAGCAGTATCGCGTTCATTTGCTTCGTCCTTATAAGCACCTCCATTTTTGCTCAAAACGCAACGCTTCCTGCAAACATTCTCAAAACCCTTACAAAGGAATACCCCAATGCACAGGTTCAAAAATGGGAGGTAAAGTCAAAAGGCGATTACAAAATAAAATTTGAGCTTGATGGTAAAAAAACCATCGTAGAAATTGATGATGATGGAACGTGGGAAAAAACCACAACACACCTATCGCTAACCGATTTACCACCTGCTCTACAATCCACCGTAAAAGCACAAAAGAAAAACTCCGACATAAAGGAGATTAAAATGATAACAGACAAAGATGGAGATACCAACTACAAAGTAGAACTTACAGATGGCGGCAATACCACCAAGTTAGAACTCAACAAAAAAGGACAAATCACCAAGTCTGAAACGAAAAAGAAGTGATTGCGCGCTATCAGCTGGGAGATTTCTGGATCTCATGTCTGATGTCTGAAATCTGGTCGCTATTCGCTAATCAAGGTTCTTCACCATCGTCAAAATGGTCGCAATGGCGCAGGTCTCGTTGTCTTGGTCGTAAACCTCCACCAACCATTTCACAATTCCCTTACGGATGTCGTCTTCATCTTTCTTCTCTTGCTGCACCTTCTCTTTGCAGGTAAGTCGAACGCCAATGGTCATTCCTGGATAGACTGGCTTGGTAAACCGTGCTTCGTCAATGCCGTAGTTAAGTAGCACGGGGCATTTTCTGTTCTCTACGAACATGCCTGCTGCTTTGCTGAGAATCCAATAGCCATGTGCCACGCGGCCTTCAAATAAGGTTCCACCAAGCGAAGTGACGTCTGTGTGGGCGTAGAAATGGTCGCCACTCACATTCGCAAAATTGATGATGTCGGTTTCTGTAACGGTGTGCTTGTGTGTGATAAGCGTCTCTCCTATTTCCACCTCCTCAAAAT
>JAIOYO010000021.1 GCA_021741075.1 Flavobacteriales bacterium | reverse complement strand
ATCAATTACGCGAACCAAATGTTGCGAATAGATGCCCAGGATGACCGTCCCTTTATGATAAAAGGTCTTTGCTTCAAAGAGTTAGGTGACACGACAATGGCCATTCATAATTATTTGGAGGCCACGACCGAAAACCCAGATAACTACGATGCATTTGTTGAGTTAGGTGTTTTGCATTGGGCCAAGAAGAATCCTTTAGCCGAGCAATACTTGAAAAGTGCGCTTAATATTCGTCCAGGCGGAATGGACGCGCTCTACGCACTTGGAATGCAGTACCAGCAATCGGACAGACTTAATGAGGCATTGGAAACTTACACACACATTTTGGAACTGGATAGCACTTATCGAACAGCCTATTATAATATGGGATACATTCAGTACCAGTATTTACAGTTGTATGATGAAGCATTGCAAAATTTTGAACAAGCAGTGAAAGTAGATCCAAAGTACTTCCAAGCAGTGTATATGCGTGGTTTATGCTACGAGGCTAAAGGTGATGTAGTCAAAGCAAAAGCCGAATATTCCTATGCCATTCAGTTGAATCCGAACTATGAAAAGGCAGCTGCAGGTCTTAGTAGGTTGCTAAGTAAAAAGCCAAAATAGTTGAGTGGCATGTTAATTGCCTTGCATTGAGCAGTTCAATTTGTAACTTTAACGATTCATTTTAAAGACCTATCAATGAAAACCTATTTACTCGGATTTGTTGTTGCTTTTGCTTCCCCAATAGCGGTCAACGCTCAGGATGATGCTACGTGTGAGAATCTCAAAAAAGTAGTTACAGCATCACAAGAATACTTTAAGGAACTAAGAGGTGAAGAGACAACAATTGATATTCGTGGAGTTGCTAAGCCATATAATAAATCTACTGTTGAATTTAAGTCGGGCGTAGAAATGCTGATTACTGCAGATGAAATGTATCCTGAGGCAGTTAGCTACTTGGCGGATAGTCGTATGTATTCTTCTGAGTTGGCATCCACCTATGAAAGTCTAAAAAACAACATTACCGCTTGTTTGGGAGAAGGATGGGTAGCAACTGAAAAAGATAAGACCAACGATATCTTCTTAGAAGACACGGAGTACAAAAAGTTCATTTTAAAAGAAGATAAGAAAGGTAAGAAGGTGAAGGTTGAGCTGTATATGTACAATCAACGCGAGCTAAACAAATGGGTTGTAGAGCTTAAAATCTTCGGAATCGGAAGAAATATCTGAGAATAATAGAAAGACCTTTTAAAGGTAATTGAAGCCCTTCCATGAAAATGGGAGGGTTTTTTTTGTGGCTTTTTTCTGGTACAGAGATGCTGTGAGAAAGGGAGATTCATATAGAAGTAACCATCAGAGTAATCTATCTGCACTGGCTTGTAGCATGCGTAAAGCGTAACACATCGTTCGACTCCAAAAGAGACTCATTCATCGGCTCAAATTGCCGTTCATAGAAAGGTTACAGTCGTTTGTCTATTTTATTTACGATGTGTTTTAGTAAATTATGGAATCGATAAAAGCCTTATGAATAAAGGGTTTTGGATGATTTAATTGTTTTTTGATTGTTCAATATGCATGTAAGTCTTGATGTCCATTATATAATGGTGCTGCACCTTTGAATCAACAAATCGGAACAACCGAAACAAAAACTAAAAAAATCACCCGCCAATTGGCCTGACCACCAAGAAGCACAAAACCTAAAAGTCATGAGCGTATTAAACAATTTCAAAAAACTTAAAGCAGAAGGAAAGAAACTCGTTGTCGTTACTTCATACGACTATTGGAGTGCAAAAATCCTTAACGAAACAGATGTCAACGGAATTTTAATTGGTGACTGCTCTGCCATGGTAATGCATGGACATGAGGACACGTTGAACTCTGATGTTGAAACGATTGCTATGCACACTAGAGCTGTAAGAAAAGGAGCAAAGGACAAATTCTTGATCGCTGCCATGCCTTTCATGAGCAACAGAAAGGGAATGAAGGAAACAATGGATAACGTTGAAACCTTGATCAAAGCGGGAGCAAACGCTCTTAAGATAGAAGGTGTTGATGGAAACGAAGAGCTTTACGCTCACCTTTCTTCATCAGGTATCCCTGCAATCGGACATATTGGTCTTACACCTTCCCACCACAACATGATTGGTGGATTTAAGGTGCAAGGAAAAAGCTTTGAAGAAGAAGTTGAGATTGTTGAACAAGCGAAAAAACTAGAAGCACTTGGTTGCATCGCAGTTGTTCTTGAGGCTGTGCCACAACACGTTGGAGCTGCTGTAAGAGATGCCGTTTCTATCCCAGTAGTTGGCGTTGGAGCAGGTATTGAAGTTGACGGACAAGCACTTGTTCTTCAAGACATGCTTGGATTCTCTACAGATTTCAAACCTAAGTTTGTTAGAACCTACATGTATGGCGCTGACCTAATTAAGGATGCTGTAAATCAGTTTGCTGCCGATGTACATGCTGAAGCATTCCCAGGGGCAAAAGAAACATACGCTCCAGCTAAACAGCAATTACTTAAAGTAGCGTAATCATAGTAACGGACCCTTAAAAATCTAAGCTATGAAAACGTCATACTTGAAAGTTGTAAAAAGTCTCTCTCCAGAGATTGCGCATCCAAACTTCAATTCCTTTATGGACAATTTGAACCAACAGGAAATGGAGTGGTACGCCACATTCAGAAGCCATGTAACAGACAAAATCGAAACGTATGATTTCGATGAGTTAACAGAAGAAGGCATTAGAACCCTTTTGCCAGTTACCACACTTGCTGCCATGGTTATCATGAAAGCAGGATTTGGATGGGGAGATGCACAGTTGATTAACGAATGCAAAAACGACCTACGCGTTCGTCATGCATTAGCCATCAACGATTCTTCGGAAGTGCCTACTGCAAGTATGATGAACAAGTTCAGAAGCCTGCTTGATAAATTCCAACAAAACACTGGAATTGATTTGATGGCTCAATTGATTGAAAAAGTGACTGCCGAAAAAGGTCCCGTAATGAAACTCGGTGGCGGACGAATAATGCTTTGGGCTATGCGAGTGGCCTAACAGGAAAAAGAGACTCGCACCTACAAACCTGGAACTGGAACTTCCTTTACAAGGGCATCAACGCAAGTTGGTGCCCTTTGTGTATTAGTAATTTTTGGCCGCCCTTATGAAGGGCTAAAATCCTACTTTCGCGGGCAAATTATTCTTAATGACATCAGAAAAAGAGCGGTTAGGTTACGCGCTGGGGCTAAATATTGCCAAGAACCTCCAAGAAACAGGATTTGAAGACTTCGATTACAGCGCGTTTAGCGCGGCATTGGAAGACCACTATTCAAGAAACGAACTGAAATTGTCAGTTCCAGAAGTGAATGAAACCTTGAAAAACGCCATGGAAAAAATTCAAGCCGAGAAGCACGGACCAGTAATGGAAGAAGGATTGAAATTCTTGGAAGAAAACGCAAAGCGTCAAGAAGTAACTGTTACTCCAAGTGGATTGCAATACCGCGTAATGACTTCAGGTTCTGGAAAATCTCCAGCACCAACAGATCGGGTAACCACGCATTATCACGGTAAATTGATTGATGGAACTGTGTTTGATAGTTCCGTTAATCGAAATTCTCCTGCAACCTTCCCGGTGAACGGTGTAATACAAGGCTGGCAAGAAGCCCTTCCTATGATGAAAGAAGGTGATAAATGGGAACTTTTTATTCCGTATACACTTGCGTATGGAGAGAATGGAGCGGGAGGTAGCATTCCTCCGTTTGCAACACTTATTTTTGAGGTCGAATTAATAACCGTTAACTAATATGAAGAAAATTGCTTTTACAATGATGGCCGCTGCAACGTTAGCGGCCTGTAATACCAACTCCACAAAGGATGTTGCCTTAACCACCTTCGCAGATTCTGCAAGCTATGCTGTAGGAATTTCCATTGGCTCTAACCTTGCAGCAGATTTCAAAGCACAAGGCGTTGATAGCTCTTTCAATTCAGATATCCTACTCGCAGGTTTAACTTCTGCACTTGCGAGCGATACTGCCAATTCTAAATTGACGCAAGAGGAAGCACAAGAAATTGTTGGTCGCTTCTTTGAAAATTTGAATACAGAACGAGCAAATAAAAACACAGAAAAAGGCAATGCTTTTCTAAAAGAAAATGGAGCTAAAGCTGGTGTTGTAACAACTGCCAGCGGTTTGCAATACATCGTTTTGAATGAAGGAACAGGTGCTATGCCAACACCTGCTGATCAAGTTCGTGTTCATTACACAGGAAAATTGATGAACGGAGACGTGTTCGATAGTTCTATTGAGCGAAATGAGCCAGTTGAGTTTTACGTACGAAGCGTAATTCCAGGTTGGACAGAAGCATTGCAATTGATGAAAGAAGGAGCTGAATACAAGCTGTTTATTCCAGGAAACTTGGCTTATGGCGAGCAAGGAAACCCAAGAGGCGGAATAGGACCAAACGAAGTGTTAATCTTTGATGTTAAATTGATTAACGTAATTAAAGAGGAGGCGAAATAAGACTTCGTTTCAATATGATATTTTCAATCAGTAAGGCCCTATTTAGGGCCTTACTTGTATAACGGAGGTGGAAGATTGGGCTGTTTGCCATTTTTTGTGCCACGCCATTTTCAAAAGCTGTTATCATCCCGGCATGAAAAAAGAAGAACGATTTGTCGTTTAGCGCCTCTGCTGATGTGGCAGCGTTCGATTCAATTTCTAGGTTGAGTTTTAAAGCCGCGTTTTCCAACATCACTTTATTCATTCCTAAAGCGTTCTTCAATTGCAATTGAATATCCGCTTTAATTTTTGATTCAATTTTGGTTTTGTATTCCAACGGAAGTAGCGGAATTAACCGCGAAACATGGTAAAGAATAAGTTCCGTAGTAGGATAATTTGGGGCAGAGTAGAAGGGAAGTGAGTTGTGCTCATCGTTCATTATTGAATCTGTGATGAATGCTAGCGTATTGCGATCATATTCGTTCAGTTCATCCTTAAAATATGGAAGAACCACACGCATTAAATTACTTAGTACACAAAGGTCAAATTCTATATACATCTTCTCTCCGAAGAAGGTCGAATAGCATTTCAGATTGCGGTATTCTTTCAATGGATTAAATGCCCGTTTGTAAGCGAGGTTAGCATGCTTTTTCAACCTCTCTCGTAGCTGAGCCACTCGTTCTTTTGGTACATTCTCGGTCAAAAAAACCAATGCCGTATCATCTACATCATCCGGAATCTGAAAATGCTTGAAGCGGTGCATGAACTTCCCATTGGGAAAATGGCGGCTTGGTTTAGTCTGCCAAAAATTGTAGGTGTCTAGCCCGTCTTTGTTCTTAAATAGGCGATAGCATGTTTTGGCATCAGCAATCATTTCATCAACCAAACTTTTTTCAACTTCTGAGAAGTGAATATTCACGCCTTGCAGGATATGAACTACCGAAGCGGTGAAGAACAGATTGTCGTCTTCTCTTTTATAAGGAAGAAAAGGATGATGCCGCTGCGATGGGAAAATCCCCTTCTGGTAGATAGAGTCGCCTTTGGATTGAAGCTGTTTTAGCTCCAAAAGCAAATCTTCAACTGAGTTCAACGAAGTTGTATTTCCCTTTCCGCCCACGCGATGCAAGGTAATTGCTAAAGCAGAAAGCCGTAAGTAGTTCGGCTAATTACTTGCTCCTACTTAATGTATCTGAAATCGTGACCGCTCTTTAGCTGTAGAAGTGTGTCGTAAATCAACTTTATCACGTTATCTACATCATCCGTATGAACAGATTCAACCGTTGTGTGCATGTACTTCAATGGAAGCGATATAAGTGCAGATGCCACCCCTTCGCCTGAGTATGCAAATGCATCTGTATCTGTTCCAGTAGCGCGCGTTGCAGCCGCTCGTTGAAATGGGATTTTGTTCTTCTCAGCCGTTTCTACAATCATATCCAAAAGATTGTTTTGCACTGCAGGTCCATAGGTAAGAACTGGGCCTTTTCCAGCAGTCAAATCTCCTTGAGTTTTCTTCTCGTACATTGGGGTTTGGGTGTCGTGACAGACATCTGTAATAATTGCAACATCAGGTTTAATACGTCTCGAAATCATCTCAGCACCACGCAAACCGATTTCTTCTTGTACCGCATTTACGATGTAGAGTCCAAATGGAAGCTTTTTCTTCTTTTCCTTAAGCAGTCTAGCTACTTCGGCAATCATAAAACCACCAATTCGATTGTCCAATGCCCGACCCACTACGTAGCGGTCGTTCAGCATAATCATTTCGTCTTCGAAAGTGATGACAGAGCCAACGTGAATTCCTTTCGCTTCCACTTCATCCTTGGTGTTGCAGCCTGTATCTATGAAAAGGTTTTTCAAACTCGGAGATTCTTCCTTAGCGGCATCTCTCACATGAATAGCTGGCCATCCGAAAACCCCTTTTACAATTCCTTTTTTTGTGTGAATGTTCACGCGCATGGAAGGGGCTATCTGATGGTCAGAACCACCGTTGCGTTTCACGTAAATAAGTCCATCGGATGAGATATAGTTCACAAACCAAGAGATTTCATCTGCATGCGCTTCAATAACCACCTTGTATTTTGACTCTGGATTGATGATGCCAACTGCAGAACCATACACATCGGTATAATAGTCATCGATATACGGCCTAATGTAATCTAGCCAAAGCTGTTGTCCTGACGACTCAAAGCCAGTGGGTGATGCATTATTCAAATAGGTTCTGAGGAAATCTAGACTTTCACTACGCATATCTATTAGTTTTTACTACTGTATTCGCGCAAATATAAGATTGGTTGTTAGAATAAAAAAGACCCTCCCTGTTGTGTGGAGGATAGCTTGAATTCCAAATCTTAATTTGTGGCTAAACATCGAATTTACATCAAGAAAAATTTTGAATAAAATGAAAATCGTCATTGCTAAAACAATCTCAATCACGAAGTTTGAGATTTCCGAATAAGAGGTAGAAAAAGGATTGTAAGAATGACAGATTCAGACATTTATAAGCTGGTTTACGAGATTGTGACAGAAGCTATGATTGTGGCGGATCGTTCAGGAACAATCATTCAGGCCAATCCTGCCGCTGTTCAGTTATTCGAATACCCAATGAGTCAATTAGTGGGCATGAGTGTAGATAACCTCCTTCCAGATGCTCTAAGAAAGATTCATCAGCAGCACCGAGAAAAGTATGTGCGTAATCCACAACGAAGATCTATGGGTACTGGCTTAGATTTAAATGCGCAAACGGCTACTGGTAAACTAATTCCAGTTGAAATATCTCTTAATCATGCACAAACGGAAGGAGAGTTTCATGTGGTGGCTCTTATATCTGACATTAGTAACAGAAAAAATGCTGAACAGCGAATGCGTCAGTTAAATAGGGAGTTGGAAGAAGGTGTTGCACAACGAACCACTGAACTTAATGCTGCAGTGTTGGCCTTAGAAGAAAGTCAGCACCTCTATTCCCTTATTGCTCAAAACTTTCCCGATGGTACCATTAATGCCCTTGATGCTGATTTCAATTACATTTTTGCAGAGGGGAAGGAGTTTGCAAACAGCGGTATCGACCGAAAGAAAGTCATTGGTTTGAATTATATAGCACTCTTGCCGGAGTCATATCAAGAACCTGTTACTAACGAACTAAAAAAGGTACTCGAAGGCATTCCGAGAACTTTTGAAATAGTTTCGAAGGATAACACTTATATTATGAGTGCTGTCCCACTTTATGACGAGCAAAAGACCATTAACCGTTTGCTCTTAGTCGAAAAGAATATTTCTGAGCAAAAGCAAGCTGAGCAGGACATGATTAATGCTCTTAACAAGGAACGAGAGTTGAATGAACTTAAATCTCGTTTCGTTTCAATGGCTTCTCATGAGTTTAGAACACCGCTAGCAACTATACTAAGTTCGGTTAACCTAGTAACACGTTATGCCGATTCTAACAACACCGATGGCGTATCTAAACACGTTGGGAGAATTAGAAATTCTGTTCGTAACCTAACTTCAATTCTTAACGATTTTCTTTCTCTCGAAAAACTAGAGCAAGGTATGGTTCAGTTCAAACCGGAGGAATTTAGCATGTGCGAATTGGCCCATTCTGTAACCGAAGACATTGGCGGAATGACCAAAGAAGGTCAGCGTATTCAACTCAATTGCTGTCCAAATGTAAGTGTTTGCACCAAAGGTATTATTGATGGGTTAGATCCGCAACTTATTCGTAATATACTGTTCAATCTCCTTTCAAATGCAGTTAAGTATAGTAAAGAGAACACGGTGATAACTATCACTATTGAAATCGGAGAGAATCTTACCATTACCGTCTCAGACAAAGGAATGGGCATTCCACAGGAAGAGCAACAATATCTGTTCGGGCGATTTTTTCGAGCCAAAAACGCAACGCATGTTCAAGGAACTGGACTTGGATTAAACATTGTAAAAAAGCACGTGGAATTGATGGGTGGTACAATTACCTTTACTAGCAAACTTGAAGAAGGAACTACCTTCGTTATTACATTACCAATAGAAAATTGAGCACCAGCTAATGGACAAAAAGAAGATTCTTGTTATTGAGGACAATCTCGAAATGCGCGAGAACATAGCTGAGATTTTGGAATTGGCCAATTTTGATGTGTTAGCCGCTGAAGATGGAAAGAGAGGCGTTATTGCGGCAAAAACTGAAAGCCCTGACCTGATCATTTGTGATGTGATGATGCCTGAATTGGATGGATATGGCGTTCTGCACATTTTAAGTAAAGACCCAAGTACACTTTCCATTCCGTTCATTTTTTTAACCGCCAAGTCAGAATCGATTGATGTGCGCAAAGGAATGGGAATGGGTGCTGATGATTACATCACCAAGCCGTTTGAAGAAATGGATTTGTTGGATGCTGTGGAAATGAGATTGAAAAAGAGCGATGCCCTTAAAGCAGGTTCTTCAAGAAATATTTCTGGAGTGCAAGGCTTTATGGCAACGGCATCCGGCAAGGTGGTTGACCAAGTGATTAAAAACCATCGCACCAAGCATTATTCATTGCGCGAGTACGTGTTTCGTGAAGGCGATACACCTATTTACCTCTACTTCCTAAATAAGGGAAAAATAAAAACTTTCAAAATGAATGATGATGGTAAAGAATACATTACGGGTCTGTATAATGCAGGCGATTTCTTTGGATACGCATCGCTTCTCGAACATGCCAATTATGCAGAATCGGCTCAAGTAATTGATGATGCAGAAGTATTACTGATTCCCAAAGATGATTTCTACCATTTGATGAATTCGAACACGGAAGTGATTGGAAGTTTCATCAAATTATTGGCAGATAATATCCATCAAAAAGAAGAACAACTTATAGAATTAGCATACAGTTCTGTGCGAAAGCGTGTGGCAAACGCGTTAGTGCAGGTGTATGAAAAATACAATAAAGAAGGCCGTGCAGATTTCACCATTAGCCTTGGGCGCGAAGATTTAGCAAGCATTGTTGGTACGGCTACCGAAACGGTTATTCGTGCTCTTTCTGAATTTAAACAAGATGGATACATCGAATCAAAAGGACGTGACATTCACGTTTTGAACATTCAAGCATTGAAGAATTATCGTTTCTAAGATGGCTTAAGTAATTTTTCGTCTATCATTTTAGCATTCTTTACTGGTTAAACTGACAAATCTCAGTTTTCCCTTTGATGGCTATCAAACACTGAGCCCCGCAAAGCAAGGAACTTGCAACGCATTTACCATCCTTACTATGCCTCTTACTGACACCAAGATTTCGTGTTTTCATTGCAATGACGATTGCGAGGAAGAAACCATTCACTTAGATAATCATACTTTTTGCTGCAACGGTTGCAGCACCGTATACCAATTGCTGCAAGACGTTGGTTTGGATGACACCTACGCCAATGGCCCGCTTGGGATTAAACCCGATGCGCAAAAGGCGCACGAGCTTGCTTATTTAGACGATGCGGAAGTAAAAGAAAGCCTCCTCGATTTTTCTGACGGAACCTTAGCTCGTATTTCCTTCGAACTACCTGCCATCCATTGCAGCGCCTGCGTCTATCTGTTGGAACGCTTGGAACGGCTGAACAAAGGCGTGAAGCAATGCGAGGTCAACTTTCCGAAGAAGACAGCGAATATCCTGTTTGATGAGACGCAAGTTTCGCTCAAAGAATTGGTGCTCTTACTACATTCCATTGGTTATGCTCCAAACCTCAACTTAGCCAAATCGTCAGAAACGAAAGAAAAGCCGACCGTCAATCGCGATTTGATGTACAAAATAGGCGTGGCTGGGTTCTGTTTTGGCAATATCATGCTGCTCAGTTTTCCAGAATATCTCATCGGCAATCAGGCCTTGGAAACCAAGTGGTCTACCCTGTTTAGTTACCTGAATCTGGCGCTTTCGCTGCCTGTTCTTTTGTATGCTGGTCGCGATTACCTCGTTTCGGCCTATAAGGGTTTACGAGTTCGACATGTAAATATGGATGTGCCCGTTTCCATCGGCATGCTTGCCATTTTTATCCGCAGTGCGTTCGACATCATCACTGGCTCCGGACCAGGGTTTCTTGATTCCTTAGCTGGGTTCGTTTTCTTCCTTTTGATTGGAAAATGGTATCAGGCCAAAACCTATTCGGGACTTTCGTTTGAGCGCGATTACAAGTCGTTTTTCCCTATTGCGGTGAACCGAATTGGAACGGATGGACAGGTAAATGCCATCATGATCAAGCACCTGCTTACCGGAGATGAAATTCAGATTCATAATGATGAGTTAATACCATGCGATTGCGAATTGCTTTCTGCCAAGGCTTCCATCGATTACAGTTTTGTGACGGGCGAGGCAGCACCATCATCCAAAACTGAAGGAAATAGAATTTATGCTGGCGGAAAGAATCGTGGTTCGGTGATTCGATTGCGGGTGATGAAACCGGTATCATCCAGCTACCTCACATCGCTTTGGAATAGTTCAGATGCAAGCGATAAGGAAGATGTTCCACCTTTGCTTAAATTCTCAGACCGCATTGCGGCACGATTCAGTATTTCCGTGCTTTCGGTGGCGGCAATAACGGCTGTTTATTGGATGATTGTTGACCCGAGCAATTGGTTGAATACGGCTACATCGGTGCTCATTATTGCTTGCCCTTGCGCGTTGGCGCTGAGCATTCCGTTCACTTATGGTTCTATGCTTCGGCATTTCGGAAGACATGGTTTTTTTGTGCGTTCCGTAGAGGCAATCGCGAAGCTTGGAGAGATAAACCATGTGGTTTTTGACAAGACGGGAACCATCACGATTCGCGAGAAGGGCGGAGTCATCTTTGCAGGTAACAGGCTATCACACGATCAGCTCGAAGCTTTGGTGAACGTGGCACGCCAATCGTTGCACCCGCTCAGCAAGAACTTTGCTGCAGCATTTCCCAAAACGCAACACGAACATGTCATTGGTTTCATGGAAAACGCAGGCATCGGCATTTATGGAATGGTGAATGGCGTGTTGGTGGAACTGAAGAACCCGAATAATCTCACAGAAAAGGAACGTATTCAGTTTGACGATTGGCAGACTGAACACCACGGAATGGGTCGCACAGCCGTTTTGATTGATGGGCACCTTTGGGCGCGTGTTGAGTTCACAACTAGCTACAGGCATGGATTGCATCAGACGGTTGAAAAGCTGCAAACGGAAAATGAAGTTTCTCTGCTTTCTGGAGACAACGACAGCGAAAGCATTGCTCTCAGCAATAAACTAATAGCTGGGTTTGAGAAAGAGAACATGCATTTTAACATGGATCCGCACGAGAAAATGGCCTGGATCAAGAAACAGCAAGCTACGAACGGAAAAAAGCTGCTGATGATCGGTGATGGATTGAATGATGCAGGAGCGTTGAAAGTAGCCCATTTCGGTATTTCGATAGCAGAGGAGAATAGTCAGTTCACACCAGCATCGGATGGAATTCTGAGTGCGGCTTCGTTTCAAAAACTACCCGAATTGATCCAGTTATCGAGGCAAGCGCGGTTGGTGGTGATTGCCGCATTTTCGCTCTCCATGATCTACAACATCATTGGAGTTTCGGTTGCGGTGCAAGGTTTGCTATCGCCAGTTATAGCGGCAATTCTGATGCCGTTGAGTTCTGTAACGGTGGTACTTTTCACTACTGTAAGCACAGCTGTTTTGGTGCGATTGAACTTGCGGAAGTGATTATCTACGCATCAATTTCTCAACTCGGTTCAATCCTTTTGAGGAAATCCTAAGGAAGTAGTTTCCAGAAGCCAAATCACTAAGGTCAATATTCACTGAGTGCTGACCTTCTAAGAAAGGCTGATTAGCAATTTCTTTAACCAATCCACCTGCTGCGTTGAGCAGAATAATCTTCGTTTTCTCGCCATTTCCAGAAAATTCTAACTGAGAAAAATCTGCTGTAGGATTAGGATAGAGCGAAAGATTGAACTGTCTTTCTTCTACTACATCTGCCACAAGCGCGCAACTCGCCTTGAACAACGGAAGCGCTTGAAAATCTGGATAAATGATGTTCTGAACTTCTTGTTCATCTGCGCCAAGCCAGTGCGTCAGCATCGTTCCATAGATATCTCGAAAATCATATTGCATCGCAATGCCCTCATCAATGCTAACGCCTTGGTCAATTTCTGGATGGTCGCCCAATATCTGCGGTTCAATACACGAACCAAACAAGAAAAGTGGTGCAGCAGTTCCGTGGTCTGTTCCCAAACCAGCATTGGAACGAATTCTTCTTCCGAACTCAGAATAGGTCATTCCAACCACTCTGTCATCTACCCCAAGTAATTCTACATCGTCCTGAAACGCACAAACTGCATCTGATAATTCCTTCAGTAATTCAGCATGATTTCCAGTTTCGGGAGCTCCGTCTATCACTTGATTATCGTGTGTGTCAAACCCACCAATTTGAACGATGTAAACCTTGGTTTGCAATCCACCAGAAATCAATCTTGAAACGTGTTTTAGCTTTTCAGCCAGCTCAGTTTCAAGGTTGGCCCACTTAGGCGAAAGGTTGTTTCCGGCACCAGCTGCTGCGCTTATTACTGTAGAATAAGCATTGGTTTGCTCTGCCGTTTGGTTTACAAAACTTAAGGCGTCTCCATAACAATTGGCAGGCGTATTGCCTCCAGCACCAATCAGTACAGAGCCTGGATTGAACGGGTCTGAAACGGCCATGCTGTAGTTTGCATTTGTTCCTTGGCATGTTTCAGAAATAAGATTGCCAATGGTTAGTGCAAATGGGTGCGGGTTTGCACCATTCGGAAATCCATTCGGGTAACTCGAATATTCTATATCGTAAAACCGACCAATCCAACCTGTAGTTAAGTATTGTTCTGCGCTGGATGCTGTATTCCAAATGTCTGTAGACCTAAAATGCGACCTGTTTTGATTCGGATATCCTACGTTTTGCACAATTCCCATGGCACCCATGTCCCAAACGTCATGCATTCCAGTCATCACAGGATGAAAACCGTAATCGCCCGTAAAGTTGATAATGGAACTTTCGGGAACTAATATGTTTGAACGAACTGCCGCAAGATTTGCGTACTCATCCGCGTGAAAAAGCGTACTCAGACCATCGTTACCACCTTGTAGTTGAACGAGCACAAGAATCTTATCATTCTCGGTATCGAAGGGAGCGGGCGGCTTGCCGTGTGTGAATAATGGGAAGCCGCCAAGCGTCAACGGCAAACTTGCCATCGAACTCAGTTTCATAAAATCGCGTCTCGAAAAATTCTTCTTTCCCATCATCACATTATTTGAAATTCAGACATTCTCACCATTACCGATAATAAACTCCTCAACTTGTTGGCTACTGAGTTGGCAACGGCTTGGTCGTTAGGATTGCCTAAGTACAATCCGTATTCAACTGACCATTCAAAATCTGGAAGCCCAGGTATTAAAACCTCTTTTAGTGCATCTACCTGAGATTGAGTAATTGGATAATTGAACAATCGATTTGCCAATTCATTCACCAAGATGTTTGGGTCTGAAGCACCAGTAATACTGTTGGCAATCTCAAGCACATCGACCGTTTCTGTTATCGGATAATTCTCATCATCAATGCTTACCGTTCCGCCCTCAATCATAAGTTGTGCAAACTCGTGGCGCCTTGGTAGCAGCAGATTATTAATCCACGTTTGATAATACTGAGGTTCTTGATAGTATGCTTGCCATCCAGCCACATTTGGATGATAGTAAAGCGCCTGTTCCAATTCACCGCACATCGCATAATGTGTGTATGCAAAGTTGTATTCTTCTTCAAGATTCGTTTGCGAAGGTGCTAAACCCAGCGCTCTGGTAGCAGAGAAAATAAGGTCAACAGGGCTTTTTATCATGCAAGCCGTTGATTCGAAGAAATGTTCCGATGCAAACAAAACCAGCAAAGCCGGAGCGATGTCATAGTTGTTGTTCCTGATTATCTGAGCCAAAGGCTCAATAATGTTCGCCTCAATATCTGAAGTAATATCATGATTGACGAACCAACGGTAAAGCTTTCTAGTAATGAAACGTGAACATTCATCTTGCTGAAAAATAACGTTAATGAGGTCGATATATTCCTGGTCTCCATTTTCAGAAATGACCGCATTACCAAAATGATACGAGAGATATTTATCTCCGCTTGTGTGCCGATTTGAATTGAAAACGCCAATGAGCGTGTCAGGATTTTGAATAGGCGAAACAGTCCAACCCGTAAGGACTTTGGCCATTTCAACCACATCATCTTCTGTATAGTTGGAATAATCACCTGGCGCAATCAAATCGCCTTTCCCAATGGTAAATAGCTCCAACAACTCACGCGAATAATTCTCATTCGGAGCTTGGTTGCTGTTTTCTGCTCCGCTGAGATAAATGAGCATAGCCGTATCGGTTGTAATGTCGATGGCCATTTGCTTGAAGTTGCCCAAGGCTCCACTCCGAAGTACATTCTGATACAAATACTCGCGATGTGCAATGGTGTTATCGCCAGTTACAAAATGGTTGTGCCAAAAGAGGAACATTTTCTGCCAGATTGAAATGCCCGAATAATGCATTTGTAAGAATGTCCAAGAATAGAGCGACTTGCTTCGTGAACGCAATACTCTGTTCCGCAACATGGGAGGATTAACGTTCGGAAATGGCTCCGCATTTACCCACGTTTCTCCAAACAGCGCACCTGGGTCGTTTAATTCGTCAGTCCCCGTTCCATCAGGAATTGTTTTAACTGGTGGATTTGGCAACGGTACGTTCTGAAACAACTCAATAATTGTAGCAGAAAGCCCCTGTGTTACTGCAGCTTCAACCATGTTTTGCGAAGGACCAAAAACAGTTCTTCTCAATAAATGGCGGGCTTCAGTATCCGTCCAAGAACCAGAATAGGGGTCTAAATATGGCATAGTATCAATCGAAATTTTCTACCCTAAAAATTGTAATAAAAAGCGATTTCGTCTCACGGTTTCCAGACAAAAACTTACATGATTGTATAATTAAAGGACTTCCTGACTATTATCAGTTTTGGCTGTGACTGCACTCACTTACTAAATTTGAAACCAGCAATTTCTTTGCAGCACGATCATGGAAGTCATTTTTCTACTCATTGCCATCAGCATTATTGCAGCCCTCGGGTTCCTAGCGGCTTTTTTGTGGGCCGTGAGGTCGGGGCAATATGATGACGATAAGACGCCAGCGATGCGCATTCTCTTTGACGATAAACAATCAACAGAAACCAATAAATAATTCGATGGAAAAGGAAACATTCCGTTACGACAATACCATTGTCCGAAAATTTGCCTTCGCCACCATGGCGTTTGGTATTATCGGCATGCTGGTAGGCCTTACGGCTGCACTTCAAATGGTGGATCCATGGTTCAATGGGCTCACCTCATGGCTCACTTTCGGACGTATTAGACCACTGCACACCAATGCGGTGATTTTTGCGTTTGTGGGTAACGGCATTTTTATGGGTGTTTACTACTCGCTGCAGCGTTTGCTGAAAACCAGAATGTGGAGTGATGCCTTGAGCAACATTAACTTTTGGGGTTGGCAGTTGATTATTCTTTCGGCTGTGGTTACGCTGCCTTTGGGTATGACCACAGGTAAGGAATATGCCGAATTGGAGTGGTGGATCGACATCCTCATCGCACTGATATGGGTTGTGTTTGGTCTCAACATGTTCATGACCATTTTAAAGCGAAGAGAGCGTCACTTATACGTAGCCATTTGGTTCTACATTGCTACGTTCGTAACGGTTGCCATGCTTCATATTGTGAACAGCTTTGAGCTTCCTGTTTCTTTCTTTAAGAGTTATAGTTGGTACGCTGGAGTTCAGGATGCCTTGGTGCAATGGTGGTACGGTCACAATGCGGTGGCATTCTTCCTCACCACACCTTATTTGGGATTGATGTATTACTTCATTCCGAAAGCGGCCAATCGTCCTGTTTATTCGTACCGTTTGTCAATCGTTCACTTTTGGGCCCTGATCTTCATCTACATCTGGGCCGGTCCACACCACTTGTTGTACACTGCCCTTCCAGAGTGGGCACAGAACATTGGCGTTGTGTTCTCATTCATGCTGATTGCTCCAAGTTGGGGTGGTATGCTCAACGGACTTCTTACGCTTCGGGGAGCATGGGATAGAGTGCGCGAAAGTGCCGTATTGAAATTTATGGTTGTGGCGGTTACTTGCTACGGTATGAGCACGTTTGAAGGGCCATTGATGTCGCTGAAAAACGTAAACGCCATCAGTCACTTTACCGACTGGACAGTTGCTCACGTTCATATTGGCGGATTGGGCTGGAACGGCTTTATGACCTTTGGAATTCTTTACTTCTTGATTCCTAAAATGTGGAATACGAAATTGTATTCTACGAAGCTTTCTGACTTCCACTTTTGGATTGGAACGCTTGGAATTATTTTCTACGCATTGCCGCTTTATTGGGCTGGTTTCACACAGAGTTTGATGTGGAAAGAGTTCACTCAAGAAGGTTTCTTGGCTTACCCTAATTTCTTGGAAACGGTAACGCAGATAAAACCGATGTACGCTGCTCGTGCATTTGGTGGTAGCATCTACATCGTTGGTGTAATTGCCATGCTTTACAACCTGATCATGACCATGAAGCAGGGAAGTTTCCAGAAAGAGGAAGAGGCTTCTGCACTACCACTGGCTAAAGAATACGAAGCACACAAAGGCGAAGGATGGCACCGAGCCATTGAAAGAAGACCGGTTCAAATGTTGGTGTTCAGCTTGGTTTCTGTTGCCATTGGTGGAGCTATTGAGATTATTCCGACCATGCTTATTGACAGCAATGTTCCAAGCATTGCAAGCGTGAAACCATATACGCCACTCGAACTGGAAGGTCGCGACATCTACATCAAAGAGGGTTGCTACAACTGTCACTCGCAGATGATTCGTCCGTTCCGTTCTGAGACTGAGCGTTATGGAGAATACTCGAAGGCTGGCGAATTTGTGTATGACCATCCATTCCAATGGGGTTCTAAACGAACTGGTCCGGATTTGCACAGAATTGGTGCAAAGTATTCCGATAGCTGGCACTACAACCACATGATGGATCCTGCTGCCATGTCGCCAGGAACGATTATGCCATCTTATCCTTGGTTATTTGAGAATGAGTTGAATACAGAACTCACTCCGGCTAAGATTAGAGCCATGCAAACGCTCGGAGTTCCTTATCCAGAAGGATACGACCAAATTGCGGTTGAGGATTTGACCTATCAGGCAGAAGGCATTGCTGCGAATTTGGAGAAGGACGGACTTCAGGTGCTTCCGAACTCAGAGATTGTTGCGCTTATCGCCTATTTGCAACGCTTAGGAACAGACATAAAAGTGAAGGATGGCCAAGCCGCCATGGTAACCAACTAAACACGAAAGATCATGCTAAAGTTTGTAAAACATCATATGGAGACCATTGCTGGGATAGAGATCTATCCAATCATCTCCTTCATTATTTTCTTCACATTCTTCGTGGCTGTATTGGCTTATTTGATTATTCAGCGCAAAGAATACTTCGACCAGTTGAGCATGATGCCATTGGACGAGGAAAACGCATCAACCAATAAACTCTAAGTCATGAAAACGAATTGGTTTAACAATAAAACAAAGTTGTTTAGTGCAGCTTCGACATTCATGCTGCTGAGTGCGAGCGCATTCGCCCAAGAATCGAAAGTACCAGTGCCATGGGAAAATATGGTGAAGGCCGATGATACGGCTGTGTTCTGGGTGCTTGCCTCGTTTGCGGTGCTTTTACTCATCCTAATTTGGGTTGTTGCTGGTGTAACCAAAGGATTACTAACCAACAAGGATTTGTGGAAAGGAAAATGGAAGAAGGCTGCTAAAACCGTTGCCATTTTGATTGGAGGTGGAATGCTTTTCTCGTCAACATCTGCCATGGCACAAGCAGAAGCTGCAGCTGCTTCGTTGTTCGAAATGTCGGACGGATTGTTTTGGATAATGATTATCGTAAATCTGTTCCTGTTGCTCGTGCTTCTAGGAATGATTTACAATTTGAGCAGTTTGATAAAATCACTTCGCACTGCGGATGATGAAGTTGCAGCTGCAGCTGTACCAGAAAAATCAATTTGGGAAGGAAGTTTATCTGCTGCTGTTCCATTGGCTCAAGAGAAAGACATTTTGATGGATCACGAGTATGATGGCATCATGGAGTTGGACAATAAGCTTCCGCCTTGGTGGTTGTACATGTTCTATTTCACCATCATTTTTGGGGTGGTTTACATTGCTTATTATCAATTCCAAGGAGGCCACGGTCAGTATGACGAATACAACACAGAAATGACCGAAGCCGCTACAGCCAAAGAGGCCATGTTGGCTAACTCAGCAAATAATGTTGATGAGAACACTGCAACTATATTGACGGATGCTACATCCATCAGCAACGGAAAAGCAAAGTTCGAATCACTTTGCGTGGCCTGTCATGGTACTTCAGGAGGCAGTTCGCAAAACCCACTCGGTGTTGGTCCAAACCTTACAGATGAATATTGGATACATGGAGGTGGCATTCAGAACGTATTTAAAACCATAAAGTATGGAGTGCCAGCAAAAGGTATGATTTCGTGGGAAGCGCAATTAACTCCAGTTCAAATTCAGGAAGTTGCATCTTATGTGATTTCACTACAAGGTTCAAATCCTGAAAATGCGAGAGAGCCTCAAGGAGAGATTTGGAAAGAAGGAGACACAGCACCTCTTGGAAATTCAGAAGAAGTTCCAGCCGAGTCAGCTGCAGTTGAGGAGATTGAATTGTTGAAAGACAAAGCATCTTTGGCCAACGGAAAAAAGGTGTTCGATAACATGTGTGTTGCATGTCATGGAGCAACAGGCGGAAGCAATCCAGGGGGCGTTGGTCCAAACCTTGTTGATGAATATTGGTTACAAGGTGGAGGTATTAGTAACATATATCATACTATAAAAGTGGGTGTGCCCGCTAAGGGTATGATTGCTTGGGAAAGCTCACTTTCTCCGAAGCAAATGCAAGAAGTTGCTTCATACATCGTATCTCTGAAGGGTTCTAATCCTGCTGGAGCCAAAGAACCGCAAGGAGAAAAGTGGGAAGGTAAATAGTGTGATTCTGCTCACGGTTCTTCGTTTTGTTTGAACCTATCTTTGAGTGAGAGAAGAAGATTGAATTATGGAGGAGAAAGATGCAAAAGGTTCATTTAGAGATCATCTGTCAACCTTAGACGAGAGGGGAAACCGTAAGTGGATTTATCCCAAAAAACCATTCGGCAAATATTACAATTGGCGTAAATGGTTGAGCTATGTACTACTGGCTTTTTTGTTTGCTGGGCCGCACATTAAGATAGGTGGCGAACCGTTGTTGATGATCAATATCCTGCAAAGGAAGTTCGTCATCTTCGGACAGATTTTTTGGCCGCAAGATTTTTACCTCTTCGGCTTGGCAATGATCACCTTCGTGCTGTTCATTGTGCTGTTCACGGTGGCGTTCGGGCGCATTTTCTGCGGATGGTTCTGTCCGCAGACCATTTTCATGGAAATGCTCTTCCGCAGAATAGAGTATTGGATTGAGGGCGATTGGAAGCATCAGCAGCGTTTGGATGCGCTGCCTTGGAATGCCGAGAAAATCCGCAAGAAAAGCATCAAGCACTTTCTGTTCTTTCTCATTTCATTCATTATTTCGAACACTTTTCTGGCCTACATCATTGGTAATGACGAGCTTTTTAAGATCATCACCGATTCTCCAGCCGACCATATTGTTGGGCTGATTCTCATCATTGTTTTCACCTTCGTCTTCTATGGCGTTTTTGCCAAAATGCGAGAGCAGGTTTGCACCAACATTTGTCCGTACGGAAGATTGCAAGGCGTGCTACTCGACAGAAATTCGATGATTGTTGCCTATGACCACGAGCGAGGTGAAGGCCGAAGCAAATGGCGAAAAGGTGAGAACCGAGCAGAAGAAGGCAAAGGAGATTGCATCGATTGCAACGCCTGTGTGGATGTATGTCCAACCGGAATTGACATCCGAAACGGCACGCAACTGGAGTGCATCAATTGCACCGCTTGCATGGATGCTTGCGATCATGTGATGGAGAAGGTTGGTTTCGAAAAAGACCTCATCGGTTACAAAAGCGAAGAGACGATTTCTACCGGAAAACCCTTCACTTATACCACACGACTCAAAGCCTACACGGGAGTTCTGAGCATTCTGATGTTGGCCATGTTCGCGCTTATCATTACACGGGCCGATATTGGTGCAACGGTGCTGCGTACGCCTGGAATGCTCTTTCAGGAAGGAGAAAACAACACCATCACCAACCTTTACAACTTCAAGGTTATCAATAAAACAGCCATCGATATGACCTTAAGTCTGAAGGTGGTGAAAGGTCCGGGCGAGGTGAAATTGGTTGGCGATATGCTGAACCTGAAACCGCAGGGAACATCAGAAGGCGTGCTGTTTATTGCGGTACCAAAAGACCAATTGACTGAAAGAAAAACATCGGTGACAGTCGGGATTTTCGATGGAGATAAACTGCTGAAAAAGGTGAAGACCAACTTTATAGGGCCATTACAAACTAAAAAATAAGGAAATGAGTTGGGGATGGCGTATTGCACTTTTTTACGGCACGTTTGTCGTTTTTATGGTTGGAATGGTGATTATGGCTTTTAGAGAAGATTTTGATCTTGTAGCCGATGATTATTACGAACAAGAGATTGCCTATCAAGGACGTATTGACCAAATGACGAATGCTCAAGTTGACGGACAAAAAGTGATTGTTTCGGAGATTGACGGGCTAGTTCGATTATCCTTTGCTTCTCAGGCGACTGAGGTTAAAATTCATTTCTTCCGACCATCAGATGAGGCCAAAGACTTTAGACAGGAAGAAGTAATCGTTGATAGAGAATTGAACATTCCAACTGAGAAATTCTCAAGTGGGAAATACCTAATCAAAGTAGAGTGGAAAGCCAACGATAAAACTTATTTCCAAGAACAGGACTTTATTGTGAACTAATGTTTCTGACCGCCTTCGCCATCGGTGCCCTAGGCAGTTTTCATTGCATTGGTATGTGCGGACCCATTGCGCTTTCGGTGCCGATGGGCGGAAAATCGGGTTGGACAGGAATTATTCGTGCCTTGGCTTACAATTTTGGGCGAATTGCAACTTATTCGGTACTCGGACTTATCGTTGGGCTAATCGGTAAGCAAATTGCAATTGGTGGCTATCAGCAAGGGCTCTCAATCGCTGTTGGTGTTTTTATTCTAGCCTTCCTCATTCTTCCTAAAACCATTACCAAAAAACTTGACCCAACTTCCACTTTTGCACGCTTATTTTTAAAACTGAAAAACACCTTTCGAGGATTATTTCAAAGTAAAAACGCTTTTGGGCCATTAATATTGGGTTTAATAAATGGATTGCTCCCTTGCGGCCTTGTTTATGTCGGATTGGCTGGCGCCTTGGCGCTCGGAAGTCCGTTTGAAAGTGCTCAGTTCATGGCTGCGTTTGGCCTTGGAACTGTTCCTATTATGATTTCTGTCATACTTTTTGGTGACCTGATCTCGCTTCAGTGGAGAGCTAAAATCCGAAAATTGATGCCAATATTATTTGCCATCATGGGTACACTTTTCATTCTTCGAGGCATGAACCTAGGAATTCCTTATGTCAGTCCAAGCATGGACGCCAAAGAAGGCGGTGTGCCGCAATGTCACATGCCATGAACACTGAACTTATCAAGAAATACAACATTCCAAGTCCGCGCTATACGAGCTACCCAACTGTGCCGTATTGGAACACGGCAGAATTCGATAAGTATGAACATTTAAAACGCCTGGTTGCTAGCTACCAAAAAGATAAAGCCGAAGGACTTTCGCTTTACATTCATTTACCTTATTGCGAAAGCCTGTGCACGTATTGCGGATGCAACAAGCGCATAACTAAGAACCATAAGGTTGAGGGACCGTACATCAAAGCTGTTTTGGAAGAATGGAGGATGTACGTAGAACTTTTGGGTGAAAAACCCAAGCTTGCCGAGCTGCATTTAGGAGGAGGAACCCCCACATTTTTTACTTCTGAGAACTTAGGAAAACTGATGGACGGAATCCTTGCCCATGCTGTGGTAAGCGAGAAAGCACAATTCAGTTTTGAAGGACATCCAAACAATACAACCGAAGAACACCTTCGGGAATTAAGAAAGAAAGGTTTCAATCGCGTAAGTTTCGGGATTCAAGATTTTGACCCTGTGGTTCAAAGAACCATTAACCGAATGCAATCATTTGCTCAGGTCAGAAAAGTGACTCAAGATGCAAAGGCACTTGGTTATCGTTCTATTAACTACGATTTGATTTATGGACTGCCAAAGCAAACCATGGAAGGAATGCTGGATACGTTTGATAAAGTGCTTGTTCTTAATCCTGATAGAATTGCCTTCTACAGTTACGCGCACGTTCCGTGGAAAAGCCCATCTCAACGTGGCTATGACGAAAGCGATTTGCCTGATGAGAACATGAAAATTGCGCTTTATAACGCAGGAAAGGAAAAATTGCTGAACAACGGCTATGTAGAGATAGGAATGGACCATTTTGCAAAACCCAACGATGGTTTGGCGCTGGCATCTCAACATGGCGAAATGCATCGCAATTTTATGGGCTACACGGAAGCTAAGAACGACACGCTTATCGGTCTTGGGGTTTCTGCCATTAGTGATGCTTGGAGTTCGCTTGCACAAAACCCAATTTCTGTTGAAGCTTATTTAGAAAGGATAGAAAAAGGAGAGTTTCCTATTGTGAAAGGTCATTTGCACACCGAACGTGATTTAACAATAAGGAAAGCTATTCTAGACTTGATGTGTGGCTTTAATTGCAAGCTTGATTATCTGGCTTCGAATGAACGAGAATTGGTGGTTAATCGCCTTTCTGAGCATCTGGCAGATAATCTTCTCACGATTGATAAAGAAGGAATTCACGTTAAGCCAGAAGGACAAGCATTCATCAGAACAATTTGCATGGCTTTGGATGAATTTGTTTGGACGAAGCAATCTGGCCAACAAATGTTTTCCAAGAGCGTGTAATTAGCTCAGAATTCTACGGGACGTTTGAAAAAAAAACTCCATCGCATCAATTGCAATGGAGTTTTGTATGTGACCCGACTGGGATTCGAACCCAGGACCCTAACATTAAAAGTGTTATGCTCTACCGGCTGAGCTATCGAGTCGTGCTTTTTAAAAGCGGTTGCAAATATATACCCTTCGTTTTGGAATCGCAACCCTGTTTTTGAATTTAAATCAAATGTTTTGTATCCCTTTAAATATGGGCTTTTCAGCTACTTTTCTACCTTAATAGAGTGTCCCATTTTATCTCTTTTGGTCTGAAGATAAAAGCGATTATGGTCGTTTGCAGCAATTTCGATGGCCACATTATCAACGATTTCTAGACCGTAACCAATCAATCCAGTGCGCTTTTTAGGATTGTTGCTCATGAGTCGCATCTTTCTTACGCCAAGATCTCTTAAAATTTGAGCGCCAATTCCGTAGTCGCGTTGATCCATATCAAAACCAAGCGCGAGGTTAGCTTCAACGGTGTCCATTCCTGTTTCTTGCAGTTCGTAGGCTTTAAGCTTATTAAGTAGTCCAATTCCGCGTCCTTCCTGATTCATGTAAACAACAACGCCTTTTCCTTCTTTTTCTACCATTTCCATGGCAGCATGAAGTTGAGGACCACAATCG
Organism: Flavobacteriales bacterium; assembly: GCA_021741075.1. GTDB lineage: Bacteria > Bacteroidota > Bacteroidia > UBA10329 > UBA10329 > UBA10329. The sequence continues at coordinate 33,421 of JAIOYO010000021.1, read as the reverse complement.
CAACGGCACGAACCGAAGATATCTCCAGTAACGCAAGACGAATGAACACGAACTAAGATTTCATCATCATCATTCCAAGTTCCTTTCACCAAGGCTAGATGCGTTTGGTCATTTGTGGTTTGATTGTACGCTACCAGTTTAAAATCGCCCCATTCAGTTGGCATATTTACTCGGACTTGTCTTTCAATGAGTGATTCGTGCTTAACGCGATACGCAATCAAATCCTTGATAGAAACCAGTTTAAGGTCAAACTTTTTCGCAATCTCAATAAGATGCGGAAGACGTGCCATTGTGCCGTCCTCGTTCATAATCTCAACAATAACACCAGCAGCTTCAAAACCAGCCAAACGGGCAAGGTCAATCGATGCTTCCGTGTGTCCAGCTCTTCGGAGAACACCACCTTTCTTCGCCTTTAGCGGAAAAATATGTCCTGGTTTACCTAGTTCTTCTGGCTTTGTATCAGGATTAATAAGTGCTTGAATGGTTTTAGCTCTATCGCTGGCCGAAATTCCCGTGGTGCAACCGTGTCCCATTAAGTCAACAGAAACGGTGAATGGTGTTTCGTAAGCAGCATTATTGTTCTGAACCATTAGGTCCAAGCCAAGTTCAACGCAACGATCTTCAACCAACGGAGCGCAGATAAGACCGCGTCCATGGGTTGCCATGAAATTGATCATTTCGGGAGTGACCGAACGTGCAGCAGCTACAAAATCTCCTTCGTTCTCGCGGTCAGCATCGTCAACAACAATGACAATTTTTCCGTCTTTAATATCTTGAATAGCAGATTCAATGCTATCCAGTTTTATCTCTTCTTCAGCCATGTTCTGTAATTGAGCGCAAAAGTACTCAATCGAAACACCTTAAAAAGCCTAACTGTTCAGATAGAGTTGTCCCTTATTTACAATTCCCACAGGCAAGCCAGTCATTTCTTTGCCAATTAGAGGTGAATTAGAAGAAAGACTCTTGATGTCTTTCTTCTCATAAATCCATTTTAGCGTTGGTGTGAAAATGGTGATCTCCGCCTCGTTTCCTTCCTTTATGGTAGGTGTTTGGAGGTTCAGAACCTTCCGCGGACCAGTTGTGAACGTTTTGATGATTTCTTCCAATTTCATTTTGCCTGATAGCGCTTCCAAGGCCGTTGAAAAAGCAGTTTCCAGCGCAATGATTCCTGCTTCTGCAACACTGAATTCTGAGAATTTCGCTTCAATCTCGCATGGTTCGTGGTCTGAGATAATAGAATCAATCGTACCATCGGCTACACCTGCAATCAACGCCTCAATGTGTTCAGAGTTCCTGAAAGGAGGAACAACTTTATAGTTCGGGTCGAAGTCTGCAATGGCTTCATCTTTTAAAGAAAGGTGATGGGCAGGAACGCTGGCGGTCACTTTTAATTCTTTTGCCTTAGCTGAGCGGATAAGATCAACTGAACTTTTGGTGGTGATATGAGAGAAATGAACCGCCACATCTGAGTATTCTGCCAGATAAAGATCTCGCGCTACGGCAACTTCCTCGGCCAAGGCTGGAATTCCCTTCAGGCCAATACTTGTATTCATCTGGCCTTCGTGCATTTGTCCGCCACTTGCCAGCAGTTCATCTTGACAAAAGGTATAGAATGCCACGTTCAGATTTTTGCTGTATAGCAAAGCAAGGTTTTGAAGTTTCGTGTTGGCAATCGTGTGTTTTCCGTTGCTCACAGCGACTGCTCCTGAAGTCTGCATGTCAAACATTTCGGCCATTTCTTGACCTTTCAATCCTTTTGTTATGGCGCCAATCGGCAGCGCATCAACCACGTGATTTTCAGCTTTCTTCAGGAGGTAACGAATGTCTGATTTGCTATCAACAACAGGGTCGGTTTGTGGCGAAATGGCCACTTTCGTAAAGCCACCTTGCGCAGCTGTGTTCAATCCCGATTCGATGTCTTCTTTGTATTCTTTTCCTGGATCACCGAATGTGGCGTAAAGATCCACCCAACCTGTAGAAATATGCAGGTCGTCTCCTTCAATCACTTCATCAATTCCTTCCGAATCAAGGTTTTTGCCAATAGTTGTAAAAACTCCATCCGTGATAAGCACATCCACAATTTTTCCATTGTGTTCTGATGTTGGGTCAATGATTTTGGCAGCGCGAATAAGTATTTGCATGGCTAGAGAATTCTAATCAAAACGGTTTCAAACAAAAGGCAGAGCAGGGCAAGGATTAGAAACAGACGCCAAAGCTGTTTTCCATCATTCATTTCTCGCACTTGATTGGCAAGCGATTCGGTGCTCGCTTCCACTATTTCAAGGTTGGTAATACCGAGTTCAGAAGCAAGTTCTGTGAACTCGTCAGCGGTGAGGAAATTCATGTCGCTTTCAGCACGGTTGAAATTAAAACTCAATGGTTTTAGCGTATCACCCTTTCCGGAGAGTAATAAATAATGACCGTCTGTTCGTATTTGATCATGAACATAAACGCCATTTCCTTCTGCCCTCGAAACTCGTTCTGGAATGAAAGAACCACTGTTTTCTGAATTCGAGATTTCTAACGTTTCTGCATTTCCCAATTTCGAACTAATCGGTATGAGTTCGTTAGAGCCAATAATTTCTGCGCTTGCGCCATTAGTTACGCTGTTCAAAGCGATGTTGTAAAACGCTGGAACGAAGAGTGCGTGCCGATGGAAATTTGTCCAACTATCGCGCAACGGAGCAGAAAGCACGTAGCTATTTCCCTTTTCATTCCGGTAGGAAGTAAGCAACGATTCGCCATTTGCCAAGGTCAGCAGTCGTTCGGATGAAGCCGTTGTTCGTGTTTGCGTACCGAAATGTTTGCTCACCGCGGGTAGGTCAATTCGTTCTTCCCATTGCGTGAAAACGTTTTTAAAAACTTTGCTTTTTAGGTTCACACCCTCAACTTTTAGTTTTGAACTATCTGACCGAGTGAATTGCTCTGCTCCAATGGCCAACAGCAATTCGTTGGTCGAACTCAATTCGGGTTTTTCAGCAGGAATAAACAGTAAACTTCCACCTCCAGAAACGAACTTCATCAACTCCGCAATCATCCCAGACGAGAAATTCGGAACTTCATTAAGGATGACTAAATCTGTGGTGTTTAGTACCGAATAATCAAGGGAACCTTCAGAAACCTGCGTAACGGTAAAGTTCGGTTCAGAGTCGAAAAGTTTGGCAGCTGAGTTACTAGCTGATTGCCCGTTCACACTCAGAATGTTAATGGCGTTTGCCAAATTGAACGACATGTAATAATGGTCGTCATACGTTATTGGATAATCCTGAATGGAAACTTCCGCGCGTTGCAATCCGCTTGCGGCATTGGTAAAATTCAGCACCACATCTTCGTAGGCCTTAGACGAGACTGTGGTGGTTCCAACCGAGCGTTGCACTCCGTTCAAAGCCAGTTTAACCGAAAGGTTTTCGATGTCCTTACTGCCAGCATTCCTGATGCGGACATTCAAGTTATCTGGTTGCAATGATAGCCGCGAAGGCGAATCGAACCAACAGCTATCAATGTAGATATTCGACTCAAATTCTGATTGCACGGGAACGATGTAAATGCTCAGTAACGAATCAACCGAAGATTCCCTTGGCGTTGCGGTTTTAGCTTGAAGGTCGGAGATAAAATAGAGGCTTGAGGGTGCCATTGCATCAAACACGGAAGAGGCGCGTGAAACCACATCATCAAAGTTTCTTAATTGTGGTGAAGATTGAACAGAAGCAACCTCATTCTTGAATTCCTCAAAGGAAAGACTGCGGAAATGAGCAGCTAAGAAATCGTTGGTAAGCAGGTGCAACTCAGCACCATTGGCGTAAGCTGAACCAACTTCAATGGCTTTTGCTTTGGCTTCTTCGAGTAGACTTCCTGCCTCACCATCCGCACTCATGCTGAATGAGTTGTCGATATAAACCAGTACGGAATTGGAAGCTGCTGTAGCCTTGCTTCCCGTTGGAATAAAAGGTCTCGCAAATGCCATTACCAGAAAGATGATAGCAAGAATCCTTGAAAGTAGAATGAGCAGATTCTTGAGCTTGTTCCTGCTTTTGGTTTCAATCTCAACATCTTTCAAAAAGCGGATATCCGAGAAGTAAACCTTCTTGAAACGTCTGAAATTGAATAAATGGATAACAATCGGAACCGAAACTGCAGCGAGTGCAAAAAGGAATTCGGGATAGGCGAAACTCATTAAAGCGCGAAGATAACAGAAAAGCCCCCTTCATTCCCCAAAGGGTGAACATGTGTGAAATAATTTTTAGTTCTCCCCACTGGGGAGTTAGAGGGGCTTTCTATGTGGGATATTCCATCCTCACATGATAAATGTTCAAGAGCTTTTTCTTGAAGATAGATCGTACATCCGAGATGTCGCGCAGCGTGATGTTGCAGCTATCAAACTGACCTTCGTTGAACTGGCGGTCGATGATGGAGTCAACCAATTTGCCAACAGAATCGGTGGTGTATTCGCTTAGACTGCGACTTGCGGCTTCCACACTATCTGCCATCATCAAAACAGCCATTTCTTTGGTAAACGGTTTCGGGCCAGGGTAGCTGAAATGCTCTTTGTCCAATTCGCCTTCTGGGAAATTGGAGAGGTACGATTTGTAGAAATATTGAACAGTGGAAGTTCCGTGGTGCGTGCGAATGAAGTCGATAAGCTGCTCTGGAAGCTTATGTTTCTTCGCCAACTCAATTCCCTTAATCACATGATTGATTATGATTTTAGCGCTTTCCTCGAACGATAAATCATCGTGTGGATTTACGCCTGTAACCTGATTCTCCACATAATACATGGGTGCATGCAGCTTCCCAATGTCGTGATACAAAGCACCAGTCCGTACTAAAAGGGCGTTGCCACCAATTTCATAGATGGCGGTTTCGGCCAAACTTGCCACTTGCAGCGAGTGCTGGAATGTCCCGGGTGCTTCGGAAGCCATTTGCCGCAGCAACTTGTGGTTGGTGTTGTTCAATTCTAAGAGCGTTACCTCGGAAATGAACCCGAACAGCTTCTCGAACAAAAAGATAAGCGGATAGGCGAGAAGCGTAAGCCCCACGCTACCAGCAAACCATGCGAACATGGTGAGGTCGATGTTCCTTATTTGACCTTCTTGCATGATGGCGATGCTGAAATAGCTCGCACTGTAGGTCACAAACACGATGAACATGGAAACGAACAACTGCGAACGGTTCTGCAAACTGAGCAACGAGAAAATGGAAATAATACCCGCAATCAATTGCAAGAACATAAACTCAAAGCCGTTAGGTGCTTCAAAACCAACAATGATGAGGCCAACGATGTGCGCAAATAGCGCCAAACGGCTATCGAAAAAGCTTCTAACGATGACGGGAAGCAAACAGAACGGAACCAGATAAAGATTAACATTCGGAATGCGCTGCACCACGCTTGATGTAACAATCATTCCGAGTATCAACATCAGTAGGAACGTTACCTGCCAATTGTTTTGTGCCAAGTCGGTTCGGTACTTCACCATGAACATGTAAAGCATCAGCAACGTGATGGACACCATAATTGCCTGACCGAGCAAAATGAGCGAAAAGCTGCCGGTTGAACCTAAGCGCGATTGATACTCTTTGCGCAACGATTCCAGTACAAGGTATTTTTCGGCATCTACCATATCGCCCCGGCTGATTACCATTAAACCTTGGGGAATCATGCCTCGAGTAGCGGAAACAGAACTAAGTTCTTCGTTCAAAGCGAGCTCAGTTGTTTCGGTGTCGAATACGACATTCTGAATTAGATTCTCGGAAAGAATGTTTGCAACTAGGTCTTGGTCAATTCCTTTGTACGCATTGAGCTCCTTCTGAATTTTATCGTAGGCCGTTTGAACCGTATAAAACTGCCTGAGATTGACTTGCGAAGCGAGGTTCCCTTTGAGCAGATACACCAATTGGTCGTTGCTAATATTCTCTAATTCTCCTGTCTTGCGAAGAATTCCTTTTTTATAAATGGAGTTCAAAACCGACTCGCCCGCTTCGAGGTTCTTATCTAGTTTCTTCAGAGACCGTGTGTTGCTAGAATCAGGCTTGAACACGGACACAAACTTTGCACGGAAACCTGCGAGCGCCTTTGTCTTGCCGGTTTCATCCAGCTTTAAATAAGTCTTGGCGTTGTCGGTTATCTGCTTGGTTTCGGCATCCAACTCCGCTTTGGGCTTTTCAATTGCGAAATTGAAAGGAGCCACCAAATCTTCGTGACTCCATGGCCGACCTTTTTGGTATTCGTACTTGAACTTGCCTTCTTTGGGCAATAAGAGTACGATTATCACTCCCGTGATGATGAACAGCACCAAGCGTTGTAGCTTTTCGTGATTGTTGCGTATGTCCGAGAAGAAATTCAGCATGTTTAGAAGCCACTAAGCTAATCGATTTATCGTGGTTGAAATAGCTGTTGCACTTGTCCTTTTCCATGGACGATAAATCACTACTTTCGCACGAAATTGAACTGATTATCTATTATTAGGTTGTAAGTTATTAAGGGGTGAAAGCCGTCAAGCAACTCAAGTGAGAACATCTTAAAACGCAAAATGAAAGAAGTATATATCGTATCAGCAGTCCGCACACCAATGGGAAGTTTCAATGGCAAATTGTCGTCTGTGGCGGCACCTAAGTTGGGAGCAACTGCCATCAAAGGAGCAGTTAGTGCCGCAGGAATTGACCCTAAGGAGGTTCAGGAAGTATTTATGGGAAACGTGCTATCGGCAGGTTTGGGTCAAGCGCCCGCTCGTCAGGCTGCAATCTTTGCGGGTCTTTCTGATACGGTTCCTTGCACCACTGTGAACAAGGTTTGTGCATCAGGAATGAAAGCGATTATGTTGGGCGCTCAAAGCATCATGCTTGGCGATAACGATGTAGTTGTTGCAGGAGGAATGGAGAACATGAGTTCTGTTCCTCACTATCTACCTGGTTCACGTTTGGGAACCAAGTATGGCAACATCACCATGATTGATGGCCTTGCCCACGATGGTCTTTGGGATGTATATAATGACTACGCCATGGGAATGGCCGCAGAGCTTTGCGCCAAGGATTGCAACATTTCAAGAGAAGATCAGGATGCCTATGCTGTTCAGAGCTACAAGCGTTCGGCTGCGGCTTGGGAAGCAGGTGCATTCAAGAATGAAATTGTTGGTGTGGAAGTTCCACAGAGAAGAGGAGACGCGGTTGTTGTTGATACCGATGAGGAATACACGAACGTTTTCATGGATAAGATTGCAGGTTTGCGACCTGCTTTTACAAAAGACGGAACAGTAACTGCCGCCAATGCTTCTACCATGAATGATGGTGCTGCTGCGCTTGTACTCATGAGTAAGGAGAAGGCAGATGCATTGGGCATCAAGCCTTTGGCAAAGATTACTTCGTTTGCCGATGCGGCTCAAGCGCCAGAATGGTTTACTACAGCTCCATCTAAGGCATTGCCAAAAGCATTGGACAAAGCGGGTTGGTCAACTGCGGATGTTGATTTGTTTGAGATTAACGAAGCTTTCTCGGTTGTAGCATTGGCTAACAACCAGATAATGAAGTTGGATGCAAGCAAAGTGAATGTGAACGGTGGCGCAGTTTCGCTCGGTCATCCGCTTGGATGTTCTGGAGCGCGTATCATCGTTACTTTGGTGCACGCATTGAAGAATAAAGGATTGAAGAAAGGTGCTGCCGGAATCTGCAATGGCGGAGGTGGCGCTAGTGCTCTAACTTTGGAAGTGATATAACTCAATCGAATGCCAACATACGGCATCTGTAATCTCAGCGTTATCCCGTGCAGGGAAGAGCCCTCTGACAAGAGTCAGATGGTAACACAACTTCTATTCGGAGAAAGCTTTGAGGTGATTGGAAAACGCAACCAATGGCGCAAGATTCGCAATGGGTTGGATGGCTATGAGAGCTGGATAGACGAGAAGCAATTCGTTGAGATTGACCAAAATGCGTTTGAAGCCCTTAACAAGAAATTGCCTGTTTGCGCCTCAGACCTTGTGCAATTAGTGAAACACACCAAATCGGGCTCCATGATTCCGATTGTGGCAGGAAGCTCCCTTCCGAATTATCATCAAGGAAGTATTGCTTTTGCAGATGAATCGTACGAGTTTGATGGCGAGATAAATCATCCAGATCCTGACGAAGCACGTAAACAATTGGTAGAGTTTGCCATGGTTTTTCGCAATGCACCTTATCTATGGGGTGGTCGCTCGCCTTTTGGTATAGATTGCTCTGGACTGATGCAAGTACTGTACAAAATGGTGGGCATCCCTTTACAGCGCGATGCGTACCAACAGGCAGAAGAAGGCTACACACTCAGTTTTGTAGAAGAAGCCGAACTAGGCGACCTCGCGTTCTTCGACAATGACGAAGGCAAGATTATACACGTTGGGATGATGGTAGGAGCAAACGCCATCATACATGCAGCAGGAAGAGTACGAGTTGATAAACTCGACCACCAAGGCATTTTTAATGTGGATACAGGCAAATACAGTCACAAATTGCGGCTGATAAGACGCGTGCTGGATTAAATAGCCCGCATCCGATTGTTCTTCGGATTGTGTTCAATCTCGCAAAGCCCCAATTCTTCCATCAATGGTGGCATGTACATGCCAAAACGTCCTCTAAAGTTCTTTTTCAGTCCGTACCAACCGCCAATAGGATTGTCTGCCGAGCGCGCCCAATGTTCCACAGTTCCTGGGTTTGTAGCTGGCTTCTCGTCTTTACTACCCATTTCCATCCAATCTCCATGTTCCTTTAGCATTTGATGTAGGTCGTTGATGGCGCGGGCATCATAGTGCAGAATGGTGGAACCTACTTTGCAGACGATGATCGCCACTCCGTCCTTTTCCTCTATCCACATTTGGTAGTCAGAAGTTCCGGGTGGGGTCTTTAGGTTCCAAGGATTGTCTTTTGTACGTTTTTCCATGATGTGTTTTTTGTAAAAATGAAATAAGTGCTTAAAGATAGGGGGAAGGAGGTATTAAACTTGACCATAAGCTCCTTGTGCCGCAATGAAACCATCACCAACTAGATAGCATGCCCAATAAACGTATTCAACTTGGTAGGTAACTGGGGAACTGAGTTTTAACGCAATAGATGGTAGATAAGACATAAGCATTGTAAAGAATGCGCGCCCAAATGATGGAGCAGGAGCAAGTTGGTTAGCGCTTGACACTCGGCATACCCATTGCTAAATAACATCATTCGCATTACATTGCCGTCATGTTTGGTGTTGATGTTGCAACTGTATTCTGGACTGCCGTTGGATTGCTTGTTGTACTGGCAAACGCAGGCGTGTGTAGCTAACAGAAGGTGAGCGTGATTGATAGAGAACATACCGTGAGAAAAGGAATGGAAATAAGAAGCAGCTGGGTGCGCACCGCACTTCCAACTTTTATTGCCAGTGTGTTTGTTTGCGTTTCGGCCTTTGGTCAATCGGATGCGGGTACTGCCACAGCGCTCGAATATCCCAAACTGCGCACCGACACCTTTTCTTACACTCGCTATGGACTAAAAGTTACCGACCCCTTTCGGTGGATGGACGCAGATAAGACCAAAGAGGTAAGCAAATGGTTAGACCATCAAAAGGAGTTAACCAAAACGTATTTGGGTGGGCTTAAGTACCACGATCGAATTAAAGGAAGCATCCGGTTTTACAACGAGTTTAGCCGGTTGCGTCTTATAAAAGAAGGTCCCTACTATTTTAGATACATAAACGACCACTATGGCGACTCTGGCCCATCGGTGTATTACCGAACCAGCATCAATAAAGATGACATCAAACTGTTTGACCCAAGCACCATCTCCAAAAAGGATAGGGTGTCTATTGAAGAGATTCATCTTTCGGGTAATAAAGAGTTTGTAGCACTTGCATGTTCGCGAAATGAGCGCGAGGAGATGGATATTCGGGTGGTGGGTATGAAGGATGGAAAGCTGCTAGATGATATCGTTACAGGCTATGATTATTCTGACATTATTAAGCAGAAAAACGGGTTTGGCTGGCGCGGAGACGGGTTCTATTACTGCCATTCCGGATTAGTTGGCGCCCACGATACCATCAACCTAAAAACCTACGATTTTAAAGACCTAAAAACCAACCCCAATGTCGATTATCTCTATTACCACAAGCTAGGAACAGAGCAAAAAGACGATAAACCCATTTTTGCCAATAAGGCAAACACCAAGTCTTTCTTGAATGTATTTGTAACCGCTGACGAACGTTTTCTTGTAGTAATAGAGTGGAACTCTGCCACAGACCTAACCAATGTGTTTGTAGACGATTTTGAAGACGGCAGCGAAGGACTTTCTTTGGCGCTAAGGGGAGTTAAAGGCCACATTCAAGCACTCGAACACATAAATGGTCGCATCTTGCTCTTGACCGATACCCAGCAAGACAATCTATGGCTGGCTTACATAGACCTCCTGCATCCCAACGAGCTGGTGCCTGCCATCAATGTAGAAGAGAATGGAGCCATCCTCAAAAAGGCATTTGTGGCGGGCCAGCAGATTATAACCGTCTACGTAAAAGACGACAGACAGGTGATGCTCATCTTTGATACCAACGGAAAGCTGCAACACAGCCTTCAGATAGACGAAGGCAGGTCGCTTACAGCGTTTATGGGAACTAAAGGAGACCCAGAGCTACTCATAACCATCGAATCGAAGGTGCAGAGCAGCGTGTGCGGAGTATTTGATTTGGACCAGTATAAATTTGTGAAGAAGATTGCCAGTCAACAAGACCAAACCGACCCCGATGACTACCTCTTTGAACGGCATTTGTTTACCACCGAAGATTCGGTGCAGGTTCCGGTAGTAACCATACGCCACAAAAAGTTCTTTAATGCCGATGGCAATAACCCCATGCTGCTTTCCGTGTACGGTGGGTACGGTTTGGTAAGCGAACCGTGGTTTGATCCAACCATTATTTACCTACTCCAAAACGGTGGGGTATATGCCGAAGCCCACGTACGAGGTGGCGGAGAACTTGGTAGCAGTTGGCACAAGCAAGGAATAGGAATCAACAAACGAAACACCATTAACGACCTTATTGGCGCAGCCGAGTTTCTCATTGAAAACAACTACACAACGCCTAATAAACTGGCCATTACAGGAGGGTCGCATGGTGGGTTTGTGGTAGGCGCAGCCGTTGTAAAGCGGCCAGATTTGTTTCGAGTGGCCATCCCTCAAGCCGCCATGTACAATATGGTTGATGATGTGGCGCTTATTTCTGAGTACGGAAGAGACCTCGACTCTACCAACTTTGCAGGCAGGTACGAGCTATCGGCCTATTATCAGGCCAAAGAGGCCAACTATCCCTCTATGCTGTTGATTACCGCACCAAACGACCAGCGCGTAAAACCCATGGAATCGTATAAAATGACCGCGCGCCTGCAACAACTCACCCAATCTCCCAATCCCGTGTTGCTGTATCAATATGGTAGTGGGCACGGACAAGCTTTTTCGTACACTACATGGTTAGATTTACGCGCAACCATCCTTACATTTATGCTTAACGAGATGGGAATAAAGCCACGGTAGTGCTTTAAATCAACCACCTAACCAAACACAACCATGAAACAACTAACCACACTTGCTATTGCCCTTTTTATCTTCAATACATCCTTTGCGCAGGAATCCCAACCGAAAGCAGAAGAAGGATTCTCCACCAAACAAGAAAGCGATGGAGTAACCATCTATAAAGATGAGAAGAAGGAAGTTGCCAAGGAAGAACCCGAGTTCTTCACCATTGTTGAAGAAATGCCCGCCTACCCCGGAGGAGACCAAGCCTTGAAAGAGTGGATTGGGAAGGAAACAGCTTACCCCGAGGAGGCTAAAGCCGAGAAGATTGAAGGCGTAGTATACGTAAGTTACATCGTTGGCACGGATGGTAGCGTGGAAGCTGCCAAGGTTGTGCGCGGAGTTAATCCCGCATTAGACACAGAGGCACTACGCGTGGTGAATACCCTAACGGGTTATGCTCCAGGCAAGCAGCGCGGCAAGGCGGTAAGGGTGCAATACATTCTTCCTATCAAGTTCAAGCTTTGAGGCAAGCTTAGACTTCTGAGGTTTTAGAAACCTCGAAGGGTTTGCAAAGAGACTCCTCGTACCTCGGATTGACAGGCGGATGGCTTCAGGGTGGGTTGAGTCCAAAGCACACGTTATGGCAAGGCACCAAGCAATCCCATCCATCTAGCAGAGAGATTGCTTCGGTTATTCTTTCCTCGCAATGACGCGCAGGAAGGATTGCCACGCTCGTTCCGAGCTTGCAATGACGCGCAAAATGGCGAATGGCTACTAGCTAATATCTCTTATCTGAGGTCTGATAACTCACTTCTTCTTCTTGCACATCTTCTCTAGTTTACGGACGGTGATGCCAAGGACTTCGCAATATTTCGTGAGAACCTTTAAGCGCGGATCGGACTTATCGTTCTCAATGCGGCTTACTTGTTTTTGAGAGATGCCGATGTCATCGGCAATGTTCTGCTGTGTGAGGTCGAGATTGCGCCTCAGCTTTCGGAGAATTGTTCCACGTTCCATGGTCTGAGCATAAAACGGACAGCAAGGTATAATATAGGCCGCCATGGCCTCAATTAGGACCGCGCTGTCCGGTGTGTTACTCAAAGATAGCGGAGATTTGTACTGTTTGTTGATGTCATGAAAAATAAATCATCCAATCCTCAGCTTGCAATACAACATCCAGCACGGGGTGGAGGGATTGGCATGTACGAATGGCAGCATTCAGCGCCTTGTTTAGGCTCCTTCGGGTACGAATGGCAGCAATCAGCGTCTTATTTAGACTCCTTCGGGTACGAATGGCCTCATTCAGAGTCCTGTTTTGCCTCCTTCGGGTACGAATGGCAGCAAACAGAGTCTTGTTTAGGCTCCTTCGGGTACGAATGGCAGCAATCAGAGTCTTGTTTTGCTTCCTTCGGGTACGAATGGCAGCATTCAGAGTCTTGTTTTGCTTCCTTCGGGTACGAATGGCAGCATTCAGCGTCCTGTTTTGCCTCCTTCGGGTACGAATGGCAGCATTCAGCGTCCTGTTTTGCCTCCTTCGGGTACGAATGGCATCATTCAGCGTCCTGTTTTGTCTCCTTCGGGTACGAATGGCCGCCACCGGAGTCCTGTTTAGTTTCCTTCGGGATTACTTAGGTTTCACCGAACAGGCATTTCATAATTACAGAACATACTAACTAGCTAAACCATGTTAAACTAAATCTTCATATCATGCCTTACAGACGATTACCACAAACAAATGCATCTCGCGATCGCGCGCTGAGCACATGCAAAGAGAAAATGGATGCTACCGCGGTTGCTAACCGACCATTTTCGCCAGCGTTGGCGGTTGAATTAACAGATGGTCAGGTCGACTTTCTCAAACGCATAGATTTGGTTAATGCAGCCAAGTCTAACCAAACCATTCAGTCTGCAGTGGTTGCTCCGTTGCACAAGGTGGCGCGCTTTTGGGTCAATCACGGCTATCAGGCGCTTATTAATGCGTGCATAAGGGGGCAGTTTCCGAATGGAACCAAGAGTAAGTTTGGTCTTACGCTTGATGCCATGGGCGGGCCCAATATGGATTCGGACTCAAAACTCAGTCAAGCAGCTACTACATACATACATGCCGAAACAACTCGCAGATTGGATGGCGATACGCCTATTTCGTTTCCAGATTTGGCAGATATTGAGTTGCATTTCGAGGCTTTTAGAGTAGCAAATCAGGATTTATCAACCCTTAAGCTTCTTTATGATGATGCACAGGAGGCCTTGGCGGCTGCCGATTCGGGAGCAGACTTGCTTATTCTGCGTCTTTGGAATGCCATTGAGGCTACCTACGATACAGGCAACAAGCCCAGCATGAGACGCAAGTGCCGCGAGTGGGGATTGGTGTATGTACCATCTAAAGGGGAGACGCCTTCGGCCGAAGATTTCTCGGTTGTAGGTTTGGTAAAAGATAGTGAGACAAATGAACCTCTTGGCAATGTGAGGGTGTCGTTTTTGAGCAACGATGTTTCGGATACCTTTCACACCGTTGAAGATGGTATGTACTATATGCCCCGTGTTGCTTCGGGTAATTACCTGCTAGAAGCGTATTTAGCTGGATACACGGCTGCAAGCCTACCTGTTACAATTGTAGAGGGCGAGGTACAGGAAGTGAATTTTTCGCTAACGCCCATTGTGCCGCCATTGCCAGCAGAAGGCTAGGGTGGAGGACTAAATGGAAAGGGCGGCTAATGAGGCCGCCCTTTTTTTGTGGCTCATTGGCTGCCCTGGCACAGCCCATCTTGCCAAACGTGGCCAGTGTTGTTTCTTTACCGCATGAAACCACTGTTGTTTCTTCTGCTTTTACCCCTTTGGCTTTTTGGTCAGCAGCCAGCGCATTACGTGTTGGGAGAAAACGAGCTTGAAGGCGTTGATATTTACGATATTCTTCAGGCTACCAATGGTACCTACATCCTAGCCACCAGCAATGGGGTGTTTCAATTTGACGGGTATGCCTTTGCAAACATCGGTTGTCCAGATATGCTCATGCAGTCTGTGTTTAATTTGGTAGAAGATGCCAGCGGAAACGTGTACTGCCACAACCTGAGTGGACAAATATTTAAGCTCAATAACGGGGAGTGCCAACTGCTACTCACCTTGCCAGATAGCTTGGTTTCGGCCGATATGAACCTCGCCATTGATAATCAAAACACACTCATTATTGCCTCAGACGGACTCATGCAGCTGCATGCCGATACCGAACTAGTGATGCTTACCAAGCGCGGAAGTTTTGGGCCGTTGGCGCAGCTTCCAAACGGAACACTTTCGTGTTATTCGTTTCTTGATAGAAGCTTTTTAAACATCAAAAATGGTAAGGTTAAGCAAGAGTTGAGGTATCACATACCCGTAGATATGGTACAGTCGCTTGCGTTGGTCTTTCTCAAAGACAGCATCTATGCCTACGAAACGGGTAGCTGCCAAGTGTACAGACAACGAAATGGTGGCGCAGAGGTGCTCTTCAATCCATCGGCCGTAACCCAAAAAGAACAGTTGTTTAAGCTCTACCAAACCAGCAATGCGCTGTGGTTTGCTTCTAGCTCGTTAGGTGTGCTGCGCGTAGATGGGCAGTTTAAACCCAACAACGGAGGAACATTGCTCTTTCCGCGCACGCTCATTTCTAATGTGATTGAAGACCGAGAAGGAAACGTGCTACTCGGAACCTTTGGCAAGGGCATTCTTGTTATTCCCAACGAAACCACAGAAGACATGGTTGTTGCGGATGTGAATGAAGATGTAATCTCCATTTCAGGTTCGGAAGATGGGCGGCTCTACTTTGGCACCCGTTCCGGAAAGCTCATAGAGCGGTTGCCTTTGGGCGCACTCCAATCCATTAGAGATGCCAATGTGAAGAGTATGGAAGCGCTCTTTTCTGTGGGCAATGGGCTGTTGCTTATAGGAGAAGCAAACGGGGTGCTTCTTAACCTGCAAACGAGAACTGAACTGGTTGTAAATGTTGGTTCTATTAAAGATGTAGAGCAAATTAGCCCCAGCGAGGTTCTGGTTGCCAGCAACGGAGGTGCCTATATGTTTGACTTGTTGGTTGGCAAGGCCACTAGACTGGAAGAGCTGCAACTCAGACATTACGCCATTGGTTACAACCCTCACACCCAAACCATCTATTCGGGAACATCAAAAGGGTTGATGATGAGAAAGCCTAGCGGAGCGGTAGAAACCCTCAAGCTAAACGGAAAAGACGTCATTGTCCGCGATTTCCTTACATGGAAAGGCCGCGTGTATGCCGCCACAGCCGAAAACGGATTACTGGTGTTTAGTAATGATACACTCGTGGCAGAATGGAGCAAAACCACAGGTTTGGTGTCTGATCAATTAATGGCGCTTGCCATTTACCAAAACCAGTTGGTAGTTGCCACAGCCATGGGCGCGCAGTTGCTTACAGAAAATGGGGTTGTGCAGCGCACCATCAATCAGGCAGATGGGCTTACGGCCATTAAACTAATTGACATGGAGGTAAAGGGCCACGAGTTGTGGGTTGTGCACTCCGCAGGCGTTCAAAAAGTAATGCTTGATACCTACAAACCGTTTGATTTTGTGCCCACTGTTGCGCTTAAAAGCATCATCGTAAACGATAGTATTTCGCCACCGCTTACGCAGCATAGTTTCAATTATGATCAGCAAAAGTTTACGTTCAAATTAAACTCCAACAGCTTACGTTATCGCAATGAAATAAGCTATCAGTATCGTTTGGAGGGTGCTGAAAGTCAATGGCAGTCGGCAAGCTTTACCGACAATGTAATTGAGTACCGTTCGTTATCGGCAGGCACCTATACATTTCGTGCAAAGGCCATCTGTAGAGGCGTAGAAAGCGATGAGGTGGTGTACAGCTTCACCATTTCAACGCCTTTTTACAAAGCGTGGTGGTTCTACCTGTTGGTGTCGCTCGGGGTTATCGCTCTCTTGATCTTTTGGTTTAAACGCAGACTTAGGCGGCAACACTTCATAGCGCAGCAGCAAAACGAGCTCAACGCTTCTAAGCTTACCGCCATTCAAAGCCAGATGAACCCACATTTTATCTTCAATGCGCTCAATTCTATCCAGAGTTTGGTGCTTAAGGGAGACATCGACAACTCGTATACCTACATCACCAAGTTTGCCAATCTGGTTAGACGAACGCTCAATTATTCCGATAAGGAATACATTGATTTTAGCGAAGAAGTGAAGCTTATTGAGCTGTATCTAACCTTAGAGCAATTGCGCTTTAGCGAAGATTTTGAGTTCAGCATTAACACCAACGGAATTGATGACGTGAAGATGCCACCTATGCTTATTCAGCCTTTTATTGAAAATGCATTGATGCACGGATTGCTGCACCGTAGCGGTTCTAAGCGTATTCGGCTCGATTTTCAATTGGATGATGTACTCATTTGCACCATTACAGATAATGGCGTGGGGCGGGCAAAAGCCAAAGCCATCAAGGAAAGGCAGCGCTCAAACCACGAGTCGTTTTCGGTTAACGCCATCCGCACGCGGTTTGAGATACTACAACGCTATCATAAAGGCGTACTCGGCTTCCAGTATGAAGACCTCATGCACGATAACCAGCCAACGGGCACCAAGGTGGTACTGCGCATACCCGTGAAGCACACGTTTTGAAGCACGCGTCATTGCGAGGAACGAAGCAATCTCTTACTACGTGCACCAAGGAGCAGATTGCATCTTGCTTCGCAATGACGTCAGACCCGCCATTGCTAAACAAAACCGTTCGTTCCTAAATCGATAAGGCAAGCACGTGCATATCTATTTACATTCGCCTCAATGAGCCAGCAGATTACAGCCATTATAGTTGATGATGAGGAAAGTGCGCGTAGCATACTTGCCAATTTGCTTGCGCGATTTTGTCCGAGCATCAAGGTATTGGGCAGTTATTCCAACGTGGAGTCGGCTGTGCACAGCATTCATGCGCTCAACCCTCAATTGGTCTTCCTTGATATTGAGATGCCCAACTACTCAGGTTTCGAGATTGTAAACTTCTTCGAGAAGGTGGATTTCGAGATTGTGTTCATTACGGCTTACGACAAATATGCCATTCGCGCCTTCGAAGTATCTGCGGTAGACTACCTGCTCAAACCCATTGACATAGACCGTTTGAAGGAAGCGGTGCAACGGGTGGAAAAACGGATAGGGCAGGGCAGCAGTTTTGACCAGGAACTGCTTACCGAGGCGCTTCAAAGCAAAACTGTGAGTCGCATCTCCGTTTCCATCAAAGGCTATCAGACCATTTTGGAGGTGAGTGATATTGTGGCCATTGAGGCCAACGAATCGTATAGCCACATCCACACCATCGATGGCAATCAACATCTGGTGAGCAAGAACCTGAAACACTTCGAAACCCTGCTTGCCGATAATCCCAACTTCTTCCGCAGCCACAAATCGTGGATGGTAAACTTGGACTTAATGGAGAAGTATCAGCGAAGCTCGGGCGACATCCTTCTTCAAGGCGGTATAGTTGCAAAACTTTCCAAGTATAGGAAGGAGGAGTTTGAAACGGCTGTTAAATAGATTATCGTAAGAGAAGTCTAAAATCTGGCGTCTCAAATCTAACGTCTATCTTCTGTTAATGAACCCAATCGTCCGATCGTGAAGGATAATTGAATGTGGCGTGCTCGAAGGATAGGTTTGTGGTTCATCACAGAAACTATCTACACATGAAAAAACTATTCCTTTCAATCGTTTGCGCCACCGTTGGCATTTCGCAGGCACTTGCCCAGTGTGGCACTCCCGTTCAATCTGTATTTACTGATTTTTCTGCAGGAATACCTCCGTGTTGGTACTCGAGTGGAGTTGGGGTAACGTTTCAGACTGCTATTTTCAGTACAAACAATAATGGCGATCGTTGGATGGTTTTGCCAATGGTAGATAATGCAAAAGGCATTCTCGAATTCGATGCTTTGAACGCAACCAATAGCCAAGCAGGGCCTGGTAATTTTAAGTTCGGAGTAGCTTCTGCAACAGGCATACCTGCAATGGGAACGTTTGAGTTGGTAGAAGAATTGGATATTTACTACGCCAGTTCAGGTGGAACACTCATTTTTACGCACCACGTGATTGATTACTCAGGGTATACAGGAACGGGCCAGTATATCGTTATTTGGATGAGTGGTGCTGTAAGTCGCGAGGTGCGCCTCGATAATGTGAGCTATGAAAGTGCGTGTATCAGCCAGTCTGTAACTGCTTTGGCGCAAGACGTTACCGTTCAATTGAATGCTTTCGGAAACGCCAACGTCAATCCAGGCATGGTAGATAACGGTTCTACCTCCGATTGTGGAACGCCTGAAATTTCCTTGTCGCAATCCGAGTTTGATTGCAGTCATGTGGGAGTCAATCAGGTTACGTTTACTGCTGATGATGGCTGGGGAAACGTAGAAACACAATCGGTGAACATCACCGTTCTTCCACTTATTGATGATGAAACGGTAACAGCCACTGCAACAAACCTGTGCAGCAATGGGTCTACCACCATTACTACAGGAGCTTCAACTTCTGGAGTTAGTTATTATTTAAGAGATGATGCCGACAATTCGGTAGTAGCCGGTCCGTTTGTGGGTACAGGCAATGGTATAAGTTTCAATACCGGTACCATTTCATCTAATACTACCTATAACGTTTATGCAGATATTCCTGCACCAACGCCTCCCGCACCATCGTATGCGCTCGACCTTGATGGAACTAACGATTACATCAACGCTCCTATCAATCCCTCATTCAACTACGAACAAGGATTTACGTTTGAGGCGAAATTGAAATTGGCAACAGGCGGTTCACGCGCCATCTTTTCGGCTGGTACAGCAAGCACCAGCGACATAGAAATATATGTTCAAGATGGAAACAACCGAATGACCGTGGTATACAATCGAGCCAGCCCCGGTTACACCTTAGGTTACAAGGAATACAACATAGGACCAGTAAACACATGGTTTCATTTGGCAGTTACTTACGATGGCACCAACACCAAATTGTACTATGATGGAGTGGAACAGTTTTCCATTGGAGGTTCAACAGGGTCGCCTTTGCATAAGACCACAGGTGCAGAATTCGATTTCGGTTTCATGCGCAGTAACATCAACAACAATTGGGGCTTTGTAAATCATCAGGGTTCGTTTGATGAGATTCGATTATGGAACGATGCACGCACAACTGGCGAAATTCAGAGCATGATGAGCGAATGTTCGGACGGTTCGCAAACTGGGTTGGTTGCATTGTTTCCATTGGATAACGGAAGTGGTGTTGTGGCAACCGATGTGGTTGGTGGATACAACGGCACATTGGTTAATATGGATGCCAATGATTGGGTTGCACCTCAAGCTTCTTGTAGCAGTGGTGCGGCAAGTTCATCCGCAGTTGATCTGGATGGAACCAACGATTACATCAACGTTCCAGTACCATCTTACTTCGACTATTCTCAAGGATTCACCTTTGAAGCACGTTTGAAAGCCAATGCAGGAGGCTCAAGAGCCATACTATCAGCAGGAACTACAACTACAAGCGATATCGAAGTTTATGTTCAGGCTGGAACGAACAAGTTGACGGTGGTTTACAACCGTAACAGTCCGGGTAATGCCATTGCAGCGTACGAATATGCAGTTCCACCATTGAACTCATGGTTCGAGTTGGCAATTACCTATGATGGTGTTACTACCAAAACCTACATAAACGGGGTGGCGCAGACTCCTTTATCAACCACTACAGGTTCGCCACTATACCAAAGTGCTGGGGCGCAATTCGATTTCGGATACATGCGAAGCACTGTCACCACTGGAGCTGGTTTTGCCACTCATTTAGGAGCATTTGACGAGATCCGATTGTGGGATAACGCTCGCAGTGCTGGTGACATTCTCGCAGATGTGAACACCTGTTCTGATGGGACAGGAGAAGGTCTCGTTTCGGTATATCCTTTCAATGAAGGTTCTGGATTGGTAGCTAATGATATTGTTGGAGGTCACAATGGTACCTTGATCAATATGGTTTCTGCATCAGACTGGGTAGATGGTGCCTTTGCTTGCAGCGTTGCTGGAAACCCTTCGTGTACGTTAGAAATGACACAGACAGTAACCATTACTGTTGGTGATGCTATTGCTCCTGTTGCTGATGTTGCTTCACTCACTGCAATCAACGCACAATGCGAAGTGACTACCCTAACAGCACCAATGGCTACTGATAACTGCGCAGGAGCAGTTACCGGAACGCACAACGCTTCGTTGCCTATCAGCTCAAACACAACGATTACTTGGACCTATGATGATGGGAATGGAAACAGCGTGACTCAAGATCAGGAAGTTGTAATTAGCGACAACACCGCTCCAGTGCCAGATGCAGTTTCACTTCATGAGCTAAGTGCTGTGTGTGAGATTACTGTTTTGACCCCGCCAACTGCAACAGATAACTGTGATGGTTCGCTAATTGCAACTCACAATGCTACGTTGCCACTTACATCCAATGGTATGATCACATGGACGTGGACTGATGGTGATTTGAACTCCGTAACGCAGATGCAAGATGTGGTTATTACAGACATAGATGTGGCAACTACTGTGAACGGTGGAACAATTACTGCAGATCAAGCGGGAGCAACGTATCAGTGGGTTGATTGCGATAACGGCAATGCAGCTATTGCAGATGAAGATGGACAAAGCTTCGCTCCGGCATCAAGCGGAAATTATGCAGTGGAGGTAACGCTGAACGGTTGTACCGAAACATCTGGTTGTGTGAACATGATGGTAACTGGAATCATTGAGGCACATGCTGCCGAGTTGAAAATCTTCCCAATTCCTGTAACACAGCTATTGAATGTTGTATGCAGCGAGGATGTACAAGCATTGCATGTTTATGCCGTAAGCGGACAATTACTTGCCACGTATGCACAGAACACGAAGGCTATTGATGTTTCAATGCTATCAAACGGTATGTATCTGTTGGTTGTACAAATTGAAAGTGGACAAATGCAGCGCAGATTTGTGAAAGAATGATAGACACCATAAGACCCAAGATGAGTGATGTCTTCTAGGGTTTGATGGGTTTAATGAGAAAGGCCACCGAGAGGTGGCCTTTTTTCGTTGCAATAACTCTAATTAATAGAAGTACCTTAGCGCCATCAAATAGAAATGGCCGTTGTAATTGATTGCTGTTTCACACAATCATACATATATGTCATTTAAAGAACTCGGGCTATCCCAAGCCCTGCTCAACGCCATTGAGCGAAAGGGATATGAAACACCATCGCCTATTCAAGAAAAGTGCATTCCGGTAGTACTGGAAGGCAAGGACGTTTTGGCCTCTGCCCAAACAGGAACTGGAAAAACAGCAGGCTTTGCTCTACCTATGTTGCAACGTCTTTCAGAGAGTCCGATAAAACATAACCGTCCCGTGCGGGCACTCATTCTCACTCCAACCCGCGAACTGGCGGCTCAGGTGCTGGAAGATGTGAACGACTTCGGAAAGGCTGTTGATATGCGCGCTGCCGTCATCTTCGGAGGCGTAAGTCAAGTTCCACAGGTAAAGGCCATTCGTGGTGGGGTAGATGTGTTGGTTGCCACACCCGGAAGACTGCTCGATCTTATCGATCAGCGCCTGCTTTCTTTGAGCAATGTGGAGATCTTGGTCTTGGATGAGGCCGACAGAATGCTCGATATGGGATTTCTCCGCGACATTAAGCGTGTGTTGGCTCTGCTACCAAGCAAGAGACAGAATCTTTTGTTTTCTGCTACATTCAGTAAAGACATTAAGAATCTGGCTCAGAGTTTCCTGAACAACCCCGTGCTTGTGGAGGCCACACCCGAGAATACTACAGTTGAAAAAATTGAGCAACGCACGATAAGAGTCGACAAAGACAGGAAAACTGCGCTCACAATTAAGCTTATATCTGAAGGTAATTGGCAACAGGTGCTCATTTTTACAAGAACAAAGCATGGAGCAAACCGCCTGAGCGAAAAGCTTCAGAAGACAAATATTACCTCGGCTGCCATTCACGGAAATAAAACCCAGAACGCACGTACTGCGGCCTTGGCTGGATTTAAAACGGGTAAGGTTCGTGTACTCGTGGCTACGGATATTGCTGCGCGAGGACTCGACATTCCGTTGTTGCCGCATGTTATCAATTTCGAATTGCCAAACATTGCCGAAGATTATGTGCACAGAATTGGCCGTACAGGCAGAGCTGGTGCGACAGGTGAAGCCATTTCGCTGGTAGCCGGAGATGAGGTTGATTATGTAACAGCAATTGAGAAACTGCTAGGAGAGAAGCTATCCAGAGACATCATCAAAGGATACGAACCAGTAGACCCGGAGACCGCTCCAGAAAAGAAACAACAAGGACAACGACCACCCCGAAAGCCGAATCCAAATGGAAATCCACGAAATAAGAACGGTGGTGGCGGTGGAAACAAAAGTGGTGGAGGTGCTGGCGGAAATAGCAAGTGGAAGGGTAGAAGATAGGCGCTACATCTTAACCTCGAAGATTTACATATTCCAACCAATTTCGTGATGTTGATGCAGGGTTCGAGAGCCATTCGCTCGTTCCAGTTCCAATTCTCCAGTATGTCTAACGCCTATAATAGAAACTGTTTCTAATGTGCCATTGACGGTTAGATTTCTATCATTGCCAACTCCAAACAAGTTGGTATTTAGTTGATGGAGAATGTGCTCAAACCTGCCTTCCCTTAGTTGTAGATAGTATTTCTCCAAGTATGAATTCAGTAATTGAAGCACAGTTTCTAGGTCAGTTTCTTGTTCAGAAATCAATTGAACTGAGGTAGCATTTATTCCAGAAGGAAACTCAACTTGATTTACGTTGAGCCCAATACCAATAATAGAGTTTTCGAGGTTTATTCCGCGAAGTGTGTTCTCGATTAAGATTCCAGCAATCTTCTTTCCATCAACAAGAACATCGTTTGGCCACTTTATTTCCACGGCTTTATCTGGAAGAAGTTCAAAGACCGTGTCAGAAACGGCCAGTGCCACAGCAGCACTCAACAAAAACTGGTCTTTCGCTGCCAAAAAGACAGGTCTCAAAATAAATGAGCAAGTCAGGTTTTTTTTTGGTTCAGTTACCCACGAATTAGACCGTTGTCCCCTCCCTGCAGTCTGCTCGCCTACAACAATTACTGTTCCTTCAATAGGCATTTTGTCGCGAACATGTGTACGGGCATAATTGTTGGAAGAATCGACCCGTTCTAAACGGATAATTGTACTACCGATGAATAGGCTTTTGGTCAATTGATAGGAGTATTAATTGGTAAATTTGCGAATTCTAAAATCCCCGAATGAAGAAAACATCCCGCAAGGCGGAAACTGAGAAGCTCGTTAAGGAAATAATTAATGGTCTTTTAGAGAAAAAGGGGAAACGCATCGTTACGCTCGACCTTCGTAAAATTGAAAATGCTGTCACCGACTTTTATGTTGTTTGCAGTGGAGATTCTAACACACATGTAAATGCTTTGGCAGGAAGTGTTGAGGAAGAAGTGCGGAAAGCGATAAACGATAAGCCTTGGCATGTAGAAGGAACATCTAATGCCGAATGGGTGTTAATGGATTACGTGAACGTAGTGGTGCACATTTTTCAGCGAGGACAACGAGAACATTACAATATTGAAGGTCTTTGGGCCGATGCAGTGGTTAAAGAATATGATGAAGTGGCCTAGGCCGTAAGAAGACGAAAATGTCAGAAAAAGATAAGAAAGAGAAAAAAGGAAAAGAAGACGATAAAGGAAAGAAACCGAAAAAAAGTCGGTATGATTTCGAGTTCAAATTCAACTTCTATTGGGTTTATGTGATTATTGCCGTTGCTTTTTTGGCAATGACAATTTTGCCAGATGTAACCAGTGAGCAACACACGCTTTCATCGTCCGAATTCAAAGAAATGATTCTTGAAAAGGACGTAAAGGAGGTGGTGGTTATAAATCGGGAAATTGCCGAGATATACATCGAGCCAAAAGCGTTAGAAGAAGACGAGAAGTACAAAGGCGTGAAGGATAGACCCTTTGGAAGCACACTCAATCCAGGACCGCACTACACGTATCAAATTGGCGATCTTCAGAATTTTGAGAAGAACTTACAAGAATGGCAACAAGATTTTCCTTCCGAAGAAAAGGTTGATGTGCGCAACGAAACGCGCAAAAACTGGGGAGGCGATTTTATCATGTGGATTCTTCCTTTTGTGCTCATTATTGGTGTTTGGATTTTCATAATGCGCAGAATGAGCGGAGGTGCGGGAGGAGGCGCCCAGATATTCAACATCGGAAAATCGAAAGCACAATTGTTTGAAGGTGACACAAAAGTGAACGTGACTTTTGATGATGTTGCTGGTTTGGACGAAGCGAAAATTGAAATCAAAGAAATCGTAGAATTCTTAAAAAGCCCTCAGAAATACACCGACCTTGGAGCAAAAATTCCCAAAGGAGCTTTGCTCGTAGGCCCTCCTGGCACAGGAAAAACCTTGCTTGCAAAAGCAGTTGCAGGAGAAGCACAAGTTCCGTTTTTCTCGCTTTCTGGATCCGATTTTGTAGAGATGTTTGTTGGCGTTGGCGCCAGCCGTGTACGTGACCTTTTTAAGCAAGCTAAGGAAAAAGCGCCAGCCATCATCTTTATTGATGAGATTGATGCCATTGGCCGCGCTAGAGGAAAAAGCATTTCTCAAGGTGCAAATGATGAGCGTGAGAACACACTCAATCAGTTACTCACCGAGATGGATGGTTTTGGTACCAACAGCGGAGTAATTATTCTTGCCGCTACCAACCGTGCAGATATTTTGGATCGTGCACTAATGCGAGCTGGTCGTTTTGATCGTCAAATTCTCGTTGATATGCCAGATTTGAAGGAGCGTATCCAAATTTTTAACGTTCACTTAAAGCCACTAAAATTGGGCGATGATGTGGAGGTTGAATTCCTAGGGAAACAAACGCCAGGGTTTTCTGGAGCCGACATTGCCAACCTTTGTAATGAGGCGGCTTTAATTGCTGCTCGAAAAGACAAAAAGAAGATTGAGAAACAGGATTTCTTAGATGCCGTTGACCGAATCATTGGAGGACTTGAAAAGAAGAACAAGATTATCACAGCTAGTGAAAAAAAGGTGATTGCCTATCACGAAGCTGGTCATGCTGCAGTAAGTTGGTTGACGGAACATGCTTCGCCACTTATTAAAGTGACAATTGTTCCAAGAGGAAGGTCGTTAGGCGCAGCTTGGTATTTGCCAGAAGAGCGTCAAATCACAACCAAAGAGCAGATGTTGGATGAGATGTGTGCTGCTTTGGGTGGTAGAGCTGCAGAGCAAATTATCTTTGGAAAAGTATCTACAGGTGCATTGAGCGATTTGGAGAAAGTAACCAAACAAGCTTACGCCATGGTTACAGTATATGGTCTGAGCGATAAGATTGGTAATATCAGTTTCTACGATTCAAGTGGACAAAGCGAATACTCTTTCAGTAAACCATACAGCGAAAAAACAGCTGAACTGATTGATAAAGAAGTGAGCGATATGGTAGAAGCTGCCTACGCACGAACTATAAAAATCTTGACCGACAACAAGGACAAGCTAGAAAAATTGGCAGAGAACTTATTGGAGAAGGAAGTCATCTTCAAAGAAAATCTTGAGGTAATTTTCGGAAAGCGCCAGTGGGATAGAGAAGAAGATTTGGTAGAAAAAGTAACAGAATCTGCAACGGAGTTGAATGGAAGTGTCGCTGCGGAGCCAGCTCAAGAGTCAACTCCAGAACCAGCTGGTGTAGAAGCCACAGAACCAGAATCTCAACCAGAAAAAGACGGCTCTTTGCCACAAAGTTGATAAATTGCCTCCTTGGAAAAGGGTTGGGTTAACATATTTTCAGGTTCAGGCAATGTGGCCGAACTGAAGTGTGCCTTGCTTAAAGAACAAGGATTGAATGCAGTAGTCATCAACAAGCAAGATTCATCTTATCTGTTTGGGGAAGCAGAACTTTACATCCCTCAAGATGAAGTGATTCGTGCAAAAAGGATTCTCAATGAAGAAAATGCCTGAATTAGCTACACGGATTATTGTCGGACTTATCGTGTTCGCCATTTTTCTATTCTGCATCTTCTTTCATCCAATTGGGTTTTTAGCCTTCTTCACCTTCGCATTAGTGGTAGGGCTGATGGAGTTTTACAACCTGATTGATATGGGCGGGTTTAAACCGCAACGACTTACGGGTTATCTCCTTGGCGTAACGATGTTTTTGGGTAATGGATTGATGACTTTCTACGATTATCCGCAGAAATTCTTGCTCTTCCCATTACTTTGCTTGTTTCTCATCTTACCCATAGAGTTGTATCGAAAGCGCGAGCATCCGTTCACAAACATTGCTCATGGCTTATTAGGAATCATTTATGTAGCTGTACCAGTAACACTGCTCATCAATATAATTTTTCCGAGCGATGAGATAGGCTACAATCCGTTGTTTTTTGTAGGCTGGTTAATGCTAATTCTATCAAGCGATTCTGGTGCATATTTGGCAGGAACGGCATTCGGAAAACATAAATTGTTTGAGCGAATCAGTCCGAAAAAGAGTTGGGAAGGAGCCGCAGGCGGATTGCTCATGAGTATTGCTTTTGCAGTTGGCTTCTCTTATTTCCTCGATTTTCTCACAGTGTGGGAATGGATTGGGCTTTCGATAGTGTCGGTTATTGCTGGAATTTATGGCGATTTAGTTGAAAGTTTACTCAAACGAAACGTAGGAGCCAAGGATAGCGGAACGCTCTTACCCGGTCATGGAGGAGTGTTGGACCGCCTTGATAGTATCGTTTTAGCGACTCCTTTTGCCTTCGTTTACCTCAAAATTTTTCTTTAATTTCTACATAAAACCAAACCGTACATTTGCGGATTCATGCCAAGAATGACCATACATAAAGAGGGCTACCGAATGCTAACCTTGTTAGCCATTGCGGTTGTTGCCCTCACATTCGGAGTTGTCCGTTTTTTTCCAGAGCTAAAGTGGTTGCACATGGTAGTTGGAATAGGAGGCGGAATCATCTTCCTCATCTTTCTACAATTCTTCCGAAGCCCAAAGCGTAAGTTAGTTATCTCATCGCGCAGCATCGTTTGCCCTGCTGATGGAAAGGTGGTCGCAATTGAAGAGGTAGAAGAACCAGAGTACTTTAATGGCGAGAAACGTATTCAAGTTTCAGTTTTTATGTCACCGCTTAATGTGCACTTGAATCGTTATCCAATTTCGGGTCGAATTGCTTACTCGAAATATCATCCAGGTAAATTTTTGGTTGCTTGGCATCCGAAATCGAGCACAGAGAATGAACGCAACACCGTGGTTGTTGAGACTGAGTTCGGGGTGTCAGTTCTTATTCGTCAAATTGCAGGTTTTGTGGCCAGACGTATCGTTTGGTACTGCCATCAAGATGACGTTGTAAAACAGGGTGATGAGCTAGGATTCATCAAATTCGGTTCTCGTGTAGACCTTTTCCTTCCGCTAGATGCCAAGATTAAGGTAGAGATTGACGAAAAAGTACTAGGTGGAATCAGTGTTTTGGCAGAAATCTAGAGAATATCCATTAACTCTTTGAGGTGATGAATGTGGATGAATGGCTCATTCTTCATCTTGGGTTTTTCTGGTTCAAAAAAAACCGCTTTCCATCTTGATTCCATTGCTCCAATAATATCGGCTTCAAAGTGGTCTCCAATCATAACGCTGTTTTGCGCTGTGGCGCCAGTCAGTCGTTCGGCAAAATCAAAAATAACGCCACTTGGTTTTTTTGCGCCAGCACTTTCGGATGTAATGATGTGTTGGAAAAACGGACTTAAGCCTGAACTTTGCATTTTAATGTGCTGCACTTCTTCAAATCCATTAGTAATGATGTGCAGTTTATAGTTCGGATTTAGATATTCAAGTACATCCAGAGAGCCATCAATCAGACCTGTTTTTCGTGGACTTTGCGAGATGTAGAGTTCGCCAATTTCCGAGGCCATTTGTTTGTCATCGCGTCCAAAATATTTAAGAGCGGTTTCAAATCTGCCATAGCGCAGGTGTTGTTTTTCGATGGTGCCATTGCGGTAATCTTCCCAAAAAATCTCGTTTATTCGTTTGTATTCGTAAATAAACTCGGTGTCAGAAATGCCTAGCTTTTCGGATAGTTTGAAATCTGAAAATAGCTCTTTGAGGGTGGCTTCGGAATTCGATTCAAAATCCCAAAGCGTGCGGTCGAGGTCGAAAAATACGTGCTTAACTTCCTTCAAACCGAATCAGAAAATGATAACTACAGAAGAAACAATTACTGACCAAACAATGACTGATGCAGATAGATAGAACACCACTTTTTTTCCATCTGGAAAGTATCGTGCAGCTAAAAATGTGCCTAAAGGAATGGATAGTAAAGTAGGAGTGAGCGCAGCAAGTCCAATTAGGCCATACTCACGTTTTATGTGAATAATCATCTTGTTTTTCCATGTAAACTTCTTCTTTGGTTTCTTAGGCGTTTTCTTGTTTGAGCGAACGCTTAGTTTCTTCATGAGCAACATAATTGCTGAACTCAGATAGAAGAAAAAAACAACGCCTAGAAGCCCACCCAAAGTGGTAATCAAAAGTGTTTCTAAGTACCCAAACCCGATGTTTAAGGACGTAATTGGTGCGCTGAGAAACTTGGTAGCGCTCAATATGACAACTAATAATATTTGCAGGATTTTCTCCAACGGTCAGCTTCTTCCTCTACGCCCTCAATACAACTAGGTTATCCCTTTCTGAAACTATTCTTTTTCTCCGTACGCCAAATCTCCAGCATCGCCCAATCCAGGAACTATGTAAGCATGTGCGGTTAATTCTTCATCTAGCCCACCAATCCAAATTGTACAGTTTTTTGGCAGGTGGCGTTCGCAGTATTCTAATCCTTCGCGGCTGGCAATGGCGGCCACAATATGAACGTGTTTTGGCTTGCCTTTTCTGAGTAATGCTTTGTACGCAAGCACCATAGAACCACCAGTTGCCAACATGGGGTCGCAGAGAATTACTGTTCGGTCTTCTACTGATGGACTAGAAAGATATTCTACCTTAATATCAAAAGTGCCATCCTTTTTGTGATTCATTCTATAGGCCGAAATGAAACAATTGTCAGCTTGATCAAAGTAGTTGAGAATTCCTTGATGGAGCGGAAGCCCAGCTCGAAGAATAGTGGCAACAATGGGTTGATTCGCAATTACCGGCAGTTCTGCTTCTCCAAGCGGAGTGGTAACAATTCCTTTTTTCCAGTCGAGTTCCTTGCTGATTTCGTAAGCAAATAATTCACCAATTCGTTCGAGATTACGTCTAAAACGCATGCGATCTGTTTGAATATCAGCGTTTCTAATCTCGCCAATAAATTGATCAAAAAGCGACCCGAGACCGCCAAGAATTTTTGCCATAAATACTATTTGTTTGCGATTGAATCGTAGCTATTTAGCCATCGATAAATATAAGGAATGTGAATGCCCTAATTGTAAGATATGTCACGTTTTAGCTATTTCGACCATGTGTATGAATACATCGCGCCAGCCAGCCCAAATGTCTCTATCTGTCAAAGTTTCGTTGTGCCAAAGCCCGATAAAAGTGCCATCCACATTTCTTACTTTCTGCACAATTGTGCTGATATGTTCTTTTGCCGCTTCAGGTTGAAGGTTCATGTAATACTTGAGCGTGGCCTCCATTACGGCAAATGGGTAAACTTTTAATTCCGTTGGCGTTTCAAGGTCGAGGTCGTAAAAGCGGTAAGGTGTACATGTTCCAGCTCTGAAACCAATATGCTCGGCATATCCCATGGAATGATCTTCGCGAATATCATTGTCAACCAACTTCTGATATGTGTGCGGTAGATGAAGAATGAGAAAATGCTGCCGACTTTTGTTTACAGTACTGTGAATAATTTGCTCTAAACGCTTTTTCTCGGTCTTTAGTTTGTCGTTTTTTTGATTGGAGTTGAACCCAGGGTGGATCCCAATCTCAGCGTAATCTCCCAAATGCTTAATCAGCGCCTGAAATTCTTGATTGTAAAACGGAACATTCTTATCGTTCATGCCATAATCAGCAAGAAGGAAGAAATAGATGGTTTTTAAATCATATTTCTTCTGAATATCAAGTTGAAATTCATACGTGTCGTAAGGATCTTGGGTGGTTCCCAAAAGCACCTTCGTACGTTCTAAAATTTCTTTGAAGTTGAGATTAGAAAATGCTCGACTATAAGCACCAATCGTTCGCATAAAGCCTTTGTTCTTATAGGCGTAAGCGTTATCAATATCAATAGTTGAAATGAACTGGTAATCCCGCTTCTTAAAAGTAAGTTCAGGATATTTTGAACTTAAAATATCTCGAATGCGCAACAGCCATTGGTCTACAACTGGCTCAGTGAGAAAACCGTTTTTAAATCCCAGACTCTCCGAAGCTTCAAAGCGATTGTACTTGTCGCGGATGTGCGGAAGGCATTCCTCGTAGCGCGAAAGGCAGAAGAACGAAGCTGCAAATACATCAAAATTCATAGCCGAATCGGTTGAATTATGAGCGTAGAAATACTTGCCCAACTCGTTCTCCGACACCCGAATGTTCTGATCTTTTACACCCGTTTCGTGGAGTAATCCATGTGATTTGAAATGAATTTCATCACCAATTTTTGAATGGCAATAACTGAGTTTGCTCGATTCTGAGACTGCAAATTTCTCCTTATCGCTAGTAAATGCGAGTTTGATTCCGAGCATGTCGCCAAGCATCACTCTAAAAATGTAGCGAACCCTAGGTGTTATTTTATGACTGTAAATCAGCATCAGTTCAAATGCTCAATGATGGATTCGCAGATGAATTCCGCAGCTGTTCCATCTCCAAACATGGCAGGAAAATCTAACGATTTATTCTGTTTGAAAAACTCATAACCTTCTCGAATATTTGTTGGATTGGCGCCAACTAGGACTGCACAACCACTTTCTACAATCTCGATCCATTCTGTTTCAGGACGAAGAATCACACACGATTTTTGCATGAAAAATGCCTCTTTCTGAACGCCACCGCTATCGGTCATCACCAGTTTGGCGTGTTTTTCCAATAGAATCATCTCAAGAAAGCCTATTGGCTCAATAACTTTGAATAATGGATTTCTTGAGATTTTTTGGATTCCGTCATCATTTGATAGGGCAATCATATTCGCTGTGCGCGGATGCAGCGGCAATACAATTTCAATGCTATCTTCTAATGAAATTTCATTCAAAGCACTCAGAATTCCTGATAACACCTGTATATCATCCGAATTCTGAGGTCGGTGGATTGTTGAGAGGATGAAGTTTTTTTTATCTATTCCGTGTTTCGAAAAGAATGATTCGTACTCATCAGCCTTATTCGAAAAGAAAAGGGTGTTGTCGTACATCAAATCGCCACAATGAAAAACGTAAGGATTGTCGATGTCGGCATTGCCTATTTTTTGGGCTTCGCTCAATGAAAGAAATCCTTCCTTTTCTAGGTTTCTCAATCCAGATTTTGTGGGCGAAAAGAGTAGAGTGGAAGCGTGGTCGGCAGTAATACGGTTCACTTCTTCGGGCATCCGCTTATTGAATGAACGCAATCCAGCTTCAATGTGAATAACGGGAACATGCATTTTTGCAGCGGCCAAAGCCCCGGCTAATGTTGAGTTCGTGTCACCATAAATAACCAGAGCATCTGGTTTCTCAAGTTCAAGTACACGTTCAATTTCTTTTAGCATTTTTCCGGTCTGCTTACCGTGGGTTTCAGAACCTATTCCCAATTGATGATTTGGTTGTGGAATTTCCATTTCCTCAAAGAACACATCCGACATATTATGGTCGTAATGCTGTCCTGTGTGCACTATCACCTCCATCAATTTATCAGAAAACTTGGTTCTGATAGCACGATTTAGCGCAGCCGCCTTTATAATCTGCGGTCGCGCGCCAATAATGGTCAATAGTTTTTTCAATTCGGAATCTAGAATCTAAAATGCACCTTCATCGGCAAAGCTATAGTAATTGCCATCTCCAATAATGAGATGATCTAAAACCGGAATATCAAGTGCGTTTCCGGCTTCCTTTAGTTTTTTGGTTAGTTGGTGGTCTGCTTGACTTGGTCGCAATTGTCCGGAAGGATGATTATGTGCCAAAACAATTGCTGAAGCAGGATACTGTACCGCAGCTTTGAAAACAACCTTTGGGTCAACAATCGTTCCCGAAACACCACCTTTCGAAACATTCTCTTTTCCAATTACCTCATTTGCTCGATTTAGATAAAGCACCCAAAATTCTTCGTGGTTCAAGTCTCCCAAGTATGGGTAAAAAATATCAAAGGCAGAACGGCTGTCTGTAATTTTCTGGCGCTTGTCAGGTTCAGATTCTTTTCTCCTTCTTCCTAATTCCATCGCAGCAATAATACTGATAGCCTTTGCTTCGCCTATTCCTTTAAACTTGGTGAGGTCTTTTACCGAAAGCTTTCCAAGTTCAGAAAGCTGGTTGTTCAAACTTTGAAGAATGCGTTTGGAAAGGTCAACTGCTGTTTCGGATGTGCTTCCGGAACCAATAAGAATGGCAATAAGTTCAGCATCGCTTAGAGCTGCTTTTCCTTTTAAAAGCAATTTTTCGCGTGGTCGGTCATCTTCTGCCCAAGACCGAATTCCGTTTATGACTTTGTATTCTTCCATCAGCAGAACGAAAGTACGCAAAGCATCAAACAAAGATAGCCCCCTCCCGACATGTGGAAATCGGGCTTGAATATTTAGTGCCGTACTTCTTAAAGCGCGTTAACGTGCAACGTCAACTTTGACTTAAGGTTAGAAGCCTTGTTCTTATGAATGATGTTGTTTTTACCCAATTTATCAACCAAGGCAGCGTCTTTTGGAAACAATTCAATTGCAGCTGCTTTATCTTCAGTAGCACGCAACTCCTTAATGGCGTTACGAGTTGTCTTGTGAATGTATTTGT
>JAIOYO010000071.1 GCA_021741075.1 Flavobacteriales bacterium | reverse complement strand
AAACACCTTTTGCCAGTAAAGGTTTATGCATTCAAATAATCAGGAAATATTGAAGCCAATTAAGATTCTCATAGTTGAAGATTTTCATGCGGAAACGGAGAGTGTGTTAAGGGAGCTCGATGAGGCTGAATTCAGTTTTATATATGAGGTTGTCACAGACGAAAATGAGTTCAGAACGAAACTTAGAGCCTTTTTTCCTGACGTTATTCTTAGCCCATACAGCTTAGCCGATACAAACGCAGTAAAACTTCTTTCTCAGGCCAACGAAATTGGTCTAAACACACCTTTTATCCTTTTAGCTTTTGACCTGTCTGAAGACATAGCGATTGAACTTCTCGGAGAGGGCATTGAAGATTATGTGCTTCGTTCAACGCTCAAACGTTTACCTGTAGCAATAAGAAAGGCGTTGCAACGACTACATTCTACCCTACAGCTTCAATTAAGTGAAGATCGTCTAAAATCGAGCGAATCAGCCATGCGAAACATGGTTCGGAATACGCCAATTGCGGTGGCAATGTTTGACAAGAACATGAACTATCTCGTGGTTAGCGAAACTTGGCTAAATCTTGAATCTAAAACTGAGGAAGAACTTATTGGGAACAATCATTACGAAGTTGTGCCCGATATTTCAGAAAATTGGAAAGCCATTCATCAACGATGCCTCAAAGGCGAAACATTGAGTTCTGAAAATGAATCGGTGATCCGAGAAGGTGGGAAACAACAAATTCTGAGATGGAAAATGAACCCATGGTATCAATCGGATTCTGTTATCGGTGGAGTTGTCCTTTTCATAGAAGACATCACCGATAGGGTTCTTATTCAATTGGAGCTGGAGCGAAGCCTCCTTAAGCACTGCTCAATCCATAGCTAAAATCGGAAGCTGGTCTCTCAATGCTTCAGACTCAACCGTAATTTGGTCTGATGAACTCTTCAGAATACATGGATTGGAGAAACAACCACTAAACGTGGCATTAATACGAGGTCTGACCCACCCAGACGACTTGCCATTATTCGATGCTGGATTTGCAAGTTTGGTAAAAGAAGGCGTTGACACCGATTTCATTTACCGGATTGTTACCTCTGATGGCAAAACAAAACATTTGCGCGGTGTGGGAAAAGTAATTCTCGATTCCAAAAAACTATCGCAAAGCATATCCGGAACAGTTCAAGATATTTCTGATCGTGTACGAGTACAACGAGAGTTGGAGGCTAAAACCATTCATCGTGATCTTATTCTTAACACTGCAAAAATTGGGGTTTGGTATTGGACTGTTGATAGTGGCAAATTAAAATGGGATGAACAATGCGCGAAACTATTTGAAGACTTTGCCCCCGAACTAGAAACCGAAGAGTTTTATAGTATAATTCACCCAGAAGATAGAGAAACCGTCAGAAAACAGTTAGTTATTGGTCTGAAAACGGGAGAATACTCCGCAGAATATCGTCTTCTCAAGAACGGAGTGACCATGTACGTTCTTTCGAGAGGTCGGGCAATTATTGGTCCCAATGGCCGAGCCACACGTATGGATGGAATTATCATAGATATGACCGAACAACATTTGTTAGAGTCTTCAAAAAAGGAAAGTGAACAACTGTTTCGGGATATGGCAGAAAATATCTCCGAGGTGTTTTGGCTTACAGATTGGGAGTTAAACAAGGTTCTTTACATCAGTCCACGTTACGAATCACTTTACGGCAATTCTGTTCATGAACTTTACGCTGATTCTCGTTCGTGGATTAAGAACATTCATCCAGAGGATCTTGATTTCGTAACCACCCAGTTCAGAATGTTTGCTTCAACAGGAGAATATGATATCGAATATCGCCTCGTAATGAAGGACGGAAGTATCAAATGGGTACGCGATCGATCCTACCCTGTTTTAAATGCAAATGGAAAAGTTGTTCGAGTAGCGGGAATAACAGAGGAAATCACGGACAGAAAACTCACACAAGAAAAAATAGAAACACTCTCAATGGTTGCTTCCGAAACCAGTAATGGTGTATTAATTCATAATTCCGAAGGGCTTATCACATGGGCTAACAAAGGATTTACAGAAATAACGGGATACTCGGAAGAAGAGGTTGTAGGTAAAGAACCTTGGTCATTTCTATCTGGTTCACAAACCAACCTATCGCTCATCAACACAACGTATCAAAAGATGATTAAAGGAGAAACCTTCTCGTCAGAAAATGTCTTATTGACGAAATCTGGGGAGGAAGTTTGGGTTTCAACTACGTTCAATCCAATTATGGATCATAGCGGTAAATTGAAGCAAATCGTCAGCATTGGTGTAGATATAACCCGCCAAAAGGAAATCGAAGCTTTGCAGAAAACAAAGCTCGACAATCTTGAAAAGGCAAATCAGGAATTACGGAAGCGTGCTGATTAGGGCACAATAGAAATCGTAAACGCAGCATGAAATAATCCTTGTGGCTTTAATCGCACAATAGAATCCTTCTCAAAAAAATCTGCTGGTTGATTGGCCATATCTGCACAACCAATCCAAGGCTCCAAGCACACGTAATCAGCTCCCGGAACTGACCAGATTCCAAAGTGTGGAAATCCCTCATAATCCATTTGAAGACGTTTTCCGCCATCGCCATGCTGAATCCAAACCCGCTTAGATGGAATGTTTTTGAACACCAAAGCGTCTTCCTTGAAGAGCTCGTAGAAAAGGCTAAACCGATTTTCGCCATGTAAAAAAGAGCGTGTTTCTCCGCTGTAAAGTCCTTTCTCAGTCAACAGATGGCGTTCTAACGTTTGGGGTGAATCAAAAACCACTTCATATTCATCATACTTTTCTCCTTCGTGAAAGGGAACTGCAAATGCGGGATGTCCTCCTAATTGAAATCCCATTTCAGCATTACCAATATTCACCACTTCGAACGACTGAATCAGTTTTGCTCCGTCCAATTCATATCCAACCCTAATGACAAATTCAAACGGAAAATGCTCTTTGGTGGTTTGGTTACTCCGAAGTTCTAGAATCGCATTCGCATCGCTCTGTTCCACCACCGAAAATTCCTCAAAACGGACAAAACCGTGTCTTCCCATAGGATAATCGATGCCTTTGACATTTATCTTTCCATCACGTGATTCGCCCACACAAGGAAAAAGAATAGGTGCCTGACGTGGCCAATACTTCGGATTTGCATTCCACATATGCTGTACACCGTCTTTTTTATCTATCAGCCCGCATAGTTCTGCTCCTAGCGTTTTAATGTTGACGTTCAAGAAATCATTTTCCAATGTTAAATTTTTCATCTTTTTTGAACTTAATAGAAACATTTACCCACCTAAATCGTTATGCTAATGTTACGTAATTGTTAACAGAAATAAATTTATCGTAACTTTGGATTAACAAAAGCAAACGGTCATGAAAGCATTGATGTTGAGTTTAGTGGTTTTAGCAGGTTCTACTTGCTTTGCGCAAAATAAGGTAAAGACCAGTTACGAAGATGGTTCTGTAAAGAGCGAATTCATTCAGATGGGAGAGCTGGTAGCTATTGTCAATTACCACGAGAACGGAACAATAAAGGAAACTGGTTTTTTTAAGAACGATATTCCCGAAGGAAAATGGGAAACTTTTTCTAAAGATGGGGTGAAAACAGCCGAATTGAGTTACTCTAATGGTAAACGACATGGCGAATTTCGAGTGTGGGATGAATTCTCCAATGCTTACATCGAGATGAAATACGCCAATGGAGAGGTGATTACAGCAAATCGATACGTACGAGAAGCTGATTTTGCCGCAAAGGGAAAATAAGTTCCATTAAAAAAAATTTAAAGCCCGTATGGAAATAACCATGCGGGCTTTTTGCTTTGTAGAAATAGCTTCACGAAATCAAGCATCCTATTTAATCGCTCAGTAGGCGAGCAACCAAATCAGTCGAGCGGAGCGCTCCGCGCTCTGTGCTACTTGTCACAAAACAGTAACTTCATTCCAATACCTTGTCGGTTTATTTGGCACATGAAAAGTAGAAGAAACTTCATAAAACAAACATCTGCAGCTACGCTTGGAGCACTTATCGGATCCAGAATCGTATTCGGAAAAAACCTCCCAAAGGATTACGTTCCAGTTATTCTTCAAGATGGCGATCCTTACGCCATGTTCAATAAGCACAAAGACATGGTTGTGCTCAACAACAAACCTTGGAACATAGAATCTGCACCTCACCTCTTGGACGACAAGATTACCCCCAACGAGAAGATGTTTATCCGAAATAATGGACTAATTCCAGAAAAAACAGATGTAAATAAATGGACATTGACCATTGATGGAGAATCGGTTTCTAAGCCCAAAACATACACACTTCAAGAACTGAAGACTAAATTTCCTCAGCATACTTACCAATTGACGATAGAATGTGGAGGTAATGGTAGAAAGGAATTCAATCCACCGGCCAAAGGGAATCAGTGGGAGTATGGAGGGGTTGCGTGCGCAGAATGGACAGGCGTTCGCTTAGCGGACGTATTGAAAGATGTTGGCATCAAAGCCAATGCAGTGTACATCGGTTACTACGGAGCTGATGTTCACCTCACGGGAAATCCTGAAAAAGTGGTCATTTCTAGAGGCGTACCCATGAATAAGGCTATGGAAGACGAAACACTGATTGCCTTCAAAATGAATGGCAAAGAAATACCGTTAGCCCATGGTTATCCCTTAAGACTTGTAATAGGTGGCTGGCCAGCTTCGGTTTCAGGTAAATGGTTGAAGAGAATTGCTGTTAGGAATATTGTTCATGATGGGCCAAAGATGGAAGCGCCCAGCTATCGTGTTCCGTGCAAACCAGTTGCTCCAGGAGATAAGGTAAAAGATGAGGACATGTGCATTATTGAATCGATGCCGGTGAAATCCCTCATCACATACCCGAAAACGGGAGCCATGATTGATAAAGGGAACGCACTGAATATCCGCGGACATGCTTGGGCCGGAGACTTGGAAGTAGCCAAAATGGAATATTCCATCGATTTTGGTGCTACCTGGAAACCATGCAAACTCGATAAACCAGCTAACCGCTTGGCTTGGCAACATTTCAGCGCAACAGTGTCGTTTCCCGAGGATGGCTACTACGAAGTTTGGGCACGCGCCACCGATAGTGCTGGCGAATCGCAACCAATGGTTCTACCAAATTGGAACCCGAAAGGATATTTGAATAACGCATGTCATCGCATAGCGGTTAAGGTCAAGTAAGATGATTGATTCCAATCGCCAGAAGATTCTTGACGAGATTCAAAGGCACATTAAAGCACTGACCCGAGGAATTTACGCGCTTGTAATTGGCGTGGCAACACTTATCTATTATCTGCTTAACCCTTCTATTCTTAATGTAGATGTGCAGAGCAAAGAGTCTGTGGTTGTGGCAGAAGCACCTTTGCCCGAATATGAGAACGGAATACATTTAGCAACTGGATTCAAAGAAGGCGAAAATCTCAACCTCGTTATTGCAAATTGCACTAGTTGCCATTCTGCCAAAAT
This sequence comes from Flavobacteriales bacterium, assembly GCA_021741075.1. GTDB lineage: Bacteria > Bacteroidota > Bacteroidia > UBA10329 > UBA10329 > UBA10329. The sequence continues at coordinate 3,260 of JAIOYO010000071.1, read as the reverse complement.
GGTTACTCAAAATCGCGCTACGCGTGATGGTTGGAAAACGATGATTAAATGGATGCAGGAAACACAAAATCTGTGGGAATTAGGCGAAAGCGAACCGCTCATTCTGGATTATCTTGCCAAATATTATGCACCAGAAAAAGCAGGAAGAAGGCAACCGCTTACCGATATCGATTGGTATGAATTGGAGGATTAGCGTACTCTTAATGTGGATTGCTGCCGCAGTTACTGCATGCAATTCTAATTCTAAACCAAAGCAAAAAGTTACTAGCAATTATGCATCCACCGAGAGTGTTATTGAAGTAGAGGAACTATCTAATAGATTGAATCCAGAAAACGGAATTAAGCTCATTGACATCCGGAAACCAGCTGAATTTGCCCAAGGGCACATTGCAACCTCAATCAATGTTTGGCGCAATCAAATTACCGACAAATCCTACAATTACGAAGGCATGATGCCAACCCAGGTTCAAATGGAAATCCTATTGAGCCAATTGGGAATCAGCCCTTCCGACACCATCATTATTTATGATGATAAAGCAGAATGTGATGCCGCTAGGCTTTGGTGGATTCTGAAATTCTATGGTCATAAGCACATAAAACTTCTTAATGGTGGGCTGGCTTCTTGGTTAGCTCTAGGAAAGGGATTGTCAACTATTCCTTCAAACTCCGATTCTTCAGAATATCTATTTACAGCAAATCACGATTCTACAATTCTTGCGCTTCATAAGTTGGTAGCTGAATCCTTCAATGATTCAGAAATTGTGATTCTGGACACACGCGGAACAGAAGAGTATTCTGGCAAAAAGCACAAAGATGGAGCGGCCAAATCGGGTCATATTCTCAATGCTAAAGACTTCGATTGGTCTATGACTGTTGATTACAGTGGAACAAAGAAATTTCTACCTGTTGAAGAACTCAAATCTCGCTTTACAGCAATCGGAATTGATGGCACAAAACCCGTCATTACGTATTGCCATTCTGGAGTGCGGTCTGCCCACACGCTATTCGTTCTCACAGAGCTTTTAGGTTATCGAAACATCAAAAATTACGATGGTTCTTGGATAGAATGGAGCCATTTGCATCCTGAATAAACGGCAGATGTAACTATTGTCACAGTTGGAAGGAGACCGTTGCTTTAGCTTCGTTAGCTGTTCTAAAAACCATCTGTTACATGAAAAACGATTTTGAGACTAAGTTTACTGGACTGGCTCTGATTACAGGCGCCCTATTCCTTCTTATTGGTTGGGTACTTCTACCTCATCATTTGGGCGAATATTTTGTCGAGTCAGATTTTGCGGCTATCAATGAGGATTTTTGGCTTTGGGTCTGGTTGTATCGAATGCATATTTTCGGTTGGGTTATAATGGGAGGAGGAATGATGGGACTAGCGGCAATCACATTTAAAAAGCCGTACCGATCTTTGATTACACCAGGAGCGGGAATTATCATTGTCGGAACCTTTGTGTCCGCTCTTTCCACGGCATTTTATTACTCTTTCGGGGCTTGGGGTATTGGACAAACAATGGATAAATCACCTGAGGAAATTCAAACATTTATGGATGGTGTTCTTTTTACAACACATTACATAACGTGCTTGGCACGCTTTGGAAAAGTGTTTGCAGGTGCTGGTTTGGTTTTGATGGGCGCAGGATTATTGAAATGGAAAGTGGTTGATTCATGGTTATCCATCTTTACCATTCTACTTGGATTAGCAGCAATGGGAATTGTAATGCTAATTCCAGTGAACTATGAGATATATAAGCCCGTTTTCTACGTAAAGGTTTTATGGCTTTTGGCCTTGGGCGCTACCATCTTTAGAAAGGGCATTAATTTACCTGAAACAACATGAGCGAAATTTTTGACATCATCCTAAATTCCATCTCCAATTATGGAGGATGGATTGTAAGTGAAGTAACGTTCAACTACGACTACAAACCGTGGTATCAGAATTATTTCTGGGGATTGACCGTGCTTTCTTTAGTGGTTTGGGGCTTGGAAATGGCCTTTCCTTGGAGAAAGAACCAACCGGTCATCCGCAAGGATTTTTGGCTAGATGGGTTCTACATGTACTTCAATTTCTTCATTTTCGGGTTGATGATCACGGGTATTTATGCCGTACTTGAGCATGCATTCGCATCATTTGGCATTACAATGACCTCGTTGAGTTTCTTTGACTTCACGGCTTTACCAGCATGGGCGCAGATTCTCATCTTCTTCATTCTCAACGATTTTGTGCAATGGTTCACTCACGTGCTACTTCACAGATACCCTATTCTTTGGCGTTTTCATAAAGTGCACCATTCAGTAGAGGAAATGGGCTTTGCTGCTCACCTACGATACCATTGGATGGAAAACGTGTTCTACAAGCCGTTGAAAACATTGGCCGTCATGCTCATTGGCGGTTTTGAACCAGAACAAGCCTTCTTCATTCACTTCGTGGCCATCACTATCGGTCACCTCAATCATGCCAATGTTCGCATTACTTGGGGGCCGCTCAAGTACATCTTCAACAACTCGGTCATGCACCTGTATCATCATGCTTATGACCTTCCCAAAAATCATCCTTATGGAATGAACTACGGAATCAGTCTAAGCCTTTGGGACTACATTTTTGGTACCAGCTATGTTCCGCAGAGCGAAGATGGTTCTTACAGAATCGGATTTCCGGGAATAGAGAAATTCCCAGTTCACAATTTCTGGAAACAGTTTGTGTATGGATTTAAGAAATAGACTTTCGTCAAAATCGATAGAATTGAAAAGGCAGGAATAATCCTGCCTTTTTCATTGTTCTACTTTTGAATTTCAAGAATTGTAATACGTCAATGATATCAGTCGAAGGGGCCAAAAAGCATATTTCAGATTTCAGCCCTCGGCTGAAGTCTATTTCTTTAAACGTATCTGAAAGTTTCGGATATGTACTTTCTGAAAACGTAGTTTCAATCATAGACATGCCGCCATTTCCGCAAAGTGCCATGGATGGTTATGCGTTGGGAAATGGTCCAAAAACTGCTGAATCCACGTTCAGACTGATAGGAGAAGTGGCCGCAGGAAGTTCTGTTCACTACGACCTGAAAGCAGGCGAATGCGTTCGGATTTTTACGGGAGCAGCAGTTCCCGAAAATGCTACCGCGGTTGTGCAGCAAGAATGGATTGAACGCGATGGAGATACCATCATCCTTCAGCGCGAAGTAGCCGAAATGATGCACATCCGACCGAAGGGAGAGCAGATGAAAACAGGTGAGGTTGCGCTTGAAAAAGGC
>JAIOYO010000079.1 GCA_021741075.1 Flavobacteriales bacterium | reverse complement strand
GAACGAAAATAGGGAAGATGCCTCATTTAATATCAATAGGTAGAAGAACAGATCGTTCAGGTCTCTTAGAATGAGGCCATCAAGCATCACGATAAGGTGAATTCTGACTACCTGAAATTGGCCGAGATTTTGGCGGCTTAATTGTAAAGTTGTAGTACAAGAATTGATTCAATCCAAACATTCAAAACCCCGAGGCGATAAGACTTAACCCCGGGGTTTTACGTAGGGACCAGTGTCGCTACGCTATCACACTTTTCTATTTAACGTGCAGCGCTCGTTGCCTCTGTGCTTACAGGGCCATCGCCAGCCGAGTTGCCGGCATACACCCGAAAGCGATAGATACGCCCGCGCTCTAAATTCCTGTGTAGATAGATGTTCTTGCCTTGCGAACTTCATTAAATTTTACCTCATTGTAATGAACAGCATGAGCAGCACTACGGGTGTGCAAATCATCCAAAGGTCATTTATATGAAAAGGGGCGTCAAAAAAATAGGACAACTCATAACTTGGGCATTCCAACAAGGCTACGACCTCCACGGTAACGAGCACGGAAAAAGCCTCTTCCCTTCCTCCTAGTCAATTTAGAATTTATAGCCTCATAACTCTCCGGCCAAGTCTAAACGCAAACCGCCAGCACTTTTGCTGCTTACGTTAGGTTTTACCGAAGCATTATCAGTACCCTAAAAAGTGCTAAGTTGACGTAGTCTGCTTCAGCGAAAACTACAATTCCAAAAACATGTGCTAGGCGTAACCGCTTTGCGCATTCACTTCGCTGCACGTTTATGCAGCTAAACAGCAATCGAGTAGTGCTTTAACCGACCATAAATGGCCCAAAATCACTACTGAAACTTAAAAATGACTAAAATCATGGAACTCAAACACCATAGTTGAGCATACCTTTGAAACAACTATTCGATACAGCCTTTTCTATGTATCTCGAATTAAAAATTGTACCAAAAAAAACCGATTATGGCTCACATTTACCCCTCACAGTCAAGCAAATACTGGCTCCTTTTTATCCTCGCCATCATTGGCTCAGGAAACTTATTGGCGCAAGACGGTGTTTTACTCGATTACACCCCATCACCTCCTGCCCGAAATGCCTCTGCCGTAATGGAGTTACGTTCTACCTCCCAAGGTTTTTTTGGCACCTAAGGTGGCGCTCACAGCTACCAACGCAGTTGGCCCTATTGCCACTCCTGCAAATGGATTGATGGTTTACAATACCGCAACTGCCGGTGTTGCACCCAATAACGTCACCCCCGGTTACTATTTACTGGGAAGGCAGCTGGAAAAGGTTTGTAAGTGACGTAAGTGCAATGCCAACTGGTAGCGGTACAACCGATTATTTAGCACGATGGACCAGCGCTACCACCCTTGGTAGTGGTGCTACAAGAGATAACGGCACCCGTGTTGGTATTGGCACAGCCCCTCACGGAACGTATCAACTTCAAGTAGGTGGAGATGTATTACTTACTAGCGGATGGCTACGCACCACCGGAAGCACTGGTTGGTACAACGAGACCCACGCAGGTGGTTGGTACATGACCGATGCTACTTGGATACGTACCTACAACAACAAAAGCATTTATCAGAACGCAGGCATTATGCGTACAGATGGTACGCTGCAGGTAGGAAGTTCGGGCGGTACGCTCAATGTAGTTAGCGGTGGCGACTTCTCTTACCGAACCAACGTGCTTTTTGCAAATACCGCTGGCAATGTAGGTATTGGCAACACATCGCCAGGTTACAAATTGGAGGTAACCGGAACCGGAAAATATACCGGCACCCTTACAACTGCCACTCCTACGCTTAATGCAGCCGTAACCGATTTAGGATACGATGCTCCCATAGAAATTCCACAGATAAACACTGGCAGCGGAGGATTTGTGCCCATGATACAGGCTACCACATTAATAACGTCTGGGTACAGAAAGCATGTAAACATTGGCACCTACAGAACCGGTAGCGCATGGAATGGCGGTATCTACCTTGCACAAGGTGGCAACGATAGTTATCCAACCGAATATTTCCTATTTGGTATGGGAGGTGCCATTGACCACAGTAGTGGAAACATCTCTACGAGTGGAACCATAAGAATTGGTGGAGGTTCTCCTGCTGCCGGAAGAGTGTTGCAATCGGATGCATCAGGAAACGCTTCATGGGTAGATGCTTCTACACTAAGCGTTACTGGCGACAACCTCGGTAACCATACCGCAACTATGGCCCTTGCTATGGCTGGCAATGCCATTAATAATGCCCAACAAATAAACTCAAATGGAGACCATTTTGAGCTTATGACAAACCGAACAGATGATAACGCCTATGAATGGGTTGGATTCTATTCGGGAGCAACCCGCCAAGGAATCATTTTGTATGATGGCGCTTGGTCTGGCGCAAACAACGTTACCAATGAATTTAGCATAACCGCAGAAAGCTCAAACCTGCTTACGCTTAATACCACAGGCAATTCGCACATTGCACTTATGCCTAAGGGAACCGGAAAAGTGGGTATTGGCACTTTAGCACCAGCCACCAAATTACATGTAGATGGCGGAGACATTCGTTTAAACGATGTGTCCAACGTTGCAGGATACACACTTAAAAGCTACTCCACAGGCAGCAGCTTATGGTTACTATCTGGCAATACCTCTAGTTCTCAAATTGTAGTTTCTACTTCGGCACACGATTGGGATAGGCAGGTTGCACTCACCTATGCGCCTGGAAGTACAGGTGCAGCCGCAGGCGATTTGCAAATTGGTCAGATAAGTAAGAACAACGCTAACTGGACACATGGCATCACTCGGTTTTACACCAATGGTGCTGAACGTATGCGCATAGATAATGCCGGAAACGTAGGCATTGGCGTTACAGGACCACTAGAAAAACTACATGTTTCTAATAACATTCGAGCAGATGGTATTGTGTATTGGGGAGACTCTCAAACTCGGACCGAAACAAGGAATGATGCTGGTTTGCAAGGCAATGCGGGTGCTCGAAGCGGATTTTATCAAACTTCTGCCCCATCCAATTTTCCAACCGGAGCCACTAATTGGTGGCATCTTTTGGATGTTAGACATAGTAATGCGGCCAACAATTACGCCATGCAGTTTTCTAGTAGTTTCTTTAACCAACGCTTTTTTGCACGCAATACCAATGGTAGTGCTACACAAGCTTGGAGCGAAATCTTAACCATTCCTACCGATAATGGCACAGGTACAAACTCTGCTTGGACACTTGCTCAACACGGACAATACAGCGATGACGATTTAGGAGGATTTGGATGGACAGGTGTTGTAGATGATAGTTACTTTTCTGCCACTATGCCTTTCTCCATCACAATTAACGGTACAGCACACTCTGCGCTTACGTTAAATACCAACGGAACAATTGTATTTGGCAGCACTACTGCGTATGTAGGTTTAAGTTATGGTAGCTTGCCAAACTCGGCTACCTCGTTGCCTATGTTGGCGTGGTATTGGAGAGATTTGGTAGCGCGCTATAGATACGGCACAGTTGGAACTGCGCCCAATCGCGTTTACATCATCGACTTTGATTCTAACGCGTACAATACGGGAGATGATGTGGATGGACAGATTCAGATTCATGAAACTAGCGGTCTTATTAACGTATTCTACCGCGTAATGGATGCAGCAGTAAATGGGCAAAATGGTACTATTGGATTTCAGATGGATGGCGGTAGCTCTGCAAAGGCATACCCAATTACCTACAACGGAAAGGTATTTGACGATAACCGACTGCCTCAGTCATGGAGCGTTTGTCCGGTTAGATAAGAACGGTGCGCTTAAAATCACATCTTCTTTTTGTCGCAATGTTCTGTTCTATGTGGGCGTTGGGGCAAAAGCAATCTGTAGAAAACGATGATGGTATTGCCTTTATCTTAGGCTACACCAACCCCGCATTTTTTAATAACTCGGATAGTGTATTTCTTCAGAAAAACCTAGATAAGTATTACTCGCTCTATTCTTACATCTATGCCCAAGAACAAAAGGCGGGCATTAGCACGCAAGACCAACAAATGGCCGACAGCCTAGCGCTATACATTCGCAAGCGCTATGTAGCAGATAAATATCTACAACAACTCTCATCAACCATAGCCGTTTCTCAAGAAGAAATTCACAACTACTACAAGCAGCATTTAGAAGATTATAGCGCTGCAGGAGTATGCACGTACTATCAGGTGTTTCTAATGCAAGAAGATGCCGAAACCATCAAAAAAGCAAAGGCAAAAGTGCTAGAACTAAACGCCTTACCAGATTCTGTCATGCCGTTTAAAGGCGAAAAAAACACGATGTACTCCATTAGCCTCGAAAAGAACGTGAAATTGAATCCATCCTATCAAATTACTTCGACAGTTGAGCACATTCCTGTGCAAACCTTCAGCGAATTGGTTCAAATACCGGGGTTCAATTTCAAAACCATGTATTACGTTACAGACAGAACAAACACATCTACACTGCCCTTTTCTGAAGTGAAAGAAGATTGTCTGAACAAAGCAAGAGCCGTAAAATTGCAAACGCAGTTAGATGAGCTGTATTCAAAATCGAAAGCTCAGTTTCCTTCGCAACGCAGATAAATTGCTCTTTAGAAAAATTGTAGCCAGCTAATCAGAATTCACTCTTAAAGTGAAACTGTATCTTAGGATATTGCTCTTGCGCCATTTGCAAGGCCCACGCGCTATCGGCTAGAAAAACGAGCTTACCGTTTTTGTCTTCGGCCAAGTAGTTGAGTTTCATATCCACAAACTTGTCTAGTTCTCGCTCATCCTCTGCGCTTATCCAGCAAGCTTTATGAAGGCTCACAGCTTCGTAGCGGCATTTGGCTCCGTATTCGTGTTCTAAACGGTGCTGAATAACTTCAAACTGCAGTGCGCCCACGCAACCTACAATCTGACGCCCGTTAATTTTTCGTGTAAACAACTGCGCCACACCTTCGTCCATCAGCATATCTATACCCTGTCGGAGTTGCTTGGTTTTCATCGGGTCGGCATTCTCAATGTATCTGAACATTTCGGGCGCAAAACTCGGAATGCCTTTAAAATGCAAAGGCTCTCCTTCCGAAAGTGCATCGCCAATCTTAAAGTTTCCTGGGTCTGGCAGACCAACAATATCACCCGGGTAGGCATCATCAATCACTTCTTTCTTTTGCGCCATAAATGAAGTAGGGCTACTAAACCGCAAACTCTTGCCCAACCTTACATGGTTGTAGCCTTTGTTTCGTTCAAATGTTCCGGAGGTAACCCTCAAGAATGCTATTCGATTGCGGTGATTGGGGTCGATATTGGCGTGAATTTTAAACACGAAACCAGAGAACTTCTCATCCATTGGGTCAATGGCGCGCTCTTCTGTTTCCATACCTCTAGGCGATGGGGCAATGCTGATAAAACAATCGAGCATTTCGCGCACGCCAAACATGTTGAGCGCGCTTCCAAAAAACACCGGAGCCACTTTGGCATCTAAATAATCCTTTAAATCAAGTGGTTCGTAAACGCCTTCTACCAATTCCACCTCATCGCGAAGCGTTTTGGCGGCCTTCTCGCCTACTAGTTTATCAACCTGTGGGTCGTTTACATCGGCAATGTCTATGGTATCTTCCTTCCGTTGTTTGTCCGAACCCGAAAAGAGACTCAAATTGTTCTCATATAGATTGTACACGCCCTTAAACCGCTCTCCCATTCCAATAGGCCAGCTCATGGGGCGCACTTTAATCTTCAGCTTATCTTCCACTTCATCCAGCAGTTCGAAGGCATCTTTTCCTTCTCTATCCAACTTGTTGATGAATACAATGACAGGTGTATTTCGCATACGGCATACCTCCGCCAATTTCTCGGTCTGCGCCTCTACTCCTTTCGCCACATCAATCACCACAATTACGCTATCTACAGCGGTAAGGGTGCGATAGGTGTCTTCTGCAAAATCTTGGTGACCGGGCGTATCGAGAATATTAATCTTCTTGCCCTTGTACTCAAATCCCATAACCGATGTGGCAACGGAAATACCACGTTGCTTCTCAATTTCCAAGAAATCAGACGTAGCGGTCTTCTTAATCTTGTTGCTCTTTACGGCACCTGCAATCTGAATAGCACCTCCAAAAAGCAGTAACTTCTCTGTAAGTGTTGTTTTTCCAGCATCTGGGTGACTGATGATGGCAAACGTTCTTCTTCGCTCTATTTCCTGCTTTCGGGTCATTCCTGTTTTTTTTTTTTATCGGGCGGCAAAGTTATCAATTGGTCGATAGTCGATAGTCCATGGCCCACGGTTGACGGTTGACGTTCGAAAGACTATTGACTGTGGTCTGTGGTCAATCAATACCTTCGTGCCCCACTAACCGACAACCAAGATGGAATACGCAGGAAACCTCTTTAAAATGCCAGCCGAATTTGGCTCGCCTATTCAATACAGCCTTATTTTGGGCGATGATGAAATTAAAATGAACAATCTCTTGGGAAGCAAGATTTCCTTGAATTTTGAAGGAAAGATAAACTGTGTTTCCTGCGGAAGACCAACCAAGAAAGCATTCGGACAAGGTTTTTGTTATCCCTGCTTTGCCAATGCACCTGAGAATGCAGAATGTATCGTTAGGCCAGAATTGTGTGAAGGTCATTTGGGCAAAGGCCGCGACCCAGAATGGGAACGAAAATACCACGTACAGCCGCATTACATTTATCTAGCATTGAGCAGCGGACTAAAGGTGGGCATTACGCGTGGCACTCAGATTCCAACCCGATGGATTGACCAAGGTGCATCATCAGCCATCATTTTGGCAGAAGTACCCTACCGTCAGCTATCTGGACAAATTGAAGTAGCACTTAAAAAGCACTATGACGATAAAACAAATTGGCAGCGCATGCTAAAGAACGATGTTTTACAAGACGACCTGCTCCTCAAAAAAGCCGAAGCGAAAGCGCTTCTTCCAGAAGAATTGCAGCAGTATGTAACGAACGATGAGCAAATCTGGAACCTCCAATTCCCAGCTTTAGATACACCATCAAAGGTTAAAAGCATCCGACTAGAAAAGCAGCCCACTTTAGAAGGCGTGCTTACTGGGATAAAAGGCCAATATTTGATTTTAGATAACTTGAACGTGATTAACATCCGAAACCACGCTGGATATTACGTGTCGCTACTGGTTTAGACTCCCGTTTGTCGAATCCATACACAACTTGATATATTCAAATAGCTCGTTCGTCTATGTTTTGCTATTTTGCACCCCTCAATTTAAGGTTGTACCTATTCTGAAATTGAATACATGAAAAGACTTTTACCCCTACTCATCATAACCGCTGTTTTTGGTTTTTCGTCAAAAAGCACCGCTCAAACAGCCTTGTGCCAAAATTTCACTGTTCAGTTAGACGGAACAGGTAATTATAGTCTTACAGTCGGAAGCACTACACCGCAAGCGGATATATTGCCCGTAGCACCTCTTGGCGTCTTTACGAACGTGGCTGCATGGCAATCCTTTACAGCAGGTGTAGATGGTGTGCTTTACAGTGCAAGTTTCAACTTGGTTGCTGCTTATGCTCCTGCCTCATCACTTACGGTGAACGTATATGACGGAGAGGGAAACGGAGGAACATTACTTGCCCAGCGAGTATATTCCAATCCAGCTACGTTCAATGCTGGAGCTGTTGAATTCGTTTTAGACGAATCGCTTGATTTGGTAGCTGGGAACATTTATACTGTTGAGATACTTGATGGAGGCGGAACTCCATTTCAGATTAGAAAGAATGATGGAGATGCTTATCCAGACGGAAGAAACAATACAAATGCAACATCCGATTTCGTTTTTGGCACCAAAATGCTTCAACGACCTGATATCGACAATGGATCAACTGCTGTTGTTGGTCTTGCCTCATTTGGGGTTGATGTCAATTCTTTCGATTGTTCAAACATTGGCACTCCTGTTACAGTAACGCTTACCGTTACAGACAATGCAAGCAGTTCCACTTCATGTACATCAACTATAACGGTTGAAGATAACGAGGCTCCAGTTGCAAATTGTATTACAACCACTCCTACTCTTTCGCTTGATGGATTAGGAGACGTTCAGGTGTTTGATGCCGACATTAACGATGGTAGCTCAGACAATTGTGGTTTTACTCTTAGCTTGGATAATGAGTTTTTCGATTGCGATGACATCGGCATACAAACAGTGAACCTCACTGTTACCGACCCATCTAATAACTCAAGTAGCTGCTCTGCCACAGTTGAGATTGTTGATAATTCGGCACCATCTGCAACCTGCAAACCCAAGACCCTTGTTTTGAATGGCTCTGGTAGTGCCACGTTGGTTGTCGCAGATGTTGACGATAATTCAACGGATAACTGTGGTATTCTAACCAGAGGCATCAGCAAAACCTCTTTTAACTGTGGCGATTTAGGAGCAAATACGGTTCAGCTAACAATTACAGATGTAAACAGTAATTCCGCTATGTGTAACGCTACAGTAACAGTGGAAGACAATCAGTTTCCAGCAATTATTTGCCCTGCAGATATTGAGGTTTGTTCTATGGACAACAGCGGTAGTGTTGTAAGCTACATTGAGCCAAATGGAACAGACAATTGTAATTCTACAACAGGTCAAACAGATGGAACAGGATTAACGAATGGAAGTCTTTTCCCTATTGGAACAACAGCACAAACATGGACAGTTACGGATATTGCAAATAACGCTACTTCATGTTCGTTCAATGTCATCGTAAATGCCACGCCAATTCCAGATTTCAGCTCTACCGCTGCTTGTCAAGGTGAGGCTGTCAATTTTACAGATGAATCAACCATCGACCCATCTTCAAGTATAGTAAGTTGGAGCTGGAATATGGGAGACGGAAGCGGACCAATAACCTTGGTTGACCCCATTCATCAATTTGCCGACACTGGATTGTATGCTGTAACGCTAACGGTTGAG
>JAIOYO010000075.1 GCA_021741075.1 Flavobacteriales bacterium | reverse complement strand
TACTTGGACCAGAAGGAGTTGATCCCGAAACGGTAACTGAATGGGATCTTGATGGGCAATCTTGGTTGGGTTACAGCACATATGTTGAGGAAACTGAAAATGCTGATTTCGATTTCGGAATTTACCCAAACCCTAACGATGGAGAGTTCACCGTTCTGGTAGGAGCAGAAATTGAGTTGAACGATTTCAATTGGGAGGTCATTGACATCACTGGAAAAGTGGTTCGCGCTGGAATTGAGAGACGTTCTATCGGAACACAAAACCTGATGGCGATTGATATTACCGACCTGAAGGCTGGAATTTATTCCCTCCGAATTTCAGACGAAACCAAGGTTTCAACCCGGAGGAACATCAAGAAATAGGTTACACACGTTCTTATTCAGTCGTAGAAAAGTCGTTGTAATTGGCGCAGGTAGCATGGGGAGCTACCTGCGTTTTTTTGTACCTAATTGTTCCGCGAATCTTAAACCTAGGCTTTTAAATAAAAATCCTCGCCCATTCCAAATAGCTCCTTTATCACCACTTTCTCTCCATCGCGGTTTTTGATAAAACCGTTGAAGAAACCATACGGACCTTGATACTTACTTCGTAGAATGAGCAAGTTGACATCCACTTCGGTGTGTATAACAGGCCTAAATTCAAGTTCGACTTTTCCGTAATTATCTTTCACATACCACGTGCCTTTGTAGCCATCTGGGCGTGTAACGCGAACGGGAGGAAGAACGCTCAGTTTGCCATCGTGCCACAAGCAGTTTTCATTGTTCTTTTCGTGGTCAAGAATTTGATTATCGGTACAATTAAAGCCAATGAGTTTTCCATCCGCATCGCGGCCCATTCCCGTCACCCAATCGTAAACGGTTGGATAAGGATAATATCCTTTGTGATCGTCAATAATGAGCTGGCTTATCTTTTCTGGAAATGCAATCACGTCCTTCCCGAACTGAATACTGCCAGAAACAGGCATCAGACATTTGTGCGAATACATGGCGCGTTTTTCTGAGAACGGCATGCACACCACCATCGGCTCGTAGCGCTTTGTGTCGTGGTTTCCCTTGAACTTGGCTTCTACATCGGGCAATCCTTTCTGATTGCGGATGGAAGCAGTGAGTTCCAAAAGATTGTTGCTCAAATCATGCTTGGCAACAAGACTAAAATTCTTGCTGATGTAACTCGATTCTGTTCCGAACAGGCCCCTTGCCACGTCAATGGACCAAGGCGCTACTTTCTTCTCGTAGCGGTATTTCTTGTTGTTGTCAATGTCGTAAACGATGAACTGAACGAGCGAGATCTTCTTCGCGTTGTAGATGGCCACCATTACAAAGTGCGTTCCGTTGCTGATCTGAAACGCCTGCCACTCGCGCAGCTGCATCCACTTCAACAATCGCGGCAGCGGAAGTTTGTAGGGTTGTTCTGCATCGATCAGATTTGGATTCTTAATTGGCGCACCGAATGAGGCATACTGGAACTTTCCGTTCTCATAAAGTTTTGCTGGCGCTGGCTGTAGTAATCGCTTGTAGGTTAAACCGCTCATGATGCGAAGTTAGAAGGATCTTCAAAGTTTGTTCAAGTCTTCGCTACGAAACCATCCATTTCAAAAATTGCATGTTTAAGTACCAAGCTATCTCAGAACCTCCAATCGTTGCATAAACCGTCCGGCATTGCTAACCACCTCCAGCATATACATTCCACTAGAGAACTGATCCATCTGCAGCATCGCATTGCTTGAATTCGCCTTCTCTTTCAGGAGGTTTTTTCCATTGACATCGTAAACGGAAATCTCTGTGATCGAATTTCCATTGCGACTTTGCAACTGAACTTCTCCGTTGGTCGGGTTTGGATAAAGCGAGAAATTCGACCTGAACGCTGCTTCATCAATTCCTGCACAAACGGTCATCACGAAATCAACTTCGGCCAGATCGGAGCAGGCTCCAATCGTGACCGAATAGCTGAGCGTATGTGTTCCAAGTGCTAGTTGCGATGGATCCAAACTTGTTGCTGCTGTCTGATCGATCATCCATTCTCCTCCCGAAGGCGTGCCAATTCCGCTCAAAACGATAATCGCATCCGATTCGCAAAGCGTGTCTGTAGCCAGCGAAATGACCGCATTCACAGCGGCATCAACCTGAATGATCTCCGTGGCCGAAGCCGTGGCGCAACCAGCTGGATCGGTATAAGAATACGTGATGGTATGGTTTCCATCTCCCGCAACGGAAGGATTGAAAATTCCGTTCGTTACGCCCGTTCCGCTATAAGTCCCTCCCTGCGGATTGCCTCCTTGCAAGGAGTAATTGCTTCCTGTTTCGCAAAGCGGATCGAGATTCGGGTCATTGAGAGTGACGGTGACATTGCTGGTGATAACCGTAACTGGAACCAATGGCGGAACAAGCGTGCAGGTTCCCGATTGGTTGAATATCTGAACGGAATATTCGTCTTCAGTATGAACGGTAATGGATGGCGTGGTCTCGCCCGTGCTCCACAGATAAGTGAAACCATTGCTGGCCGAAAGCGTGACGCTGTCGCCATCGCAAAACTCGGCAGGGCCCGAAAGACCGATGAACGAACTGTTGTTCAGAATGACGCTCACATTATTGGCATAGTTGTTCACCGTTGAAATGTCAAGCGCACCATCCTGATTGAAATCAGCAAGTATGGCCTGCGATGGCCCCGCCTCAACCGTGTATTGAGCCGCACTTTGAAATGTGCCATCGCCATTACCAAAAAGAGCCGCAACTGCCGAGCTGGAGTATCGAGTGACAATGATATCGGGAATGGCATCATTGTTCACAAGTCCAGTGGTGACCGATCCTGGAGAATTATCTACGAAGTACGGAACGCCAATGGCGAACACCCCGGGTGAAGTAGCCAAATGAACCGTCACATTCAAACTATTGTTGTTCACAACCACAAGGTCGTTCATGCCGTTTCCGTCAAAATCATCGACCGCCACAGAGCGCGGGCCGTTATCGGCCTGAATGAGGGTCGGAGAAAGAAAACCACCGCTTCCGTTGTTGATGAAGAGACTCAGGTCATTGCTTTGGTCGTTGGCAGTTATCAGATCAGGGTAAGTGTCAGCATTAACCAATGCAATGGTGATGTCTCCGTTCAATATGCCCTCGGTGGCGTAGCGCAGCACAGGCTGGAAGGTGAAATCGCCATTTCCGAGAAGTACCGAAATGCTATCCTCGCTGTTCAATCCGAGCACAAGATCGATGTTGTCATCTGCGTTAAGGTCAGCGGCTGCCATCACAAACGTTCCACCGTTTTGAAATGTCTGTGGAGAAGTACCGGCCAGCACGAAAGTCCCATTTCCATCGCCTTGCAGCATCGTCACTTCGGTAGAAACCACAGCCACATCCAATTCGTCATCGTTGTTCAGATCGGCCATGATCATCTGATCCCCATAAACCAATGAACCTTGATTGACCGTGTTCTGAAACGAACCATCGCCATTTCCCAACATCACCGAAATATCATACGACTGCGTATTGTGTGTCACGATGTCGAGATAGGCATCATTGTTCACCAAACCGACAGCAAAGGTCATTGGTCGCAATCCCGAACGCAGCATGTAGGTACCGAACGAACCATCCGCATTCCCCTTCACGAACGAAGCATTGCTCTGCGTATTGGAAGAAATCAGATCCACTTGCAAGTCTCCGTCAAAATCGCCCAACGCGCCATGGTTAGGACTGCCGTTCACGCTAAAGGAATTCAAGGCTTGAAATGTGCCATTTCCATTTCCGAAGCGCACCGCCACAACGCCCGATGTCCTTTGTGTTTCTGCAAGGTCGAGGATGGCATCGGCATTGAAATGCCCAGTCACAATGGAAGAAGCATATCCACCCATTTGAACGGTAGGTTGCAATAAAAATCCCATGCTCTGATCATTGAGAAACACACGCAGATCGGCAATCCCCTCGCAAATGATCTCGCCAAAACCATCAGCATCGAGATCGGCAATATGTACCATTCTGCTCACAGGAAAGGCCGATGCGATGAAGATGGCCTGCGAAAAACTGAAGTGGCCATTTCCATCATTCAAATACACATGCACGGAGTCGTTCGAGGTCGTGGTGTTTTCGAACGACATCACCAGATCGGGCCAATTGTCATTGTTCAGGTCGCCCAATGCCAAATGCTCGGGGGTTCCAGTGGTGTAAATCGTGTCTAGCGGAGTTAAGCTGCTGTTTCCATTATTTGCTAAAACCATGGCCCTGTGGTTGGTCGGGTCATTGATCACCACATCAATGCGTGTGTCGTTGTTCAGATCGGCACCAACCATCTGAGCGTAGTTACCAGCCACAGGCATTCCGCTTATTACCTGAAAGCCTTGAAATCCATTGCCATTGTTGATCAACATGGAAAGTGACCCATCGGATCCGCGCGCCAACAGGTCGGGTTGATTGTCGCTGTTCAGGTCGGTAACAACCAATCGTTGAACAGTTGTCAAGCCTGGATAAACCACCAGTCGAGGCTGAAAAGTGCCATCACCATTGCCGAACAGCACAGAGATGGTACCATCAAAGCGGTCGGCTGTTGCTGCATCGAGATTGCCATCGTCATCAAAATCGGCAACAACGGCCATTTGCGCACCTTCACCTGTAGCATAACGGTTATCGCTTTCAGGATCGAAGCAAATGCTTTGCGCCTGAACGGCAGCAGCATGCAAGAAAACGGCAGACACGAGAAGTAGTGTTTTTTTCATGATGGTTGGTTTCAATTGATTTTTTGAACACGGGTAATCTGATCGATTCCTTTGGGATCGCTCAGTTGAAAAATGTACAGGCCAGAAGCATATTGACTTAGGTCGATGCTGGTCTGATTGGCTACGATCCGTTGCTCGCTCAACTTCTTTCCAGTAATGTCGAACAACCGCAAGGTCAGCTGATCAGGAAGCTCCGAAAGGGAAATGGTGACTTCGCCACTTGTTGGATTCGGATAGATATTGAAATCGAAACCATGAGCCGAAGACGCACTCACGCCAACCGTTAAGGTATGATCTGTCTGATGAAATCCTTGCGAAAGTTTGACAACGGCCAGTGGTGCTGTACCGCTGATAACCTCGCCAGCTGTAAAACTGATGGTGTTTCCGCCAACCGCGCCTTGTCCGCCAACTGTGCCGAGCACTTGGTTCCAAATGCTTTGCGACCAAACCGTTGTGCCAGAACATAAAAGCACAACGAAAACTGATATTCTGAGAAATGGCGTTCTCATTTGGAGGCCGTTTTGAGCAATGAGTTCATCCCTTCGGTGAGTTTCTCATTCTGCATTCGCAACTCATCGATCATGACCTGTTGTTCCTGAATGGCCTTTACCAACGGAACCACAAACTCTGCGTAACGCAAACCGTAAAGGCTTTCTTCATTCTGTGGCACATCAACCCCACTGAAATCGAAACCGAGTTTTTTGGCGGCTTCTTCCACTTCCTGCGCCATAAAACCCGAATAGCGGATCTGTTCCTTTTCGTCTCTGGATCTACGGTCGGTTTCATCGGTCTTCATCGAAATGCTTCCATCATCTTCAACGCTTAGGTCTTCGCCCAGAAAGCCGGCCAGTTCGTGTGCGGCCACATTGTACGTCACGGGGCGCAACTGCAGAATGAAATCGAGACCTCTCACATCTTCCTTCACATTTTTCTTGAACCGCTGATCGCTATAAGTGGTAAAACTGACCTGACCTTTGATGCTTGTGACCGATGTATTCCCGATATGTATCATATTACTGGCCGTAGGTCTGGCATTATAACCCAAACCCATGGTGTTGGTCAACGAACTCCCCGTTGGATAGGCATCAGCCCCGACAAATGTGCAATGGGTGAGGGTTTGATTCACATCGCCAGCATAGGCTCCCAGAGCTGTATTTCCAGTACCAGAAGGCATGCTTTCAAGCGCATGGTGGCCCACTGCGCAATTTTCGTTGCTCGAACCCACGATGCTCAATAGCGCATTAGAACCTATGGCCGTGTTGTCGTTCGAATATTCACTGTTCAACATGGTATTGCTTCCAACAGCCGTGTTGTTTTCGCCATACTCTTCCACATACAACGACCGATAACCAATAGCAGTGTTCCCATCAGCCTGCACCGTTGCGGCCTGCAAAGCCTGGTATCCGAGCACCGTATTGTTGATGAGACCGCCAAAGCCTCTACCAACCGTAAGCCCGTGCACACCAATATCCTCACTTACGTCCAGTTTGAACTGCGGATCGTTGTTGCCTATACCCACATTATTGGTGAGTGTGGCAGGATAGACCTTTCCGGTTCCTGAGGTCCAAACCGAATTGATAATATTTCCTTGGACCGTTATTCCGGTTCCAGCAGTATAAATGTCATTGTTGTCTGCGTTAGGGGCCCAGGCCGAGCCATTGTATTTAAGTACCTGTCCTGCCGATGGCAAGGTTTGCGAAACATTCACTCCGCGAAGGGCACGCACCGTTGGCGAAGGATACGTTCCCAACAGGTCCCCAGAGGCGGTGGTGGCAGAAGTAATGCTCAGGTCATCGGTCGGAGCCCACAGCGAACCATTGAACTTCAGAAGTTGACCATTGGTTGGTGGTGCCGAGGTCACGTCCGTCAAGTCGGACAATTGCATTTCGGTTGCCTTTGCCGATGCAAAAGCAAATGGCACGCTCACCATCTGATATGTTCCCATACTTACGTAGCCGTTGCCAACATTCATTTCCACTTTCAGGTATTTATCGCCATTGGTCCAATCAATGGCCGAAATGGTTGAAACAACTGGCGTTCCCGCTCCGATCTTCAAGGTGAAAAGGCCATAGGCATCGGTTTGCACCGCATGCACTTCCTCAAACATCACCGAACCATTTACGGTAGGATAAATTCCAAATCGGATGCTGATGCTTTGATTGACCATCGGCACTCCGGCCACATCGCGGGCCACTGCCTGATAATTAATGAGGTCAGGGCTTTGTGCTGAAACGGAAGCAGAGAACAGAAGTCCGATAAGTAGGATTGAAAAGTGTTTCATGGAATGAATGATTTTGAGTCTGTGAAAATATTCGACTAGCTACCCTTTCCTCAAACCAATATTCCCTTCAATTATGCATCCCAAGGAAAACGGAAGGTATTAAGTGGGATTTTAAACCATTTAATATCAGCACTTTCCGATTATATTTGGCTCGCCCTCAGATAATATCCTATGAGCCGTCAGTTGCATCTTTTCGAATTGATAAAGTCGCTGACCAAGGCCGAAAAACGCTACTTCAAACTTCACGCTTCGCGAAATGTGACGGGCGAGAAGAACAGCTACGTACAATTGTTCGACCTGCTCGATGGGATGAAGGCTTTCGACAAGTTCAAACTCGACAAGACGCTGATCGCAGACCGCTCCATTTCCAATCTTTCGGTGGCAAACGAGTACCTCTTCAATGCCATCCTCGAAAGTCTGGAACTCTTTAACCGTGGCCGTTCTGTCGACCAGCAATTGGCCGCGCAGTTGGCACAGGCGGGCATTCTGCGCGACAAAGGGCTTTATGCGCAATCGTTTCAGCTTCTGATAAAGGCCGAACGCTTGGCGCAGCGGCACGAACGTTTCACGGCTCTCATTGACATTTACTCGCTGATGCGAACGCTGATGGCCACCAACCGTTTCAGCGAAACTGGATCGCACGACCTGCCCAGCGTTTTAAACGGAGCACTGACAGCCGCCCGCGAAACCCAACTGCTTTGGGATGTGCGCGAGATCCAATACCATTTTCAACGTACACTTTCGCTCAAAGGCATTGTGAACCGCGAAGCGCAACTGGCCGACCTGAAAGCACTGACGGAACTTCCAGTCCTGAAAGAGGTATCGGCCAAAACCGGATTTCACACCCAGATCATTGCCATGACCATCCGCAGCCAATATCATGTGCTGGCGCAGGAGTTGGAAGAGAGTTACGTTTTCAGCAAAGGCATTTACGAACTCTGCATGGCACGGCCCGAAGTGGCGGGTGATGGCGGCCGACTGCTTTTCGCGGCTGCCAACAACTACATGATGCGCTGCGATCAATTGCAACGTTATGATGAAATACGAACCACCATCGGCCTTTTGGCGGCTATCGAACCTACACGAATGGACGTGATGACCATCAAGGTAGAGACGATGTGCAATTTCCGAATGGTATTGGCCTTGGTCGATTGCGACTTTTCTGACGAAAAGCTTGTCCCTTCCATCGAAGCCGAACTAACGCTTTTCGAAGGAAAACTGAACCCAGCTTTTGTGATGTTGCTCTGCACGTCCATCTCTATTTATTTCTTCCTGCAAGGGCGTTATCACGATGCGTTGCAATGGATAAACCGCTTTCTCTACAGTTCAGATAGAGCCTCGCTCAACAAGAATATTCCAGCTGCCGAACTCTATCGCTTGTTGATCTTCTTCGAAATGGGGCAGTTCGACCTGCTCGACAGTCAGAATGAGAGTGTAAAAAACCTGTTGCGCAAGCGCGAAGACTACCCAAAACTGCGGGCAGCGCTACACACATTCTTCCGCAAGGGCTTGAAAAATCCGGAGAAAATGAAGGTGCAATTTGAATTACTTCAGAACGAATTGACCGAGATTTATCTTTCAAAAGATGAATACAACGCCTTTGACCTGTTCCGTTTCGATATTTGGGCGATGTCAAAACAGAAGGATGTCATCATGCACCAACTGATGCGCAGTAAGGATCAATGAGTTTGCGTTTAAAAATGTTGCAATTGTTCAGTCGAAAGGCATGGGTGAGAACCCTTTGGCTGGCGCTGTTTTCAGCGGTTATCGAACCAACTTTGGCGCAGCAGCCATTTTCCTATCCCATGGCGCCCGATGAAATCCCCAGCAAGGAAGTCTATCGCATTGTTCAAGATAATAAAGGCTACATCTGGATAGGCTGCAATGCAGGACTTTTCCGCTACGATGGCGCAGCATTCAAGCAATATTCAAATCCGGAAATGAGCGGTAGAGCACTTTCCAATTTGGAGTTGGATGCAAAGGGAAATCTGTGGTGCGGCAGCTTTACCGGACAGATTTTCCGAGTTGAAAATGACAGCCTAAAATTGTTTGTCGATTGGTCGTCAAAGCAGAAGCAATTTCCCAGTTTTGGAACAAGCCAAGACGGAGTTTGGCTCAGTTCTGAC
>JAIOYO010000074.1 GCA_021741075.1 Flavobacteriales bacterium | reverse complement strand
ACCGAAGGGAACACAGCGAGGAACGAGCTAATCTCACGCAATCAAGCACCAAAGGCTCAGATCGCGTATGAGATTACCTACGGTGATTGCGCTTCTCTTGGTTACTTGACTTACAGTCAGTTATTGTTTTCAACAAGCAAATTCTTAGTAACATTTCAAGAGGTATAACTATTTAAGGTATTTGTGTTTGACCTTTGGTTCAGTACTAACGAACAAAGAATTGTTGACATAAATGAAAAAAGGCTCCCTTACAGCGGAAGCCTTTCTTGAAAGTTTAAATCCTGTCGAGGGAGTTGAAAGGGCTTGTCACCCTTGGTTTACTTTCAGGGGTCGAAAATACTACAAGGTTGGAAAGAACCAAGTATCATTTTCGACAGACTGTACGGATCAATCTTTCCCAATCCGTAAGAATGTTGGAAAGCCAAATTTTAATCTTTTAGACAGATGGCTAAGAATGGTAAAGTAGGCGATGGGCACCGTAATGGTGCTGTGCGCGACAGAACTCAGACTTACAATCCGAAGACAGACCAATGGGTTAAACGCGACTCAGATACGGGACGTTTTATGGATGTGAAGCAAGATGGAACGCCTTTTAAGGGCGTAACAAAGGAGAAGTAATTTTCTTTTTGTGTGTTTTGAAGGTCAGGGCAATTTTTGCCCTGATCTTTTTGTTTTTAAGATGAACCAAGTTGCAAACTTGTGCCG
Organism: Flavobacteriales bacterium; assembly: GCA_021741075.1. Lineage (GTDB taxonomy): Bacteria > Bacteroidota > Bacteroidia > UBA10329 > UBA10329 > UBA10329. The sequence continues at coordinate 8,497 of JAIOYO010000074.1, read as the reverse complement.
GCAGGGAGCTGGCTATTTGTTTTCTTGTTTGTTTATTCTCTCTGTCAAAAATTGAAATTTTAGTTTTCCTGTTTCATCACTCTCAAACCATTTGATAAACTCCAATAACCACAAATATTTTGAAACAATGTTTTCATTCTTTTGATGTCGGTAAATGTTTTCAATGATTTTGTCTTTGATTGAAACCAACCCTGCTTTTTCCTGTGATGAAACATTTTTCAAAAGTCCAATAGTCATATCGCCAATTGTTTTGGTGAATGAACTCATAAGTTTTGAGAGAGGTTCATCCTCTTCAAAATTCAAACTGTTAAAAACAGATTCTAATTGCTTTACTGAACTGTTACCTAGTCCAAAGGGATTTAGGAAAGCCACATTTTCCCAATCAAGTATTATAGATGTGTCAAGTCCGAAGCTTTTAACCTTTTCTTCCCTGTAAGAAAATATTTTCTCCATAATTGAATTGTCAATTATTACTCTTGGATAAATGGCTTTCTTGCTTTCAAGATGGTAGGCATTTACCAAACCTTTAGAAAAAATAATATTGTTGTCTGCATAATAAGAACCTGTTGAAATACCGCCTCTCATAAAAATGGCTTTGGACATCATTATTAGTTGGAAACCTCTCACATAAACAGAAAGCAAATTGAAGTTTGTAAGAAAATCATGCTCATTGTCAAAGTAAGGAATGGAAATACAAATGTTGTCTGAAAATGTTTGATACTTCATGTGTCGCAAAGCTTCTTTGTTTCCCAAATTTTTGTTTTCAAGTAATTGAGTTTTTGCCAATGCAAAAGATTCTTGAATGTCTTGCAATACTGTTGAAGTAATGTCTGTATCATATTCATTAATCAGTTCGCTGAAACCTAAAATGTCCATGAAGCAAATTATTCTCGGTTCCGTTTCAACTATTTCATCAATGAAATAATCTTTCGGGTCTTTGGTTAATGTGATTCTAAATTTGTGGTCTGATTCATCTTCTAAGAAAACCTCAAAGTGCGCTGAAAATTTTTTGATCGATTCTTCCAGAGGTGTTACATCATATTGCTCTTGTTCTAAACATTTTTTTGTCAGTTCACCAATTTCATAAACAACATTATAAATTAATTCTTTGCTTGGTTCATCATCCTTTATCTTTAATGCCGACTCGCAGTTAGCATTTTCAACCACCCTAAGAAAAAGGATGTTGAGACTTTCAAAATAGCTATGCCAAAAATTATCTAAACGCTGCTGCTTATCAAACTTATCGCTGTTGTGGTCATACAAATATCTTTTCAACTTCCTCTTGAACGCAATTAGAAATGAATTGTGATTCATTGGCGGTATTGGAGTAATTAAAAGTTTGCTCAAATAATCTCTACTGTAAACCGCCTTGCACCAATCTGTAGAAGCAACCTTTATAAATTCCTCAAGTGTCGATGGCTGATATTTTAGTTTGTATTGTCGGATTTCATTTGGGATAATTTTATTGGCTAAAACATTTAATATCTGTCCGATTACAATTTGGATGTGAGGAAATGAATCGTTGTAAAAATTTTGGAAGTGAAAGAAGATGTGATATTCTGGACTTTCAAGTTTGTGATTGAACAAAACTTTACTTGCAACGGAATATTCTTTCTCCTTTGAAAGGTACGTTTTGATATTCCAAACTACGGCTTGCTTTTCTACTTCATTTGTAAAGTCGTCTGTAACTACAATCGCTTTTATTGATTCATCCCAAATACCAAATTCAATTGCTTTGGCAATAATTGAAGAATAAAGCTCTTTAACACCTTTTATGTTTTCCTCTGTGTTGAAGTAGTCATTAACGAATCTTGTTTGAACAATGCTTTCCATTATTTCCCCTCCACAATCCCAATCTCCTCCTCACTCAACCCATAAAGCCCATACACCAGCCCATCTATCTCCGCTTCAAGTGCGGTGGTGTCTGCTGCAGGATTAGCTTTTTTAGCCGCAATTATCAAATCGACTTTTGCTTCCAGTAATTGCTCCTGTTCCGTTGATGCAAGAGGAATTGGAAGTAGTTCAATCTTATACTTCTTCCACCTGTTTGTACCCATACCTGTGGTTGTGCCAATAAGATTGAAATACCATTCTGACGCGTTGGAATTAAGTATCGCAAGCAAATACTTCAATTTCTCGCCTGTCATCAAGAAGGTGGTTGCCTCAGCGTAATATCCCTTATCATCGTATGCAAACTTGGGCTTATCTGAAATTTCACCCCAAACAATCTTAGGCTTCACAAAGTCATTCAAATAAGCACAATTCCTAAGATTTGACCAATGGACACCTTGATCACTTCGTTCGACAACTTTTGGCTTGTATGAAGATAGGTGTTTGAAGATGTCTGGAAATTCTTTAGGGACATCTATAGGATTGAGGCCTTGCTGTTTTAACCCATTATGTGCATTTATCAAGAACACATCTGAAAACGTGTAAGAGTATTTAGTCAAATCTCTCCCGCGTAAAATCGGTTGTATTAAGTCAAGGTTTTTTGTATTCAGGTTTTCTAGCTGTTGTTTCACCGCTTTATGAATGATGAAGGCCTCATTATATCCTGTCTTAATGCCAAAATTGATGCGAACCGCATGTTCTCCCAACGGTTTGCCTTTTATCTCAAATTTTGCTTTGAGTAGAGCAATCTCTGGATTTCCTAGCATCCATTCCGTTGAATCAGGGATGCTAAAATCATACTTATTGAGTTGAAAGTATTCAGAAACTGAACTTCCAAAATGATAATCAAAACCCATGTTACAGACAGGGAACGTTTCATTTAAAGCAGCTTTTTCTAAAAAGATGATATTAGACTCAACAGTCGCTTCTTCAAAAACCTGAATATCTTCAATGTTCAATAATGCTAGAGGATTCAGATAACTTGTCATGAAAACCTTCAGAGGGTCGCCATATTTGGCCCGTAGCCATGAATTAGAGGTGATATATGTCAGGGAGCCATTCGTACTCAGGAGATGACCTCCTAATTCATAGAAAAGGCAATAAATATCAGTTCCCTTTAAAAATGTTTGGTAATTACTGGTTTCAAAGTATTTGGACTCATCTTCTAATTTCGACAAAGAGAAGTATGGCGGATTCCCAATCACCACATCAAAGCCCACAAAATCCCCCTTATCGTTCAGCACTTCGGGGAACTCAAACCGCCACTCAAAGGCGTTCTGATAAATCTTATTGTTCTTTATCTCTTCCAGTTCTGCTTCCAGTTTTTTGGTCTCGGTACTCAGTTCGGTAACGCGCTTGTTAAAGGCTGCCTTTTCTGCCTTGCTCATGGCAAAGAGTTGGGTCTGTGTGCTGAGGGTGGTAAGCTCACCGCTAAGAGTTCGCAAGCGTTTCACCCGTTTATCGTTGTGGGCTATTTCTGAGCGGAAATCGCCTTTGATGGTGGCAATCAGTTCCTGCATGGCGCGCTTCTCGTCTTTGCTCTTGGCATTGCGGTAGCTATCTACCGCTAGGCGGTAGCTGCTTATGTTCCATTTGCTCTTTTTCAATGCTTTGCCCAGATCGGCATCCAACTCAAACCGACTAATAAGCGAATTGCCCGTTTTGATATTGATGTCAATATTGGGCAGGGTTTCCAGTTCGGTGAGCTTACTTTCCTTGGTGTAGTAGGAGTTTTTGAGTAGTTCAATCCACAGACGTAGGCGGCATATTTTTACCGAGTTGTGGTTGATATCCACTCCAAAAAGGCAATTCTCAATAATGGTCTGTTTCTCACGAAACAGGGTTTCTTGTACTCGTTGGCTCTCGGCATTTCCGCGTTTGTATTCAAAGAACTCATGCTCTTCGTCCATTACAATCAGCTCATCGTTCACCACTTCAAGCGTGTAGCCTTTCAGTAACTTTCTCTCATTATCTACAAGAAGCTTTAACTCAGATTTTATGGCAAGCAGTTCGTTCAGTGCCGAAACTAAAAAGTGACCAGAACCCACAGCAGGATCGCATATTTTCAAAGAATTGACAAGCTCATTTGCTTCATCTCTATTGTCAATTTTGTTGTAGAGGTCAACGTCAATGTTTTGGCAATTCCAACCATACTTATCATTGAACTTTTGAAGCACTGCTTTGCGCAGCGTTTCTCTACACATGTACATGGTAATGAAACCAGGAGTGAAGAAGCTACCGTCCTTGTAGCCGTTAATCTTCTCAAAAATGAGCCCCAATACAGAGGCGTTTATGAGGGTCTTGCTGTCTTCTTGTATTTCTTCCGAACCTTCGGAAGTGAAGTCATACGCCTCTAAGAATTCGAAGAAGTAGGTAAGGGTGTCAAGTTCTCCTGTCCTCCGTTTGCTCTTGTCATCCTTCAGAACCGTACTACCGAACAGTTCAAGCCCTTCGCTTTTCAGCATAGAAATAGACAGCACGTGTTCTAAACCTGTTTGCTCAAATAGGCTGCTGTTGAGGTAAGGCACTTTGACAAATGCTGCTTTTACCCGTTCGTTGCGCTCTTCGGGCTTCTTTGCTAGCACCGAAAAGAAGAGGGAATCGAGCTTATCGAAATCGCCAACGGTATCGATGTTCAGAAAACGATAGCTCTTGTCTCCTTTGTTGTAGGCTACCAATTGCGATTCGAGCAATTTGAGAAACAGAATACGGTTAACCCACGTAATGCAAAGCTCCAATGCAACATTGAAAGCGAGTTCTTTCGGATCAGACCCAAAACGTTCCTTGTTTTTTAGCTGACTGAGTTTGTCCCGTTCTTCGAGTATGAAAATGGCACTTTCCAGCAAAGAACCATTGTCGCGGGTTGTCTTGCGTTGAATAACCTTCTTGCCCTTGTCTTTTACTTCCTCAAGACCAATGATGTGAAGCAATTCGGCATAGAAGTTCTTGTCAAGACTGTTGCTATCGTTGGCAAAAGGAACTTTGAGCAAATGAACGGGAGATAGCAGTTTGTAAAGCGCAATGAGCTCTTTATCATCCTTCTTATTATCGTTCCTTATCGCATCGTCAAAATCCTTAATGTTAAAATAAGTAACGGGTATCTCAGTCTGGTTTTTATCGAGGAACGGTTTGGCTATGTCCTTGTAAAAGACCTCTGTTTTTAAGCTATCCTTTCCTCCAAGTCTCCAAATCTCATAATCCTTTACAAGCTTGGTGTTCTTGTAAACCTGTTCGTAGAAAACGCTGCCATCTATAATGAACCATTCATAGCCATTTGTCATGACCAAATGCTTGATGTCGGAATTCTTTTCCTTGATACGCTCGTTCAGGTAGTAGAGAATGAGTTCGTGCGTGGCCTTTACATTGAGATTTTCCTTTGTGGGAAAATCGTATTTCTCACTTGGCCGTTTCGCTTCAATAATAACCCCGACCGAGTCATTTGAGGTGTTACCGTTATGGATTACAAGGTCTTTGCTATCCTTGGTGTTAATCTCAAACTCATCTTTATAATGGCTGGCCAGTAGAAAATCACGTACCAGATTCTTAGCGTTCTCTTCCCGTTCGTTGTCGTTGATCTTGTTCATCAACGTGATTAGTGCCTTCTTAAAATCCTCAATGTCAGAACGTAGCGGTTTTTCCTTTCGGAAAGCAGGATTCAGTACTTCCTTAGGATCTAGAATGTGGGGTTTCATGGTTCCAATTTAATTCCGCCACCAAAGTAACACCGTTATCGCATAGTTGCAATTAAAAATGAAGAATCAATAATGGAGGCAGACATCATACGGTAGAAAAGAGTACGGTACTAGCTTGCAGCAGATTGCCACAGTCCCTTCGATAAAAACTCAGGGCAGGCTGTTCCTCCTTCGCAATGACGTGCTTCGTGGCGTTCCTCGCTCGCAATGACGTGCGTTGTGGTTGCAATTAAGTACGGTACTAGCTTGATGGAGATTGCCACGAAATTCCGAAAAGGAATTTCTCGCAATGACGTGCGTTGTGGTTGGGCGATTGCCACAGTCCCTTCGATAAAAACTCAGGGCAGGCTGTTCCTCGCTCGCAATGACGTGCGTTGTGGTTGCAATTTAGCACTGTACAAGATTGATGGAGATTGCCACGAAATTCCGAAAAGGAATTTCTCGCAATGACGTGCTTCGTGGTGTTCCTCGCTCGCAATGACGTGCGTTGTGGTTGCAATTAAGTACGGTACTAGCTTGATGGAGATGAACTCGTTCCTCGTTGTGTTCCCTTCAGTCGGTCGCCACGAAATTCCGAAAAGGAATTTCTCGCAATGACGCGCTTCGTAGTGTTCCTCCTTCGCAATGCCGCGCCTAATAAAGTGACGTGCGTTGTGGGAAAATAATTACCTTAGTATTATGAAACATACCAGCAGGCCAACTCCATGGAAGCATCTAAAAAGTGCCATATCTGCGTTAACAGCCAGGGCACAAATCTCCGATTTAAGGTAAACGACCTTATCCTACTCTATTCTAACGGAAGACTCCAACATTATTACGTGTACCGTTCTGGTAGCACGGCAAAGGTGGAATTGATAAGTGTTGCGAAAAAACTCAAAAATCTGGAGGATTACTTTGACCACACCTTCTACGACCTTCGCGAAGGTTGGCACTTCAATCTAAATTTCTACAAGAGTCATACGGGCTACAGCGTAAAAACAACAATTGAGGAAAAAGCGGAGCTTTTGCCCGATTTGATTGTGTCACGTGCGCGTTTGAAAGGCTTTAATGACGCCTTGAAAAAATAATAACATACCGTTTAACATCCATTTTCTACCGTTTAACGGATAGCTACTACCGTTAAGCTGATGTGGGAACAACAAGGCACTTAGCCTCTCCAACTTTACAGTCCCCTGTTTAAAAAGGGCGACTCTAACTTTTGAGAAACATGTCTTTCCATTGCCAACATATATTACCAAGGGGACTAGCTAAGTCCCTCCTGCTGGTGGCGAAAGACCTCGATTGCTGGGAGATATCCTTTTTGTGCATGCCACAAGTACTAGCCCCCAACGCGGAATATGTTTTGGGTCAAAAGGAACACCTATCGAGCAAGGAAGAATACCCATTGTCCAACGTGGAACCCACACCAACCGCAGCGGAATATAAGTTGCAGTTGGAGGAACTTGCGTGGCGCATCCAGCAATACAGCCCACACAAGGAGGAGATTGCGAAAACGCAGCATCCAAAGACGATTTTAGATTCAGATGGCAACAGTTCACCCCAAAACGTGCCAATGGCGCGGGGGTCAAAGGCCTGTTGCCGCCCACCGCCTGTAACGGTTGCTGGCCTTGCTAAGCTAGCTCATTAAGAGAGTGGCGTGCAGGCCTAAGAGGATTGAACAAACCTTGATAGGTCTCTCATCCGCCTGATGCGGAGATGCTCACGCTAAACAGTACATTAAAAAACAACAATTTAAGAACAAAAATCATGAGTACTTCTAAAGATTACATTCCAAAAAACGCCAAAGATTTTAACGACTTTCAGGTCTTTCTTGTGGCGCGGGTAACAGCTTCTGGGGCAGTATGGAATATTCCTGCCGCCAATTCTGCCTTATTGGGAGTAAAAAGCACCGACTTCTTGCCTATAAATGCAGCCATTTCGAACGTGGAAACCCGATCGCGGCAGCAAGTTTTAGCGTACAAAACTTACCGCATAGGCTACGATACCTTTCTGCGAGAGTTTTGTCAGAGCTTTCTTACAAACAATATGTTAATTCCAATTGATGAGCGTAAGGCAATGGGCTTAAATCCACGTGGCATTAATCCGCCATCAAAACGGCCAAAAATTAGCACGGCACCCATCGTTTCGGTGAAGTCTGCTGGTGGTGGCGAAATAAAGTTTGGTTTTAAGGTAGATGAGTCGAACAAGCGAACGGCTCGGCATCCGCTTAGCAATGGGGTTAATGTGTTCTTTCGCATTGTGTCGTTGTATGGTGCTGTGCCACCACCACCGCCACCGCCTGTAACACCAGTGGTGGTGCCTAGTGGCAATGGTGGTAATTCTGAACCTTCCAATTCGAGCTCTACAGATGCCGTTAGTTTAGGTCTTCCTTCTTCTGATGGTTTTGAACAAACATTCAGCACCAAGGCGGCTTTTACGCGGCAGTTGCCATTGGCAGATATTGGCAAGGTAATGTACGTATATGCGCAGTGGGTTAACACTTCTGACCCCAGCTCAAATAGCACGTTTAGCATGGTAACTACAATTGTTATCTCTTAATGGGTTCTTACAGTGGCGAAGCGCAAAACGTAGCACGCTAAGCGGGTATGAGAAACGCAAAACGCACAGTGCGTTATGCGCTAAGGGTTGGGGCCTTATCCTGTTGCGCCCCGACCCTTTTTTTGTTTTCAGCTTCTCAGGGAAATCGGGTCTTACTTCCAGACCTATTGAAAACACATTTTTGAGCCACAGATACACAGATTCTCACTGATCTTACACGGATGATGATTTTTTCTCTGTGGAAATCTGTGTATTCTAAGACCTGTGCAACTTTTTTTTAGTGACTGATTTGAACATAAGGTTCAGTTCTGTTCACCACTGCAAAAATGCGATAAACAAGTTTGCAAGCTATAGTATTGAGAACAACCATTCTGTGT
>JAIOYO010000070.1 GCA_021741075.1 Flavobacteriales bacterium | reverse complement strand
CATTCACAGTTGATTGTTCGAACATCGACCCATTCAACCCAGATCCAACGGTAGCAGTATGGGAAGTTCAGGGAGATGAACTCACCATGGCCACTGTTTTTTGGAACGTAGCAGAGACAAGCAGTATGAACTCATTTCCGGTAGCAGCAGCATCTATTAGCATGACCGATGGAACGAACACTTACGACTTGGCTTACGGAGGTTTCGACAACTTCATGTTCGAAATTCCTTTCGGAACGTACGATTACACAATTTCTACCGATTGCCACGAAGATGCGACAGGAACATTCACAGTTGATTGTGCGAACATCGACCCATTCAACCCAGATCCAACGGTAGCAGTATGGGAAGTTCAGGGAGATGAAACCGTAATTGATAATACGGTGACTCAAGATGGGACTATGCTTACAGCAAATTCGGCAGGATTAGAATACCAGTGGGTAGATTGCGACAACGATAACGAACCGATTCCGAATGCGGACGGACAAAGCTTCGCAGCCACGGTTGAAGGAAACTATGCGGTAATCATCACTGATGGAAACTGCTCTTCAACTTCAACTTGCTACAATGCGGTTCCAAATGGCGTGAATGAAATGGAGTTAATGGGTGTTTCGTGCTATCCAAATCCGGTTCAGGATGTATTGACGGTTGAACTGAAAAATGGAGGGGAGAACCTTCAGTTTGAAGTTGTGAGCGTAACCGGTCAAGTGGTTTACAGCATCAATAATAGCGGAGATCAGATTCGTATGGATTTATCTAAGCTTACAGCTGGAATGTACATGCTACGTGTACGTTCCGACAAAGAGATTTCTACAATGCCGCTAATCAAACAATAAGCGGAAACGAAAGGTGTGCTGCATGACGGGCAGCACACCTTTTTTTCATGCCTCGGAGTACTGAGAAAGAGGTAAAACAGTTAATAAAGAAGTTGCCTAAAAGCCGTTACTCCGATCACACAACAATGAAAAAATAACTATAAGTTATCGATGATGAAAAAAGGTTTTTACTCGCTACTGTTATGCACAGCCATAGGTGCTCATGTCAATGCACAATATTCACCAACGCTCGACCTTTCGTTTGATAGCGATGGAATTTTCGTTCATGATTACGGATTTCACGATAACCTCCAAGCAGTAGCCGTTCAGTCGTCAGACAATAGCATCGTGTCGGTTGGAGCAGTCGTAAATACTGGGGCATTTGGAGGCAGTTTATTAGTTCAGCGGATCCTTTCAACTGGCGAGTTTGATCCAAGCTTTAACACCACTGGATTTCTTACCATTGAAGATTATCAGGAATCGTATGCGTATGATGTGGAGATTCTTTCGTCAGGAAAGATTTTAGTGGCAGGTGCTGCAGCAAATGCGCAATACGAATTCTTTGCTCTCGTATTAAGACTTAACAGTGATGGAACGTTAGATCCAACCTTTGGCACAAACGGGGTCACCCTTATTAACTTAGCCCCACGTGATGAATTCGCCTATGCAATGGATATCCAGTCTGACGGAAAGATTGTTGTTGCTGGTTCGGCTGGTGATGCCCTCAACAAGAATATGCCTGTGGTTTATAGGCTCAATGAAGATGGCTCGGTAGATTCCGCATTTGGGACAAATGGAATGACTGCCCTTCCAGTGTCAGAAATTGACAATGATTTTTCAAGCGTTTCGATTCGAACAGATGGAACAATTGTGGCTAGTGGTCATATATCTCAAGCGCTAACGCCACAAGGCCAGCAGAACTTCGATGTGTTGGTTGCAAAGTTTCTTCCGAACGGACAACTAGATGTCAATTTCGGAACATCGGGGCTTGTTGTCACCTCGGTTTCCCAAACCCTTTCCGAAGAGGCGTATGGAATGGTGATTTCTGAGGGAGAGATTTTAGTTTGTGGTTATTCTTTAAGTTCAACCTATCTGTATCAACATTTTATTATTCGATATAAAGCAAACGGTGACCTCGTAACCACATTCGGTAATAATGGAATTGTTCTTTCTGATTTGACAATCGGAACAGTGGCGTATGACATGGCACTTGATAATGATGGTCGGATTTTAGTTACAGGATACGTGGGCACTAGTTTCGCTGATCTGGATTTCTTTCTTGCTGCTTATGAAGACAATGGGTCGTTGGATATCACGTTCGGAAATCAAGGTATGGTAAGAACAGACGCCATGGGAGATTTTGATGAGGCTTACGGGATATTCGTTCAACCAAATGGTAGTATAGTGCTTGCAGGAAAGGGCTCAAACGGAGCGAACAACGATGCTGTAGTTATGAGGTTTGCCAACGACATGGCAACGGAAATCTCTAAGGCAACTGATGAGGACCAAGTATCATTCTATCCAAACCCAGCTACGGATGTGCTGAACATCACTGGTCTGGCTGGAAACGGAATGGTCTCGGTTCTAAATACAATAGGTCAGGAACTATTAACCGTTCCGTTCCAAAATTCGGACAGAATGATTCTCAATCTTTCTGAGCTAACTTCTGGTGTTTACCTGGTTCAGATTAGAACAGAAAACGGAATAACTACAAGAAAAGTAAGATTGATTCGGTCGTAAGCTTCAGTGTTGGTATAGATAGAAAAGGCCGCTATTTAGCGGCCTTTTTTGTGCTCTTTGCACACATAAATACTGCTGAATGTGATTAAGTTTTGATTCCGAAGTATGCTCATTAGTAAATCACCGCAAATGGCAGGCTTTTTTGTTTCAATCTTTCCAATCATAAACTAAGATGCTTGCTCCAACATAGTTGGATGAGGCTTAAACCGCCACCCAACAATCGAAATCCAGTAAATTAGCGCTCTCAATGAAACACGTATTTCCCATCATCCTGTTCTTTTTCACGCATCAAGCTGTTTGTCAGGATATGGACTATGCTCGCGAAGTGTTGGACAGATTGTGTTCCGATGAATTTGCTGGTCGTGGCTACGTAGAAGATGGCGACAATGCGGCTGCCTTCTACATCGAAGAGGAATTTAAGGCGAATGACCTGTACGCTTGGGATTTCAATTATTATCAGTCTTTTACCATGCCTGTCAACTCGTTTCCGGATGTGGTTGCGCTTTCCGTTGATGGAAAAGCGCTGAAGGTCGGATCGGATTTTCATATCGAGTCAGATGCTCCTTCCGTTCGGGGCAAGTATGAATTAACTTACATCAACCGGCTTCCCACTATTGCGCCTTCTGGGCGTATTGTTGACAGCACAGCCAGCTACAAAGGATTTGTAGTTCTTGAGGATAGCCTTATTGCCACACTTCCGCCATCGATTCGCGCTTCGTTACTGCATGGGTTTAAAAAAGTTGGGGCAAAAGGCATCATTCGCCTCTCAGACACGAAATTGACATGGTCGGTATCAAAACAACAGGCTCCTATCGCACAGTTTGTAGTCTCAAGAGAGAAGTGGACTTCGGGCGCCAAATCAATAGAGGTTGATGTAAAGACAGAATTTGACAAGAAGCATCGAACACAAAACGTGCTGGCTTATATTGAAGGAAGCGAAAAACCGGACCAGTTCATCGTGTTCACAGCACATTACGATCATTTAGGAAAAATGGGCTCTGATGTCATTTTTCGTGGCGCGAATGATAACGCAAGTGGCGTAACCATGCTTTTAAACTTAGCTAAGCATTATGCCAAGCCCGAAAACCAACCCAAATATTCCATCGCATTCATTGCTTTTGCAGGCGAAGAAGCTGGTTTGGTGGGTTCCATGAATTACGTTCAAAGCCCATTGTTTCCGTTAAAGGACATCGAATTCCTCATCAATTTAGACATACTCGGAACGGGCGATGAAGGCATTACGGTAGTAAACGGAGCGGTGCATACCGAAAAGTTCGAGCTGCTTTCTAAGATCAATGAGGAGCGAGGATATCTGCCCAATGTGAAGAAGCGTGGAAAGGCGGCCATCTCAGACCATTATCCATTTTCGGAGGCGGGAGTTCCGTGTTTTTATGTGTACACTATGGGCGGCATTCAAGCCTACCACGATGTATATGATGTGCCCGAAACCTTGCCGCTCACAGAGTTTGAGGATCTGTTCCGATTATTCACCGATTTTGTGGCCACATTCTAATGGGAAAGCTTTTCATTGTTCCTACACCCATCGGAAATTTGGAGGATATGACCTTCCGTGCCATTCAGGTTTTGAAGGATGCGGATCACATTCTGGCTGAGGATACACGCACATCAGGCAAATTGATGAGGCATTTCGAGATTGGCACGCAGATGAGTGCCTTTCACCTCAATAACGAGCACAAAGTGGTGAAACGTTGGGTGGATGCACTCAGCTCAGGACAGAATATTGCCTTAATTAGCGATGCGGGTACGCCTGCCATCTCCGACCCTGGTTTTTTGCTCGTTCGCGAAGCGATAAAAGAGGGAAATGATGTCATTACGTTGCCTGGCGCAACGGCTTTTGTGCCTGCATTGGTCAATAGCGGTTTGCCTTGCGAGAAGTTTTACTACGAAGGATTTCTTCCTCATAAAAAAGGTCGCCAAACACGAATTGCAGACATTGTAGAACGTAAAGAAACCTGCGTGATGTATGAAAGTCCGCATCGCATTCTGAAAACACTTGCCCAGTTGCTTGAGGCAGCTGGACCAGAGCGTATTGTTTCCATTTCGCGCGAGATTAGCAAGCTTCACGAGGAGACGGTTCGTGGCACTATTCCAGAGGTGATTGAGTACTATGAGAACAATCCGATTAAGGGCGAGTTTGTATTGGTATTAGCCCCACAGCCTCCCCTAACCCCTCCAAAGGAGGGGAAAATGCGCATGAGAGAGTTAGAAGATTAATCTGACCTTTGCGCCTTGCTACAATGATGATGGAGATGACAAAATCCCCCTTTGGGGGTCTTAGGGGGCAGTTTAAAGACGGGCTCAATTTTATGCGGAAGGTCACCCTTCGTAGAGCATGGAACGCACTGCAAGTGCTGTTTAGTTTCTATTACAGCAAATGGACAGGCAAGCCAACCCAATGGGGCGTTCCTATTAGTATTTCTTTTGAGCCGACCACAAGTTGTAATCTTCGCTGTCCAGAATGTCCGAGCGGTTTGAGGCAGTTTACGCGCCCAACGGGGATGTTAGACAATGGCTTTTTCCGCAATACGGTGGAGCAATTGAAGGACGATCTGCTTTACCTCATCTTCTACTTTCAAGGCGAACCGTACTTGAATCCTGATTTCTTGGACATGGTGAAATATGCTTCGGAACGAGGAATTTACACCGCCACAAGCACCAACGCTCATTATCTGAAGGACGAAAATGCTAAGCGAACCGTAGAAAGCGGCTTGGACAGAATGATTATTTCCATTGATGGCACCACGCAGGAAACCTATGAGAATTACCGTATTGGTGGCAATTTGGAAAAGGTGATTGAAGGCGCGAAGAATGTGGTGAAATGGAAGAAGGAATTGAACTCAAAAACGCCACATCTCATTTTTCAATTCTTGGTTGTAAAACCGAACGAACATCAGTTGGAAGATGTGAAGAAATTGGGCAAAGAGGTTGGTGTGGATGAAGTGCGTTTCAAAACCGCACAGATTTACGATTACGAGAATGACCCGAACAATCTGATTCCTGATAATCAGAAATACAGCCGCTACAAGAAGACAGAAGACGGTCACACATCGCTCAAAAACCCGCTACTGAACCATTGCTGGAAACTCTGGCATTCGTGCGTACTCACCTGGGATGGCCTCGTAGTGCCGTGCTGTTTCGATAAGGATGCCACGCACCAATTGGGCGACCTCAAGCAGAACACCTTTAAGGAAATCTGGCAGGGTGAGAAATATCAGGATTTCCGGAAATCGTTGTTCAAAAGCCGAAGCGAGATTGACATCTGCGCTAATTGTACCGAGGGCACGAAGGTTTGGGCGTAGAGACGCGCCATGCATGGCGTCTCTACTTCTTAGCCAAATGCGCCTGCACCATCCTTATCTGACTATAGCTGTATTGTCCGTTGAGTTTCGCGTAAATCTCGCCCGAATTGGCTCCCTTGTTATCTTTTAAGATCTGCTCAATGGTTTCGCGGTCGTCTGTCTCCAGATACTTGTCGATGGTCAGTTCGCCCGCTTCAATTCCCTTGGCGATGTGACCTTCGATGGTCGTGTTGGCCAGCCCGCGATTCTCTGCAATTTCGGCAATGCTCAGGCCGTCTTTTGCTAGTTCGTAAGTGACTTTAAACGTTGATCCTTTCTCTGCTTTTTTCGTTCCTGTTGCCTTCTTCTTGCGCGTTTTTCCCGACTTAGTTTTCGTGTTTTTGGGATGTTCTTCTACAAACGAGACAATCTCGCCAACCAGCGATTTTCTTTTGGCAATCCGCGCTTCGTCCTTTTTAGGCTGAGGCGTTACTTCCTTTCCTTCGATAATGCAGCGTGCAATGTGCTCTGCCATGTCCATTTGCTCCCACTTTTTCATGAAGAGAAGGTCGATTTCAGCCAATGCAGTTTGATAAGTTTTTGTTCGTGAAAACTGCTTCACTTCTTCCAAATGTTTCACCAAAATGAAGAGGTTTTTCTGGACGAAGTCGATATAATAGGCACTTCCCTTGGCAATCCGATCCAGCAGCTTTTCGTATTCGCGGTGATGTAAACAATAGCGAATCTGCTGTCTAAATTTGTCGGTGTTTCCAGCTTCGCGATTGATGTTATTTGAAAGAATGGAAAGAGCCGATTTCATCTCGTCATCTTCAAACTCGCCACTTGAATCGTGTTTCTGCTCAATTTGAGAAATGAGCTTTTGAATCTCACCAAGATGAAAGGTTTCTTCCATTAACGCTGACAAGTAATTGGCCTGTTCCTGCTGAAGAATCGTGTTTAAAGGCTCTTGCGCATCTTTCACTTTCCCAAATTCTATAACCTGATTGTCGGTAGAAACCACGCTCGAATCAATCTTTGTTCTCAGAATCAGTCCGTTTAATGATGTAAGGCGAGATAGTGCCACATAAACTTGTCCGGGTGCAAATGCTCGCCCAACATCAATTACGGCACGTTCAAACGTTAACCCTTGCGATTTATGCACGGTGATGGCCCAAGCCAATTTGATTGGATATTGGCTGAATTTTCCCACCACTTCTTCTTCCAAATCCTTGGTGGTCTCATCAACCGAATACTTCTTGTTCTCCCACGTTTCCTTCTTCAAAATGTAAGGCTCTTCCGTTCCGGCCATCAAAACTTCAATGCTATTCTTATCGATAGATTTCACCTTGGCCAACTTTCCATTGAAGTAGGCGCCATCCACCGTATCGTTTTTCACAAACATGATCTGTGCGCCAACTTTCAGTTCCAGACTGCTTAGTACGGGGTAAATGTTCTCAGGAAAATCATCTGCAATTTCTGCCTCGAAGTAATGCGTTTCGGCTTCCAATTTATCCAGCTCAATGCGGTTAAGTTCGTCTGCCTTGTAGTTGTGAGTGGTTATGGTGATGGTATCTTTCGGAATGGAGCCGCCTTCATGGAAATGCGCATTCAGTTCGTCAGCATCCGCCTGCGTAACGATGTTGTTCCGAAGATTATTCAGAATGGAAATGAACCTATCATCTTGTTGGCGGAAGATCTTGTCCAGCTCAATGTAAACGAAGCCCGCCTGCCTCAAACCTACCGATTCGAAAAAATGCGGGCTGCGATAATACTGGCTCATTTTGCTCCATTCGTGGTCTTTTACTACGGGCGGAAGTTGATATAAATCGCCAATCATCAGCAATTGTACGCCTCCAAAGGGCTGCGAATAGTTGCGTTTCACGGTCCGAAGGCGCGAGTCAATGGCATCCAGCAAATCGGCTCGCAGCATACTCACTTCATCAATAATCAACAGGTCAATGTTCCGAAGCACATCGCGTCTTTTTGCATTGAGCGGATGACGTCTTACCAAACTCCGCTGAGTATAGAAACTAGCACCATCTGGCAGTTCATCTGGCAGGTTTCTGTCAGGTAAAAAAGTGCCTAACGGAAGAAGGAATTGAGAGTGGATAGTTGTTCCGTTGGCATTGAGTGCAGCAATCCCAGTTGGGGCCAAAATCACGTGTTTCTTGTGCGTTGACGAAGAAAGCTGTCGGAGAAAAGTGGTCTTTCCTGTGCCCGCTTTTCCAGTTAGAAAAACATGACGGTTTGTGCTGTTCACAAACTGTGCGGCCATCCCGGCCATTTCGGTGATTTCCAATTTCTCCATTTGAGTCCGAAGGTAGCAGATAGCATGGAAAAATGAATGTGAACGGAAGAGGCTCTCAGTGGCTAAAGCGCTGAACTTCCGAACTACGCAAATCACGCAAGCGCAAGTTGTTGATAACTTTTTCTTGCAAATATGAGATTGGGGGGGGTAAATTGGCTCTATGTTAAACTAACACACCTTTGCTATGAAAAACTTAAAGATGAATTGCCGAATTTTAGTGTCCACACTATTAATAACAGGAATGATGATGTGTACGGATGTTGTTTTTGGGCAGGTTGTCTCTGATTTTGAAGATGCAGGCTGTCCTACACCTTCTGCGGACGCTCAGGGTGATTGTTCAGCTGCAATTGGATCTGAGGCTATAGTTACGGGTGACCTGTCTGTTGCTGTGGGAAGAGGCGCATCAGTTAGTGGGTTTAGCTCTGGAGCATTTGGTTCTGCTGCTAGAGCAGCAGGTGATAATGCCATCGCAGTTGGGGATGCTCAAGCAAACGGAAATCTGTCTAGTGCTTTTGGTCAAAGGGCTATAGCACTTGGCGAACGCGGGATGGCAATTGGGAATAGTGTGAGAACCACTGCAACAACATCAAACAATTTTATTTTTGGTTCCGGATATGATGTTGGAATACTTGAAAATGATATATCCAATTCAATTATGATTGGGGTAAACTCCAATGTGTCCACAATGTTCATTGGTAATTCTGGCGGCACAACTGGTTCTTTCGGCAACGTAGGTATTGGCAATATCACCGCCCCAGCCTCCTTGCTACATGTAAGAGATGAGGTAAGACTAGGGCTTACAGGAAGTGCGAATGGGAGTTTGATATTTAATAACTCAGCTGGCGACACCATTTCTTTCAATACACCCGCAAGCATGAGTGATCAGAACTATACTTTGCCAACAGCCTTAGGAGTAAATGGCGATGTGCTTACCTACACAACAGGCGGCCAACTAACGTGGACAAACGGAGGCACAGCCACAGACGATTGGCGACTAGATGGAAACAATAATGCCACCTCATCAAGTAAATTGGGAACACTTAACGCACAAC
>JAIOYO010000020.1 GCA_021741075.1 Flavobacteriales bacterium | reverse complement strand
TATGATTGCGTCAAAGTGTGATAAACCGCAACGATGATAAATCCGAGCGGCACCACAATGGCGTAAATAGTTGAAAGCTTTTTGATGACAGGTGTGTATTTCTTGTGGTTGAAACCAACTGACTGAAAAGCCGATTGGAAACCGTGCATCAGGTGCAAGGCCAAGAACACGAAAGACAGAACATAAATACCAGTTCTGATCGGGTCGTGGAACTTGTGATGAAGTTCTTCCCAATAACGGAACTCCCCATTTGGAAGAAGTCCTGACATGTCGCCCTGAACGTATTTCACATTCAATTCTGGAATCCAGAAATCGTAAAAGTGCATTCCAAGGAAAAGGAAAATCATTATTCCTGTGATAATCATGTTGCGACTCATCCAAGTCGAATTCTCTCCTGGCTTGTTCATGGCATACTTGATTGGCCGAGAAGCGCGATTCTGCAATTCCAACCGCATTCCCATCATCAAGTGAAAAATGACACCAAATGCAAGCACAGGCTGCAGTGCAATTTGTACGATTGGATTGGTTCCCATGAAGTGAGATGCTGCATTAAAAGCATCCACACTAATCACCGAAATGAAGTTGATGGTAAGATGCTGCAGAAGGAAGAACAGCAAGAAGAACCCTGACAGGGCCATCGCTATCTTTTTAGCTATCGAACTGGACATTGATGTCTGATTTTGGTAAAAACCCGAACGGGCTTTGCATTATAGCGGCAAATGTAATATCTCATCAATTATAGGTATGTCTTCTATTTTATTTAGAAGGATTCTTAATAGCATGTCTATGACTTGATGCATGGAAGCCAAACAATAATTCTGCAGTATAAGTTCAATCAATTATCAAATCGTATGTTCCAACCGTTAGAAATTGTGAAGAAGCGGAAATGCCACTTGGCATTTCAATCGCTGTAAAATCGCTTTGTGCTTGTACCAACTTTACTTCCAGTCGTTCAAATTCCGTTTGATTGTCTAATGCTTTCAACACGAAATAGCGGCCTTCCAATTCGACAACGGCAGCTGTCGGCAAAGCCAAAAGGGAGTCTGAACCGGTCACAATCTGTGCTTCAATGTAGGAACCTACCGAAAGCCCTTTGGAGGATGCTCGATCAATGTGTCCATGCACATTCAATGTGCGAGACTCTGTGTCCAAAGTCTTATTGACCAAATGAACTTTCGCTTCGCGATATGCTTTATCGTTCTGCTCTCGGAAGTGAATTAACTGTCCTTCGGCAACCTTAGCCGCATCCTGCTCAAACACTTTCAATTCAAGGTGAAGATGTTCCGTATTGATGATTTTCATGGCTATATCTGAAGGTGAAAGAAATGTACCCGGAGTAGCGTTTATCTCGGTGATAAATCCACCAATAGGAGCTAGGATAGCGATAGATGACTGAAGGTTCTCCGCGCTCAACATCTTCACATCAATATGCATCATCTCCAACTTCTTCTTCAGCGCAGCATGTTTGGCATTCGTCATTTGAAAATCGGACTGCGCTTTGGTCAGCTTTTTCTGTGAAGACACGTTTGATTCGGCAAGACTTCCTTGTCGAGCCAGATCTTCTTTCAAGTAATTCAACTCACCAGCTGTTTCCAGAAAGTCTTTCTGCACTTCTAAGAACTCTGGATTTTCGAGTGTAAAAAGAACCTGTCCTTTTTGCACTTTCTCGCCTACGAGCAAGTCAATTTGCTTCACATAACCACCAAAATAAGCACTTACTGAAGCTTGAAATTTAGGCGGAACATCCACCGAACCATTGGCTGTAATCGTGGTTTCAAACACCTGTTTGGTAAGCGTTCCCAATTGATACCCTGATGATGAGAATTGTTCTTTTGTGATGCTGATTAGCTCGTTTTCACCTTTTGGCGTTTCTTCTTCAGACGAGCTTTCTGGAGCGCTAGAAGAACAAGCCTCAAAAAGCACCGCAAGGATGGCTGTTATCAGGATGTATGTGATGTATTTCGTTTTCATTTTCAATTAGTTAAATAGTTGATATCCAATACGGTTAGGTTGTATTGACGTAAATCGTTCAAGTGTTGCGTTTTAATGCTGATGGTCTGTTCCAACAACTGCGTGTATTGTAAAAAATCAATCTCGCCATTGCGATAGGCCAGGTCGCTACCACTTAGGATTTTCTCGGCCAATTGCTTTCCAAATTCGTTGTAATTAACGAGCGCCTGTCGTTGCTTTTCAAGTTCCGTGAGCAACATCTGATAGCGAGAAACCAACTGCCTTTTTTGGTCTTCCGAAATTGATTCTATGGCCTGCTGCTGCGTTTTGGCTGCTTTTATCTGCGAACGCTGCGAACCAAACCATAGCGGAATGGCCAATCCTGCTTGCACTCCCGAATAAATGAGCGCATTGGTGGCCGTATTTGTTCCCTGAAACACATCGAACTGAATATCTGGCAACAGCTGTTGTCGCGCTAATTTGAGTTGCTGGTCAGATTGTGTTCGCATTTGCTCGAAATACCTAAGCGCAGGATGCTGCATGGTATCTAACGGCAATGGTTGTAGCGGTTCCAATCGTTCTGCAGAAATGGCGGGCAACGAATCGGACTGAATCCAACGGTTAAGATTTAGTTGCGCGGCAATCACATTTTCCTTCTGCTGGCTCCATTTCAAATACACCTCGCGGTACTTGGCCTGTGCGGTCAGTTGCTCCAACTGATCCGTTTCTCCAAGGTCGAATTTGAGTTGTGATCCCCTAGAAAATTGTTCGTAAAGACTGACCAAACTCGTCAATTCCTTCAGCAATTGTAGGGCGCTGCTCAACTCCACATAAGCACGGCTTACTTCTCGCTTCAACACGTGTTCATCCAATCGATAGTGTTGCTCGGCCAACGAAACCTGTCCTTGCTGCACCTGTTTCTGCGCATGATATACCGTTGGGAATTTGAGTGATTGGCTTAGTCCCCAAACATGTAGCGGAGCATTATTTGCCGCTATGTTGTTCTCATCAAAACCAAAATAGACCTGTGTTTTTTCAATGTCTATGGAAGCCCCGATTAAATCTCGATTGCGTTCAATTTCCAACTTGGAAGCCTTCAGCCGATTGTTATTTTGCAACGCGAGTTGAATAGCACCATCAAGCGATAGCGTCTGTTCCTGCGCCATAGAGCTTGCAGGAACCATAAAGCAAAGCATGGCAATTGCAAGCGCTGCTTTGGGAAGTTTTCCTTTCTTTTTTCCTGCTGATGTTTCGAAAAGCGCGTAGAGCACGGGCAGCACAATGAGGGTGAGGATGGTGGCTGAGATTAATCCGCCCACAACTACCGTTGCAAGTGGTCGCTGAACCTCCGCTCCAGCAGAAGTGGAAATGGCCATTGGAAGAAAACCGAGTGCTGCGGCAGATGCTGTGAGAAGCACGGGTCGCAACCGTTCTCGCGTTCCAACAATTACACGTTCTTGAACACTCTCCATTCCTTTGTGCTTCAATTCCTTAAAATGTTCGATGAGCACGATTCCGTTCAGCACCGCAATACCGAACAGCGCAATAAAACCGACTCCAGCCGAAATACTGAACGGCATGCCTCGCATGTAAAGAAACAGCACGCCACCAACGGCAGAGAGCGGAATGGCGCTGTAAATCATCAAAGCTTCCTTCACTGATCCAAAGGCAAAATAAAGCAAGATGAAAATGAGCAACAGTGCCACGGGAACGGCATACATCAAACGCTCTTTCGCGGTACGCAGGTTCTCAAACTGCCCGCCATATTCTACGGTGTAACCAACAGGGAGATTAACCTTCTCCGAGATGATTTTCTGCACATCGCTCACCACCGACTCCAGATCGCGGCCGCGCACGTTTACACCTACCACAATTCTGCGTTTGGTGTCATCTCGCGAGATTTTTGCTGGTCCTTTGGAGAATTGCACATCCGCAAATTCTGAAAGTGGTAGGCTGATTCCGTTCGGTAATTGAACAGAAGCGGTTCTTAGGTTATCGATGCTATTTCGGTATTCCTTGTCATATCGAACTACAAGGTCGAATTGCTTTTCACCTTCGAAAACGGTTCCGGCAGGCATCCCAGCAAAACCAACCTGAACAAGTTGGTTCAGCTCCGCGATGGAAAGTCCGTATTTGGCAATTTTTGCGCGGTCGTACGTCACCGTCATTTGTGGCAAACCAGCCACTTTTTCTACCGTGATATCTGCCGCTCCTTCCACGTTGGAAATGGCTTTTTCTACTTCTATAGCCTTACGATAAAGCACATCGAGGTCTTCACCGAATACCTTGATGGCGAGGTCGGCTCGAACACCCGTAATCAGCTCGTTGAACCGCATTTCAATCGGCTGCGTGAACTCATAATCAACTCCAGGAATAATAGAAAGTGCCACTTTGAAACTATCGGCCAATTCGTCCTTACTTTCTGCCGTTGTCCATTCTCCTTTTGGTTTCAGTTTGATGATGACATCACTTTCTTCCATCGACATTGGGTCGGTTGGAACTTCGGCCGCACCAATACGCGTTACCACCTGATCCACTTCTGGAAACCGTTGCAAAATTTGTTCAATTCGCGTGGTGGTTTCGATGGTTTTACCCAACGATGTTCCCGTTTTAAGCACCGGTTGAATCACGAAATCGCCTTCATCCAAGGTTGGCACAAACTCACCTCCCATTTGCGTGAAGAGTAAGCCTACTCCCACTAAAAGCGCTGCTGCACCGCTCAAAACTGCGGCTTTGTGGCGCAACGCCCAGGTAATGGTTGGTGCGTAGCGGTCTTCCAAAAAGTGCATCAATCTGGATGAAACTGTTTTCTTATTCGAATCGGTCGGTTTGAGAAACAGCGCAGAAACCACCGGGACGTAAGTAAAGCACAAGATCATCGCTCCGATAAGCGCAAAGCAGAACACCATCGCCATCGGTTTAAACATCTTGCCTTCCACGTTGGTGAGTGACAGAATGGGAATGAAAACGATGATGATAATGAGCTGACCGAATACAGCTGAACGCATCATTTTAGAAGCTCCATCGTGCGTAATTCGGTCAATAAAACTTTGGCGCTCGCTTCCGCTGAGGGTCAGTATTTCTTTCCGCTGTGCGGTAATGCGATAGGCGATGTATTCCACGATGATCACCGCACCATCGATGATGATTCCGAAGTCGATGGCTCCCAAACTCATCAGGTTAGCATCTACTCCAAAAATGTACATCAGCGTAAGCGCAAAGAGCAGTGTAAGTGGTATAACGGATGCCACCACCAAGCCCGAGCGGATGTTTCCGAGGAGCAGCACCACCACGAAAATCACGATCAAACAACCAAGAATAAGGTTTTCGGCAATGGTAAAGGTTGTTTTCCCGATTAGCTCGCTTCGTTCGAGAAACGCGTTGATTACAACGCCTTCTGGCAGCGATGTTTGCATCTCCTGTACCCGTTGTTTTACGGCATCAATCACTTTCTTGGAATCGGCTCCCTTCAGCATCATTACCTGACCGAGAACCTTTTCGCCCTGACCGTTTCCTGTAATGGCACCAAAGCGATTGGCGTGTCCGAAACCAACCTTGGCAACGTCTTTTACCCGAATGGGCGTTCCATTGCGATTGGTTATTACAATCTGCTCAATGTCTTCGAGGCTTTTTACCTGCCCTTCTCCACGGATGAAATAACTCTCGTTCTCTTTTTCAATGTAACCTCCACCCGCTACAGCATTGTTGTCGTTCACTGCCTCATAAATCTGCGCCAGCGAAATATTCAAACTGCGGATGCGAACTGGGTCAACCGCTAATTCGTACTGCTTGAGAAATCCGCCCCAGGTATTCACTTCTACCACGCCCGGAATTCCAGACAACTGGCGCTTTACCACCCAATCTTGAATGGTGCGCAGTTCGGTGGTCGAGTATCGGTTTTCATATCCAGGTTTGACATCAATAATGTATTGGTAAATCTCACCTAAACCCGTGGTAACAGGACCCATGAATGGCTTACCGAAACCTGTAGGAATGCGCTCTTCAGCACTTTTAATTTTCTCCGCTATGAGCTGCCTTGGAAGATAGGTTCCAACCTCATCCGTGAAAACTACGGTTACCACAGAAAGCCCGAATTTGGAAACCGAACGGATTTCCTTTACTCCCGGAAGGTTGGCCATTTCCAACTCAACAGGATAGGTGAGGTATTTCTCCACATCCTGCGTAGCTAAATTGCGAGATGTGGTGATGACCTGAACCTGATTATTGGTGATGTCGGGCACAGCACCAATCGGAAGGTTTAGAAGTGAGTAAGTGCCTGCACCGATGATGGCCGCAGTAAAAAGCAGCACAATGAGTTTGTTTCGAAGGCTATATGATATGATCCAGTCGAGCATATTTGAATTGTTTCCTGATGAACGAAATAGACAATGTCCTTTCCGAATGCGGAAAGGTCAAAGGCGCAACCATGCAAAATGGCGGCTGTTGTCAGGAAACTGCAGGAGGGCCTCGTCTGGAGGCAGCGCTGATATGCGAAGACTGATACGAAAGATCAACTTCCGAAGGACGGACTGCTGTTTTTGGAGCCGTTTCTTCAATATCGATGGAAATAAATGAAACCAGAACCGCAGCCAACTGTAGTTTGGACGCCTCCAACGGAATTTCGTTAGATGAACTACCGCTGATGAAAAGGTCAGCTATGTCGGTATAATCGGCTTCGCTCAAAATGCAAATCAGCATATCCATAAAACCATTATCCAAATGGCCATTGTGAGCCACATGGGTATGATTTCCTGTTTCGTTTGCATTGTGATGATAAAAACCATGTTCCACCCCATGCTCAATGACCAAAGCATCCGACATTTCACCAGAATGAGAATGCGGAATAGCTCCATGTACCATTCCTAATGAATAAATTATCAAGAGTAGAACGGATCCAATTTGTTTAAGCGGGTTCATTGGGCGCAAAGATAGCGTACAGGTCATCTGTTTAACCATGACGATTGTCACACAACAACGATTGACGCAAATCTTACTTCTCAGTTTTCTGAATGCCACTACACTTTTCATCGGTTGAGGCAATCACTACTTTTGGCGTTATGAGATACGATAGAATAGACTCCGAGCTTTTTATGCAGAACAGAAAGCGGTTCATTGATGGAATCGTGCCACAGAGTGTGGCTGTTTTCAATAGCAATGATGTGATGCCAACCAATGCAGATGGCCACATGAAATTCAAGCAAAACAGCGACCTGTTCTACCTCACGGGGGTTGATCAGGAGGAATCCATTCTCGTGCTTGCGCCAGATGCGAGAGACGAAAACCATCGAGAAGTGCTTTTTCTAAAAGAGACCAACGAAACCATCGCCATTTGGGAAGGGGCAAAACTCACTGTTGATCAGGCACAGCAGGTTTCAGGTGTACAGACCATTTACTGGCTAAAAGATTTCAATCGTGTTTTCAATTCTATCGTGAACGAGGCTTCTCACATCTATCTCAACTCAAACGAACACGGCCGCGCCACTATTGAAGTAGAAAGCCGCGATGCGCGTTTTGTAAAATGGTGTATGGATAAATATCCGCTGCACAAATTCCGAAGATGTGCGCCTGTCATGGAACGAATCCGTGCGGTCAAGTCCAAGTTTGAGGTTCTGTTGATGCAAGAGGCTTGCGACATCACCGAGAAAGGTTTTCGAAGACTGCTGAAAGCTGTAAAACCGGGTGTTTGGGAATATGAACTGGAAGCAGAATTGATCCATGAATTTGTGCGTAATCGGGCACAAGGATTTGCGTATGAACCGATTATTGCCTCTGGAAAAAGCTCTTGCGTATTGCACTACATTCAGAACAATCAGCAGTGCCAGAAGGGAGATATTCTGCTGTTGGATATTGGTGCTGAATACGCGAATTACGATGCCGACCTATCGAGAACCATTCCTGTGAACGGCAGATTCAGCAAACGGCAGAAAGACGTTTACAATGCGGTGCTGAACGTACAAAAAGCGGCCATTGAAATGCTTCGTCCAGGAACAATTCTTAAAGAATACCATAAAGAAGTGGGCTTGTTGATGCAAGATGAACTACTTGGATTGAAGCTAATCGATAAGGCCGACATACAGAATCAGAATCCGAAATGGCCTGCTTACAAAAAGTATTTCATGCACGGAACCAGCCATTTCCTTGGGCTAGACACGCATGATGTGGGCAATTGGGACCTTCCGATGGAAGAAGGAAACGTATTCACCTGCGAACCTGGAATCTATATTCTTGAAGAAGGAATCGGTGTTCGGATTGAAGATGATATCCTCGTGACAAAAAACGGGAATACTAACTTAATGAAGAATATTCCGAAAGAAGTGGAGGAAATTGAGGAATTGATGAATTCTTAGTCTATCGCAAAGGAGCGAAGACACAATGAGAATAGATTAAATGACAAGAAAACTATTGATGATTCCCGGGCCAATTGAATTTGCGCCTGAGGTAATGGAAAAAATGGGTCAGCCAACCATAAGTCTTTTGGCACCCGCATTCATAGAATCGTTCGGGCGTTGCTTGGAAATGATGCGTGAAGTGTGGCAAAGCTCAACAGGTCAGCCGTTCATCGTTGCTGGTTCGGGCACATTGGCCATGGACATGGCAGGTGCCAATTTGGTAGAAGCTGGCGATAATGTACTCGTGGTATCTTCAGGATATTTTGGAGAACGTTATGCTGAATTATTGAAACGATATGGCGCTAACGTAACACTGCTGAAAGCCGAAATCGGCAATGTTGTTCCGCTTGAAAAGGTAGAAAACGAGCTTGCCAAAGGTGGGTTCAAGCTCATGACATTCACGCACGTTGATACTTCAACAGGTGTTCTGGTTGAACCAAAACCCATGGCCGAATTGGCATTGAAATATAATGTGCTCAGCATTTTGGATGGCGTTTGTTCGGTGGCTGGTGAAGAAATTAAGCAAGATGAATGGGGGATAGATGTGGTAATAACCGCTTCGCAAAAGGCAGTTGGCGTTCCTCCCGGATTGGCATTGATGGTGGCTTCTCAAAAGGCAATGGCTGCATGGAAGAATCGCAAATCGCCTGTTTCCAACTACTATTCTGATTGGGGAAATTGGCTTTCCATCATGCAAACGCACGAAGCGCGTGGCATCTCCTATTTCGGAACGCCTCCTGTGAATCTCATTCAGGCCTTGGAAGTGAGTTTGGAATTGATTCTCAAAGAAGGACTTGAGAATCGTTTTGCCCGCCATCAGAAATTGGCGGCTTCTTTCAGAGAAAACCTTAGTGGACTTAACCTCAAATTTGTCACCGAAAACGAAGCGGTTCGTGCCAATACACTTTCAACGTTTTATTTCCCCGAAGGTGTGAATGGTCCCGATTTCTTGAAACGCGTTGGCGATAATGGCGTTGTGATTGCTGGCGGTCTTCTAACCGAGATAAAAACCCAATATTTCCGTGTTGGACACATGGGAATTGTGAATGAGGAACACATTGAAAGGACAGCTAACGCAATTGAAAAGGCGTTGAGTTAATCCCGAACAGGGTCAAACTTCGGAACGAATACTTCCATTTTGTAGTCGTCAACAAACAGTTGATTACCTCCTCTATTCCAAATAAAAGCCTTTATGTCGTCTTGTGGCGCACGCATTTCAGGGCTCAAATACTCAAGAACAACTCGGTTCCATTTACCTTCTTTTATATCCTCTAAGCGCTCGGAGTCAAGAGATTCGTGACTATAGCCAAAGCCATTGTGATAAGCACTTATGGCGATTGAAAAAGGATGTTCTGAAACCGAAAGTTTTGGATAAACCCATGCGCTAACCCGTATCCAAACATAGTGACCTCCGGTGAGGGTAGAAAATTTGACCAAGTGTTCGGCAGAAAATTCATCATCAAAATAACCGCTAAACTTTCCCGTTTTGAAGAACATGGAATCTGATAGCATCCTCGAGACACCATTTCCATCTTCAAAATCGTAGGCGCTTGGAACCATCAGATTGTACTCCGATTCATTTTTCATGACGGGTGGTCCCCACGTACCGCGGTCTACCAGTTTAAGGTGTTCCAAATTTGGATCGGGGCCTGTATCCCAAAATGAAGCCCAGTAATACTGCTTCGTTTGCCGCGATGCGTCTATTACTCCTGATTTGAACTGATAAGACTGAAAAACGCTCAAAGTAATGAGTAACGCTGCCAGACCGAACATCAATCTCTGCAACCATTTTTTATCCGTTGATAAAACGAATCCTAACCCCAAAGCCATAACTGGATAACTCTGAATGAGAGACCGTTGTCCATACGATTCGGAATACCACCAACAATGCCAGCTCGAAATAATCCAAAAGTTAAGAATCACAAACGCCAGAAGCCCCAAGGTTCCGGCCATTTTTCGTTTCCAAGCGATGAAAAGACCAACGCTTGCCAAAAACATCATTGGTGTATAAACAAACCATCCTTTCCTATAGCTAAACAACACATCAAGCACGTGAGGATTGCCGAAACTGAAGGCTTCTCCAGAGCTTCCCCCATAGCTGTAATAGTAAAACGAGCCAGTAACAGATTTCCAGTAAAGCAGTTGAATGGAACCAATTGCTGCTAAAATCACAGCAAAAAGCAAAAGGTTTTTCCAGTTTGTAAGTAGCAATTTGGCTTTTTGCTTAACCGTATCAATAGAGGTTATTCCCCAAAGCAGTGGAATAAACAAACAAACGATTTCAGAAGGTCGGCTCAAAATGGTAAGTCCACACATTACGGCTAAACCAACAGTGTTTTTAATAGACTGCGTTTGGTGCCATCGAATTGTGAGAAGCAGGATGGCGGCATAAAGGGTAAACAGGTATCCGTGGGTTTGCACTCCACCTCCAACCAACATGTTTCCGATGAAGTAATTCGTTCCTAGAACCACGCAAACCAAGGTGACAGCCGTGACAGTTTCGGTGAAAAAATGAAGAAGCACCTTGCGCAATAAGTACAGTCCGAGCACTAGAACTGCTATCATTTCGGTCACCATTCCAATTTGGTATGGAAGCGAAAATCCATCAGCTGGATAAGAACAAACGAGTGCTCCAATATGACCAATAATAAATGCAGGCAAATAAAGGACCGCCATTCCTGCCGAGTACTTCATTACCCAATTTCCATTGGGAAGAGCAAATGCCTGATAAAAGGTTCCAGAGCTTTGGTATGTTTCCCAAAGTCCCTTAATAGTATCAATATCCTTTAGGCCGAGGTCGTGATAAATAAATGCGGCCGGCAAATAGAGGTAGTAACCAAAAACATCCCATGAAATGATGTTTGGCGGAAACCAAAGCACCGAAAACGTGCTGACCAAAAGAGCCAGAACGAAAAAGACAATTGATGATAAACTCGGTTTATGAAACACCGTGCAATATACGCTCTTATTACTTGTATTGCTCCTGTAGTTCTTTCAAGTCCACATCCTTGTAAAGCTCCTCGCAATCTTCAATCAAACCACCTTTTTTAGAGCTTCCACAGCCGTGAAAGAAGTATATAACGCCCACATTCAAATCCCAAAAACCATCTTTCCATTTGGAGGTTCCTCTCGAATCTCGCGTCAAGGCCACATTTCCTGGGTCGCGATAAAAGTCAATATCAGGGTCTCCCGTTGGTGTTAAGTAATCACCACTTACATCATCCAAATAATCGGTGATGGTCCAATGGTAAACGAATTCGCCTTTCAGCGCCCATCGGCAGTTGATTTGCCATTTCACACCTAAACCAGTTGGAATGCTCACCGTCCAATTAGAATACGAAACGCCTTCGTTTTGCATGCCGCGAAGCGCAACGCCATCTCGTTTTGGTTCAAAATTGAGGGCGGCAACGCCAGCAGTTATATATGGCAACACTTTCCAAGAATCGTTGGGAAGAATGTCGAATGTTCCTCTAATTCCAATCTCATGCAGCAAAGAACTGAACCGCAAATCCCGCGCAATTCTATCTGCCGCCTTGGCAAATTGGTCGCTGCCCTGAACCTTTCCAATGGTATAATTGAGTTGCAATCCCCACCTACGTGTTATCTGCCAATGCAATCCTGCGTTGGCGGTCCAGCACAAGGTTTTAGCGTGTGGCCACGGATTCTCCTGCAAATCGCCCGTGTAGGTCATCATTCCTCCACCCACAAAAACGCCTAGTTTGCCTTGAGCGTTCGAATTTGAGAAAAGAAATATCGAAAGCAGAACAAGAATTATAGAAATGAATCGTTTCATCTGAGATTGCTTGGTATTATGAACGGGATGTTCTTGAGCTTAGTATGTACTTTTGACCGCTTCACAAAATTAGCTTGCGAAAGACCATAGAATATAAAGGCGTTGAGGTGGTTTATTCACACATTGGTGTTGGACAACCCGTTGTGTTGCTTCATGGCTTTTTGGAGGAGCGCAGCATGTGGGATGGCTATGCCGAAAGACTGAGTTCAGAATTTCAGGTTATTACCATCGATTTGCTCGGACAGGGCGAATCTGGAAACGTAGGTTACACACACTCTATGGAAGAACACGCGGCTGCAGTTGCTACCGTTCTTTTTACGGAATGTGTTGAGAAATGCACCGTAATTGGACATTCGATGGGTGGTTACGTAGCTTTAACCTTGGCTGAGAAGCAGCCAGATTTGATTAGTAATTTGGCACTTTTTCATTCAACCACCTATCCCGATTTGGAAGAAAAAAAGAAAGACCGCGAGCGTGTTATTGGCCTCGTGCAGCGCAACAAAAGTGTTTACGTAAATGCTGCCATTCCATCGTTATTCGCAGAAGATTCGCGGGCTGGTTTGAAGGATGAGATTCAACGGGTAATTGATATCGCCAATGGCTTCTCCGACCAAGGCATCATTGCCAACATTCGAGGAATGATGGCGCGCAAAAACGGAACGAAGACGCTGAAAGAAGGTGACTTCAGAAAGCTCATCATTCATGGAGAATTGGACGCGGTAATTTCTACCAATGATGTAAAAGACATTGCAGCACTGAGCAATGATATTCGGCTTGAGATCGTTCCGAATATCGGTCACATGGGGCATTTGGAAGCACCAGAAAAATGCTTCGAGTTGCTTGCTGATTTCTGTAGAAACTGATGGCAGACGAACTCAACATAGTAGCCAACATTCCAAAAAAGGATAAGTACGAGCTGCTTATTCCGCAGCTTGATGCGTTGATTAATGGAGAGACGTCTTTGATTGCAAACTTGGCAAATGTGGCTGCTGCTTTGCGTCAAACCTTTGGGTTTTTCTGGGTTGGGTTCTACTTGGTGGATGGAAATGAATTGGTTCTTGGGCCGTTTCAAGGCGATATTGCATGTACACGCATCGCTTTTGGCAAAGGCGTTTGCGGCACTTCTTGGAAAGAAAAACAGACCATAATTGTTCCAAATGTGGATGAGTTTCCAGGACACATTGCGTGCAGTTCTGCCTCGCGTTCCGAAATTGTGATTCCATTAGTTTCAAATGAAAAAGTGATTGCTGTTTTGGATGTTGACAGTCACGTTTTGAACGATTTTGATACGGATGATAAAGACGGATTGGAGAAAATTGCAGCCCTACTAACGCCTTGCTTCGGATGAGAAAGCTGCTACTTCCGATTTCTATTCTTTTGCTTTTCGGTTGCGCGCAACAGGTGGCTCCAACTGGCGGGCCAAAAGACGAAACACCTCCGAAAATACTTTCAGAAACACCAGCTAATTTATCTACAGATTTCAACTCTAATCAAATTGTCATTTCGTTTGATGAGTTCATTCAGTTGCAATCGCCCGCTGAACAAGTGGTTATTTCACCACCAATGCTGCAATCGCCTTCTTATCAGCTGAAAAACAAATCGTTGGTCGTAAAATTTGAGCAGGAACTTTCTCCAAATACAACTTACACTATCAATTTTGGCGAGGCCATTCGCGATAACAACGAAGGAAACATTCTTGCCAATTACACCTATGTTTTCAGCACAGGTGCGCATTTGGACAGCATGCAAGTGAAAGGGAAATTGATTGATGCCGTTACGGGAGAAGCAGAAAAAGACGCGCTGGTGATGCTATACAAAATCGACAACGATTCGTTGCCAATTGATACGATTCCCGACTATTTCACACGTTCGTTGGAAGACGGTTCTTTCCTCATCAAATACATAGGAAATCAGCCGTACAAGATTTTTGCCTTGAAGGATGAAAACGCCAATTACAGATTTGATGTGCGTGAAGAGAAAATCGGTTTTCTCGATTCGCTCATCTTGCCTTATACACCAGCGGTGGCGGTTGTTGCTGATACAACCGCTTCCGACTCAGCCGCTGTTGATACGCTTGAAACAGAGAGCCTCCTCAAACGAATGAGCAGTGCTCCAATTTCAAATTACCAAATCAGCATGTTTGTTGAAACCGACACAACTCAATTTTTGAAGAAAAGCTACTGCGAGCATTACGGAAAGTTGGTGTTTGTCTATAATCGACCGGTAGACAAACTCAACATTCAGATGAAAAGCGGGTATTACAAAAAGGAATGGATGCTGAAGGATTACAGCAGCACTGGAGATACCATCACCATTTGGACCACAGATGAAGTTCCGGATACGTTACGGCTGCTTCTCGATGTTGGAAAAGCAGAAAAAGACACAGTTGAATTGACCATGAAAGAGCGCGCGGATGAACTAGAAATCTCGACTGGTTCGGGTGGAAAGAGAGGAATGAAAAAAAGCAAGGAAAAGTTCGTCTTAAATGGGAGATTCAATCCACCAAAAGGTCGTTCTCCGAAGCCACAATCTGCGCTTTCGCTGGTTATGAATCACCCCATAATCGGGATGGATTTGTCGAGAATCAAACTCTATGAAGATTCTGTTCGAGTGAAGTACGACATCAATTCTACCGATCCAGCACTTCGCAAATTCGACATCAGCTACGCTTGGAAAAAGGGCAAGAACTATCGGCTATTGGTGTTGGATAGCGCTTTTACCGACCTTTATCAACTATGGAATGATACACTAGAAACATCTTTTGTAGGAATTGATAAGGAAGCCTTTGGCGAGCTGAGTTTGAAGATTACCGAAGCCCCACAAACACAAGTTTTAGTGGAACTTTTGAATTCGGCTAACGTGGCTCTAGAACGAAAATCAATTACAGATAAAGGAATTGTCCTTTTCGGTCGGTTGGATCCTGGAAAATATCATGTTCAGGTGATAAGGGATCTAAACGCAAATGGAATGTGGGACAGTGGACTCTATTCTCAAAAACGTCAGCCCGAACCTATCAAGATTATTCAGAAAGACTCTGAAGTACGCGCCAACTGGAATATGGAGTTGGAATGGAATCCGAACACGGATGAGTAAAGCATTTCCCATCATCTATATTTGCCGCTTCATTTTCATCTGATGCGAACGTTTTATACGGTTTTTCTTTTGGTGCTGATGTCTGGGTTTTGCCTAGCGCAAGAGGTTTCTACCGAAACCGTGGCCGACACAAAACCCAAGAAAAAGCGCAAACCACCTCGTAAGGAAATGATTCTCATCAACCTCAATTTTGATGGTTGGATTGGAACGCCATCAACCATCAGCTCTAAATGGTTTTCATCAAGAGGTGTAGATGTGGCAGTAGTTTACGATTACGTAATTGCGAAAAGTCTGTTCAGCGTTGCGGGTGGTGTTGGGTTCAACTCACACAACATTCACATGGAAGGTTTTCCGATTGAATACCCACTCACATCAGGCTCATCATACACCAAACTGGACACGGAATTTTTTGATGGAAAGAAGATAAACGTCAATAAAATTTCAACCAACTTTATTGATCTTCCTTTTGAACTTCGGTTCCGATCAAAGCCGCACAAAAATGGAAAGCGAATTGCTGCTTCGGTCGGTTTTAAATTGGGGTGGTTGGTGCAAAGTCATACCAAAACGAAAACAGATGAAGACCTTTTTTATGAGGGAATCAACTTCAGAGATAAGATAAAAACCTACGATATTCCCAATCTCACCAAATTCAGATATGGCGTAACGGCCAGAGTTGGCTATGCCAATTTTTACCTGAATTTCTTCTACTCGTTGACTCCTCTTTTTCAGAATGGAAGAGGTACAGAAGCCACTCCAATCTCAGTTGGAATTGGCGTCAGTCCTTTTTAATTTTGAGTATGATTGTCGTGAATTTCGGAATTTCCATCAAAAAATGCTTATTTGCTAGCTAGAAACAGGTGATGGATTACGCAGGCGCCATAGAGCGGATATTGAAACAGTTGGAGGCAAATCTTCCAGCGCACCTCTACTATCATGGGCATCATCACACGCTGGATGTGCTTGAAGCCGTGGAGCGCATCGGTAAATCAGAAAACATATCTGAACTCCAGCAAAACCTATTGCTGGTTGCCGCGGCTTACCACGATTGTGGTTTTCTGGAAGGCCACCAAAATCATGAGATTAAAGGCTGCGAAATTGCACGAGAAAATTTGCCTGATTTTGGATTTAAGGAGCAAGAAATCGAAAATATTTGCGAGATGATTATGGCAACGAAAGTTCCGCAATCACCTAAAAATCATTTGGAAGAAATTCTTTGCGATGCCGATCTTGATTACCTCGGCAGAGATGATTTTGAGCCTATTGGCTCCAATCTTTTCAAGGAATTAGAGCATTTGGGAATTCTTGCAGAGATTAAGGCTTGGAATAGAATTCAGTTGAGCTTTCTCTCGCAACACGTATACCACACCGCATACGGAAAAACCATCCGGCAACCAGAGAAACAAAAGCATCTTGATAAAATCAGGCAGGTTGTAAACAGTTATGATAGCTAGTTTATCCTTCCGCGAACTCAAATAATCTATTTTAGCACCCCGAAAACAACTTACCCAACATGGCTGAGAAAAAACCAATCATTCTTGTACCAACCGACTTTTCTAAAGCAGCAGACACCGCAATCAATCACGCGGCAACGGTTGCTGCTGTTTCTGGAGATGAAATTCGACTGTTACATATCGTGAATAGCGACACAAAAACGAAGCTCAAAAAAGCAGGTGAATCTCTAGATGATTTGAACGCCAAAATGGATGCTCAGGTAGCCGCCATCAAATCTAAATATGGTGTAAAAGCCGCTTCACATCTACGAGAAGGTTCTATTTTCACAACCATTGGCGAAGTAGCTGAAGAGATTGGGGCTCGTCTTTTAGTGATGGGAACGCATGGTGTTGTTGGAATGCAGCACATTACGGGTGCTTGGGCGGTAAAGGTTATTACGTCTTCTCCCGTTCCAGTAATTATTGTTCAGAAGAAAGATCTTGCAAAACACGGTTACAAGACAATAGTTTTTCCAATTGATGCTAGCCGCGAAACGAAGCAAAAGGTTATTCATTCCATTTCAATGGCCAAGCATTTTGACTCTGAAGTTAAACTCTTTGCCAGTTACGAAAGCGATGAATTCCTAGTTAACGCACGAAATGCAAACATTGCTTGGGCTGAAAACATGTTCAAGAAGAATGGTGTGAAATACTCCATAGAACATTCTGGAAAAAGCGGTGGACTTGCCAAGAATTGCATCAAATACGCGTCTCAGGTTAATGCAGACTTGATTGTAATCCTTAATGACGAAGGTGAAATTAGTGTCTCTGATTTTGTGCTTGGCGCGGATCAAGAAAAGGTGATAAACAACGATGCGCAAATTGCAACGATGTGTGTAAATCCGGTGGCAAACCTATACACGATAGGAAACGTCCTGTTTATGTGATGAGAAAAGAAAAAACCGCTAGGCCGCATAGAATTATTGATTTAGTGAGCCTGATGGTGGTTGCCATCTTCCTGATTTCGGGGCTTTCTTCATGCGAAGAAACCTGTTATGATGGCAAGAAAAATCAGACCGAAGAGCAAGAAGATTGCGGTGGCCCTTGCGTGCCGTGCGATACTACCAACGGCTCTTGTTTTGATGGTATCCAAAACCAAGGAGAAACAGGTATTGACTGTGGCGGACCGTGTAATGCGTGCATAACGGATAGTACCATCCTTGATCCAGATTTCATCTGTACTGGAACGGGAGGCAGCTCTTACTTTCCATTATCGGTGAACAGTTACTGGATTTATAGAATGCCTTCTAGTCAGTGGTTTCAACTAGAAATAACTGAAGAAACACAATTGGGCAATGGAGAGTTCTATGCCCACATGATTACCACAGGTGCTTTCGGAACCGTTCACGATTACTACAGAGAAGAAAGTGGGCAGACCTTCAAGTGGAACAATACACTAAGTGCCGAAGAGATTTATTTGCCAGCAAATCCAACAGTCGGAATGCAATGGACAACGGCTGGAACAGATTCAATCGTGATTGAAAGTGTTTCTGCTAGTTTAAGTTCTCAAAATGGCTGCTCTTACTCCAATCTACTAGAAGTAGTCTCCTACACAGGCGGAACGGGCTCAAGCTCTTATTACATGCAAGGGCTCGGGCTTATTCAACTAACCAGTGCTTCCGCGTATTTAGATAGCGTGGTGGTTTACTGACGAACGTATAGGAATTCAAGCATTGAGCTGGGGCACTAATCGAGCTTATGATAGGTCGCTAGATATTTGTCCAATTCGGCCTTTTTGAACGTCTCCATCTCAAGTTGATCGCCCTTCAGCATATCGTGCGTAATGAACGTGTTCATTTTGTAATAGTTGTCCGATTTGATGTACGTACCCAGCGCAACCCCGTTCTTGGTGTAGGCAAAGAATTTCCACACTCCGGGCGAAATTTCTTCGAGATACTGAAACGTATAGGCGAGGTGGTTGTGCATAAAGACGTGGAGCAACTTCTTCGGGTCGTTTATCCCCAGCTTCAAGCGCTCGTTATAGCGTTTGAAATAATGGGAGGTGTAATAGAACAGGCTGGGGTGATGGGGAAATGTCTGAACGGCCGTAAGTCCACGGTCACCTATGTACCACACCAGATAGACAGAAAGCGTCACCTTTTTATCCATATCCCATTTGAATATCCAGTTGTTCTTGAATTTTGAAAAGTAGTCGTACACCTGTATGATGCGCTTCTGGCGCAAGGGAGCATGGGCTTTTTTAAGGTCCTTCAGTACGTAAAGCGATTTGCGCTCCACGATCTCGAAATCCTTGTCGATCTCTGTGCGCATCTCTGCAAGATTCATGGCCGGAACTATCATAATCGTACGGATTAATTGGTTTATGACCTGCAGACCTTAAACTGGAATCGAATAGATTTATTGTAAGTGAGGGTTGGAACGATTGCGTTGCCTGTGGCATTGCCTAACGAAAATAAGGAAAAGACCGCTGTCGCATCACGGGCACCCGTTCCGCGAAAACCAAACGCACGTTATCCGGTGATCCTAGCGTTTATTGGCAAGCTCATGGCTGATCATACTAAACAAAAAAGGGTCGCTTCTCAGCGACCCTTTTCATTTACACCAAAGCTGAACTTTACGACTGAATCAACCTTAACTTATGTGTTACAACACCTTTCTCAGATCTTATTTTCACCAAGTATACGCCCGATACCAATTCGGAGAGATTTAGTTTCATTCTGTCAGAATTACTGAATGGAACAGTCATAGCTTCCTGACCCACCGCATTGTAAATAGAGATTGTTCCAGTGCCTTCCAACCCGGAAATGTTCAGCACATCTGTAGTTGGATTTGGATAGACGGAAACGTTATCCAGCGCAGCTTCGTCAATGCCCACCTTATTTGGGTCGATGACAACGGTATCGCCAATGGCGGTCAGTTCAACCGTAGTTTCTGACGCTGTGAGTGCCACTACTCCACCAATTCCTAAGGCTACATTATGAATACCAGAAAGGTTATCTGTAGTCACAATTCGCACATGAACAATGGGGCCATAGCCTTGAAAATCCTCAAGCGTATTTCGCGAAACCGCAACGTCAATCATACCATCATTAAAAAGGTTCTTTTGGAATGAAATGACGTCATTTCCCGCTGTTCCGAGAGCGCAGTTATCAAAATCAATGCTCAGGCCATTCTGCGTCAGAAGCGATTCATCGAACGTAAGGCTGAATGCCACACCATGCAAACTGTCAATGGGTTGCGCAGCTGTTCCCAGATAAACGATGATTTCTATGGCCTGCTGCAACCCAACGGTATCTGGCGAAGCCTCCACCCAAATTGGAGGATTTCCTCCTGATGTAACGCCCTCAAACTTGTTGTGTGTGTTAAGGTAATTGAAATCGATGGCAAGCGTATCGTCAAAGTTGATGATGCCATTTCCATCGCAATCGGCATGTTTCAGGTTCACGTTATTCACCGCAAAGTTGAAAGTCCAGTCTGGGCAAGGCTGTCCAACCCAGTTCAGCGTTGCTGCTGGTCTGTTCGGACCCGTTTGGTTAAAGGCTAATCCGAGATACAAGGCATCCGAATTGGTGACAACGCCATCGCTGTTCGCGTCTCCTGGCCACACATCATCGTTCTGTGGCGCACATTCTTCTACCACAAAGCTGTGCGTAATACCATTGCAACCAGAGTAATAGGTAAAGCAGATGTAGGTTCCCACTTCGTTTGCCAACAGTTCATTACCGAAATTCTGAATTTGATTGTTGTTGCCAAAAGCATCTGTAAACGACCAATTATATACCATGGAGCCAGGCGCAACTTGTAGCAGTACGTTATTTGAGCATAGCTCAAGCGTCTCGTTTATGGCAGCATTAGCATACACAAACATAGAATCGGTTGCCACGCAACCTTGCTGCGTGTCGATCAAATACACTTCAACCCAACCATCCGTTGTAACTGTCATGGTAGGATTGGCAGCAGTCGGATTGTTCATAGCAACTGCAGGAGACCACTGGTACATGTAGTTTCCGCTTCCGCCCGAAATGGTATGACTAAGGAATAATGTTCCGTTGCAAGCAAGTGTGTCTTGTACAAGCTCAATTGCAATTCCCGAATTAACCGTCAAGGTCTGCGAAAAGGTACTTACGCATCCACTTGTATGATAGGCAGTCAACGTTACCTCGTAGGTTCCGGCAGTATAGAATTGCGAGCTCTCCATGGAACTGAAGATGCCATTGCCATAGTCCCACATCACGCTGTCCACGGGCGAACTGAAATTCTGTGCGGCAAAGTCGTAAACCATACCGCACGCAGTAGGATTGGGCACCGAAATGAATTCGACAGAACAAACCGTTCCGCAAAGCACAACTTCAAACGTGTGAAACACTTGTTGACAGCCAGAATAATAGGTCATGCAGGTATATGTGCCCAAGTTAAACGCCTCCAATTCGTTGGTCTGATTTGGCAATTGTGTGGTATTTCCAGATTGGTCGGTATAGCTCCAATTGTAAACCATGCTTCCGAGATTTACAATCAGCGGAACGCTCGATTGGCACATTTGTACCGTTTCGATATTGGCTTGATTGGCATACACGTATATGGAATCAAATGCCGTGCAGCCCGTGTACGTATCTGTTACTTCCACAACTACCCATTGGTTCTGCGACACAACCAAAACAGCGTTAGGTGTGGTTCCGCCAGATAGCGGCCAGAAGTAAGCGAACTGTCCACCTCCACCCGTAGCGGTAGCATTCAAGAAAACTTGTCCGGCACAGGCAATGGTGTCTGGCGCGTTAATTTCTGCTACAATGTCCGTTAAAAGTGTAATTCCATAACCGGTTGTGCTTACGCAACCACTGGTGTGATAAGCCGTGAGCGACACAACGTAATTTCCGCCCGTATAGAACTCCTGTGGCGCTGGTTGAGCGCCATATTGCACATACGTATTGCCATTTCCGAGATTCCAAACCGCACTGTCTATTGCCGAACTGTAGCTCGAAACAAAATTTACCAAAGCACCACAATTCTGATAATTGAGGGTTGAAGTAATTGCTGAAGTACAATTAGAAGGGCACGGAAGCACTTCGAACGTATGGAACACTTGTTGGCAACCAGAATAATAAGTCATTACGGTATAGGTGCCAACTTGAGTTGCTATATAAGAATTGCCCGCATTTGAGATAGTGGAAGTGTTGCCTTGTAAGTCGGTATAGCTCCAGCCATAAACCAACGATCCTGGATCGACCACCAGTGGAACCGTTCCATTGCACAGCTCCATCATCACATTGATGGGCTGATTGGCATAAACGTAGACGGAGTCTGTGGCCGAACATTGGTTTTGTGTGTCGTAAACGGTAACATGAACCCATTGATTTCCTTGCACATTCATTACGGTGTTTTGAGAAGTGGGGCTGGTCATGAGCACGGTTGGTGTCCAACTA
Source organism: Flavobacteriales bacterium (assembly GCA_021741075.1). Taxonomy (GTDB): domain Bacteria; phylum Bacteroidota; class Bacteroidia; order UBA10329; family UBA10329; genus UBA10329. The sequence continues at coordinate 40,380 of JAIOYO010000020.1, read as the reverse complement.
TAGGCATAGTTTCCGCTTCCGCCAGTGGCGCCACAAAACAGCATCAGTTGTCCTGCGCAAGCAATTATATCTTCATTTATGTCAACCGACAATCCTCCAACAGTGATGGTTTGGGTGGAAACACTGGTGCATTGATTGATGTCGAAAACGGTTAATGTAACCGTGTACGTGCCGGCTGAAAAGACATGGATTGGATGCGCCTCATTGCTAGTGGTTCCGTCTCCGAAATCCCAGTTGTGGATAATTCCTTGCATAGATGACGTGGAAACAAACTGATACTCCGTACCACACTGAACCGCACCAGTTACGTAACTAAAAAGATTCCAACAGGAGGTATTACACTCTTCAACCGTAACGAGGCTTGTTAGTGCCCCGCACTCTGGAAAATCGGCATACATGAAATACTGGCCTGGCTCGGTTACCGTAATTGCCTGTTGCGTACTTGGATAATTGAGTTGCTGATTGTTGCCTGCCGTGTCTGTCCAACTTAACCACTGATACCAAAGGGCCCCTGGCCCGAGGTCGATGGTTACTGGACCGTTGCAAAGACTTAGCGAATCGAAAAGTGGGTTCTGTTGCGTTATAGTAATTGTATCCGAATAAATACATCCCGTTACATCATCAATCACATCAACGATAAACCATTGATTCGTCACATTTTGTGTGACTTGTGGCGTTGCACTGCTTGCATCACTCAACAAATAAGCAGGAGTCCATTGAAGTGAGTACGGGTTCGGAGAATTGACGCTTACCGATAATAAAGGTGTTTCCTGACAGGCAACATAATCTGCTCCAGCATCAACCGTTACTTGTGTTCCTCCCACAGTAAATGAAAAATCATCTACCGCAGTACAGTTTTGAGTTGTGATAACCACCACCGATGCCACGTAAGTTCCGGGTCCTAGTTGAACAAGGGCAGGGCTATTTGAACCAACGATGTTTCCGTCTATATAATACGTCCAGCTTTGCACGGGCTCAGATGCTGTTGACGAAATGGCAACTTGCGAAAAGCAGTTGCCTGGATTTACTGTGGCAAATACTTCTACTGTGCATTGCGCTACAGTCTGGTTCAAGGTTCCTAATCCGATGGCGAGCATCAGGATCATTCCACTGATTCCCTTAAATACTCGCGTTCTCATTTTCATGGTTTTGGTCTTTAGACGGTTTCACGTTCCAAATGTATCGTGAGTACATCAAGTAATAAATTACACTTATTTACTTTTGTCGGACTTATGAATGAACGATATTTCAAGATATTAGACTCGTTTCTACTATACATCCGTAATTATGAATTCATATATAATGAGTTTTGTCGGACTAATTTAATTTAATGTTAACCATAGAGCTTTTAGAAAAACTAAAAACCAGCGAGTGGGATGAGCTGAAACGGTTTGTTCAATTTCGCTTTCCGCGCATACGAATAGACATTTTCGCAACGTTAAAAATTCTGGAGAAAGCCAGTTCAAAAAAGCTGTCACGCAAGGAAATTCACAAGGCGCTTTATCCGAATACGCCTTTCAACGACAAGGTTATCCGCTATTTGCTTACAGACATTAATAAAGTTGTTTTCGAGTTTTATGGCTTCAAACAATTGAGTAAACAACCGCAGAAGCAGCAATCGTTGCTTTTGCAGGAATTATCGGAGCGTAAGTGTTCGAGCGCGTTCGAAAAAACATACAATCAAGAATTGAATCGTGCCGAAAAATTGGGTCATGTTGATGCTGATGCCTTGCATTATCGGTATGAACTACATTCGCTTAAAGCCAAAGAAGAACTGGGACTAGGAAAACGTTCGTCCGATATTTTTGAGGAAAGTTCGCTCTTTCTCGACCTCTATTTTGTGGCAAAAAAGCTTCAAATAAGCGCAGAGAAAATCAATCTCAATTTCATTCTGAAGAAGGAGTGGAACGACCCATTTCTCAAAACCATTCTTAAACAGATTGACAACGGACTTTTTACCGATAATCCTTACATCAATCTCTATCGGCTCATCATTCAAAGCCTTACAGAACCAGAGAATGAACTAGTTTTTAAGAAGCTGAAGAGTGAAGTTCCAAGATTGATTGGCCGTGTATCTGAGTCAGAACTCTCCGATTTTTATCAATACCTGCTCAATTATTGTATCCGTAGAATCAACGCAGGGCGGTTGACGTTTCAAGATGAACTTCTGGCCGTTTATCAAAGTGCTTTGGAGCACGGAGGCCTACTAAACAACGGCAACATTTCGCAGTGGGATTTTAAGAATGTGGTAACCATAGCGCTACGTACGGGAAATGTGGATTATGCACGTGACTTCATTCATGGTAACAAGCAGCTTCTGCCTAGTTCGCAACGAACAAATGCATTAGCTTACAATTTGGCGAACCTCCACTTTTCAGAAAAAAACTACCGCGCAGCCATCAGCCAGCTTCAAAAAGTAGATTTGGATGATGTTTTCTACCGTTTAGATGCACGCTCCATCCTTTTGAAATCATATTACGAGCTAGACGATTCGGATGCGCTTTTTTATCACGCCACAGCTTTCCGTTCTATGCTTAATCGAAATAGAAAAATCTCCGATCAACAGCGGAAACTGTATCTCAATCTTATCAAGCATACGCTTTCTCTTTCGCGTGCGGCTGGCAACTCCGTTAAGCTGAATGCCATTAGAGAGCAGATTTCCAAAAACCCAAATGTGGCAGATTTGAGTTGGATAGAAACGAAGATTTTTGCGTTAACTGGTAAGAATTGAATTCAGAATCTGGGTTTACGTGTAGCCGTTCTTTAGCGCAAAGCGTATGAGCCCAGCAATGTTGTGAATGTCGAGCTTGTTCATAAGGTTGGTTCGATGCGTATCAACCGTACGCGGACTGATAAACAGTTTATCGCCCACTTGCTTGCTACTCAATCCTTCCGAAATCAAAGTCAGAATTTCGATTTCTCTTTCGGTGAGTTCTACCTCAACTCCGCTGGAGTTTTTCTCTACCACTTTGCCGGCTAAACTCATCGACACTTCGCTAGAAAAGACATTTTCGCCATTGTTTACCTTTCGGATGGCACTAGCTAGTTCGTCTTGGGCGATATTCTTCAATAGATAGCCATCCGAACCGCATTCGAGCAGTTGCCGCACCATGCCGCGCTCACTATGCTGCGTAAGAGAAATGACCTTCACTTCAGGATATTCCTTCTTGATTCTGCGGGTAGCTTCCATCCCGTTCATCACTGGCATATCGATATCCATCAACACCACATCCACCTTAAAAACTTTGAGCAAGTCGAGTGCTTTCTTACCATTATCGGCCGTGGCAACGCAATCAAAACCATCCAAATCGTCAAGCAGGGCTTTTAGTCCGTCCAACACAATTTGGTGGTCATCAACTAATATTAATCGAATATCGCTCATGGTAGTGGAATTCTTATAGTTGCCACAGTTCCTTGCTTGGGGCTTGGTTGATAATTTACCTCACCGTTTATGGCTTTAGCTCGGCTCGAAATATTCATCAAACCTATTCCGTTTCTGGTTTCTCTGGAATCAAATTTAAAGCCCTTTCCGTTGTCTTCTACTACTAGTACCAAATGAGTTTTTGTTTTCAATAGCTGTACGGAAACACCTTTCGCTTGTGAATGTTTGATGATGTTGTTTATCAATTCCTGGCAAATGCGATAAAGACTTACTTCCATGTTCTCTGGAAAGCGCTCGCCTTCCATCCTGTGGTGTTCAAACTCATAGACAATGTCTGTACTTCCGAGGCTCTTGTTCAGCATATCCTCCAATGCTGGAATTAATCCCATATCGCTTAACGCTCTTGGCATCATTTGATGGCTGATGTTTCTGACTTCCGCAATCGAATCATCGAGCATTTCTTTAGATTCTTGGTATCGTTGTTTCTGCTCTTCCGTTGTGTCCTTAATCATCGAAAATCCTTTCTGCAACCGCAGGCTTAAGCCCGTAAGTGTTTGCACAATTCCATCGTGAAGGTCCTTGGCAATACGCTTCCTTTCTTCTTCCGTAGCTTCAATCATGGCCACCAGCCCCCGTTCTCGCTCGGCAATGATGGCGGCATCTTTTTCGGCCTGCGTTTTTCTTCTGTAAACCTGAAAGAGCGCAAAACCAAATAGCAAAAACGATATCAATCCACCCAAAAGACCCGCTATCCATTTGGTGCGATTTTCCAGCTTTAATTTGGCTTCTGCTAATGCCACCTTTTTATCTGCAATCTCTGCCTCCTGTTCTGCGGTTCGGTATTGGGTTTCCAGTTCTTGTACCTGCAAGCTGCGTTCGGCATTGACCAAACTGTCTTTAATGGCTGTAAACCTTACCCAATAGGGATAGGCTTCTTCAAACCTACCCAGTTTGCTGAGGGTTCTTGCCTTAGACCAGTAGATTTTCCAAAGCAACGCCTTATCGTTGTGCAATTCGGCCACGGTCTCGGCAGAATCTAGGTAGATGAGCATGGTCTTTCTATCGTCCTTTTTAAGGTACACCTCCGAAATGTTGTAGTAGGTGCTGGCATATCCTTCCGAATTGCCGATGGCCTGCTGTATCCTCAGTGTTCTGATGAAGAATTCGAGTGCTTTCCCGAAGTCCTTCCGTTTAAGGTACACATCGGCCAAGCTGTTGTATGCCCTAGCCAGCCCATACCGGTCGTTGAGCTGCACCTTGATTGGAATGGCCAAGAGGAGGTAATGTTCTGCCGAATCGAGGTCGGGCTTGTTCTGGAATAGGAAGACCTGTGCTATATTGGCGTAGCTGGCGGCAATGCCATACTTGTTGTTGGTTTTTATTCTTATCTGCAGCGCCTGCCGATGATACCTTAGACTTTTGTCGTACTGATGGTCGTCACTCAGAATGAGGCCGATGTTGTTGTAATTGTTGGCCAGACCCACTTCGTCCCCTATCTTCTCAAAGATACCTGCCGAACGGATGTAATGGTCGATGGCCTTTTCTGTGGCGCCTTGGTTCCAGTAAATTAGGCCAATGTTGTTGAGCGCACCGGCCTCGGTTTTGGGCTTGCTAGTACGTTGTGCTTCCGATAGCGCAAGATGGTAGTGATAAAGGGCAGAATCGGCCATCGACTTCACATCATAAGCCACGCCCATGCGGTTGTGAATGCTGCCCAAAAGAGAATCTACGCCCATTAGCTTGCTCTCTGCCAAGCCGCGTTTGCCGAAATAAATGGCCGAATCGGGCTTACTGAAAACATAGACCCAAATGAGGTCGGCATAGGTGGTTACATCTGCCTTTCCCGAAACATGTACTCGCAAGAGACTGTCTCCATTGAATTGGGCAGAGGCCTGAACCGTAGTCAGAACAAAAATTAAGGCCAGAATGCGCTTAAAGTGGAATTGGCGAATCATAATGTGGGGTTATGGTTGACCTTACCCGTAAAGGAACGGAATCCTTAAGACATTACACTTACAACGGAATATTGCCGTGCTTCTTTTTAGGCAAGGTCGCGGCTTTGTTTTTAAGCATATCAAAGGCGCGCATCAGTTTTTTTCGGGTTTCCGATGGAAGAATCACTTCATCTACGTATCCCTTTTCGGCTGCGCGATACGGATTGGCAAAATGCTCTACGTATTCTGCTTCTTTCTCCTTCAGCTTTGCTTCTGGGTCTGAAGCTGCATTTATCTCATTTCTGAAGATGATTTCGGCAGCACCTTTGGCGCCCATCACAGCAATCTCGGCCGAAGGCCAAGCGTAATTCATATCTGCACCAATGTGCTTGCTGTTCATTACATCATACGCGCCACCGTACGCTTTCCGGGTAATAACGGTAATACGGGGAACCGTTGCTTCGCTGAAAGCATAAAGCAATTTTGCTCCATTAGAAATAATGCCGTTCCACTCCTGGTCTGTTCCGGGAAGGAATCCTGGCACATCCTCAAAAACCAACAATGGGATATTGAAACAATCGCAGAACCGCACGAAACGTGCTCCTTTGGTGGAGGCATCAATATCTAGTACACCGGCCAATACCGCTGGCTGATTGGCAACAATGCCAATGCTTTTTCCGCCCAATCGGGCAAAACCCACAACCATATTTTCTGCAAAATCCTTGTGTACTTCAAAGAATGAACCTGCATCTGCAACCTGCTCAATCACCTCTTTGATGTCATAAGGCTGGTTTGGGTTTTCAGGGATGATATCGTCCAACACAATTCGAGTTTCATCAGAAACATGATATGGAATTGCTGGAGCTTCTTCTTCGCAGTTCTGAGGGATGTAACTCAATAGTTTTTTCAGATTCTCGATACACTCCAGGTCATTGGCAAACGAAAAATGAGTTACCCCAGATTTTGTTGAATGTGTACTTGCTCCTCCTAGTTCTTCAGATGTAACTTCCTCGTGAGTAACGGTTTTTACCACGTTCGGTCCAGTAACAAACATGTAACTCGAATCCTGTACCATCATCACAAAATCGGTGAGAGCAGGGGAGTAAACAGCTCCTCCAGCACATGGCCCCATAATGGCCGAAATCTGTGGAATAACTCCTGATGCACGCGTGTTTTTGTAGAAAATGTCGGCATAACCGCCTAGCGAAACCACTCCTTCCTGAATTCGTGCGCCACCAGAATCATTCAACCCGATTACTGGAGCTCCATTTTCCATGGCTAAATCCATGATTCGGCAGATTTTCTCAGCATGCATTTCTGCCAAGGAACCTCCAAAAACAGTAAAATCCTGAGCGAATACATAGACCAAACGCCCGTGAATGTTTCCGTAGCCAGTTACAACTCCATCGCCCAAAAACTTCTGCCTTTCCAATCCGAATTCTACCGAACGATGCGTGATGAACATGCCAATTTCTTCGAAACTTCCTTCGTCTAATAGCAATTCAAGCCTTTCTCTCGCTGTCAGTTTTCCTTTTGAGTGCTGCGATTCGATGCGCTTCTCGCCACCGCCCAACATGGCCAGTTCCTGCTTTTCCTTCAGTTCTTTAATCTTGTCTTTCATGGTTGGAATTTCAATAAGCAGCTTTGAATTGGTCTAGGAAACGCTTGTCGTTTTCGAAGAATAGACGAAGGTCTTTTACTTGATATTTAAGCATGGCTGTTCGCTCGATGCCCATTCCGAACGCAAAACCGGAATAAATTTCTGGGTCGATTCCGCACGATTTCAGCACGTTTGGGTCAACCATACCGCAACCCAACACTTCCAACCAACCTGTTCCTTTGGTGATTCGGTAATCGGCTTCCGTTTCTAATCCCCAATACACATCCATTTCGGCACTTGGCTCGGTAAATGGGAAATAGGATGGCCGCAAGCGAATCTTCGTCTCAGGCCCATAAAACTCACGTGCAAAGTAGAGCAGCGTGTCTTTCATGTCTGCAAACGAAACATTCTTATCAATATATAATCCCTCTATCTGATGGAAGATGCAATGTGCCCTTGCCGAAATCGCTTCATTTCTAAAGACACGCCCTGGCGAAATCGTTCTGATAGGTGGTTTTTGGTTTTCCATTACTCGAACTTGAACCGAAGACGTGTGCGTTCGCAAGGCAGCCCCCCCTTGCCCCCCCGAAAGGGGGGAAAGCCCTCCCTTTGGGAGGCTTGGGTGGGCTACGAAAAAGGTGTCCTGCATATCTCGTGCTGGATGCTCGGGGGGGAAATTCAAAGCAGAGAAATTGTGCCAATCGTCTTCAATTTCTGGCCCTTCAGAAACCGTGAAACCAATTCTTTCGAAGATGCCGACCACCTCTCTCCGAACCATATTCACGGGATGGCGCGTTCCGATCTCCGTTGGGAATGGCGGAACGGTTAAATCGATGTTTGGGTCAACCGTATTTCCTCCTGATTTAAGTTCTGTTTGAAGTTCCTTGAATTTGGTTTCGGCCAAATCCTTAAGCACATTCAGTTTCTGGCCGAACTCCTTCTTCTGCTCATTCGGAACATCGCGGAACGCGGTAAAAAGCTGTGGTACGATTCCCTTTTTGGAAAGGAATTGCAGACGAAAATTCTCCAAGTCGTCTTTGCTGGTAATTACCAGTTCTTGAATCTGTTTCTCGTAGTCTTCGAGTTTCTTTAGCATGGGGCAAAAATAGAACAGGCCGCGCAATTGGCGGCCTGTATATAAAGCGGGTTTTACCTTCTCTTATTTCTTAAGAATGGTCACTTTCATTGGGATTGGATCAACCGGAACATCTGCTTGATGCGTTGGCACTGCGGCAATCTTATCTACCACGTCCAAGCCCTCGATTACCTCACCGAAAACCGTGTATTGCATATCCAAATGAGGCGTACCGCCAATTTCTGCGTAAGCTTTTTTCTGCTCATCTGTGTAGGTAACGCCTGATCGTTCGCTCATTTGATCCATTCTTTCTGCCGGATAAACTTGCCCTTGAACGATGTAGAATTGCGAGCCACTAGACATGCGCTGTGGATTTACGTTATCTCCCATTCTGGCTGCGGCCAAGGCTCCTTTCTTATGAATGAACTTTGGGTTGATTTCAGCAGGAAGGTTCGGTCGGTCGTCAATTGTTCCCAAAGCCGCATTTCCTCCGCCTTGAATCATGAATTTGTTGATTACCCTATGGAAAACAGAACCATCAAATTTGCCAGATTTTGCCAATTCGAGGAAGTTATCGCGGTGAAGCGGGGTTTCGTTGTAAAGCTTCACTTTGATGTCTCCGTATGAAGTGCTAATTAGCACGATTGGCCCTTTATTGCTTTGTGCTAGGCCGATACCGCACGAAACAAGGATAAAAGAGAGTATTAAGAGAGTGTTCTTCATTTTGTAATGATTTGTGATTTTGTCTGTCATTGTTGCCGAGGCTTCAAATCTAATACATTCTATGCCCTTCGGCCAACCAATAGACCCAGTGACATCCGCTAACGAAAAATGATGCCGAAGGTTATTGAACCAGTCATATTAATTGTCACCACAACCGAATACCAAGAACAGACCTCCAACAGAATGTGACTGAATATTCTACTAGCACTTCAACGTCTTTTAATTACTTTGCAAACCCCCAAATGTAGCGTACCCATGAAAACACTACTTCCCATCCTAGCCAGCTTCCTTGTGCTCATTTCCAATGTTAATAGTCAAGAGCTGTATTCGAAAAACGGAGTTACCATCTCTGCTTCGCCTGCTATTACGCTAGAAGATGATTCCTATTTCGGTAGCGTAAAGTCGATTGACAATAATGGGTTTGTAGCATATTATAAATCCAATAATGAGTGGACGGAAGTGGAGTACAATAAAAACTTCGAACAAATAGATGCGCAGTCAACGGTTATCAATTACGATCCAGGAAAGGAAACGGACTACAACCATGTTTTTTCGTTTAATGGAAGGTACTTCCTACTCAAGGGAACGGTAAATCGAGAACAAAAGACCAACCTATTTACGCAGGTAGAACTCGCTCCTGATGGTGAGCCAATTAGTGAGCCGATAGAGTTGGCTAGCGTGGAAGGCGATGATTTTTATGCGAATCCTAAGAATGCCATGCTTACGCATGAGATTTCACCCGATGGGACAAAACTGTTAGTTAGTCTAAAGCTCCCCGAACAGCGTGTTGGGGATGAGCGAAAACATTTCATTTACAAGTATTTCGTGTACGATGACGAAATGAACCTTTTGTGGTCACGAATATTCGAATTTAAACATGAAGGCGGCATTTTTGTCTATAGCCCATATTACAAACAAATGTGCTTTGAAAATGATGGAGGCGTATTGGTTTGGGGTGATCTTGAGCGAGGACGAAAAGTACCAGAAGGGGTTAGCCGTCTCGCCATCCGATTCTACAGGATTCAGGAAAATGATGTGGAGATAAGGGACGTGGATTTAAGCCAACGGTTTGTCCAGGGTCCTTTTAGGTATGCTAACGATAAAGTGTATCTGTTCAGCACTTATGGGACAGGTGAGGACATTGAGGGCTTTAGCATCATAAGTTGGAACAGCAAAAACAATGAAGGCAAACTGAATCTCGTACCCTTCGGCAAAGAACATTTAGTTAAGAATCAACCAGAAAAAGAGATAAAACGCATTACCAACCTGGCTGAAAAGGGTAGACCAGTCATTCTACCAAAATTCGACTTCTATGACGTCATTCAAATGGAAAACGGTGAGTTTATTATTACTGGACAGGAGCAAAATGACAAATCATTTGCGGGAGAGATTACCTCTACAACTGAATATCACAGAGACGATTTTCATCTTATTGCCATTGATGCTGATTGTCAGAAAACATGGTCTCAAATCATTCCGCTGAATCAAGTGACATTTTGGACTGACTATGGATGTATCGTTAAACCCGTTGGAGACAAGGTCTATTGTATTTTTAATGATGCGGCAGAAAACTTAGTTGCAGGATGGAGCCCTTCTGGAAATGTAAACCGGTATAACCACAAAGAGGATCCAGTGGGCATGGTTATTATTGACACTAAACACCCTGACGCACCCCAAAAAAGGATGAAAATTCTCGATTATGGTCGACTAAACGGTCATTTGGTGCCCGAACAGTTTGCAACAATGACTGGGTTAAACGTAGCGGCTATGAGAGTGCAAGTGGGAAAGGACAAAGCAAAAGTGCTTTGGTTTGAATTTGAAGATTGACAGAACCTAAACATGGAAGTTGTTCTCAGTGAATAATCAACTATTTTTAGCGAAGAATTCTAGCACATGAAATACACGAAATTTCTTTTACCCATTATTTTGCTTGGACTGATTGTGGAATCATCATCTTGCAAGAAGAACAAGGACGCCACAGGAGTGGTTAAAGTCATGAAGGATTCTGTAAATTTTGTGACTGGCGATACAGTTCAGGTACCTGCGGTGCTCGCTACGGTTCGGTTCTATCTAGACAAGGTTGGTGCTGAACATATTGACACCAACATTTTCACTGGCACAGACGGAAAAGCCACGTTTGTTTGGTTTGAGGATGCCATAATCCAATATGATGTTGTGTATGACAACTTCATTGACGAAGAGAACTACATGATTTTGGAGCAAGGCGAAACCGTTGAGAAAACGGTAATCGTTGAATAACTAGGCTGTAAGACCTTCTTTCTTGAAATAATCGATAATTGCCTCTTTCATAAGGAGGCTCTGTTGTGTTGGGTTTAGCCTTGGCAATTTGCCAATTTCCTTGTAGTGCGGCCAACCATCCTCGTCTTCTCCAATTAGCTCATAATAACCATATTGGCTCAAAAGCCTACAGATTGCAATGTGCATTAGGTCTGTTTTTTCGTGCTTTTTGAATTCTCGATATCCTTGTCCAAGTTCTTGAACTCCTATTAGGAAAAGCACCGCATCAAGGTCAAGTCCTTCGCCAAACTTGAATTCCAATTTGGTTAAAACTTCTGTCCACTCTCGTTGTAGTTCAAGATCAAGCATGGCACAAAAATAGCGTACCAAAACTGACAGTCTCAAAACATTATTTTTGCGCCCGAAAATGCACCCTTACGATAACGCTTCCCGATTGACAGTTCGCCAACTTGGCAACATGCTGGTCGCATTTTTTCTCTTTTTCTCGGTAACTAATTCTAACGTGCAGGCAGATATATTGCCCAATGGTCCGGATAAAGGCTCTCCTATAGATATCGTTTTCGTGATTGACATTAGCGGAAGCACTGGAGGAATCCTCTCTTCGGTAAGAGGCAAATTCTGGGAGATTCAAAATGAACTTGCCAGACTTAGCCCAACTCCCAATTACCGTCTTGGAATTGTGTGCATGGGTAGACCAAGTTTTAAAAGCGAGAACAATTACGTTCAAATCATGTCGGATTTAACGACTGATATTGATGCTGCTGCCTATCCTTTTTATCAGATTAAGGATGTAAGTGCTCCCGGAAATTACTTTATGGGACATGCCTTGGATGTAGCGGTTAATGATCTTAACTGGTCTACCGATCCAAATGCGATAAGAATGATGTTTGTGGCTGGAAATGGAAAACCATCTGCCGGACCTGGATACAAAAAACCTGTTCGTGACGCCAAGGAAAAAGGAATCACCATTCATTCTCTTTACTTCATGACCTATTCTAACGACACTGAACAACAAGAGTGGAATGATATGGCAAAGCAAACCAATGGCACATTCGACATCATTGGACTAAAAGAGCCTGCCATTGTTCTTGAAAAATCGTATGATGGTGCTATGCTTCGCGAAGCAAGTCACATGATTAATACTACCTATGTTTACTATGGTAGTGAAGGCACAACCCGATTTGAAATGCAAGCAGATTTGGATGAAGAAGCGGAGCTACAAGGAGAGAATCAAGTGGAGGCGCGAACGTTTTTTAAAGTAACGGAGCTGTATCAGGGTTTGAATGCTAGTTGGGACTTGATTGACCTTCAGAATACGGGAGGAGATGTGCTAAAGCAAAGCACAAAATTCATGAGTCCTCAGTTGAATGAATTGTCGAATGACGAATTTCTTATGCATTTGGCCGAGGTTGGATACGAACGGAAAGAATACATTTCCATTATTAAAATGCTGAGTACACAACGAGAACAGTTTCTTCGAGAAAAAAGAGAGCTATTGAAAAACTATCGCTTCGGAAAAACCTTTTTTGGTGTGGTGAATCGAACAATTGTGGAGACAGCCGAGAAGCACGGTTACAGCATAGATTTCTGATGAATTGGCTTGATCTCCTACTCTCGGTTCCGATGGCGTGGGGCTTGTATAAAGGCATTACTAGTGGCTTTATAATGGAGATTGCACGACTGGTAGGGCTTATTGCCGGTATTGCCATTGGTGTGGGTTTTGCCAATGAGTTAGCCGACTTTATTTACAAGAACTCTGAGATTACAAACGATCTTCTTCCAATTATTGCCTTCGGAATTATTCTTATTGGCGTAATTGTACTGGTTCATTTTTTCGCCCAGGCCATACAGGGATTGGCAAATGCTATGGCGTTAAGTTGGCTTAATAAAGTTGCTGGTGCCTTATTTGGTATTCTGAGAATGGCGTTTCTCCTTAGCACAGTAATTTTACTTTTTAATCGTGCAGAGTTGCTTAAACGATTCAATGATGGCGAAACTGCCCAAGGCTCGTTTTTGTACGAACCCGTTGGTAAGGTTGCTCCTCTTATTCTTCCTGTTTTGGAGGAGTTGAACAAAGACAATCTCTTCGATAAATCGGGAAGGAAGTTTGAGAAAGTGCAGGACGCTTTTCGAGAAATTATCCCCGAATAGCCTTTATCCCTGGAAGTTCGGTGCCTTCCATGTATTCTAAAAGTGCACCTCCGCCTGTAGAAACATAGCTTACCTCATTGGCAAGGTTAAACTTGTTGATGGCCGCCACAGAATCGCCTCCTCCTACTAAAGAGAATGCTCGGTTTTTAGTAGCCTTTGCAATAGAAAGGGCAACGGCCTTCGTTCCGTGTTGGAACGATTCCATTTCAAACACGCCCATTGGTCCGTTCCAAAGAATTGTTTTAGATGCTTGAAGTACTGCATCATAGGCAGCTTCTGTCTTTGCGCCAATGTCTAATCCCATCCACCCATCAGGAATGGCGTTGGTATTGCAAGTTTGTTTGTTGGCATTATTATCAAAAGCATCTCCAGCAATGGTGTCTTCGGGCAAATGAATTTTTACGCCTTTCTTTTCAGCATCTACCAGAATCTTCTTAGCCGTTTCGAGATAATCGTCTTCGACCAACGATGTTCCTACCGAGCCTCCTATTGCTTTGGCAAAGGTGTAGCTCATTCCTCCACCGATAATAATGTGATCAACACTATCAATCAAGTTTGTGATGATGGAGATTTTGGAAGAAACCTTTGCTCCTCCCATCACGGCAGTAACTGGCCTTTGCGAATCCTTTAGAACCTTATCTACGCTTTCAATTTCTGCTGCCATCAAATAGCCAAACAGTTTATCGTTCGGGAAAAACTCTGCCACAATAGTTGTAGAAGCATGTGCGCGATGCGCAGTTCCAAAGGCATCATTCACGTACACATCGCCCAATTGGGAGAGTTGATCCGAAAAGGCGCGGTCTCCTGCTTCTTCTTCTTTGTGAAAACGTAGATTTTCCAACAGAAGAACTTCGCCCATTTGTAAGGATTCTGCTGCATTGGCTGCTACGCTTCCGACACAATTGGCAGCAAACTTTACGCTCACTCCGGTCAATTCTGAAAGATGAGCTACAAGGTGTTTGAGGGAGAACTTGTCTTCGGGTCCGCTCTTTGGTCTTCCTAAATGACTCATTAGAATAACGGCTCCGCCATCCTTCAATATCTTGTGAATGGTGGGTAGTGCTGCACGTATACGTGTGTCATCGGTAATGTTGAAATCGGCATCGAGCGGTACATTAAAATCTACTCGGATGAGTGCTTTTTTGCCAGCGAAGGAAAAGGTGTCCATTGTTTTCATGGCCGTAAAAGTAAAAATCAAGCCTTGCTTAAAGACAAGCGATTTCAGTTCTTGTAATGATACTTTTGGTGCATGATTTTGGTAACAGGAGGTACGGGTTTGCTCGGTTCGCATTTACTAATGAGGTTATTGGATGATGGAGCGCAGGTGCGAGCCATTTACCGAACAGAAAAGAAACGGGATGATGTGAAACGGCTGTTTGCCTATTACCATCCTCATGCTGATGCGCTATGGCAACAGGTAGAATGGGTATTGGGTGATGTGTTGGATGTGCCGAGTTTAACGGATGCCATGGTTGGTGTGACGCAGGTCTATCATTGCGCGGCTGCGGTAACATTCATTCCTAAGGAAGAGCCTTATATGCATAAGGTAAACACAGAAGGAACGGCCAATGTGGTAAATGCGTGTTTGGAGGTACAGGGCATTCGGTTATGCCATGTAAGTTCGGTGGCCGCTATTGGCCGCGATGGCTCGGAGGAGATCATCAGCGAAAAAAATGAGTGGAAAGACAGTAAGCACAACGCAGCATATGCCATAAGTAAGCACAATGCCGAGATGGAAGTTTGGCGCGGTATTATTGAAGGGCTAGATGCCTTTATGGTAAATCCTACGTTAATTATTGGTCCTGGAGATTGGGAACAGAGTACGGGGGTGCTGTTTAAGAATACGTGGAAGGGACTGCCCTTTTACACCCGTGGCGGAAACTGTTTTGTGGATGCACGCGATGTGGCGGATGTGATGGTGCGAATGATGGCATCGGATGTAAGGAACGACCGCTTTATTGTAGGTGCGGAGAATCGTTTGCATAAGGAGGTTTTTGGCAGATTGGCGGCTAACATGAACAAGAAGCCGCCTCGATTTGAAGCAAAGCCGTGGATGACCGAGATTGTGTGGCGGGTAGAGAAACTTCGGTCTACCATCTCGGGCGCAAAGCCGTTCATTACCAAGGAAGTGGCACACCATGCTTTGCAATTGAACCGTTACGATAACTCGAAACTACTTGCTCAATTACCTGATTTCAGTTTTAGAGACATGAACGAGACCTTTGCCTTTGTGTGCGAGCAATATGTGAAGGAGAAGGGCGGCAGCGCCCCTAGGTAACCGTTTGCTTTCCTAAGGAACAGCCTTTCTCCTTTCCGAAACACCCTTTGCCCTTTCCGAAACATCCCTTGCCCTTTCCGAAACATCCTTTGCCCTTTCCGAAACACCCTTTGCCCTTTCCGAAACAACCTTTGTCCTTTCCGAAACAACCTTTGCCCTTTCCGAAACACCCTTTGCCCTTTCCGAAACAACCTTTGTCCTTTCCGATGTAGCAGTTGTCCTATTTCAAACTCATGTATCGCTTTCCAAAACGCAGGTGGCGTTATTTCAATCTCAAGGGAGAGCCTTACAGCCTCTTGCCACTACTGATTGGCATTCACCTCGCTTTCCATCTCAGAAAGCTCTTCTAGAATGCGGTCGTAGATCACATTCATCTGATCTGTTCGTGTAGAATAGTACTGGAGATTACTATCAAACGCAGCCTTGGTTACTTCGTGGGTCAAATAGATTGATGCGAAGTCGTTCTGATACATCTGTTGGGCAGAATCTGGCGGAAATACCTTAAGGTTTGAAGCTGTTTCTACGATGTGCATATCAACCATGATGTGGACCATCTTGTCTTCATCAATCAGGTATGCAGGTGTTTCAGGCTTCTTGCCTTGCTGGCACGAACTGAGAAAAACAAAAAAGGAACAAAGGAAGATGGCGAGTTGTCTCATCTGTTAAATGTGAGACGTTGACCAAGGACCGAATCGTTCAGTTTTCCGTTTGAATAGGCCAGGTTTCCATTTACAAAGGTGTGCACAATGGATGATGAGAAGCTTGTTCCTTCAAAGATAGACCAGCCGCATTTGTAGAGGATGTTCTCCTTGGATACGGTCCAATTGCTCTTGGGATTTACAAGCACAAGGTCGGCCGCGTAGCCTTCGCGGATAAAGCCACGGTTTTCCAACTGAAAACAGATGGCAGGCGCGTGGCACATCTTCTCCACCATTTTTTCGATGGAGATCACACCATTCTTCACATGCTCCATCATGGCCGGCAACGCATGTTGTACCAACGGCCCACCCGATGGTGCTTTCAGGTACGAGTTCTGCTTTTCATCCCACGTATGTGGCGCATGATCGGTGGCAATGATGTCTATCCTATCATCAAGCAAGGCTTTAAATACACCCTTCCTGTCTGCTTCTGTCTTCACCGCAGGGTTCCATTTGAGTAGGGTGCCTTTTTCAAGGTACATCACATCATTAAACGTAAGGTGATGGATGCATGCCTCTGCCGTTATCCGTTTTTGTGCCAACGGAATGGAATTATCGAATAGATGCGTCTCTTTTTCGGTAGAAATATGAAGAATATGAAGACGTGTGTTGTGCTTTTTAGCTAGTTCTACCGCTTTAGATGAAGACTTGTAGCACGCTTCGGCATCTCTAATTATCGGGTGTTGTTCAATGGGAATGTCATCACCGAATTGCTCAATGGCCTTTGCTGTATTTGCTCTAATGGTAGCTTCATCCTCGCAATGCGTGGCAATAAGCATAGGGCATTGCGAGAAGATGCCATCAAGCGTTTGTTCGTTATCTACTAACATGTTTCCGGTAGATGAACCCATAAAGATCTTTATACCGCAGACATTCTTTTCGTCTGTCTTCAAAACCTCCTCCATGTTATCGTTAGAGGCTCCCATAAAAAAGGAATAATTGGCCAATGAAACTTGCGCTGCACGGTCGTATTTATCCTGCAAGAGTTCCTGTGTTAGCGCATTAGGAACCGTGTTTGGCATTTCCATGTAACTGGTAATTCCGCCAGCAACGGCAGCACGAGATTCGGTAAAGAGCTCGCCTTTGTGGGTTAGCCCTGGTTCGCGAAAATGCACTTGGTCGTCAATAATTCCTGGAATGAGAAACAGACCATCGGCATTAATCTCGTTCACGTTTCCATCAACACTAATGTTGTTGGCAATTTTCGCAATCAAACCATCCTCAATCAAAAGGTCTTTCACCTCTTGTTTTCCTTCGTTTACAATGGTTGCGCCTTTGATAAGGTATTTCATAGGTAGTTTTATCTTTTGTAGCTTCTAAAAAAGCTTTTCCACTTCATTTCCAGCACTCCGAAAATGGCTTCTTTGAAAATTCCTGAACTCATTTTTGATTCACCGGCTGTTCTATCTGTGAAAATGATAGGCACTTCTTTTATTTTGAATCCATACTTCCACGTAATGAATTTCATCTCTATCTGAAATGCATAACCAAAGAATTTAATCCTGTCCAACGGAATGGTTTCCAGCACAATTCTTCGATAACATTTGAAGCCGGCTGTTGTATCTCTAATCTTCATTCCAGTAATGAAACGAACGTAGGATGAGGCGTAATAAGACATCAGTACGCGACCCATGGGCCAGTTCACCACATTCACACCTTTAATGTAGCGCGAACCAATAACCATATCGGCAGGTTCATTCACCGCAGCATCATACAACTTAATGAGGTCTTCCGGATTATGCGAGAAATCGCAATCCATCTCAAAAACGAACTGATACTGACGAGCTAGTGCCCATTTAAACCCGTGGATGTAAGCCGTTCCGAGGCCAAGTTTTCCCGAACGCTCTTCTATAAACAGGCGGCCTTCGCATTCAGGCATCAACTCTTTCACCATGGCGGCAGTGCCATCAGGCGATCCATCGTCAATAATCAGCAAGTCGAACTTCTTATCCAACGACATTACCTTTCGGATCATCTGTTGGATGTTCTCCTTCTCGTTGTAGGTTGGTATGATTACTAGGCTGTCTTGCACTCGGTCGGCTAAATTACTGAACACCTTGTCTTTTGGTCTTGGCAACTAGACTTTTTAACAGTCCTCCGCCCGGAAGGTTGTAAAGTAGCGTAACAAGCTTGGCAGAATTCCGAGGAGTTTGTGGATACTTCAAAAGAAAGCGTACAATTTCACGCAATAGCGCGCCACGATGTCCATTCTGTTCATGATACCTAACCAAGAGTTCGTGATGGCCACGTTTCTTATCCCGAATAAAAGATTTAGACATGCGCTTAGCTACCTCTTTGTTGCCCAAGATAAACGCAAATGCTTTCATCCTTGGAGCAATACTATTCTTGGATTGCTTTATCGTATTTCCTCCATGAACACGAAGCTTAGCGGTATGTTTTGCAATCGCAAAAACCGGATGCAACGCTGCAATCCTAGCCCAAAGCTCCACATCCTCATTAATAAATAGTTCGGGGCGGAAGTTGTGTTTTCTTAAAATGGAATGATGAACGCAAACACAATCGGGAGCAAATTCATTAGCAATCACGTATTCTACATCTGAACTAAAATTCTCCCGTTTTGCGTATTCAACCTTCTGATCTGGCGTTCCGTCATCATAAAACCAAATCAATCCGGTATGAAACATAGCTGGCTTCGTTTGGTCTTTTGTTTCTGCGTTCAGCACCTCAAGATGATTTGGCAACCAGACATCATCGCTATCTAAAAAGCAGACAAACTGGCCCTTTGCTGCTTCAATCCCCACATTCCTAGCAACACTTCTTCCTTTGTTTTCCTGCTTGATGTAAATGATCTTCGGATGGGATTCCATCAATCGTTTTACCAACGTTTCTGTGCCATCTACAGAGCCATCATCTACAATAATGTGCTCATAATCTTGCAATGACTGTGAAGAAATGCTCAAAATCATTTCCTCCAGAAAAGATTCTCGATTGTATGTTGGAGTAACGATGGAAAAGAATGGCGATTCGCTCATTCGTTGTACAACGTTTGAACAACGGTTTGCCCAACAGCTTCTAGCGTCTTTTTATCAATCACGCTAAGATTATCCTCGTGTGTATGCCACTTGGTCCAAAAACGGGTTTCTGTACTAGCGTCATAATGAATAATGTCGATACAAGGAATCCCTACAATTTCATTGATATATGTATGGTCGTCTACTATAAACGGGGTTCTGTTGTACCGGAACTGGTCAGAATACCCAAGCTGGTTGCCAATGCCCCAAACTTTGCGAACAATTGGTTCGGCATATTTCATCGACACTCCCTCCAGCGTAAACCGAGCATTTTCCGCTCCAACCATATCCAGCAGAATTCCGTAATCGGCCTTGTAATCTTTAGTGTTGTTGGCCCAATACCGCGAACCCAAACAGTAGTAATGCTCTGGGTCCTCTGTTTCCGAATCGTATACTGGTCTTCCTTGGTCTTCAATGTCAAATAGAATAATCTCTACTGCCATATTGAGTGGATTGGTGGAAATAGTACGAGCAATCTCTAATAGCACTCCAACTCCGCTTGCGCCATCATTCGCACCATCAAACGGAATTGTTTTCAATGTGTCGTCTCTATCAGCATACGGACGCGTATCCCAATGCGCGGCAAGAATAATGCGCTTTGGGTTGGTCGAATTATACGTGGCAATGATATTCCTTAACGGTAGAATTGTACCTCCAAACGAAGGAACACTATCTACCTGTTCCGTAACCTCAAAACCGTATCGCTGTAGGGAAGAAACCAAGTAATCTCCGCAAGCTTGGTGTGCTTCAGAAGATGGAACTCGCGGACCAAAAGCGACCTGTTTGGTCACAAAATCATAGGCCGAATCTGAATTAAAAACAGGAGCCGGTTTCAGAACAAGTTCCTGCTGTGAATTCCGATTCGGGTTGCAAGCAATTATCAAAATTGCCAAACTGACTAAAATGGAGGCCTCAATCCACCTGCCAGTCAGCGCCATCTTTTCCATCCATTATTGTTACGCCAATTGCCTTCAGTTTATCACGAATGGCATCGGCCGTGCTGTAATCTTTGTTTTGCTTTGCGTTGCTTCGTAGTTCGAGCAATACATCCATCACGTCATTCAGAATTTCTGCCGATTGATTTCCGTTTACTTCGCTTCCTAAACCAAGAACCTCTTCAAAATAAGCTGCAAATAGCTGGGTAATTTGTTCAAACTCAGCCTTGCTTGGAATCAAATTCTCTTGCCCGTTTTTCAAGCCATTGATGTACGATGACATTTCAAACAGCGTAGCAATTGTCAAAGCGGTGTTCATGTCGTCATTCATGGCATCGGCCAATTCATCAGACCATGTGCTAATCTTATCTGCCACTTCCTTGCTTTCCGCATTCCAATTCAACGAAAGTTCTTTCGCAGCGCTCAAAGCGGTTTTTAATTTCGAATAGCCTTTCTGAGCTGCAATCAGCGCTTCATTACTAAAATCGAGCGTACTTCTATAGTGTGCTTGAAGGATGAAAAAGCGGATGGTCAACGGGTCGTAAGCCTGCTCAAGCAATTTATTATCGCCAGAAAAGAACTCGTGCAACATGATGGTGTTTCCGAGCGATTTGGCCATTTTCTGACCGTTAAGCGTAATCATGTTATTGTGCAACCAATAACGGACCGGTTCCTCTCCATTTGCCCCAACTGATTGGGCAATCTCACATTCGTGATGCGGAAACAAAAGGTCCAATCCGCCTCCATGAATATCGAAGGAATTACCAAGGTACTTGCTGCTCATTACAGAGCATTCAATATGCCAACCTGGAAAACCATCGCTCCAAGGCGAAGGCCAACGCATAATGTGCTCAGGCGAAGCTTTTTTCCAAAGCGCAAAATCCAACGGACTTCGTTTCTCACCTTGTCCATCGAGGTCTCTTGAGTTAGATTGTAGGTCTTCAATCTTTCTTCCCGAAAGCTTTCCGTAGTGATGTGATGCCGAGTATTTTTCTACATCAAAATAAACCGAGCCGTTTGATACGTACGCAAATCCGTTCAACAAAAGGTTCTCAGTCATGGCAATCTGCTCGATAATATGCCCAGATGCCTGCGGCTCAATAGATGGGCGGTTGTTGTTCAATGCGTCCATATCCTTATGGTAACGATCCTTGTAATATTGGACAACCTCCATCGGCTCTAACTGCTCTAACCGCGCTTTCTTGGCAATTTTATCTTCTCCGTGGTCGGCATCATTCTCCAAATGGCCCACATCGGTTATGTTACGAACGTATCTTACCTTAAACCCAAGATGTTTCAAGTATCGGAAAACGATATCAAAAGTGATGGCGGAACGGGCATGACCTAGGTGGGCATCTCCGTAAACGGTTGGTCCACAAACATACATTCCCACAAACGGTGCGTTTGCAGGAACGAAGACCTCTTTTTTTCGGGTAATTGTATTGTAAAAGTGAAGCGTGCTACTCATTCTTGTTCTCAATGAGTGACAAAGATAGGCTTACGCCTCTACTCAATGCTTTATTCCTTTCTTTTTCCGCCTTGGTACACGATGGTTTGAACCACTTTACCATTCTCGTAAACGTACACCTTTCCGTCAATCAAGCGTTTATCCTTGAAGGTTCCTTCTTTGGAAACGGTTCCATCGGCATTCATCATCTTATTGTAACCATCAACCAGTTCGCCACGGCCAAGTTGTTTCGGTGCTGGTTTTCCAGTGTATTTCTTAAAGTTTGCATCAAACTCTTTACCTCGGTCTAGGTTCTTGGTTTTTTCCGGAATAACCTTTCCGTCATTGAAGTATCGTTTGGCTTTAATGGAGCCGTCTTCGTAATATTCGACAAGTTCTCCGGCCTCTTTACCTTGCTGCCAAGCCCCTAGGTACATCAAGTTCCCATTTTCATGAAAATACTTTTGTTCGCCATCTCTCTTGCCAGAAGAGTTGTAGCTCCAATCGTATTTGAGATTTCCGTTTTCGAAATAATACTTGTACTGGCCAGACCACTGGTTCATTTTCCAAATTCCTTCTTCTTGAAGTTGGCCATTTCGGTAGTAGATTTTGGCATAGCCATTTGCCACGTTATTGGCAAAGGTTAGTTGGTGCTTTTTGTTTCCGTTTGGATAATATTTGGTCCAAACATCTGTCTTTTTGTTGTTCAAATATTCTCCTTCTTCAACCAGAGCAGTCGATTCATATCCTTGATATTTTCCGTCTGTATTATAGATTTTCCACCAGCCTTGCTTCTGGTTAGAAGCGTCTCGCACGTTGATTGTGTCTTTGCCCTCAATCTCGAATGATTGAGCACTAACGCCAAGCCCCGCAAATCCTATAAATAATGTTAGAAGTATCTTTCCTCGCATCGCAATCTTCAACGTTTTTTGGGTCTTTATACTGTAAAGGCTAAAAATTGTTCCATGCAGTTGGTCGAACTCATGATTTGACGTTAATTCTATTGAATCCTTACCTTTGATTCACCAATGGAAAAGTGGACAATAGAAGCGACTGATCGCTCTCCTTATGTAATTCTAGACCGTCAGGAGTCAATCCTGAAGATTGAAGGACGTTCGTATCCAGAAGAAGGAATGGATTTCTTTGACCCAATCCTTTTGAGGTTCAAAACGTTACAAGATTCCGATAATCCAATTAAGGTTGTTCACGTACGGCTAGAGTATTACAATTCCGCAACAAGTAAGGCTTTAGCGGAATTGTTTATCACAATGATTCGCGCCAAAAATCGAGGTCACGAAACAAAAGTCATTTGGGAGTTTGAGGAAGATGACGATGGAATCCAAGAAGACATCGACATGTTCATTGAGGCCTTTGATTTGACCTTCGATATCCGCTACACGGAGTTTAACTAACCGTTGTAGTTAGATGACTTAGCATATCTGCTGTCATCATTTCTAACGAATAGTCGTTTTTCCAACCCCAATCTTCTCGTGCACGCGAATCGTCTAAAGACGATGGCCAACTATCGGCTATGGCCTGTCTGAAATCAGGGTTGTAAGCGATTTTAAAGTCGCTGATGTGTTTTTTAATCTCGTTCGCTAATTCAACTGGCGTGAAATCAAAGCCAGAAATATTGTAGCTAGATCGGATTTTTACTTTTTCACTTTCCACCTCCATGATGCCAATGGTGGCCCGAATAGCATCTGGCATATACATCATAGGCAATCGTGTATGCTCTGAAAGAAAGCACTCGAATGGTTGGTTAGAAACCGCTTTATGGAAAATATCAACCGCGTAATCTGTTGTTCCGCCTCCAGGATTGCTTTTGTAACCGATAAGCCCTGGATAGCGCAAACTACGTACATCCACGCCATAGCGGTTGAAGTAGTATTCGCACCAACGTTCACCAGCCAATTTGCTGATACCGTAAACAGTGGTCGGCTCGGCTATGGTCGATTGTGGCGTGTTCAATTTGGGAGTGTTTGGGCCGAAAACGGCAATCGAACTTGGCCAGTAAATTTTATCGATAATTCTTTCTTTGGCCATTTCAAGTACATAGAAAAGCCCATACATGTTGAGATTCCAAGCTGGCATAACCTTTTGCTCGGCTGTAGCTGAAAGCAGGGCCGCAAGCAAGTACACCTGCCCTACATTGTAATGCGCAACAATTTGATGGAGTTTTTCTCGATCTAACACGTCCAATTGTTCAAACGGGCCGCTTTCTAAAACCTCAGTTGACGCTGTTTTAAGGTCCGATGCGACCACGTTCTCGTTACCATAGCGTGAACGCAATCCCATTACCAGTTCTGTGCCTATTTGACCCGAAGCGCCAATTACCAATATGCCTGTTTTTGCTGCCATCAATTATACCTGCGTAGGTGGGCAAATGTATCACTTTTAGCTTCCGTAAACGGAACAATAGGTGTTTCAGTTAGGTTCTTTAGGCTGTTTATATTTGACCAAAATTGTCAGAAACATGAGCACTCCAAAATTCGAATCAAACCGTGCCCCCGAACCCGTTGGCCTTTATCCACATGCGCGAAAAGTCGGTGAGTTATTGTTCCTTTCTGGTGTTGGCCCTAGAGAACGCGGAACGAAGAAAATTCCAGGTGTTGAATTGGACGAGGTTGGAAATATCGTTTCGTATGACATTGAGAAGCAGTGCCATTCTGTATTTAATAATGTGAGGATGATTTTGGAGGATTCTGGTTCTGGCTGGGACAAAATTGTGGATGTGACTGTTTTTCTCACGAACATGAAGGATGATTTTAAAACTTATAACCGTGTTTATGCTGAGTATTTTAAGGACAATTTGCCTTGCCGCACAACGGTTGAAATCAATTGCTTACCAACCCCAATAGCGATTGAACTGAAGGTGATTGCCACTATCTGAGAAGCTGGCAGACCGAGCCGTGTGAGGGGTGGAAGCGGCATCCTTTTTTGCTTTTTTTGGCAAAAAAGATACAGCGGACGACCCGACCCACGCTTTTGTGCGTGAGGCACACCCGAAACATCATCAAACTGAATTGCGCTGAACTTGAGACCGTTGCTCGGCACGCATACTAAAGGTTTGTAGAATTGAATTTTGTTTAAGTTTGTCGCGAATTAAAAACCTACCAAAAGCAGATAATCATGTCTGATATTGCATCAAGAGTAAAAGCTATTATCGTTGATAAATTGGGTGTTGATGAGAACGAAGTGACACCAGAAGCTAGCTTCACAAATGATCTGGGAGCAGATTCTTTGGACACGGTTGAGCTAATCATGGAATTTGAGAAAGAATTCAACATCGCAATTCCAGACGATCAAGCAGAAAACATCGGTACAGTTGGCGAGGCCGTCAAGTATATCGAAGAGAACGCTAAGTAAACTTCCCCTTTCATTAGGGAAAAGAAAATACCCGCTTCCCACCCGCATTAGGCGGACACGGGAAGCGGGTATTTAAGTTAAAAATGGAGCTAAAACGAGCAGTAATAACAGGCATTGGGGCCCTTACTCCCATCGGCAATACGCTGGATGAGTATTGGGCAAATCTGGTTTCCGGAAAAAGTGGTGCGGCTCAAATAACGCATTTCGATGCTTCGAAGTTCAAAACGCAGTTTGCCTGTGAGGTGAAGAACTTCAATCCTGAAGACCATTTTGACAGAAAGGAGGCCAGAAAACTGGATCCTTTTGCACAATATGCATTGGTTACTGCCACTGAGGCTTGGGTTGATTCTGGTTTAGATGAAACGAAAATCAACTTGGATCGCGCTGGTGTTATCTGGGGCTCGGGCATTGGCGGTTTGCAAACGTTTTATGATGAATGCACCGAGTTTGCCGCAGGCGATGGAACGCCTAGATTTAATCCGTTTTTCATTCCTAAGATGATTGCCGACATCGCTGGCGGTCATATTTCGATGAAGTGGAACCTACGCGGACCGAATTTCACTACCGTTTCTGCGTGTGCTTCATCAACAAATTCGTTGATTGATTCCTTCAATTATATCCGATTAGGGCATGCCGACATAATTGTTTCGGGAGGATCGGAAGCCGCAGTGAACGAAGCTGGAGTTGGCGGATTTAACGCCATGAAAGCGCTTTCACAACGAAATGATTCGCCAGAAACAGCTTCACGCCCGTTTGATGTTGATAGAGATGGTTTTGTGCTTGGCGAAGGTTCGGGTTGTTTGATTGTTGAAGAATTGGAGCATGCACTTGCACGGGGTGCAAAAATTTATGCTGAAATTGTTGGAGGTGGAATGAGTGCGGATGCGCATCATATCACCGCCCCACATCCTGAGGGATTGGGTGCGATAAACGTAATGCGGAATGTGCTTCGCGATGCGGGAATGCAACCAAGCGAGATTGACTACATCAACGTTCACGGTACGAGCACACCTCTTGGCGATATTGCTGAATCGAAGGCAATCCGTGAGGTTTTCGGGGAAGACGCATTCAAATTGAACATCAGTTCTACCAAATCAATGACTGGTCACTTGTTGGGTGCTGCTGGCGCTATTGAAGCCATTGCCTGTGTGATGGCGGTAAAGAACGACATTGTTCCTCCCACTATAAATCATTTTAATGATGATTCAGAGTTTCATCCCGATTTGAATTTCACGTTCAATAAGGCACAGAAACGAACGGTGAATGCTGCTCTCAGCAACACGTTTGGATTTGGAGGTCACAACGCCTCGGTAATCGTCAAAAAGTTCGTTCAATAAATCGATTACCATTGTTTAATTCGCTTCGCAGCTTTTTCAGTAAGGACAAGGAACTGACTCAAGCAATGCGAAATCTATTGGGATTCACCCCAAAAAACATTTCCGTTTACCGATTGGCGCTTATTCATCGCTCTGCAGGAGAAAAACTAGCTGACGGAACCCTCATCAGCAACGAACGCTTAGAGTTTTTGGGTGATGCTGTTCTAAGCGCAGTTGTAGCCAAGTATCTTTTTCAACGATTTCCGTTTGAGAATGAAGGATTTCTGACAGAAACACGATCGAAGGTCGTGAGTAGAAAAAACCTGAATGCCCTTTCCCGGAAACTCGGTCTGCCCGAACTGGTGACCAAGAATAACGAGAACAATAGAACAGGTTCTTCCTTAGGTGGTGATGCGCTAGAGGCAATGGTCGGGGCCATCTTGCTTGACCGTGGATTTGTAGCTGCAGAAAAGTTCATTTTGGACAAAATGATGGACAACTTCGTAGACCTAGAACAATTACTTGTAGAAGATGCAAACTTCAAAAGCCGCCTAATTGAGTGGTGTCAGAAAGACAAACACAAGTTTGAGTTTGAGGTAGTTAATCAGACCATTGATGGCCACAAACCATCTTTCACTATTCAGGTTCTCATTGATGGAAAACCTGTTGGAACCGGCTCAGACAGAACCAAAAAACGTGCGGAGCAGTCTGCTGCCAAGGAAACTTGCGAAAAGCTCAACATTCCGTTTTAAGAAACCATCATTTCTCGATTTCTGATTGTCATTGAATGCGATCAATAATACCTTTGGTCGAAACACATGAAACTAAACGCTTCCGATTGGATACCCACAGAACCCGACTTTGAGCTGTTTTTTGTTTATTGTCACCAGAAAGATTACAGATTGTGTTTTGCCTTGAATGAACATTTCCATTCGAGTTTTGTAAGAATAAAAGACTTCCTAGAAGAAGAAGAAAAGCCTCATCTTCCTACCTATGCACAGTTTACTTATTCAGACGAAATCACGCACAAGGAGTATTTTCTGATTAGTAATCAGCCACTGGTGAAAGATTTAGTTGCCCGAGAAGGCGACCTCTTTGCAACAGAGCAACCTGAGTTGCTCATACCCAATCAACCTAAGGTAGATTTCTTCTTTATGGCTTACGGTCAGTTTACTGAAGATGAATTAAACGATATTGAAGATCAATTGAACCTAATTCCGATAATAAATGCAGCAAAACGAGTTGATCCAAAGTCATCTCCAACTTACTTAAATCTAATGCACTAAATGAGCTTCAACAAAACAAAAATTATCGCCACAATCGGCCCTGCATCGTCTTCAAAAGAAATGTTGAGAAGCTTAATCGAAAGCGGAATGAACATCGCTCGACTCAACTTTTCGCATGGTGGACACGATGCTGTTTTGCAAATAATCAAAAACGTCCGAGAACTCAATGACGAATTGGGTCTTCACGTTGGCTTACTTGCCGACCTTCAAGGGCCAAAAATTCGCTTGGGCGAAGTAAAAGATGGCGGTGTCCAGATTAAAAGTGGTCATCAGCTCATCATTACCACCAAGAAATGCGTTGGTGATGCGAAGAAAGTTTACCTCAGCTACCCGGAATTTCCGAAAGACGTTACCGAAGGCGACACAATTCTCATCAATGATGGGAAACTGGTTCTACAAGTAACTGGCACAGACCGAAAAACAGAGGTAACCGCTACGGTTGAACATGGTGGATTAATGGAATCGCGCAAAGGCGTGAACCTACCGAACACAAAAATTTCGATGCCGTGTTTAACTGAAAAAGATTTAGCCGACCTAGAATTCGCAGTGAAGCATGAAGTAGAATGGATTGGACTTTCGTTTGTAAGACGTGCCGAAGACGTTATTGAACTCAAAAACCTTATCAAAGCCCAAGGCGGAAAGAGCAAAGTGGTTGCAAAAATTGAGAAGCCAGAAGCTGTGAAAGACCTCAATAACATCATTCGCGAAACGGATGCTGTAATGGTTGCCCGTGGCGATCTTGGTGTTGAAATTCCCATGCAGGAAGTTCCCGTTGTGCAGAAAACCATTGTCAAAAAATGCATCAACGAATCAAAGCCAGTCATTATCGCCACACAGATGATGGAAAGCATGATTACCAATCCAGCACCTACGCGTGCTGAGGTGAACGATGTGGCCAATGCCGTGCTCGATGGGGCCGATGCGCTTATGTTGAGCGGTGAAACCAGCGTGGGCGACCACCCAGCTTTGGTGGTCAAAGCCATGTACAGCATCATCCGCCACCTAGAGATCAAGGGCGACATCTATCACCGCACTGTGAGGCCAATTTCCAGCATTGACCGCACCATAACCGACTCCATTTGTCAGACCTCGGTAACGCTTGCTCAAGAATCAGATGCAAAAGGAATAATTACCATGACCAATTCGGGTTACACGGCCTTCAAGATTGCCAGTTACCGCCCAAAAGCCAACATTTTCGTGTTCACCGACAACCGTCAACTCCTCAATACACTCAGTCTGGTCTGGGGCGTGCGCGGCTTTTTCTACGACAAATACGTGAGCACCGACCACACCATTGCCGACCTCAAACTGCGCCTAAAACGCGAAGGAATGGTCAAAGAAGGCGACCTCGTCATCAACATTGCCAGTATGCCAATAACCGAGCGTGGGCAATCTAACATGATGAAGTTGAGCATGGTTAATTGACTTTGGGCGTTACCCCGATAAAAATCGGGGTCGGGCTTTCCGCTAAATCTTTTTGTCGCCTTCAGCGCAAAAAAGGATGCCGCTTCCATCCCTAACGCAACTCAACCTTCCAGCATCGGTGCTAATTCCTAGATTTGATCTTCCAAAAAAACAATACCATGCCTTTAGATATAAAATTGATGGCCGAAATCTGCGAAGTAGCAGGCGCGCCAGGTTATGAAAAACGAATCCGCGACATCGTTCTGCGCGAAGTAACTCCACTGGTTGACGAAGTTTCTGTTGACAACCTCGGAAACGTGACAGCCATCAAAAAAGGTCGCGAGCGCAAAAAAGTGATGATTGGGGCACACATGGACGAGATTAGCTTCATGGTCACGCACATCGAAGAAGGCGGATTTCTTCGTTTCCACACACTTGGTGGGTTTGATCCAAAAACATTGACCGCGCAGCGTGTCATTGTTCACGGAAAACAGGATCTGATTGGAGTAATGGGCTCAAAACCTATTCACGTAATGACTGTGGAGGAGCGCGGAAAGCTTCCAAAAACTACCGATTATTTCATCGACATGGGAATGTCTAAGGAAGAAGTGGAGAAATACGTTTCTGTTGGAGATGTGATTACACGCGAACGCAAACTCATCGAAATGGGAAATTGCGTCAACTGCAAAAGCATCGATAACCGCATTTCAGTTTTCATTCTTATTGAGGCTTTGAGAACCTTGGGCGATGTCCCATATGATGTGTACGGAGTTTTCACCGTGCAGGAAGAGATAGGTATTCGCGGTGCGCAGGTTGCAACCATTCAACATCAGCCCGATTTTGGTTTCGGATTAGACACAACCATTGCCTATGATGTTCCTGGAGCCCAAGCTCACGAGAAGATAACTTCGTTAGGAAAAGGTACCGCCATCAAAATAATGGACGCATCAACCGTTTGCGATTACCGCATGGTTGAATACATGAAAAAAACAGCCGATAAGCACAAAATCGAATGGCAACCAGAAGTGCTGACTGCTGGAGGAACCGATACGGCTGCCATTCAGCGCTACAGTGCGGGTGGTTCTATTTCAGGCGCGATTTCTATTCCTACGCGCCATATTCATCAGGTTATTGAAATGGCCGACAAAGGAGACATCGAAAAAAGCATCCTGCTTCTTCAAAAATGCTTGGAGGAATTGGACACGTTTGATTGGGCACATAGGTAATTCCTACTTACCGCTCATCGTCAAATAGCTGATATAAGCTAAATAGCCTAGCAGAAGAAATGCCCCTTGCCACTTCTGAATGGTATGGCGCTTTCCAATAAAAAGCAGTGCAAACAAAACTGCACTGCAGACAATGTTCATGTAAATGCTAAAGTTGTCGTCAGCATTAAAATCCATTGGACTAATGACGGCTGAAAGTCCGAGCACCCAGAATGTGTTGAATATATTGGAGCCAATTACGTTGCCAATAGCCAAGTCGGTGTTGCCTTTTCGTACTGCAACCACGCTAGTTGCCAATTCTGGAAGAGAGGTTCCAACCGCGACTACCGTTAGCCCGACAAACGATTCTGAATAGCCAAACAAATAGGCCAAAGACACGGCCCCATCAACGATCCATTGTCCGCCTATCACCAAACCAGAAAGACCCACTAACATCAGCAAGGCCGATTTCCAAAGCGGACGGTCGCCATCCACTTCGGGAATTTCATCCGTCAGGTTGTTCTTTCCAAGTCGAATGGTGTAGAACAGGAACAGAAAGAACATGGCGATGAGCACCAACCCGTCTGCGCGGGTAATGATGTTAATAGACCCATTATTGGATAGTTGGTCATTCACTAAAAAGCCCAACAATAGTGCGGCAAAAAGGCTGAATGGAATCTCTCGCCAAACGGTGTTGGTCTTTACCGTAAGATTTCGAATTAGCGCACTTAACCCTAAAATGAGCAGAATATTTGCAATGTTGCTCCCAACGATATTCCCGATGGCCAGCGCATTATTTCCTTTAACGGAAGCGATAATATTCACCGCTAATTCGGGGGCTGAAGTTCCAAATGCTACTACCGTAAGGCCAATCACAATCTCTGGAATTCGGAATTGACGGGCAAGACCCGATGCACCATCAATAAGCCAATCGGCTCCTTTTATCAACAACACAAAACCAACGGCAAACAGGAAGTAGACCAGCATGAAGCAAAAATAGATTTAGGTTTGACGCGCGTGCTTCCACCTATTGTGGCTCCACAGCCAATTTTCTGGCTGCTGTTTGATGCTTTCTTCCAAAAACTGCACGTAAGCCGCTGTGATTTCGCCTTCGTGTGTTTTGCTTCCATCCTCAAAAACCAGTTTCGAAATGCTCTTATAGTGACCACGTTTCACGCGAATCATCTCATCAAAAACTACAGCATGTCCTTTCCTTCTAGCCAAGATTTCTAATCCACGATGAAAAGGAATTTCTCTTCCAAAGAAATTGACCCAAGCCGCACGCTTTCTATCCGAAGGGTTTTGATCGGCCAGAAAAACTGTCATCGTTGGCTTTTCAGGGTCTTTCATTATCGCATTTAAATCATTGGCAGGAATGAGCTCTGTGCCGTAGCGCACACGATATTCATTCACCAATTTTTCCATGTTCTTGTTCTTCTGAATCATGTAAATGATGCGAAGATGAAACTGCGTGTGATGGTTCAGAATCCAATTTCCCCATTCCCAATTGAACTGATGAGAAGTGGCTTGCAACACATGTTTTCCTTTCGAAAAAAGTTTGTCGTAGACGGCTGTATCTACCTCAAATCGCATTGAAATTTCCTCTGGAGTAGCTTTAAAAAGCTTAATAGTTTCCAGCACTTGGTCGCAGAAATTCTTATAAAACTGAATGTTGATCTCGTTGATTTCTTCAGGCGACTTTTCGGGAAAAGCAGCAGAAAGATTACGCCAAACCATTTTTCTCCGATACCAAATGACGTGATAGAGGAAAAAGAAGAATAAATCTGACAGCACGTACAGCGCCCACCACGGAAGGCGGGCAATTCCGCCCAAAAAAAACTTGAGAATGCTGTACATGGTACAAATATGAAGCAATTGCTTCACGTTTTTCATTTCTCCTTTTTTCCTTTTTCCTTTACCAACATGGGAATCCGCTCGTTTTTCGCCAAACCGCTTGCTGCTTGGACAGCGCGCCAAACCAAAGCATGGAGCAGTCGACCTGCAGAAACGCAGCAGCAGGTTTTTGATGAGTTGATTGCTGGCGCGAAGCAAACTTCGTTCGGAAAAGACCATTATTTCGGGGCAATCCGGTCTCATTCCGACTTCGTGAAACGGGTTCCCATTCGCGATTACGAAGAGTTGAAACCATATTTTGAACGCACCGCAAACGGAGAAGAAAACGTGCTTTGGCCCGGAAAACCGCTCTATCTCGCCAAAACCAGCGGCACCACTTCTGGTGCCAAGTACATCCCGATTACGCGAGATAGCATCCCAAACCACATCAATGGAGCGAAGAATGCCTTGCTCAGTTACGTGCATGAAACAGGAAACGCCTCGTTCGTTGATGGCAAATTGATTTTTCTTTCTGGTTCGCCTGAATTGGATTTCAAGAATGGAATTCATGTGGGGCGATTATCCGGTATCAGCAACCATTTTGTGCCAAGTTATTTGCGCACCAACCAAATGCCGAGCTACGAGACCAACTGCATTGATGATTGGGAAACCAAAGTGGATACGGTTGTTGACGAAACACTCAACGAACATATGACACTCATTTCGGGCATTCCGAGCTGGGTGCAGATGTATTTTGACAAGATTAAGGAACGAACGGGAAAACCGATTAAAGACGTTTTTCCCGATTTCTCGCTTTTCGTCTACGGAGGTGTGAATTTTGAACCTTATCGTGCCAAAATGGAGGCTTCCATAGGGAAGAAAATTGACAGCATTGAACTATTTCCTGCTTCAGAAGGCTTCTTTGCCTACCAAGACAAGCAGACGGAAAAAGGCATGTTGCTTATTTTGAATGCAGGCATTTTCTACGAGTTCGTTCCTGCGGATGAAATCCATAATGAAAGCCCGACCCGATTGACAATTGGCGAAGTGGAACTGGGCAAGAACTACGCGCTAATCGTAAGCAACAACGCAGGATTGTGGGGGTATAATATTGGAGATATGATTCAGTTCGTGACTAAAGATCCGTACCGAGTGATTGTCTCAGGTCGCATAAAGCACTTTACTTCCGCCTTTGGCGAACACGTCATTGCTAAAGAAGTAGAGACGGCATTGAATGCGTCACTAGCTCAACATGGTGGCGAGGTGATCGATTTTCATGTGGCACCTCAGGTCAATCCAAGCGAAGGTTTGCCTTACCACGAATGGTTCATCAGCTTCGCGAAGCGACCAGAAAACATGGACAGTTTTGCAGCCAAGATTGATTACAGCATGCAAGAACAAAACATCTATTACAAGGATCTGATTGCTGGAAACATTCTTCGTCCTGCGGTGATTACCGAAGTGGCCGAAGATGCCTTCATTAACTACGCCCGCTCGCAAGGAAAACTGGGCGGACAATTCAAATTGCCACGTTTGGCGAATGATAGGAAGGTGGCAAATTATCTTGTTTGAAGACTCATCAGTTTACCACTTCCCTCAATTTCCTCTTCATTTTAGCACTAAATGGAACTTCAATTTTGTAGGTAATCAAAGCAGCCAAACCAACCACTACCGGAAGCGCTATGAAGAGAGCCACAACCCAAAAATTCATCCCTAACTCACCGTGGAAATAGGGAATGATGAGCTGGGTTGAAACGAATTGATGAACTAAATACAACGCATAGGATATTTTACCTAGAAATAAGGATGGTTTAGAAACGATGAACGATAAACGATTACTGATAAACAATCCGAAAAGCCCAAAATACAGCAGCAGCATTAATCCATATTGAACCTGTGTGATGTAGTTCAACGAACTTCCTGCAATATGGTAAAGCAGGACTTGGCTGATCAAACAGAATATCAATAATATGATTTTCCCCACCATGCCTTCATTGCTTTGATGAAGCTTATAGAACACTGTTCCTGCTAGGAAAAGCGGTAAAAATTGAAACAACGGAAAGCCATAAACTAAAGCTCTTACAGCAATATTCTCGAATGCGAAATGCGCCCCTAGCAAAATCAAGAGGATTGCTAATACTCCCAATGTATTCAACCATTTTAAAGATTTCAACTGAAAGAAGATTAGAATGACAATGTAGAATAGCATCTCCACTATCATTGTCCAGTACGGGCCATCTAAGTTTGGAACTCGCAAATAGAACTGAAACATTGTCATATTTGCGAGATATTGGCCAAAGAGATTCAATTGAATTGGCTCATTATCAAGGAAATACTTCAATAAAACGAAACAAAAAGTAAGAGACACAACGCTCCAATAAGTTGGATAGAGCCTGCTAGAACGGTTTATTACAAAATCAATTCCTCGCTTTATTCGCGTTAAGCTCATAAAAATCACGAATCCGCTGATTACGAAAAAGAGGTCCACTCCTGTTGTCCCCAAATTGAGAAGTGAATCTTCACTGACCTTTCCTCGGGTGAAATGAAAAATAACTACCATCAAGGCAGCAATTCCTCGCAGAGCGTCCAATTCTTGATATCGGGTGCTTTTTTCTACCATTATCAGTTCTCTCTAGCTTTCAAAACCTGCTATGTTTATGGTTTTTTGTTCACAGCTTATCCATTATTTTATGGAGAGGTCGAATTCAAATTATTTCAATTTTCAACCGAAACAACAGTGTTGTAAAACCTAGTTAATCAGCAATTTTTTAGCCAACCTTCCTTGTTTAGATTGTATTAAAATCGTGTAAAGTCCGAGAGAAATTTCATTTCGAAAATCCGCCAACTCCTTCTTATTAGGAACGTTAAGCAGAGTTTTGTCCCAAACCACCTTTCCGCTTACATTGGTAACGGAAATTCTCACATCCCCTTTCAATCCAGTTAAAATCAGATTAGCCCCATCCGTCAATGGATTCGGGTATATTGCAACTGGATTTCCTGTCCATTCTTCAACTCCGACATTGGAAGTATTTGCGTCTATAAAGTTGATGCATTCTAACATTTCCTGAGTGAAGGCCGGGTACTCCATCGTATGAGCCACCCCCGGAATCTGATTGTACAGATACGGAAAGCCAGCGTTGCTCATGTTGCCATTCAGAACGTTGGCCTGCACAATAGAAACGAAGTCCACCGTACCGCTGCACAGACAAACTGGTGGAATATCCTGCGGGTTACTCAGGTCAGGCGAAGAAAAGAATCCGGGCGAATGCCAAATGAATCCTTTGATTGGATGTGTTGGCTCACCGAAAAAATACTGCGCGGCAACATCGCTACCTGCCGAGTATCCAGTAATGTAAACTTGGTTCACATCAATATTAAACCAGGTCATCACGCTATCGTAAGCCAAGTTGAGCACGATTTCACTTCGTGGCTGGTCCTGCAGATACGGGTCTGGACAAACCACCACTGCGTTTAAACTATCACCCAAAGGCGATAAGTAATCTCTGATTTGAGCGCTGTTGTCAGGATTTCCTAACCCATGAAATCCGAGTATCATTTTGTGTTGAATATTCGCATTATATGTATTCGGTACGTGGAAATAAATATCCAAGCTGTCTCCATTCAATGATGGATCCGTAGTTGCAATGGTGATGCTGTAATCGCCCGTTTGCTGAGCATTCACGAATACGAATCCGAAAAGAAAAATGGTTGTACAGAAAAGTTTCCACATGGAGTTGGGGTGTTTCGGCCGAAGATAATTGGATAAATTCGATGCATTAGCCGCAACAACAATAATTGGTCGGCTGGCTCACATTATTTCGCTTGCGGATATATCGATTTCAAAATGATGCATAGACGCTCCTTCATTCGAAAATCCTCGCTTGGCGTAACTGCTGGGTTGCTGTTTCCGCATTTGCTTTCGGGTTGCAAAAAGGATGAATTAGGAAATTTTCCCGATGGCTTTAGAATTATTGTGGTTGGTGCTGGAGCTGCAGGACTTTATGCGGCCAAAATGATGAAGGATCATGGTGCCGAGGTGGTCATTCTGGAAGCTTCAGACCGAATCGGTGGTCGTATTCGGAAAAACGATGATTTTGCCGATTTCCCCATCGACCTTGGTGCCGAGTGGGTTCATGGAAATAAGTCGCTGAGCCACCGATTGGCACAAAATGCGGGCTTTCAAATTTTTGAAGACGGTGGCGAAGAAGCGTATTTGATCAACGGTCAGATCAGCCCGAATTACAGTTCGAGTGTTTTAGAAAACATTGTTGGAATTTTGGATGGCGATCTCGCCTACAACGGTCCCGACATGAGTGTACTGCACTACGCGCAGCAGCAGGGCATTTCCAATTCGGACCTCGGTATTCTCGAATACATTGCAGGCGAATTCGGCACTTCGGCCAATCGTTTGAGCATACTCTTCACGCAAGTCGATAGCGAAAATTGGTCGTCAGGTAACAAGGATTTCAAGTTCAAACGCAGTTATTTCGACCTTATCAATGAAACGGTTGCTGCTTCGGTAATCGATGATGTACTGCTCAATTCGCCCGTTACGCAGATTAACTATTCTAGCGAAAAAGTGATTGCTACCGTTGCAAGTGGCTCCACTTTCGAAGCCGACCGCATACTCATTACAGCTTCGGTTGCCGTGCTAAAAACTGGAGCCATCAGCTTTATTCCTGCCCTTCCGAAGGCAAAATTACAAGCGATACAAAGTATCGGAATGGATGCGGGAATGAAAATCTTGCTGAAATTCAGTCAGAATTTTTGGAACAGTACGAGTTTAATTGGAGCACAGAACTCGCCCGTTTATTGGCACACGACTTACGGCAAAAATGGCTCCGACCTCGTACTTTCGGCTTTCGTCATGGGACAAAAAGCTGAAGCCTTGAGCGCTATGGGACAAGCCGCCATTCCACATGTGCTGTCAGAGTTAGACCTCATTTACAACGGCCAGGCCACGGCTTCGTTTGTTGATGGCCTCATTCAAGATTGGTCGCAAGAACCATACGTATTAGGTGCGTATTCGTACAGCTCGCTCGGCATCGGAAACCAACGCTCCATTTTGGCTCAAAGCGTGAACGGAAAAGTGCATTTTGCAGGAGAAGCCACGGCCATCAATGGCCATTTTCAGACCGTGCAAGGCGCTTTGGAAAGTGGCGAGCGCGAATTTTTGGCTATGCTCCAATCGGTCAATTAATCAACACAGTTCTGCCAGAAGCGCTTTCAATTGCACATGCAAATCAGGCAAGATTGTTCTGACAATCGTCCAGACCATGTAATCATCGATTACATCAAAACCACTTTCAAGCCCCTCTTTTGTGGCAATCATTTTCTCCCACGGAATTTCCTTGTGTCTCTGCATGAACTTTTCTGGCAATCGAGAGCTGGCTTCTCCCAAGAGGATCAAATTGTGATACACCTCATCGCAAGTTTCTTCGTCATCCACAAAGTCATCAAATGAATATTCGTGTGTTAAGTCGAGCAGCTGTTCGCACGTCTCAACCATGACCGATAATACGGCCTTACGCAGTTCTACTGACATCCTTCTCTTGGTCTGCGATTAGCCAGCTGAAAATCTCTGGTCCTAAATTCATGGTTGGAAGGTAAGTACTTGATTGAACATTTACCTTAGTATCATGAAAACCACCGTCCGCATCGTTGCCGTTCTGGCACTCATTTATCTCATTCCTACAGCCTATCTAAACTACACCGAACCTGTGGAACACTGGGATTGGGACGAAATTGACCTGAACGAGATTGCTTACCCCGAAAACTTCGTTTGGGGCGTGGCTTCAGCTGCACATCAAGTAGAAGGCGTACACACCAGCAACAATTGGGCTGATTGGGAGAATACCAGCTTCCCTGACGGAAGACCACACATCGCCCGAGGCGAAAAATGCGGTATTGCTTGCGATCACTGGAACCGCTATCCGGAAGACATCAGACTAATGCAAAATCTGGGTGTTTCGAGCTATCGTTTCTCCGTTTCGTGGAGCAAAATCATGCCAGAAGAAGGCAAGGTTGACACAGCCGCACTCCAGCATTACTCGGATGTGGTCGATAGCCTTTTGGCCGCTGGAATTGAACCGATGGTTACGCTGCATCATTTCTGTCATCCTATGTGGTTTGAGGAAAAAGGTGCTTTTGAAAAGGAGGAAAATATCCAACATTTCGTTGATTTTTCTGCCGTGGTTTTTAAAGCCCTGCAAGACCGCGTCACGTATTGGTGCACGCTCAACGAACCCGCTGTTTTTGTCATTGCCGCCTATTTCGATGGCCATTTCCCTCCCGGAAAACAAGACCCAGAATTGGCTGCTTTGGTGCTCAAAAACATGTACGTGTCTCACGTTAAAGTTTACGAGAAACTGAAGAGCCTTCCGCGTGGCGAACGCGCCCAGATTGGCATTGTAAAGAACATGCACCAAATAGACCCTATGAACGATTGGAACCTCTTCGATCGACTCCTTTCACGCACCGTCAACCAAGGCTTCAACGGCTCTTTCATAGGCACGTTCACCAAAGGCGTTTACAAATTCAATTTTCCGACTTTGGTCGATTTTGAAGCGGAAATTCCAAACGCGCCCTACTCGCTCGATTTTGTTGGATTGAACTATTACAGCCACAACGCCATGGATTTTTCGCTCGATCTGGACGAAGCACTGAAGACAAGAATGTATCCCGGAGAGAAAGAAACCGACATGGATTACACCATGTATCCCGAAGGTTTTTACCGTGCCATCAAGGAAATTTCTGTCCTCAACAAACCCATCATCATTACAGAAAATGGCGTGGCCGATATGGATGATGACTTGCGTGGCGAGTTCATCAAAAAGTATCTCTACGCGGTTTCGAAAGCCATAAAGGACGGCTACGATGTGCGTGGTTATCACTATTGGTCGCTAATGGACAACTTTGAGTGGGATTTGGGTTATGATGAGCGTTTCGGGCTGTACGAGGTCGATTTCAAAACCCAGAAACGCACGCTGCGCGAAGGTTCGAAAGAATACCAGCGGATTGTGAAGGCGAATTAGTTGCTCGTCACCCTGAAACGGACGCTCAGCGTAGCTAATTTATTTCAGGGTCTAAATAAGATGCTGAAACAAGTTCAGCATGACGGACGAGTGGAGTTGGCGCGTATCTTCGAGTAATGCGAAGCACATTTTTCGTTTTTCATTTTCTCCTTTTTCTTACCCAAACATCATTGGGTCAATCTCAGCACTGTTTGGCTGACCGCTATTCGCAGGATGCGCTTTTCGATAGCACCGATATTCAAGTAAGCGAGGGCGTTCATTTTGCGACTTCCATGCGTTGGCCAAGTTCAGTGATGGACAGTCTTCGGATGGATATTTACATGCCTGATCCGAACATCGATCCAGCGGAAAAACGCCCGCTGATAGTAATGACGCATGGCGGAGCTTTCCTTGCTGGCGATAGAACCGACATGGCGCCTTATGCCATGGAAATGGCCAGGCGCGGCTTCGTCACAGCCACCATTTCGTATCGTTTGGGTTGGGAATGCGCGGCCACCGATGTCTTCGGTCCGTGCATCAGTTGCCAATCGGAAGCGTGGCGATTGAAGGCCGCAGTTTACCGAGCCGTTCAGGATAATCGTGCAGCCACAAGATACTTGGTTCATCACGCCAATGACCTTGGAATTGACACGGCTTTCGTCTTTCTGCAAGGCGAAAGCGCGGGTTCCATCACTTCGCTGCATGCCGCTTTCTGGGATCAAACCGAAGCAGAAACCTTCTGCTCTACATGCTTGGATGACCTCGGTCTGCTCGATACCGCTGGAAACGACCTCACGGAAACATTCACCATCAAAGGCGTGATCAACAATTGTGGTGGCCTCGCAAACGTGAACCAAGGCGTAATGGACGGGCAGAACATTCCTGTCATCGGATTTCATACCGAGTGGGATTGCGTGGTACCGTATCAAAGCGGACCAGTGCTCAACTGCGCTCCAGCCAATTGTGGCGCCTTCTTCTGGGTCACGGGTTCAGATTATATCCGAGCGAGGCTGAACCAGAATGGCATTTGCTCTAATATGAACCGCAGATTGGCGAATCTCAATCACTGCGACTATCCCTTCGGTGCCATTGTAGGGAAATCGAGCTGCTTTCTGAAAAACATTCTCTGCGATAACTGCACCTCATCCGTCACTGATCAGGTCTGGGACATTCCCGATTGTTCTGCGGGAGGAACCATTTCCGTTGAGGAACCCGAGAAAGTAGAATTAGTAACCGTCATCGGAAATCGATTGCTTTTCAATCGCCCAGAGAAAATCCGTTCTGTCAAGATCTATGATGTATCGATGCGGTTGATCTCAGTTGTTCATGTAAGCGGTTCATCCGAAGTTCAACTTCCTTCTTCGCTGCGCGGATGCATGTTTGTGAAAATCGATGCGGAGAATGGTCCTTCGGAAGTCAAAAAATGGTGCAATTTCTAAG
>JAIOYO010000069.1 GCA_021741075.1 Flavobacteriales bacterium | reverse complement strand
AATAAGAACACGAAAGGACGAATCAGGTTCAATCGTACTTCACCCAAAAAGCAGAGGTATAACCACGCAGATCTCCACCTTGCGATGAGTAGACAGGGATTCTTGGCGCTAGGCCCAAAATTTTTCGATTGATGATGGAACCTTCTGCATCATAACTCCACTGCTCGCGAAAGGTCAATCCGTAGAAATCTTTGGAGTAATCTCGTTCGAAAATCTCGATGGATTTATCGCCTGTTTCTTCTTCTTCAAACCAAATGGTGTCGGTGAATTGCAGCAAGGATTTTACTTGTTCTGCACTCAATACCTCATCAGAAGAACGGTCGTGGGCTTTCAACTTTCCAGAAAGCACATCAGCGATAAGTTGCGCTGTAAGAGGTGAAACGTCTGAAAAATCTTCGTCATTCAGGTCTTGGTGGAACATGGAGTTGAGATCAACGGCATATTCCATCGTTTTTGTTCGCGTAATCGTTTCTGCAAGTGGTTCTTTAGCAGGTTGTTCCGAACAAGAAGCTAAGAACAAAAGGAGTACGGAATAATAGTTTTTCATGCTATGGTTTTTTGTTTTTCACGCATTTGTTCCACTCGTTTGATGATTTTTTCTGTCAGAAAAAGACCGTTTAACACATGAGCAGAAGTTAATAGTCCGCTAATGAGGGCACCGCCAATTCCGCAGGTGGCAATATCCTGCCCTGTTAGGTAAAGATTTTTAATTGGGGTTCGTGGTCGAAGCTCCTTCATTCTAAAGCGTTTCGGGCTATGGTCTAAACCGTAAATTTCTCCGTTTTCGTAATTCACGAAATGAGCAGTTGAGAGTGGAGTAGAAAGCTCGTAGTAGTCGATTTTGCCTTCCAATTGAGGGAATTGCTTGTAAAGCTCTTGAAGAAGACGTTGAGAAAATTGCTCTTTGTAGGCCTCGTACGCTTCGCCACGGTGTTTCCATCTATCGTCTTTCCATTCGGAAAACCACTCGAAAGGAGCCAAGGTTATCATTTCGATGGTGCTTTTTCCAGGGTAGCGATTTTCCCACTCAGGGTCTTTTAGCGAAGGAAATGAAATGTACGTGATTGGGAATGGTTTGCTTGGGTCTTCGAGGTATTCCTTTACGGTGCGGTCGTGGTCGTTTCCACCATACACCCAATAATTGGTGCTTCGAATTCCAAGTTCGCGGAGGTCATGTTTAAGGCCAATGTAGAGACAAACGTGCGAGATGGAAGGACCAGCAGGCGATTTCTCTAGTTCAAAACCAATCTGTTTCTGAACCTCTGGTTCTAAAAATCTGCCCATTGTATTGAGATAGCCTGCACCACTGATAATAATAGGCGCTTCTAGCGTAGAACCATCTTCCATTTGTACGCCATACGCAGTGCCGTTTTTCACTAAAATCTTTTCAACCCCCGCACGAATGGCCACTGCTCCACCTGCCGATTCTATGACTGGAATAATGGTATCTGCAATGCGTTCGCAACCTCCAATTGGAAACGCTCCTCCTTTCAAATAGTGCTTGTTTACCAATGCGTGCACCGCGAAACTGCTTTGGGCAGGCGGAAGCCCGTAGTCTCCGTATTGTCCTGCAAGTACGTCTTTCAGTTCTTGGTTGTTGGTGATTCCGTCTAAGACTTCTTTGGTGGTTTTATCCGAAAATTCGAAGTATTTATCGGTAAAAAAGCTTCCGAAAAGTTTCTGTATCAAGGGAGGAAACGCCCGTTCTTTGAAAAACTTCTTGTTCTGTGCTGTGCACTGGCGAACCAACTCCATATATTGGTCAATGGCTGCCTCTTCGCTCGGAAAATTCTCATACAACATTTGAACATAGTTGTCTTTTCCGGCCTTAAAATCGTACCGCTTTCCTCCAATGACGACTCGGTCGTAAACTTCGTCCATTTCCTTCCACTTAAGGTTGCAGTCAGATATATAATCGAACAAAACCCGCAGAAAGGTGTACTCGATGTGCACATCTCCCACGTAGTGGATACCCACATCCCACTCGTATTCTTTCCGTTTAAAAACGTGGGTAAAACCTCCAGGAACGTAGTGCTTTTCCAGCAAGAGTACCTTTTTCCCTTCTTTAGCCATAATGGCACCGGTTGTCAAAGAACCAAGCCCAGAACCTATGATGATGGCATCGTAGCCTGTTCTTTTTTCGAGACGCTTGTATGAGATTCCTAAAGCCATTTTAGTTCAATAAGTTGAAGAGACGAACGCATTCCAGCGCTTGAAGGCCAAAGCTGTTTTTGGCGCACGGACGGCCTGATCTGAAGTGGATTCTCTCTCTTGTTGCCGGTCCGACCGTTTTGGGAAAGAGGCCAATTCCAAGACCCATCTTCGGTTTTCATGCTCGCGTTTTTGATAATCATGGCCGCGTTTACGACAATCATGCTCGCGTTTACGACAATCATGATCACGTTTTTGATAATCATGGCCGCGGTTACGACATTCATAATCACGTTTACGATAATCATGCTCGCATTTTTAACTCTCATACCCGTGTTAACGGCTTTCATGCTGGTGTTTTTGTAACTGTGCAGAACAGATAGGTAGGGCATACTGAAGAGGAACAGAACGTGTGATCATAAACTAAAACGCGAATGCTTCTCCTACCAACTCCTCACTCTTTTTCCATAATGCTTCCGCTGTCTGGGAATCCTGAGACGGTTTGTTGCTCCATTCTTGTTTGCTACGAACCCAATAGTGACCCGTAATTCCTTCCACCTTGGCCGAAGAGGCCAGATGAATAGAAGTAGCAGCACCTTTTTCAACTGTAATCATGAGTGGTTTACTGATAATCCAACCTAGTTTGGTATACCAGTTGGCATCTTTTTCTGCAATCTCTGTTCGAACGCCACCCGGATGAACGGCATTCACCGTAATTCCGTCTTTTTCTACTCTTCGCGCAAGTTCTTTAGTGAAAAGGATGTTGCAGAATTTGCTTCGCGAATAAGATTTCCAACCACCGTATTCTTCGCGCTCGTAGTTGATGTCGTCAAGGTTTATCCCACGTGTTGATTTGTGGGCAATTGAACTCAAATTGATGATTCGCGCTTTTTTCGCAGCCTTGATATTGTCGAGAATCAAATTGGTCAATAGAAAATGAC
Organism: Flavobacteriales bacterium; assembly: GCA_021741075.1. GTDB lineage: Bacteria > Bacteroidota > Bacteroidia > UBA10329 > UBA10329 > UBA10329. Next base: position 6,578 of record JAIOYO010000069.1, on the reverse strand, counting down.
CGATATGATTGGTGCCAAATTGCATTTCAATGCCATCTTCATTCAATTGTAAGTCAGAAATGTAGCAACCCGCGTTATTGATTAGCACATCGATTTTTGGACACTTGGCTTTCAGTTCCTCAGCCGCTTTGCGAACTGATTTTTGAGAGCTTAAATCCACTAAAACGTAGCTAACGTTCTCGCTTTTGGAAGCTTTTTTTATTTCTAAAAGGGCCTCCGTAGCTTTCTTTTCGTTTCTCGAAGTGAAAACAATTTCAGCTCCTTTTTTGGCTAAAGCAATAGCAGTTGCCTTGCCAATTCCAGCGTTTCCGCCTGTAATTACAACTGTTTTTCCTTCCATTAATTTTTCAGCGTTAGCATGAATTCTGCCACGGCCAATCGCGTTTCTTCCGAAAGGTAATTTTGTGGAGGCATTTCAGGATAATCGTCTCGTTTATGAACAGGATTAGCAATATAATCTGCAATTCCTTGCGGGTTGTCTTTGTAAAGTGCTTGAATAACTTGTGTCGGTGGTCCGATCATCCGAACATCGTAGGCATGACAACCAGAACAAACGCCATAATAGGCCATTTTGCCCTTCTCATCTTTCTCAATTACACGAGGAGCAACGGGCGTGCTCAATAAATATGATTTTACATTGTCTGTGCTTTCTAACTCGCACGAAGCGTAGTTTTCTAATCCAAACGTTCGATACATATCGCGGTTACGAATGCAGCTTCCAACACCGCCACCATAGGCTAGAATGTCTGGTCCTTTGTTGTCCATTTGCGTAGCCATGGCCGTTTTTACGTCCGCAACTGGATTGTTTCCATTGTTGAACATCACGTTATCTAACACAACTACGCGGTCAGGATTTGGTTCGCTTTCAGGATCTTTAGAAAGTTGCGACCCGAAACTCAAATCAGTAATTACAATACCAGTATTGTCATTTCCGGTGATGATATTGTTCTCTATGATGACGTCATCTGCAGCCATTACAATAATTCCAGTTCCTGGAGGAAGCATGGAAATAATGGCTCCCGGTTTCCCGAAGTTTGGATGGTTATTGTTTACTACAAAGTTGTCGCGTATAATTACATCAAAACAGGTTTTGATTGGGAGGCCGGGCGTAATAAACGCTAAAATACCGCCTGTATTATCGTGAGTATAGTTGCTTTCCACTAGGCAGTGACGTGAGTTTTCAATCTCAATACCAGCTACACTTTCGAAAACTTCGTTGTGTCTGACGTCAATGTTGTCGCACATTCCAACATAAATGGCGGCATCAGAAATGCCACTTAATACGTTATGCTCAATTAGCCCGTTTTTCCCAAACTCTGGGAAGATTCCGTAGATGCCTGCATCTACAATCCAATTATTTCTGATTAGGAAATTGTTACCTGCTTGCCCCATAATGGCGTTCCCTTTGTAGAGAACGATTTTGAAGTTTTCGATAAGGATGTTTGATCCCGAATAAAGAATGGCATCGTTTAGGCTTGCCTTGCCGTCAACGCTTCCATCAAGCGTTGGCCATTTTCCTTTCTGAATTACGCCTTGCAGGCTGATGTTATCCTTGTCGATATAAACAGTTTCGCGGTAAGTTCCCGGATAAACACGGATTAAATCGCCTGGATTTGCTTTTCCAACCGCTTCCTGAATGGATTGTCCATCTTTTACCTCAATGATTGTCTTTCCTGCGAGGTCAACAGACAAGGCTCCATCGCCACCTTCGAAAAAAGTTGGAGGAGGAGCAGCAGGACCAGATGCCGAGAATTTTACTTTACCGAGATACACACCTGCCGCGAAAACGACTGCGCTTACAAGAATCCAAACAATTGCTTTTTTCATTCTGAGAGGAGGATATTTAGTTTAAAGGCTTGAAGGTAATTTATTTGGCCTAGTTGGCATAAAACTTTCATCTGTAAGTGTTTTTAGAAAATCAACCAGCCTGTCAAGTTCGTTATCGGTGAGTTCAGGTTCCCAAATGTGCCAATGTAAATAGAGGTTTTCTCCTTCGGGTACTGCATGACCTCGCCCATCGGTATAAAACTGAACAGTTTCGCGCAAGGTTTTAAATCTACCTGAATGCATGTAAGGAGCTGTGGTTGCTACGTTTCTTAAACTTGGCACCTTAAATCCACCACGAATTGACGGGTCGTTGAATGGGGTTTGCGCGCCTGGGTCTAACGCTCGCCCATCTGGTTCGGGCGTTCCTAGCACGGCTATTTGCTGATTGGTGAAAAGAGGTGGTGTGTGGCATTCGGCACAACGTGCTACGAACGAACGGAACACATTCATGCCCTCAATTTCTTGTTGATTGAGTGCGCCATGAAAACCATGCGCGTATTGATCGTAGCGACTGTTGAGCGAAATGAGGGAACTTTCAAAAGCAGCCAACGCCAAATAAATTTGTTCAAGCTGAATTTTAGCTTCGTCTCGTTTTGGAAATGCCTCGCGGAACATCTTTTGGTAGGTAGGAATGGAGTTGATTGTTTCGCGGAGTTGGTGAGGAGTGGTGCCCATCTCATTCTCAGAAAAGAGCGGTCCTTCCATCTGTTTTTCGAGTGTGGTCGCTCGTCCGTCCCAAAAAAGGAGTTTAAGAAAGGCCACATTCCAAAGACTTGGAGCGGAACGGTTTACGGTTTGTCCGCCAATTCCTATGCTGCGATCTAATCCATCGCTGAATCCTTTTTCTGGTTGATGACAAGTAGCGCAACTAACTGTTCCATCGCCAGAAAGTATGGGGTCGAAAAACAAATAGCGACCAAGATCTATTTGCTGTGGCGTAAAGCCATCCCTAACTTCTGGCAAAGCGGTTTTAAGGCCTCCAACGCCTTGGTCTTTGAGCGATGCGTACTGTTGATAGAGCGAGCGAAGTTTGCATACTCCACCATCGGTCAATTCAAATCCGGGAGGACAGGTTTTACAGAGTTCAAAGGAACCGTTCTCCTTGGAATTTAAACTTGTTTCGTTCGTGGTTTTGGTTGGAACAACATCTTTTTCGCAGGACTGAAGACCGAAAAGCACGGCCAACAATAGAACTATGCCTGCAAAAAGTTTCCTCATTCTGCGTTCAAGGAATTGATGTAAGCAACTACATCTTTTACCGTTTTATCATCTGGAATGGCAGCAGCTATCTGCTGCATTTGCGCCCCGTATGTGTCGCCAGCCTCCATTCCGCGATATCCCGCACGGAAGTTATTGAGCTGGCGCTCCAAGTACCAATCTTGCATTCCAACCAAACGAGGCGAAAAAAGGGCTTCAATTCCTACAGCACCGTTACCATGGCATGCACCGCATATCATGTTGTAGTAGTTCTTTCCTGCTTCTACATCACCGTCTTCAAGCGTTTGCTCGATAGTTGGCGAAGGCATGGTTTTGATGTAAGCAATTACATCAAGAATGCCATCGCTATCTAGCACCTTTGCCATTGGAGCCATTTGAGCGCCAAAAGCGTCTTTTTCGTGAACGCCACGCTTGTTGGTTCTGAAATTTTGAAGTTGATTTTTTAAGTAATAAGGTTCTTGGTTGGCCAAAGCTGGAGCTCCCAATGCTTGCATACCTTCCGCATTCTGTCCATGACAAGTGGCGCAGGTCATGTAGAGCGATTTGCCTTTGGTAGCGTTGCCAGCAAGGGCTTTTTCTGCAGCTGGTTCTTCTTTTGCCGGAGTTTTTTCGGTTTCAGAACTTCCGCAACTAACTAAGAATAGTGCTGAGAAGGCAAGTACTGTAAATTGGAAATGATAGCGCATGGTAGCAGTGTTTGGCTGCGAATATGCGGAAATGTTACTGGAAATATGGTCAGCTAGTTTTGATTTCAGCAGTAAATCAGTAATAAGTCTAATGATGAGCAAATAACGATAGTTGCGCCAATTGTTAATCGCAGTTTGGTAATCAAATCTTCAGTTCTTGTTACAGGGCGGCACCAACAAAAAAAGCCGAAGCAATTGCTTCGGCTTTTTCTTCCATTTGGTTTGGCTTTTTAAGAGTAGAACTTCTCTCCAGACTTAGCCTTATCCACAATAATCTGTGGTGGCAAGAAACGCTCTCCGTGTTTCTCTGCTAGTCTATTAAAGATGTCAACGGTTGCCTGTGCGCCCAAGGTATCCATGTAACGGAACGGTCCGCCACGGAAAGGAGGGAAGCCGAGTCCGAAAACGGCACCCACATCGCCATCCAATGGATTGGCAATAATGCCTTCTTGTAGGCACAGCGCAGCTTCGCTCACCATGCTCATTCCAATGCGCTCGTACATTTCCTTTTCGTCAAACTGCTTGCGGGTGTTGCCACCGAAGAAGCTGTAAACATTGGTGTCCAACTCGCGCTTCTTCTTGCCATTCTCATCATATTGATAGAACCCTTTCTTGTTCTTGCGACCGTGGTATCCGGCATCGAACATCTTCTTCATCGCCTGAGAAACTTTCACTCCTTTTCTGGTGGAAACGAAATGTTGCATCAACTCACCGCTCATGATGTGCGCGCCAACGTCAATTCCAACTTCGTCCATTAAGGTAATTGGCCCAACTGGGAAACCGAACTTCTTCAGCACTTTATCGATTTGGAGTGCGTCTGCACCTTCTTCTAGCATGTTCAAGGCTTCGCCCAAAAGTGGCGCAAGGATACGTGTGGTGTAGAAGCCAGGGCCATCCTTTACAACGATTACAGTCTTTCCTTGACGAACTCCGAGGTCGTAGCATGTTGATGTTACCCAATCAGCGGTCTGGTCCGTGACCACGATTTCCAACAACGGCATTTTCGGAACAGGAGAGAAGTAGTGCATTCCAATTACCTGCTCAGGTCGCTTGCTTGCTTTCGCGATTTCGCTGATCGGAAGTGCGGAGGTGTTGGAAGCGAAAATCGCGTCCTTGCTCAAATGCTCTTCGCACTCTTTCAGAACGATGTGCTTGATCTTCATGTCCTCGAACACAGCCTCAATCAACACATCCACCTTGTCAAAATTGTTGTAATCCAATTGTCCGTTGATGCGGTTCATCAGTCGGTCGGCATCCAATTGTGGCATGGCCTTGCGTTGCACTTTTTTGCCGATGTCGCTCCAAACCGTTTTGCGGGCTTGTGTCAGCGTTTCCTGCTTGATGTCTTTTAATAGAACACGTACATCCTTGGCGGCAGAAACCTGAGCAATACCAGCACCCATGAAACCGGCACCAACCATGGCCATGGTGTCTGTTTTGCGTGCCAAAGCGGCTTGCGGATTCTTCTTCTTTTCCGTCATGGCGAAGAAAATGCCACGAAGCTGGAAGCTTTCGGGGGTGAGGATGAGTTTTTCGAAGCGTTTAACCTCTTCGGCATAGCCCGCTTTTTCGCCAGAATTCATTCCAACTTTTACGCATTCCATGATCTCGTAAGGAGCAGGATAATTCCCGTTCGTCTGACGGTCAACCATCTCTTTCGCCTTCTTGAAAATGATGTTGCGTGTGATCGGATTTCCTTCCAAGAATTTCTCCATTCCTGAACGTTTGTCCTCTCGTTTCAGGGGACGCTTCGCGATCTCGTTTGCGAGAACGATGGCCGCATCAAGCAAGGCTTCTTTGGTTGCAATACGGTCCACCAATCCCATTTTTTTTGCAGGATAACCAAACACGTTTTTGCCCGTGAGCATCATGTCCAACGCTTTTTGAATTCCTACCAAACGCGGCAATCGCTGGGTTCCGCCTCCACCAGGAAGCAATCCAAGTTTTACCTCTGGAAGAGAAAGGATGGTCTTCGGACTGTCAGACGCCACACGGGCGGCACAGGCCAAGGCAATTTCCAAACCCGCACCCATGCAGGCACCGTTGATGGCTGCAACTACAGGCTTTTTGCTTTTGGCAATGCGATTAAGAATTTCGTGACCCTTCTTGGCAATCGGTTGCCAATCGCCTTCCTTCTTTACATTAGCAAACGCTTCAATGTCTGCTCCAGCGATGAAGTCCTTTTTACGGCTGATCATCACGGCAGCTTTCACCTCCGGATCGTTCTCCAACGCATCCATCATCGGATTGAAGGTGTCGATCATATCCGGGCCGATCTTGTTGATCTTCGAGTCCTGTTCGTCCATCCAAATGATGGCGATGCCGTTTCGTTTTTCTATTTCAACGTACTTGTTCTTCATTTTTCTGAAGTAATGTTGTTTTGATTAAGCTTCGTATCGTTCGAGGATACATGCGTGACCATGTGCACCCGCAGCACAAGCGGCCAAAAGGCCATACTTACCACCTTCGGCAATCAATCGGTTAGCTGTGGTTGTCATAATCCTCGCGCCAGTGGCACCGAATGGATGACCAATGGAAAGTGACCCACCCCATAGGTTCATTTTCTCCATTGGAATCTGTCCAACAGCTTTTTGCAGACCAATGTTCTTTTTGCAGAATTCATCTGATGCTAGCGCTGCAATGTTTGCCAATATCTGTCCGGCAAATGCCTCATGGAATTCAATCACGTCCATGTCTTCCATTTTCAAGCCATTTCTCTCAAGGATTTTTCCCATTGCGTAAGCAGGTCCAAGAAGCAATTCTTCTCGAATGTCTTGAGCGGTGAAGATGTAATCGTGGATGTATGCTTTTGGAGTAAACCCGAGTTCTTTGGCCTTGTCTTCACTC
>JAIOYO010000019.1 GCA_021741075.1 Flavobacteriales bacterium | reverse complement strand
ACCCAAGGCTAATGAACCTTGGATGTTTGCTTAATTACTGTGTCCTGAATTAGTGGAATTTGTTGTTCGAAGGAAAACAAAATCTCAAGTTGAATTTATTTGTCTTCGCGCAATTCTTTTCGCTCCTTCTGCTTTTCCTCGCGTATTTTCATGTTCTCTGCGTGTTTCTCGTCTACGGCTTTCCGTTGCTCCGGAGTTAAAATGCTACGAACTTTAATCTCAGAAGCGATTTTTTCTTTCTCAATTTCTGCTTTCTTGGAAGCTAATAAATCAATCAAAGAATTGATGTCGTCAACATTAGGTTTCTCAGATGTTTTCATTTCATGGAGTTTGGAGCGCAGTTGTTTCATCTCTTCGCGTTGTGGCTCGCATTTCTTACGGTTTTCATCTTTGATAGATTTAATCTTCGCCTTTTGTTGATCAGTAAGATTTGGAATATCAGCCATCTTATCGTGCTGTCCCTTTTCTTGTCGGAGTTCACCGCCTTTGTGCATTCTTACTGGCTCGTTGGCCATTTTTTCTTGTGCGAAGCTGTTGCCTACTAAAAGTGCTACCACTCCAACTGTTGCCATCATCTTTTTCATGTCTATAGTTTTATATGTTTGTGTGAGTCTGATTTCAATTATACTGCCAAGGTTTAATTGGTACTAGAAATTTTTCCGTCTTCCTTACGCAAGATGTTCATAAAAGCTGAATTTGGAATGAATCCACTTTCGTTATCACTGAACTCAACTTTGAGCCGTTCTACGAAATACATTTCAATTTCGCCCTTGTTTTTCGCTTTGATTTTTCCTCTAGAAGTACATTCAAAATAATCTTTCACTAGCTCGTAAGTCGAACCGCTGATGTTCACTTTCATCACTTCGCCACTGCTTTCCATGCGCGCAGCGGTATTTACCGCATCGCCCCAAATATCAAATGCGAATTTGTTTTTACCTACTACGCCAGAAATCACGCTTCCGGTGTGAATCCCTAATCGCAGATTCCAAGCGGTTTCGCCCTTTAGTTCTTTGTTTCGATTGAGTTTGATTAGGAGATCAATCATTTCTAGACCAGCAGCCACCACCGCCATAGGATTGGTGATGGTACGGGTTGGAATACCACCTGCTGCCATATAGGCATCGCCAATGGTTTTGATTTTTTCGATGCCATATTTGTCCATTACGCCATCAAACAAGCGGAAGTGCTCATCCAGAGAACGCACCAACTCTTTGTGAGAAATGCCTTCAGTGATGTTAGTGAAGCCCACAAAATCGGTGAAAAGAACCGAAACCATGTCGTATTGCTGAACAGAAGCGTAGCCGTTTTTTTTCAGTTCTTCTGCCGTTTCTAGCGGTAGAATATTGAGAAGCAATTCATCCGAACGCTCTTTTTCGTGGCGAAGTTCTTTGGTGCGATCATCTACCATTATCTGCAATTTTCGTCTTTCGGCTTGGTAACGCTTCTCGCGAATGTTGATAATGACAAATACCATTGCCACAAGCAGTAAAACACCGAGGGCAATAAACCACCACCTCATCCAAATTGGTGGAATGACTACAAACGTAAAACTGGCAGGAGTTTCATTCCAAACACCATTGCTATTGACCGAACGAACAAGAAAAGTGTAGGTGTTTGGGTTAAGATTCGTGAATGAATGATGGCTCTTGTCTTCCACCATCGACCATTCATCGCTGTAGCCTTCTAACTTCCATTGATAACGGACTTGATCCGGATTTCGAAGGTCAATGGCCTTGTACTCAATCGTTAGGCTATTAAGGGCATACGGAAGATTCAGGTCGTTTGGTAGTCCGAAGTAGCCAGTTATTCCATTGGCATAGGCGCTTGTGTTCCAATCGACATCTTCAAATTCGAGATATACTTTGGTGATGTGAAGCTTGTTTTCGACCAAGCGGGGCGGTTCTGCATTTGCCTTGTATCGTGTTGCTCCGTGTATGGTTCCAAACCATAGATTCCCTTTTTTATCTAAGCAAGAAGCATTTTCATTTGTTTCTGTTCCAATGAAGCCTTCTACACGGCCAAAGTGCTTTACGCTTTTAATTTCTCCTCGGTTGTTGAGGCGAATATTATCGATACCTGATGCGGTTCCTGCCCAAAGGTTTCTTTCTGCATCAAATTGCAGTTGTCGTAGGTTCGTGGACGAAAGCCCTTGTTCTATACCAAAATGAGTGAAATCGGATTGGCTGATTTGGTCTATCGCAACCTGATACCTAAACAATCCATTGCCCTCGGTGGCAATCCACAGAAATCCGTGCGGACCTTGCACCATGGCTGAAATATCTGTTAGGCTAGGAGGGACTTTAGGAATAAAGAATCCGCCATTCTCAAAAATGACTGGCTGCGAGCGGATGTAGCCAATCCAAATTCTGCCTGCCGCATCGCGTGTTATGGAAGAGACTTCACTTTCGTTCACATTCGGGTTGCTGTGGTATTGGTCGAACGAAAACCCCACATCCGTTTTTTTAAATCGACTAACGCCCTGATTGGTTCCTACCCAAAACGAACCATCGTCTTCAATCAAAAGGGCTTTTACGTTTTCTCGAAATGGTAGTCCGTCTGTTTCTAACTCTGAAGTGAGGCCTTCTGATTGAACCGAAATTCCCGCATTTGTTCCAATCCAAATTTGGCCATTAGGTGCTGTAGTAATTACGTTTATGGCTTGATTGAAGAAAAACAAACCAACCGGATCACGTTCAATTTCCCAGTTGCCATTTGGCTGAGGACGCAACGCGGTTACGCCTTCTAAGGTGCCGAGCAGAATAGAACCATCTTGCTGGTTGAATACCGAAAGAACCTGATTGCTGCTAATGCCGTCTTGTTGCGTAAAGTGGATGAATTGCTCGCCAGAAAATCGGCAGATGCCTCCGAAGTACGTTCCGAACCACAGGTTTCCGCTTCTGTCAGCGGTAATGTGGCGGATGCGATCATTGCTCAAACCGTTCTTCTCAGTAAAGGAGACGAAGGTTTTCCCATCGAACCTCGAAATGCCATCCTGAGTTCCGAACCACATGTTGCCTTTCAGGTCTTGTGCAATGGCGCGCACGCGATTGCTAATCAGTCCAGCATCATCATCAAAATTGACGAAGGTCTCGCCCACTTTTTTGCTCAAACCTTCTTGCGTTCCAATCCAGAGGTTTTTCTGTTGATCTTCAAACAGAACAAGTACGCGGTTGTGCGGGAGGCTATCCTTGGTTCCGTAGGTTTTCCAATTGGTGCCATCTGTACGGCAAAGACCTGCATCTGTACCAAACCATAGCGCACCATCGGCAGAGCGAAGGGCAGCGCGTACATCATCGCTTCCCAACGGACCATCTTTCCCAAAAACCGTGATTGAATCGGAGTCTTTTCCGAAATGAAGCCTGTTAATTCCGCCACCGAAAGTTCCAACCCAGATGTCGCCATCTTTTCCTTGGGTAATGCACCGAACATAATCGTTGCTCAATCCATTTTCGGTGGAGTAGGTATGGAACGTTTGCCCGTCAAATCTGCATACACCATGACCATCTGTTCCAATCCACAGATTACTATCTTGGTCTTCGAACAACGCTCGAATGGTATTATCGGGCAGGCCGCTACTAACGGTGTAGGTTACAAATTCGCGTCCATCAAAACGAGATAATCCTCCGCCTTCTGTTCCAACCCACAAGAAGCCTCGGCTATCTTCTAAAAGGCAATAAACACCGCTTCGGGGCAGGCCTTCTTCGACCGAAAATTGCTTGAAATCGTATTGCTGCGCCACCGACTGACCAGCGACCAGTAGGAGAATGAATAGGGCGAAATGGATTTGACGCAACATTTAAGCTTGGGTAAAATTAGAAATCGCACTTTAGCAAGACGATAAACATGATCAAACAGTGCAATGAAAACAGCATTCGTTACTGGCGGCACCGGATTTCTTGGAATTAATCTTGTTCTGCAATTGCTGGCGCGATGATTTGAGTTTGCTGGCTGCGTGCGTTAGGGGTGGAAGCGGCATCCTTTTCTTTCCCTCATTCTTAACCTTCGATTATGCTCCGGCAACGGCAGGGAAAGAAAAGATACAGCGGACGACCCGACCGCGCGCTTCTTGGTTTCGACCTTGCTCAACCAGCCAGCCGCGCGGAAACGCCCTTCGATAAACTCAGGACAGGCTCAAAAATTAGAAATGAACATCTTGATGTTGAATATGTAGGCGTTTTGTGCGGGTGTACCGCCTGAGCACGGGTAACTTTGAACCAATCTAATTGGACAGGTAATGTATTCTACTTCTAAGAAAATCTTTTTCGTTTCGCTTTCAGCTATCCTTTTGTCGTCTTGCGTGGCAGAAAAACGTTTTCAGGATGAGGTTTCGGCACGGGCCAAGGCAGAGGAGGAACGAGCCAGATTAAAATCGGAGAATATTGATTTGAAGGCGACTGAGGCGGATTTGATGAACAAAATGACCGATTATGAGCGGCAGTTGATTCATCTTCGAAAAGATACCGCAGTGATGTCGACTTCCCTAGATCGAATGACTACGAACTACGACAAGTTGAATAGCACCTATGAGCAATTGCTCGACCAAATGGGCAAACTGCGTGAGGGAAATGCTGATGACACGAAACGATTGACAAAGGAGTTGCAGGATGCCCGCAAGGATATTCAGGTTAGGGAGGATCAACTACATAAGCTAGAATTGGCGCTGGCAAATCGCGAAGGAAATTTGGATGCTACACGAGCCGAATTGGACAGGTCTAAGGAGGAAGTTGAAGATAAACGCTTGCAATTGATGGCACGTTCAAAACGCATCAGCGATTTGGAGGGCGTACTGGCCAGAAAAGATAGCGCGGTTGTTGCCCTCAAAAACAATATTGCAAATGCGCTGCTTGGCTTTGCGGATCAAGGATTAACGGTAGAGCAAAAAAATGGGAAAGTCTATGTTTCTTTAGAAGAACAATTACTGTTTAAATCGGGCAGTTGGGTAGTAGATTCAAAAGGAAAAGAAGCGCTCACTAAGTTGGGCAAAGTGTTGCAGACACAGCCTGAAGTTGGCATTTTGGTCGAAGGGCACACCGATAATGTTCCTTTTGGCGGCAACGGAAATGTGGCGGACAACTGGGATCTTTCTGCTAAGCGGGCCACGTCAATTGTCAAGCTTTTGATGGAAAACAGTTCTATCAATCCAACACAATTGACGGCTGCCGGACGGTCTGAATACTTGCCGCTTGATGCAGCCGATACGAAAGAGGCAAGGGCCAAAAACCGCAGAACCGAGATCATTATCACCCCAAAGCTGAACGAGCTGTTTAAGATCTTGGAGGGGAATTAAAGCAGAAGAAATCTAACTAATCTTGTTCTAGCATCTATCCATTTGATTTGATGGAGATTCCCCTCAAACTCACTTTATGAAGGCGAACTTCTTGCCTTGATACCGCTCCAATTTGACGAGCGCATGGAAATTGGTCAGCATTTTCAACGGATTCTCCTCCACCACCGAATTGGCTAAAAATGTAGGAATGCTACCTCCCGGTTCGCCATGGAAGTAATAGTCTAAACTCGTGTGTGTGGCATCAATCCGCTTGAAGGTCCAAGTGCCGCCTCCTTTGCTCAGACGGATGATGCCATCCTTTTTGGGGCAGGCGTCAGGCACCATTTTAGCATTAACAACCAGTGTCTTGGTGGTCGCGTCATATTTATATACCAGCAAAAAAGCACCGTCACGATCAGTCACTGGCCATGGCGCATCCATCTCCAAATAATGCACCTGATCGTTCTCGGTCTGAGAAATCTTCTTTGCAACCTTCGTATCTGGAAACAACTCGGTGAGATGATCAATATCGCGAAGCACCGCAACACAGGTTTCGAGCGGTGCATTGAAAGTGGTGGTAGCCTTGATTGCTTTCAAACCCGAACCTTCCACGTGTCTGGTATAGACCTTAATGTTATCCTTATCTTTTTTCAGCTCCCAATTTCCATCGTGGAAGGGAACCGTGGACAGCAGCAGTAGGCTAAAAAGCAATTTCATGGATGGCTTATAAAACGTTCGATTTCGTTCGGAAAGTTAGCGTATTCCAAGGCATGAACTTTGGCTGCAATTGAATCAGCCGAATCTTCTTCGTTGACAGCGCATTTTGCCTGAAAAAGAATGCGACCCTTATCGTACTCTTCATTTACCAAATGAATGGTGATTCCAGTTTCAGTTTCGCCAGCCTCCTTCACTGCTTTATGCACGTTCATGCCATACATGCCTTTCCCTCCGAACTTGGGTAGCAGGGCAGGATGAACGTTGATGATGCGGTCTGAGTAGGTTTTTACCAGATTCTCAGGCACCAACCACATGAATCCAGCAAGCACAATGAGGTCAATTTTCCGATTTCGTAGCTTCTCTAAAACTCGATTGCTGTCGTAGAACTCATCTCTTCCAAAGGTGTATGTTTCCACGCCCTCTTTTCTCGCCTTCTCTAGAACAGGAGCATTAGCTTTATTGGAAACAACAAGGGACACCGCGATGCTCGGATGTCCCTTGAAATGTTCAATGATTCTTGCGGCATTTGTGCCCGCGCCTGAAGCGAAAATGGCGATTCGTTGCATGCCGCAAAAGTAACTATGCCTTTAATGCGAATCCTTCTTGCAACAGCCATGAAGATTATCGTAGGCCTCTTTGGTGGCTGGACTGTCATCCGCATCGTAGCCAACTTCGTTGATGGCTGTTCGAATATCTTCGATGGTTGTCCGATTGGTCTTATAACTAACGGTCGCAATTCCGGTTTTTACATTTAACTGTGCTGCTGTTACGCCTTTTGTGAAAGCCAATTGTTTCTCGATGGTTTCCTTGCACATGTCGCATACAGATGATGTTTTAATTTCAACCGTTTCGATGCTTTTTTGCGCCAACGCTACGTTCATGCTTAGCGCGGCTATCATGATTAAAAGTGCTTTTTTCATTCTTGTTAAAGTTTTGTTTGTGAACCCCGTTTTTCGTTTCCCCGTTTTCGATATTACTTCAATGTATAACGTATTCCCATGTAAGGATTGATTCCCATAGCCGAACCCCAGACCAACGATGCATCAAAGAATGGGCCGTAGGGGTCGTGAGATGCAATGACGGCATTTTGCTGTCTGAAATTTGTCAAGTTTTCCGCTCCCACATACAATTCAAACCACTTGAAGCGCTTGGTCACTTGCAAGTTAAGCATCACAAACCAAGGCGAGGATTTGGCCAATCGATATTCCTCGGGATTGGTTGCGGTTGAAGGAATTCGAGAAGGACCGTTCACGGTCATGTTAAGGTCGAATTGCCACTTGTTGAAGTTGGTGGCATAGCTGAGCGTGGTGAGAAATTTATGTTGGGCCAACAAGGCTTTGCTTCGCATTTGCCCACCCGTGTTCAATCTTACATCGTTCCATTTGTAGGCAATTTTCACCTCAAAGCGTTTAACAGGTTCGTAGCTTACTTCGCTTTGCAAACTGTTCGAATAAGAAGCTCCGCGCAGATTGTAAACATGGATGGTCTGCGCCCCGGCATCGAGGTCAACGATTACTTGATTTTCAAAATCTGTTCGGTAAAAGCTCGTGTATATAGAAGTAGGTTTGCCAAATACGCTGAACTGATGCGAAGCACTCACTCCGTAATTCCACGAAACCTCGGGATTCAAGGACTCGAGCACGTTCACTACACGAGAACTCGCCATTAGCGAACTATTCTCTGCAAAAACATTCGAAGTTCGATAGCCTCGTCCTCCAGTCAATCTCAGCACGGTTTTGTCTGACGGATTGTATTTGAGGTGAAGCCGTGGCGTGTAGAACCATCCGAATTTCGAATTGTAATCTGTTCGGAATCCGCCCACAACCGAGAATTTCTCTTTGATGCTGAAGGTGTATTCCGCGTAAGCACCGGGCACCAACTCCTCGCGGCCGAAAGCGCTGTCGCTAAAAGCCTCAGCAAAATTGTCGTAGTTGAACGAAACTCCGGCCTTCAATCTGTGCTTGTCCGAATTCCAACCTTTCAATGTGATGAAGTTGGTGTTGACAGTTTTCTGAACACCATCGTAGGTCTTAAATCCGAAGTAGGAATGCTGGTCGTGATAGCGCCAATTGGTGATGAGCGCCACGCTCATATCATTAGCAGTTGGAACGATGTAGCCTGTTTTGGTATGCACGTTTGCCACACGATTCGTAATGCGGATGCCGTACGGAAGGTTAGTACTGATGCCTTGCTCTGGTTTGAAGCCGACCTGACCACCGATCTTATCGTCATAAATCCCGTGTGCAGCAATCTGAAACTCGAAGTTCTTATAGGCATAAATCCATCTATTGAACAGATTGTATTGCTGCGAACGTGGCACATCCAGAAAATGATCGTGATTCATGTCGTTCTCACGAAGTATTGCACTTGCATGTGCATTAATGTTCATGCCCCATTTTTCGTTGAAAACATAACCAGATTGAATGTTCGCTTCCAATCGTCCACCCGTATTTCCATACACGTTGACGAACAATTTTGGTGCTTGTGATGGTTTGAAATATTCCAGATTAATCTGTCCGACCATGCTTTCATAACCATTTGAAACTGAACCCGGGCCTTTGATAATCTGAATGCTCTCAATCCAAGTTCCCGGAACGAATCCCATTCCGTAGTTAGAGGCAAGTCCACGAATGAGCGGGACATTCTCAGCTTGGATCTGTGTGTAAACACCATCTAAACCCAACATTTGAATCTTCTTAGCACCCGAAACCGCATCAGTCAGCACCACATCGACAGAAGCGTTGGTCTCAAAGCTTTCCGAAAGATTGCAACAGGCCGCTTTGCCCAGTTCGTGGCTACTGATGTTTTCGGCAATAACTGGATCTAGTAATTTGAAACTGCTTCCAGCTTGGCGTTCAGATACGGTTACTTCACCTAATTGAATAGATTGTTTCAGATGAACTTCAATCTCCTTTTTGGCGTTTTTCACCAAAATGGTGTCAGAAGTGAAGCCGACAAAACTCGCCACCAGTTTGGCAGGAAGTTTTTCAGGCGCAGCGATGGTGAATTCACCATTAACATCGGTTGCCGAACCGATGGTTGTTCCGAGCCAAAAAACGCTGGCTCCAATAAGCGGAAGGTGTCCGCTTTCATCCTTTTCGTGGACGTGTCCGTGCAACGATTGCCCTCGGACATTCAATATAATGAGTGCTTGCATAAGCGCAAGCAGAATGAATTTATTCATGATTTCTGTTTTGATAATAATTTGAAATCTTGCTTAAGGAAGCAAGATGGTTCCGAAGTTTTCGGAACAATCAAAACAGAGGAATCAGATAAGGAAGGTTTGGAGAAGAATATGCCGTTCTACTGAAGGTAGAATACTTGTTTCTTGAACGAGATGAAAGCAGCAGCTTTCAGCACAATTCAGTTCAACGAAAATCTCTTTAACAGGAACAAACCTAAAAGCAGATACGAACTGCTTTGTCTTGGCTTCGTTTGATGTTGCAGGAACATCATCTTTGAAATAGAAGGAGTCGTAATCGCAGCAGGTGCGTTTTACAGCATCCTCTTCCGAGCGTTCGCAGCTATCGGAGCATGAATCTATCGACTGATTGATGGCCAGTTTATGCTCACCGCTAATTCCGCAGACCATATGGTCCACATAAAAACCCATGCTGCTCAGCAAAACAAGCATGGATAACATGAATGATGATATGGCCTTCAGCATTTTCACCTTACAAAATTAAGCATTTCAAACACCAAGATTCGTTCGGAATAATTTAACGGCAATAGCCAATAGAATGATTCCGAACACTTTCCGCAGCACATTGATGCCACCCTTACCTAAGAAACGCTCAATGTGCTTAGTTGTTTTGAGAACCAAGTAAACCAACCCGACATTGATGACAATGGCAATGAGAATATTTTGAGTATGGTATTCTGCTCGCAGCGAAAGAAGTGTCGTAAGGGTTCCGGCACCTGCAATCAGCGGAAAAGCCAATGGCACCACCGAAGCGGTTGAAGGACTATCATCTTCTTTATAAAGTTGTATGCCGAGAATCATTTCCAAGGCGATGAAGAAGATAACCAAGGAACCGGCAATTGCAAAATCACTTACCGTAATGCCGATCAAACTGAGGATGCTTTCTCCTAAAAAGAGAAAAACAATCATCAGCACTAGAGCCACAATAGTGGCCAAACCCGAACGGATATGGCCGTTTTTTTGCCGAAGCTGAATGATGATTGGAACGCTGCCAATGATATCGATGACAGCAAAGAGAATCATCGTGGCAGTTACTATTTCCTTGAAATTCAATTGCATTCTGATGGTTTTGAATGAGCGCGCAAAAGTAGATTTCGCTTGTCAGGCTGCAAGCCTTAAAATGTTAAAAGACGGTTAAGCGAAAAGTTGAGCGAAGACATCATTCACCTTTGCAACTGCTACCACTTCTATGGATTTGGTTTTCACCACGTTCTCATCAGCATTCCGTTTCGAAATGAAAATCCGCTTCATTCCCATTTTCGCAGCCTCTTCAATGCGTTGCTCAATGCGATTTACGGGGCGAATTTCTCCGCTGAGACCAACTTCAGCCGCAAAGCAGTTGTCGGGTTGAATGGGTAAATCGGCATTAGAAGAAAGTATGGCACAGATTACACCCAAATCGAGTGCGGGGTCATCAACTTTTAATCCGCCAGTTATGTTGAGAAAAACGTCTTTCGAACCGAGATTAAAGCCACAACGCTTTTCCAGAACGGCCAAAAGCATGTTCAGCCTACGCATATCGAAACCGGTACACGAGCGTTGAGGTGTTCCATAAACGGCTGAACTCACTAGGGCTTGAGACTCTATGAGCATCGGCCGTATTCCTTCTAAAGTTGCAGAAATGGTAACGCCACTTAGTGGCTCATCTCTGTCAGGAACGAGAATACGGCTTGGATCTGAAACGGCTTCCAAACCGGCCGATTTCATCTCATAAATTCCAAGTTCAGGTGTCGATCCAAAACGATTCTTAACCGCTCGAACAATCCTATATAAATGATGTCGGTCGCCCTCAAATTGAAGAACGGTATCCACCATGTGTTCCAGAATCTTTGGCCCAGCAATGGAGCCATCTTTTGTGATGTGTCCAACCAAAATCACGGGAGTATCAGATTCTTTCGCGAAGCGCAAAAACTCACCCGTACATTCTCGAATTTGAGAAACGCTTCCGGGTGTAGATTCAATCAACTCGGAATAAACGGTTTGAATCGAATCCACAATAATCACATCGGGCTGCAATTTCTTTATCTGCTTGAAGAGTTTGAAGGTGGATGTTTCGGTAAGGATGTAGCATTCAGAATTGCGGATTCCGATTCGTTCGGCCCGCATTTTTATCTGTCCTTCGCTCTCCTCGCCTGAAATGTAGAGGACTTTTTTGCCTTTCCATCTAAGAGCCAATTGAAGTAAAAGTGTCGATTTACCGATTCCCGGTTCGCCACCAATCAAGGTCAAACTTCCAGGAACAAGACCACCACCTAAAACACGATCAAATTCTGAATCGGGAGTTGTAAACCTAGTTTCGGGATTGGCTTCAATTTCGGTGATGGAACGAATCTCGTATTGCTTTCCAGCACTGCCAAGTTTTGGAATGTCTGCTGAGGCAGATTTGGTTGAAACCACTTCTTCTACGTAAGTGTTCCACTCGCCACAGGAATTGCATTTCCCCTCCCATTTTGGAGAAGAATGTCCACAATTCTGACAGAAAAAATTTGTTTTGACTTTAGCCATTCGTGGCCAAAGATGGCGAATTACTCAGCTCGCTCGAATTCTCGAATAATATAACTACCTCCACTTCCTTCTTGATCCGTAGTAGAAAGTCTCATATACTCATTGCTAATCTTGTCTATTGTCCAGTCTCCAACTGAAAGCATTGAATTTGCATCGCCAGTGGAGGCAGATTGTACAAATCCAGATATAGTCACTTTGGCGTCAAGAAATTCAGATGACGTCTTGTATTGAGCTCTTGCTGCAATTTCTGGTGCGTTCGGACTAGAAGGTTGGTATCGGATAATTGTTAATTCACCAGCTTCGAACTGCCAAACATAAATATCTGTATCAGCTAAATCGTTAAGCCAAACTAATTTCCAGTTGCCTTCTAATTTTGAAATATTGGTTTGAGCGCAAGATGAAATCATCAACAATCCAAGAAAAAAAAGTGGAGCTGTCTTCTTAATTAAAAGGTTCATGCGATTCAAATTGGAAACGTAAATATAAGCACTTGGCATTAACTGGCTTTAATTTGTTTCTCATTAAGTACTGGCATTAGTACCAACGATAGTACGCCAAATATGATAATCATTGCAGTTTGGGCCACCCAAATAATCCATCCCATGGCAAATCCTGCCTCATACCCAATGCCATAAAGGACCAATGTTTGCGCCACGGCTACTGGGTAAACCCCAATGCCTCCTTGAACCAAGACAATGCTGAAACTTGCCATAACGAACGAGGCTAGTACTGCTGAAATCGGAGCCGAACTCGTTTCTGGAAGTGCGAGAAAAGGGACGTAATACATGGCTAAGTACATTGCCCAAATGAATAGGGTATGAGCCAAGAAAGCCCATTTCTTTTTCATTTTAAGAATAGAGGTTATGCCTTCAAGTATGCCCACAACTATCCCTCTAATTTTAGAGATAATTTGATTCTGTGATTTTAATAGAATGCGCCATGCGATAATGGATACAATTACCAAGACTACAGCTATTAGCCCGAGCTTAATGGTAAGTTCAGTAACCGAGTTTTTTTCGAGAAATTCGTTTACCAGGCCACTGATTGCTTCCTTGAGCTGAGCTAGCTGTAGGATTAATACGCTCGCTATAATCAACAGGAGAACAAGCATGTCCGCAACCCGTTCTGCCACCACAGTGCCAAACAACTTTTCGAACGGAGCCTTCTCATATCTCGAAACCATTACGCAACGCCAGACTTCGCCAAATCGAGGGAGAATGATGTTTGCCACGTAGCCAATCATTACTCCGAAAAAGTTGTTTACAAACCGATTTTTGTAACCAAGAGGCTCCAAAGCGAAATTCCATCGGTAAGCTCGACTTACATGACTCAAAACCCCGAAAGAGACGCTAAGGATTACCCAGAGATAGTCCGCATTTGCAAAAGAGGTTCTGATTTGTTTTAGTTGGTCTTCTGACAGTTGATTAAACTGATGCCATATCACGTAGATTCCAATAATGAGTGGAACCACTACCTTGAGAGTACTGATTAATTTCCCTTTCAATTCAGTCGGATTAGACGAGTGAATTTGTCGCTGTGTCTGGGAAGATTAGAGTTGGCTTGAAAGATTTTGCCTCTTCAAAATCAAGTGAGCAATACGAAATAATGATGATGATATCTCCAACAGCTACTTTTCTTGCTGCAGGTCCATTGAGGCAAATTCCGCCTCCTCCACGTTTTCCAGTAATGACGTACGTTTCTAACCGTTCGCCATTATTAATGTTAACGATTTGAACCTTTTCTCCTTCAATTACATTGGCAGCATCCATCAAATCTTGATCAATGGTAATACTACCGATATAGTTAAGGTCGGCTTCTGTTACAGAAACACGGTGAATTTTGCTCTTTAAAACCTGAATATGCATGGGCGCGCAAAAGTAATTATTTCACTCTCATGTTATCTATTAGCCTGACCTCTTCAATATATAGTGCAATACATGCTTGAATTGAAGTTGAATCTTCATTCACAAGTTGAAGCGTTTGTGGATTAACTAGTTCTAGATATTCAAGTTTAATTCCATTTAGATTGTTTATCCGTGTAATTGCTTGTTCTTTCACTTTTGTTACCGGCTGGTTCAAGGCTAGTTGATTCTTTACCTGTGTTAAAACCGCGCTGATTGAGACCGCCAGCGTTCGGCCATTATTTGAGAGACGAACGTTTCTAGAACTCATGGCAAGGCCGCTAGCTTCGCGTTCTGTGGGACAGCCAACTATTTCTACATCGTAGCCCAACTTTTGAGTCATGTGGCGAATGATGGCTAATTGCTGAAAATCCTTTTCGCCAAAAAACGCAGCAGTTGGTTGAATTAAATCAAACAACCGCGTTACGACCTGAACAACTCCATTGAAGTGCCCTGGCCTGTTTGGGCCTTCCATCGTTTGGTCTAATCCGTCCATTTCATAGTTCTTCGCTTCTGGAGTAGGATATATTTCTTCAGGACTTGGAAAGAACATGACATCAACACCTTCGGCTTCTAGGAGCATTCGGTCCGATTCGAAAGTGCGGGGATAATTCCGAAGGTCTGTTGGGTCGTTGAATTGCGTAGGATTCACAAAGACCGATACTACTACTTTGTCGCACTTCGCCTTTGCAGCTTTAATCAACGAAACATGACCTAAATGGAGTGCCCCCATGGTTGGAACAAAGCCAATAGATTTCAATTTACTCCTTGTTGAAGTGGAGTATTGAGATATTTCTTTTGCAGTTAAGATTAGCTTCATGATGGCACAAACTAGGGTTCGCAAAGCTAAAACGACCACTTGATAAAGTCTTAAAAAAATCGTATAAGAAATTGTCTGCCATTCGGAAAGCCCCGTCACTACTTGCTTTCAGCGTGTTTTATTTGTAAATTTGCGCTCTATTTTCACCCTAAAAATCAAAACATGTCGCAAAAGGAGAGAGTGCTATTTGTATCTCAGGAAGTTGTACCATATCTACCCGAATCACACATAGGGAAAATAGGAAGGCACCTACCTCAAGGAACTCAAGAAAGAGGTAGAGAGATTAGAACTTTCATGCCGCGTTTTGGCTGTATCAATGAAAGAAGAAATCAACTACATGAAGTTATTCGCCTTTCTGGAATGAATTTGATTATTGATGATACCGATCATCCATTGATTATTAAAGTGGCTTCGATTCAGCCAGCAAGAATGCAAGTTTACTTTATTGATAACGAAGAATATTTTCAACGCAAATCATTCCTTAACGGAAAGGATGGAAAGTTTTTTTCAGATAATGATGAAAGAGCTGTGTTCTTCTGTCGCGGTGTAATTGAGACAGTAAAAAAATTGGGTTGGGCTCCTGATGTAATTCACTGCCATGGCTGGATGACTGCGCTTCTGCCATTCTTTATTAAGACCGTATATAAAGAAGATCCGCTTTTTGAAAACTCAAAAGTGGTTTACTCAGTTTATGATGATGCATACGAAGGAGCTCTTGATTCTCGGATGTCAGAGAAAATAAAATTTGATACGTTGACAGATGAAGACGTTTCAATTTTTACGGATGCAACGCACATGGCACTAACGAAAGCAGCAATCAAATATGCAGACGCTCTCATTTTTGGAGATCAAGAGTTGAGTCCTGAGGCAGCTGCCGAAATAACTGGCGCAGATAAGCCAGTCCTCAACTTCCAAGACGATGAAAGTTATTTGGACGCTTACTCAGATTTTTACACTGAAATTTTGGCTAATGAATCAGTTCTTGCTGATTGATGTTTTTTAATAATTCTTGCACAATATTTTTGAAAGCGGAGGGTTAGCCCTCCGCTTACTTATTTTTTAAAAGGATGACTTTTCGTACCACCACAGCTTTTTTTGGCTTGCTGACCATGCTCATAATCTCTTCATGCAAGGAACCAGATGGAATAGGTTTAGATGTTCTTCCTGAAGGCGAAGAAATGGCAATTGCTTGGATTGACTCGTTTACAATTGAAGCAAGAACCATTCTATATGATTCGGTTCAGACATCGGGACTATCATCAGGAACTTACCTAATTGGCGATTTTGGAGATCCAATCTTTGGCCGGGTACAATCAGAACTGTTTATGCAATTTAAGCTTCCTAGTACCTCTGTTGAGTTTGGAAGTGGCGCTGTGGTTGATTCCATTATCCTAAATCTTGCTTACGTAGGTTCTTATGGTTCTACCGACAAGTTAAAAGGAACAATGACCTTCGGGGTATATGAATTGGAAGAAGATCTTCGAAACACTAGTACTACAGATTCTGCATATTATTCAACTGCATCTCATTCCGTTTCAGCCACTCCTTTGGCGGTTTATCAATTTAGACCTGACTTGTATTCGGATGTCATTTCTGGTTCAGATACAATTCGTCCTTCGTTGCGTATTCCGCTTGATAATACGTTGGGAACAAGGATTCTTGCTTCTGGAAATTTAGCTTCCAATGACGTGTTTTTGACTGAATTCAAAGGGTTGAATATCAAGCCCATGGACGTCTCTATGTCGTCTGGGTTCGGCTCCATTCTTTATTTCAATGTGGCAAGTTCTTTCTCTTGGGTTAAGTTGTATTACCACACCGACACGGACACCTCATTTGTTGATTTTCTTACTTCTAATACAGACGGAGTCCACACGGCTTTTCATCATGAGTATGCTTCAACCGCTGTTGAATCGGCAATTGCAGGCGGCACAGTTTCTGGGGCAGAACGACTATATATACAGTCTATGGCAGGAACACGGGTGAAAGTGGAACTTCCACATTTGAGAGAACTAAATAGCCTTGGAGCTGTTGCCATTAATAAGGCAGAATTGGTAGTGCCACTCGATGCCGATTTAGTTGATGAGTATGGTGTTCCAAGTAATCTACAGATTACAGTAATTGACTCGGTCGGAAACCCAATTTTTCCCGTAGACTTCTTCGAAGGTTCCGATTATTACGGAGGAGTTTATGATTCAGAGAATAGGCAATACGTTTTCAACATTGCCCGACATCTTCAATCACTACTAAATGCACCAGAAGAAGTAGATTACGGTCTTTATATTACTAATTCGGGAAATGCTGTAAACGCTAGAAGAGGGATTTTTAATGGCCCTCAGCATCCAACGAAACCCATGAAATTAAGAATGACTTACACCATTATTGAATAGATATGTGCGGTATTGTAGCTTATATAGGAAAGAAAGACGCTTATCCCGTTCTGATTAAAGGACTTAAACGGCTGGAATATCGGGGTTACGACAGCGCAGGGATTTGCCTCCTCAACACAGGACTGAATGTCTATAAGTGCAAAGGAAAAGTGGCTAATCTTGAAGCGTTTGCTTCAGCAAAAGATATTTCTGGTACTGTAGGAATTGGCCACACGCGATGGGCTACTCATGGAGAACCAAATGATGTAAATGCCCATCCACATTACTCTGGAAATGAGAAATTGGCTTTAATTCACAATGGCATAATTGAGAATTACGATCCTTTAAAAAAGGAGCTAATTAAGCGAGGTCACATTTTTAAAAGTGATACAGATACCGAGGTTTTAGTGCATCTTATTGAAGATGTTCAGGCTAACGAAAATCTGCCCCTTGCAGAAGCGGTTCGTTTAGCCCTAACTCAAGTGGTCGGAGCGTACGCAATTGCTGTTTTGGACAAGGACGATTCAAACGTAATCATCGGAGCAAAAAAAGGTAGTCCGATGGTTGTTGGAATTGGTAAGGATGAGTTTTTCCTTGCTTCGGATGCCACTCCTATCATCGAGTACACTAACGAAGTAGTTTATCTTGAGGATGAACAGATTGTAGAACTTCGACTAGGTCAGAGTCCGATTGTTCGGTCTATTCAGAACGAGGTAATGACGCCCTACATCCACGAACTTGAAATGAAGCTCGAAGCATTGGAGAAAGGTGGATACGAACACTTTATGTTAAAGGAAATATTCGAACAACCACGTTCGATTTCTGATAGTATGCGTGGAAGATATCACGTGCAATCAGGAACCGTAAGTCTTGGTGGTATCAGTGATTATGAACAGAAAATGGCAAACGCCAAGCGTATTATCATTGTGGCTTGTGGAACGTCTTGGCATGCAGGGTTAGTGGGTGAATATCTTATTGAGGATTTAGCTCGCATTCCAGTGGAGGTTGAATATGCATCAGAGTTCAGGTATCGTAATCCAATTATTAATGAGGATGATGTAGTCATCGCCATTTCGCAATCTGGAGAAACGGCAGATACACTTGCGGCCTTGGAATTGGCAAAATCGAAAGGAGCAACCATTATTGGAGTATGTAATGTTGTAGGTTCATCCATTTCAAGGATAACTCATGCAGGTTCTTACACTCACGCTGGGCCCGAGATTGGTGTTGCTTCAACCAAGGCATTCACTTCCCAAGTAACCGTTCTTTTGTTAATGGCTTTGCGTTTGGCACACAAGAAAGGCTCCATTGCCGAATCACGATTCCAACGAATTCTTGCCTCACTTGAGAAAATTCCTGCTCAAGTTGAAGAAGTATTACAATCGGCAGACTTGGTCAAATACATTTCTGGTCAATATAAAGATGCTCGCAACTTTCTCTATTTGGGAAGGGGCTATAATTTTCCAGTTGCGCTGGAAGGTGCATTGAAGCTAAAAGAGATTTCTTATATCCATGCCGAAGGTTATCCAGCTGCGGAAATGAAGCACGGCCCAATCGCATTAATTGACGAAGAAATGCCAGTTGTGGTAATAGCTCCAAGCAAAGGTTCGTATGAAAAGGTTTTGAGCAATATTCAAGAAGTGAAAGCCAGAAAAGGAAAGATTATTGCGGTTGTTACCAAAGGCGATACGGCTGCTGCTGAACTTGCTGATCACGTTATCGAAATTCCAGAAACGGAAGAAGAATTGGTGCCAATCTTGGCTTCAGTACCCTTGCAGTTGCTATCGTATTATATAGCGGTGATGCGAGGTTGTAATGTGGATCAACCCAGAAATTTAGCAAAGTCAGTTACAGTTGAGTAATTGAGTTGAGATACTAGGTAATAAAAAGGCTCGCAAATGCGAGCCTTTTTATTACCTGACAATTTCAGCGAGCTTATTTCCCTGCCTCATATCTCTTAGAAACCTCATCCCAGTTAATTACATTGAAAAAAGCCGAAATATAATCCGGTCTTCTGTTCTGGTAATTTAAGTAGTACGCGTGCTCCCAAACGTCCAAGCCAAGAACTGGAGTTCCCCCGCAACCAATTCCTGGCATAAGTGGATTGTCTTGGTTGGCACTACTGCAAACTTCAACAGCACCACCTTTCTTAACACAAAGCCAAGCCCAACCTGAGCCAAATCGCGTAGCAGCAGCTTTGCTGAATGCATCCTTAAAACCATCAAATGAGCCATAGGCCGCATTAATCGCATCTGCTAAAGCCCCAGAAGGTTGCCCGCCACCGTTTGGCGACATTACTAGCCAGAAAAGATCGTGATTGTAAAAACCCCCACCGTTATTTCTAACAGCTGCATTGTCAAATCCCGCAACAAGAATTTCACCAATCGATTTTCCTTCGAGGTTAGTCCCAGCAATAGCATTGTTCAAGTTTGTTGTATATCCCTGATGATGCTTTGAGTGATGGATTTCCATCGTGCGAGCATCAATATGTGGTTCCAAAGCATCGTAAGCATAAGGTAGTTTTGGTAATTCAAAAGCCATTTTATTTTTGATTTTGACGGTTAATATTTTGTTGTCTGTAAATATAACAATCGAGGTTTGGGCTTGTTCTTCAAAATGTAAAATGAGTGTTTTCAATCCGTTACTTTTGTCCTCCCAAAACGGAGTATCATGTACGGAGAATTGCAAGGGTTTCTGGCCGAGGAATTGAAGTCGATTGAAGAAGCTGGGCTATACAAAAGAGAGCGTATCATTACCACACCACAAGGGGCTGAAGTTCAAGTGAGTACAGGAGAAGATGTGGTTGTCATGTGTGCCAATAATTACCTCGGACTTTCTTCACATCCTGAAGTAATACAAGGAGCAAAAGATGCACTCGACTCTCACGGATATGGCATGTCTTCTGTTCGTTTCATTTGCGGAACTCAGGATATTCACAAGAAGCTTGAAGAAAAAATATCCTCCTTCCTTGGAATGGAAGACACCATTCTATACGCAGCCTGTTTTGATGCTAACGGTGGTGTTTTTGAACCATTGTTCTCTGCTGATGATGCCATCATTAGCGATGAGTTGAACCATGCCTCTATTATTGATGGTGTGCGATTATGCAAGGCGGAACGCTATCGTTACAAGCACAGCGACATGGCTGATTTGGAAGAACAATTAAAAGCTTCTCAAGCGCAAAGACATCGGATTATCGTAACCGATGGTGTGTTCTCAATGGATGGTGACATAGCTAAACTCGATAAAATCTGTGACCTAGCAGAAAAGTACAATGCGTTGGTAATGGTAGATGATAGTCACGCAACAGGCTTCATCGGAAAAACTGGGCGCGGAACGCATGAGTACAATAATGTAATGGGTCGCGTTGACATCATTACGAGTACCTTAGGGAAAGCACTCGGTGGCGCGATGGGTGGTTTCACTTCAGGAAAAAAAGAAGTGATTGAAATGCTGCGCCAACGTTCACGGCCTTATCTTTTCTCTAATTCTTTAGCGCCTTCCATTGTAGGGGCAGCAAGTAAAGTTTTTGATTTGCTCGGTTCATCAACCGAACTTCGTGATAAACTTGAGGCAAACACCAAATACTTTAAAGAAGGCGTACGAAAATCAGGCTTTGAATTGAAAGAAGGCGACAGCCCAATAGTGCCAATTATGCTGTACGATGCGAAATTGGCGCAGCAATTTGCCGATAAACTGCTCCAAAAAGGAATTTATGCAATAGGTTTTTTCTATCCAGTCGTAGGAAAAGGACAGGCTCGAATTCGTGTTCAAATCTCCGCTGCGCATAGCAAAAATCACCTAGATAAGGCCATCGCAGCTTTCTCTTCGGTGGGGCGAGAACTTGAAGTGTTGAAATGAATTATTGACAAACCATTGTTCATTCAAATAATTAGTAATATCTTCGCAGCCCCAAATTTGGGGAGGAGTGGAAGCTCTTTTAATGAACTGAAAACATATTTGAAGTGAAAGCACCAAGCTTTAAAACCATTTCTGCCAATAAAAACACTGCCAATAAGGAGTGGGTTATAATCGATGCTGAGGGTCAGACCCTTGGTAGATTGGCATCTACAATTGCGTACAGACTACGCGGAAAGAATAAAGTAAACTTTACTCCACATGCCGATTGTGGCGATAACGTCATAGTTATCAATGCGGAGAAGGTTGAACTATCTGGAAACAAAAGAGCTACTAAGCAATATATGCACCATACAGGTTTTCCTGGAGGGCAGCGTTTGCGAAGCGTAGATCAGGTTTTGGCAAAAGACCCTACGGGATTGGTTACCAAGGCTGTTCGCGGAATGCTTCCGAAGAATAAATTGGGAAGAGCAATCTTTAATAACATGCATGCTTATGCCGGTGCAAATCATCCGCACGAAGCTCAAAAGCCACAAACCATTTCACTTAACTGATCTATTCTATTTAGATGGAAATAATCAACGCATTAGGAAGAAGAAAAACCGCAGTTGCTCGCGTTTACGTGAAAGCTGGTAAAGGTGCATTCATAATTAACGGTAAAGACGCAAAGGAATATTTTCCAACGTCATTACTTCAGGACACAATCAGAAGACCATTCAATGTTTTGGAAGTTGATGGTAAATATGATGTAAAAGTGAATGTTGCTGGTGGTGGCATCACAGGACAAGCCGAGGCTGTTTCTCTTGGAGTTGCCAGAGCATTGGTGAAAGAAGATGAAACTGTGAAGCCTGCTTTGAAAAAGGTTGGATTGATGACGCGTGACCCTAGAATGGTTGAGCGTAAGAAATTCGGTCAAAAGAAAGCAAGGAAGAAATTCCAGTTTAGCAAGCGTTAATCGATTAGTAAAAAGACTATTCAAAACAATACAATTTCAATGGCTCAACCTACAGTACAGGAAATGCTAGAAGCAGGTGTTCATTTCGGACATCTTAAAAGAAAGTGGAATCCTGCCATGGCTCCGTACATATTTATGGAGAAGAACGGAACTCACATTATCGACCTTAACAAGAGCTCAGCTAAATTGGATGAGGCTTGCAAAGCGATAAAAGCGATGGCGCGTTCTGGCAAAAAAATCCTTTTTGTTGCCACTAAGAAGCAAGCACAAGGTATCATTGCTCGTGAATCATCACGTGTGAACATGCCTTACGTTACTGAAAGATGGCCAGGTGGTATGCTTACGAACTTTGCTACCATCCGTAAAGCCATTCGAAAGATGGGCGCCATTGATAAAATGGAAGTTGACGGAACATGGGAAACTATGTCAAAGCGTGAGCGATTGATGATTAGCCGTCAAAGAGCTAAACTTGAAAGAGATTTGGGTTCAATTGCTGATTTAACACGTCTTCCATCCGCCATTTTTATCGTTGATATTATTAAGGAGCATATAGCGGTTAAAGAAGCAACAAGATTGGGAATCCCAACTTTCGCTATTGTTGACACGAATGCAAATCCAAAAGATGTTGATTTTGCTATTCCAGGAAACGATGATGCTGCAAGATCTATCGAGCTTATTGTAAAGGCAATGACCGATGCAGTTGCAGAAGGTCTTGCTGAAAGAAAAGCTGGAAAAGGAAAAGAAGACGATTCTAAAGATGACGAAGAAGAGGATGAAGTAGAAGAAGTAAAAGCTTCTACTAAAAAGGCGGTCGTTGCAGAGGACGAAGACGAAGAATAAAAATTACAAGAAATTGGAAGCTACCGTGAAAATTACAGCGGCTCAAGTAAACGAGCTTAGACAGAAGACAGGTGCAGGTATGATGGATTGCAAGAAAGCCCTTGTTGAGGCTGCGGGCGATTTTGATGCTGCCATTGACCTACTAAGGAAACAAGGACAGAAAGTTGCTGCAAAGCGTTCTGATCGAGACGCAACCGAAGGTTACGTTATTGGAAAGACTGCTGGCAACAAAGTTGTCTTACTTCGTTTGAACTGCGAAACAGATTTCGTTGCTAAGACAGAAGGATTCATTGGGTTTGCAAATGACCTAGTTGATATTGTTCTTAAAGGTACAGCAACAACTGCCGAGGCGTTGAATGAAGCTAGCTATAATGGTTCAACTGTTGCCGCAGCTATTACGGAATTGACAGGGAAAACGGGCGAAAAAGTTGAAGTTGGTGGGTTAGAGATTATTGAAGCTGCAACGGTTGTTGCTTACAATCACCCAGGAAACAGAGTTGGAACTATAGTAGGTCTAAACAAAGCTGGATATGAAGAAATGGGTCGAGATGTAGCTATGCAAGCTGCAGCAATGGCGCCAGTTGCTTTGAATAAAGAATCTGTTTCAGCTGAGGTTATCGCTAAAGAAATTGAAATTGGTAAAGAATTGGCTATTCAGGAAGGAAAACCTGCTGACATGGCTGAGAAAATTGCGGAAGGAAGATTGGGTAAATTCTTTAAGGAGAATACGTTGATGGAGCAAGCGTTCATCAAGGACAACAAATTGAATGTTGCACAATACTTGAAGACAGGCGAACCAGAACTGACGGTTACAGATTTCAAGCGATTCTCGCTTGGCAATTAATAATGATTACGAAAGAGGCTTTTAAGCCTCTTTTTTTTGTCTAAAAAGTTTATCATCGCAATATGAATGTGAAGTACAAGAGGGTGCTCCTGAAACTTAGCGGAGAATCGCTGATGGGAAGTAAACAGTTCGGAATTGACCACGATCGATTGGGGCAATACGCACTTGAGATTAAGGAAATTGTTGATGCAGGAGTTGAGGTTGCCATTGTAATTGGAGGAGGAAACATATTCCGTGGAATACAAGCTGCCGAAGGCGGAATGGACCGTGTACAAGGCGATTACATGGGAATGCTTGCTACGATGATTAATAGCATGGCGCTTCAATCAGCTCTTGAAAATCTTGACGTTACAACCCGATTAATGTCAGCCATAAAAATGGATGAGATTGCTGAGCCATTCATCAGAAGACGGGCTGTACGTCACTTGGAAAGAAAGCTTGTGGTCATCTTCGGAGCAGGAACAGGAAATCCATATTTCACAACTGATTCTGCTGCTTCGCTTCGCGCAATCGAAGTGGAGGCAGAAGTGATTCTCAAAGGAACACGCGTTGACGGTATTTACACTGCTGATCCTGAGAAAGATAAATCTGCTACCAAGTTCGATACCATCAGCTTTCAAGAAGTGTATGAAAAAGGCTTGAATGTGATGGATATGACGGCTTTCACCCTTTGTAACGAAAATAAATTGCCAATCATCGTGTTTAATATGGATGAAGGCGGCAATTTGGCACGAGTCGTTGCTGGCGAGAAGGTTGGAACCCTAGTTGAAGGCTGATCACTCAGAATTACTATTTTCGACCAAATTTCAATCATGGAAGAAGAGTTAAAGTTCATTTTCGATTCAACTAAAGAAGGAATGGACAACGCTATTGAGCGTTTGGATCATGAGTTGGCGCGTATTCGCGCTGGAAAAGCAAGCCCAAACATGTTGGGTAGTGTGCAAGTTGAATATTACGGTTCGATGACGCCTTTGAAAAACGTGGCGAACGTGAACACACCTGATTCTAAGACCTTACAGATACAGCCATTTGAGAAGGGTCTTTTGGAAGAAATTGAGAAAGGAATTATGCGGGCCAACCTAGGTTTCAATCCTATGAATGACGGAAAGGTGGTCCGAATTTCTATTCCACCATTGACGGAAGAGCGCAGACGTGATCTTGTGAAGCAAGCAAAAGCCGTGGCTGAGCAAGCGAAAGTTTCTATCCGTAATTCACGGAAAGATGCCAATGATGAGATTAAGGCATTGCAAAAAGACGGAATGGCTGAAGATGCAGCAAAGCGTGCCGAAGGCGAAGTTCAGGATTTGACTACTTCTTATTCAAACAAGGTTGATGCCTTGGTTGCGGAAAAGGAAGTGGATATTATGACCATCTAATTCAATCTATAACAAGTATTTGAGAAGGTCTCTTTCCACTACGGGAAGGGACTTTTTACTTTTTTTGGAAGTGGCAGTATTGCGCGCGTGCGCGCCATAAGTTCCGAATAACTCTTTCTGCTTTCGAGCGAGCGATTGTCCATCAACGGAATGCTGATAAACACGAACATGAGCGTAATTGCCAATGCACCGATTCCTGTCCACCAAAGATTGAGACTGACATTCAAGGCAACGAGGTAGATTCCCCACCACGTAAGCATTTCCCCGAAATAGTTCGGGTGGCGACTGTGTTTCCATAATCCTTCATTCATGTTCTTGCCCTTGTTTTCAGGGCTCTTGCGGAAGTTTCGCATCTGTTCGTCCGCTACAAAAGCAATCGCAATCGCGGCAACCGTTACCACTATGCCCAACCAGCCAAGCCAATTCAATTCAAAGGCTTCCTTCATCCCAAAATAGAGTGGGAGGCAGGCCAAGTAAACCATCACCGTTGGGAAGAGATGGATTCCTGCAAAACTCACGAGCCAGTATGCTTTTGGAAATTGAATTCGGAAATTCCGATACCGCCAATCCTCATGTTTCAGTCCGGGCCAATCGCGGAAAAAATTCGAAGTAAGCCGTATGTTGTACATCATCATCAGCGTAAAAAGTAGAATTCCAGCCAGTTCATTCAAACCAAAAAGTATGGCATAGCCTGCAGCTATTACAGCTGGTTTTACACTCCAATATGGGTCATATAGGCTGGAATTGTTGAATAGGAATGAGCATAAGAAAATAAAGCTAGTTGCTGCAAGGTCAGCCACTGCCAATCGCCAAATATCTTGGAGATGGGGAGTGGAATACCAAACTACTACGGCAACGAAAATCGCAATTGAATAAGCCGATAACTGAATGAGAATACTTGCCGTTTTACTAAATAGCATGATTGTATGTTTGCCGCAATATACGTGGTTCTAATGCAGACGATTTTGACGAATGTGTGTGTCCCATTCGTAACTTCATCCCATGCTAGTAACCGAATGGAAATATGCTGACCTGCCCGACCCAACTCGGGTTAGTGAGTTGTGCGAATCGTTGGGTGTCAAGGAGGATGTGGCGCAATTGCTCATCAATCGGGGCATTACCAATTTTGACGAAGCAAAAAGCTTCTTTCGCCCATCGTTTGAAGACCTGCATGATCCATTTCTGATGAAGGGAATGGACAAAGCCGTTTCAAGGTTGGAGGAAGCACTCGGCAATGGTGAGAAGATTCTAGTTTTTGGGGATTACGATGTGGATGGCACTACTTCCGTGGCGTTGGTCTATAGTTTTCTGAAAGATCTTGGTCAGGTTGATTTCTACATTCCAGACCGTTACAAGGAAGGCTACGGAGTTTCGTTTGCTGGGATTGATTTCGCGAAAGCGAATGGTATTACGCTCATCATTGCGCTCGATTGTGGCATTCGTGCTGTGGAAAAGGTGGCTTATGCGAATGAACTAGGAATTGACTTCATCATCTGCGATCACCATATCCCTGGTGCGGTATTGCCTGCGGCATACGCCATTCTCGATCCAAAACAACCTGATTGTAATTATCCCTATAAAGAATTGTGCGGTTGTGGTGTCGGATTCAAATTACTTCAAGCGTTCTGTGAAAAGAACAACGAAGACCTCGAAAGACTGACGGCAAAATTGGATTTAGTGTCCATCGCAATTGCGGCTGACATCGTTCCGATAACGGGCGAGAACAGGATACTGACAACATTTGGGCTTCAGCAGATTAATGAGAGCCCCAGCACCGGAATTCGGGCGATGCTTGAGTACACAAAGATCAACCGCGAATTGACCATCACAGATGTGGTGTTCATAATTGCGCCACGCATCAACGCAGCTGGAAGAATTGCGTCAGGAAAACGGGCCGTGGAACTGCTTATTTCAGATGATTTTGTGGAGGCATTGGAGTTCTCGGCAGAGATTTCAAAATACAATACCGAAAGACGAGACCTCGATAAATCTGTGACGGAAAGTGCACTTGAAATTCTTGAATCCGATGAATTCTATGCGAACAGTCGGAGCACCGTAGTGTTCAATCCCGATTGGCACAAAGGTGTAGTTGGAATTGTTGCTTCGCGATTGATTGAACAGTTCTATAAACCGACAATTGTATTAACTGAATCGGAAGGAAAAGCAACGGGTTCGGCCCGTTCGGTGCACGATTTTGATGTGCATGAAGCACTTACCGAATGCGAAGATTTGTTGGAGCAATTTGGTGGTCACAAATACGCGGCTGGAATGAGTTTGAGCTTGAAGAATGTGGATGCATTTCGCCAGAAATTTGAAGAGGTGGTGGCTGCTCGGATTGAAGAGCATCAGCTCACTCCAAAACTCACAATCGACCTCGAAATTGACATGGATCGCATCACATCCAAATTCATGTCTTTGCTTAAGCAATTTGCGCCATTCGGCCCTGGAAACATGAATCCTGTGTTCGTTTCAAGAAACCTGATAGCCGAAGATTGCCGCACAATGGGAGCAGATGATTCGCATTTGCGCTTCAAACCAAAACAGCAGGGCGTGCCGCACATGATGGTGCAAGCGGTTGCCTTCAAAATGGGTGAATTATATTCAGAATTGGCGAAAGGAAAACCATTTGATTTGGCGTATACCATCGAAGAAAACCATTGGAATGGCAAGGTTTATCTTCAGTTGAATGTGAAGGATTTGAAGTTTACTTCAAAATAGTAGATCCAATTTCCTTGGCCAACACTTTCCTTACAGACAACTGACGGTTTAGTTTTTCCATCAACTCCATCAATTGTTCTTCTTCCGCATTTTTGAGAAGGTCGCGGGTTTCGGTAATCATTGTTTCTAGCTTGCGGAGCTTGAGTACGTTGAGAGAAGATAGAATGGACTGTTTCAATTTGTCCTCTTCCATAAGTGTCACCACATTATGCTCTTTCCAACGCTCGCTAACCACATGAGGTTGCGCAAAAAAGTTGACCGCTAGCGAAGAAATCTCAGGATTGTGGTGAGTGATAAAATGCTGCTCAGTTGGAATTTTCTTCTCTTTAAACATTTGAGCGAATTCATCAAAAACAGATTTGAAAAGCTCGTTTTCAAATTTGATTTCGTCTTCCAAAAGCTCCGTTACAATAAAATCGACCACGTTTACTTCTTCGGTGTCAATCACCTTTTCTTCGGCCTCATCCCACACATCAAAATGAATGTGTTTTTCGCTGTAAAGAATCAGAATTCGAATAATGTCCTGTTCCTGAAATTCAGAATCGCGCTTCTTAAGTTCTTGATTGGTCTTTCGAACAATTGGCTGCTCTTCTTGAACTGGAGTTTCCGAAAAAGTTGAGTTTCCGCTTCTTTGTTTGTCGCTAAAATTCTTTCTGCGGTTGCGGTTCAGTTCCATCATCAGAACCTCCTCGTCCATGCTCATAATGCTGCTGCATTGGCGCACATACAGGTTTCTGATAATCGGGTCTGGAATGAGCGCAATAGAACTGATAATGTCCTTAATTAGCCCCGCCATTTTTATCGGGTCGCCCTTTGCTTCTTCAGATAAAAGTTGTGCTTTGAACTGAATAAAATCCTTCTGATTGGCATCAATGAACGCGATCAATTCGTCCTCATCCATCTTCTTCGAAAACGAATCTGGGTCTTCGCCATCAGGGAACAAAACTGTTCGCACGTTCATGCCTTCTTCTAGCACAAGGTCAATTCCTCGGAAGGAGGCCTTGATGCCCGCATCATCCCCATCATACATGATGGTGAGGTTGTTCGTGTAGCGTTTTACCAAGCGAATTTGCTCCACAGTAAGGCTCGTACCCGAACTCGCCACAACGTTATGGATTCCTGCCTGATGCAACGAAATCACATCCGTATAACCCTCTACCACAAAACAGTTATCCTTCTTGATTATCTCAGACTTGGCCTGATAGATGCCATAGACGATATTGCTCTTGTGATAGACATCCGTCTCGGGACTGTTGATGTATTTCGCAACCTTCTTATCGCTTCTAAGTGTTCTTCCTCCAAAGGCAATCACACGCCCAGAAAGGTTGTGAATGGGGAACATCACACGCCCCTTAAAACGGTCAAGTAACTTGTCTTCACGTTCTAAACAAAGACCCGAATCGATCAGGAACTTGCGGTTGTATTGTTCTTCAAGTGCCTTGTTCCCAAACGAATCATATCGATCAAAACAATAGCCCAACCCGAACTTCTCAATGGTTTCCATAGAAAAACCCCGTTCCTTAAAATAACTAAGGCCTATTGATTGCCCTTCGTCCGTTTTCAGCAAGTTGGAAGCGAACGTCCGTTGCGCAAAAGCAAGTACAAGGTAGAGGCTTTCGCGCTCGGTCTGTTCTGCAAGTTGCTCGGGCGTTTGCTGCTCTTCCTCAATCTCAATGTTGTACTTCTTGGCCAAATAACGCAACGCCTCCGGATAGGTTTGCTGCTCATGATCCATGATGAAATTGACCGAATTTCCGCCCTTTCCGCAACCAAAACACTTGTAAATTCCCTTGGCTGGCGACACGCTAAACGAAGGCGTTTTCTCGTTATGAAACGGACAATTTCCCCACAGATTCGTGCCCTTTTTCTTCAGCTGCACAAAATCTCCAACCACCTCCTCAACACGAGCGGTCTCAAAAATTAGGTCTATGGTTTCTTTCGGAATCAAGGGGCGTTAAAGTTAGGTCTTAGAAACAGGAATGGAATCTAGAGTTTTGAACAATTTTGGATGATTTGGTGCCTGTCCTGAGTTTATCGAAGGGCGTTTCCCCGAAGAAAATCGGGGTCGGGCTTTTCGTTGCAAGTCCTCGCTCGTTCCTCGCTGTGGGCTTTCCACTACAATCCCTAACGCGGGCGCTTCATGCAAACCTCGTTCTCAAATTCAAACGGCAAATCCGTATTCCGTACTGACCGATAACTCTTTCTTGAACCTTACCTTCGCGGCTCTTAAAAATCAAGCATGCATTATTATCCAGAGAAGATTGAGAAGAAGTGGCAACAATATTGGGCCAACAATAAAACTTTTCGGGCAAAGGACCCCAAAGAATTGGCAAATGCGAATTCCCCCTCCTCAGGAGGGGGTCAGGGGGAGGCCAAACCACCTTTTTACGTTTTGGACATGTTCCCATATCCTTCGGGAGCAGGATTGCATGTGGGCCATCCGCTCGGATACATCGCCTCTGATATATATGCCAGATATAAGCGGCTGAAAGGCTTCAACGTATTGCATCCGATGGGATATGATTCGTTCGGATTGCCAGCCGAGCAGTACGCCATTCAAACAGGAACGCATCCTGCGATTACAACCG
The DNA here is from genome assembly GCA_021741075.1 of Flavobacteriales bacterium. Taxonomy (GTDB): domain Bacteria; phylum Bacteroidota; class Bacteroidia; order UBA10329; family UBA10329; genus UBA10329. Next base: position 33,485 of record JAIOYO010000019.1, on the reverse strand, counting down.
TTGCCAACATCAACACCTTCCGTAGGCAGATGGACAACATTGGTTTCAGTTTCGATTGGGACCGTGAAGTGCGAACATCCGATCCGTCTTATTATAAATGGACGCAATGGATTTTTTTGCAATTATTTGATGCTTGTTACTGCAAGAACGCGGATAAAGCAATTCCTATTTCTCAACTTGTTGAAGAGTTTAAGACGAATGGAAACAAGGACGTGAATGCCCATTGCGATGAAACGCCTTTGTTTTCTGCCGATGAATGGAACAGTTGGGACGAGGCGAAACAGCAAACAATCCTGCTCAATTACCGAATTGCATATCTCAGCGAAGCGTATGTGAATTGGTGTCCTGCGTTGGGAACAGTTCTCGCCAACGATGAGGTAAAAGATGGTGTTTCCGAACGTGGCGGTCATCCCGTTGAGCGTAAGTTGATGAAGCAATGGAGTATGCGAATTTCTGCTTATTCGCAGCGTTTGTTGGATGGTTTGGAAGGAATAGACTGGAGCGAAAGCCTCAAGGAACAGCAACGGAATTGGATTGGTAGGAGTGAGGGGGCATCAATTACTTTCAAGGTAATGGAAGGGGCGTCAGATGTCAGAAATCAGATGTCAGAAAATGGAAATCTGAATTCTGACGTCTCTAATCTGATGTCTGAAATTGAGGTTTTCACCACCCGTCCAGATACCATTTTCGGAGTGTCGTTTATGACCCTCGCACCAGAACACGAACTGGTTTCTCAGATCACAACTCCCGAACAAAAAGCGGAAATTGAAGCTTACATCGCCAAAGCAAAAGCACGTTCCGATAGAGAACGAATGGCTGATGTGAAGACCATTTCGGGAGCTTTTACTGGTGCGTATGCAGCACATCCTTTCACCGGAAACCCAATCCCCATTTGGATTGGTGATTACGTGTTGGCGGGTTATGGCACAGGTGCCGTGATGGCCGTTCCGAGTGGCGACCAGCGCGATTTCAACTTTGCCAAGCACTTCAACCTACCGATTCCTCAGGTAATCGAAGCGCCTGCAAATTCCCTCCCCCTTGGGGAGGGTCAGGGAGGGGCTGGTGTTTACGAAAGCAAGGACGGCACCCTCATCAATTCCGATTTCCTCAACGGAATGAAGGTGAAAGATGCCATCAAAGCCGCCATCGCGAAGCTGGAAGAAATGGGAATTGGTGAAGGAAAGATCAATTACCGTCAGCGCGATGCCGTGTTTGGCCGTCAGCGTTATTGGGGCGAACCGATTCCTATCTATTACAAGGATGGCGTGCCGTATCCCGTGAAGGAAGAGCATTTACCCCTTACGCTACCTGAAATTGATGAATACTTGCCTACCGAAACTGGAGAACCGCCTTTAGCTCGCGCTAAGGGTTGGGGCTACGACCCCGAACGGGGAGCTGTATCGAATTCCCCTTCCGCCACAGTCGGAGCGGGCTCGAATTCCCTTCCCTTTGGGGAGGGTCAGGGTGGGGCTGGGGAGGCCGTTTATCCTCTTGAACTCTCTACCATGCCGGGTTGGGCGGGAAGTAGCTGGTACTATCTGCGCTACATGGACCCAAACAACGACCAAGAATTCTGCAGCAAAGAAGCGATTGATTATTGGGGAAGCGTGAATTACTATGCTGGTGGAGCGGAGCACGCCACAGGCCATTTGCTCTACGTACGCTTCTGGACCAAATTCCTCAAAGACCTTGGTTACCTACCTTTTGATGAACCTGCCAAGAAATTGGTGAATCAGGGGATGATTCAAGGACGTTCTAACTTCCTTTATAGAGATAAAAAGTCAGGTAAATTCGTTTCGCACGGACTCAAAGATGGATTTGATGTAACGGCCATTCATGTTGATGTGAACATCGTTGACAACGAAGTGCTCGATATTGAGAAATTCAGGAACTCTAGAGAAGAATACAAAAACGCTGAGTTCATTCTAGAGGACGACAAATACATCTGCGGCTGGGAAGTGGAGAAGATGTCCAAGTCGAAATACAACGTTGTAAACCCAGACGACATTATTGAGCGCTACGGAGCCGACACCCTTCGCCTTTACGAAATGTTCCTAGGGCCTTTGGAAGATGCCAAGCCTTGGAATACCAACGGAATTGAAGGCGTTTCGCGCTTCTTGAAAAAGTTCTGGAACATGTTCCATGCTGGAGATACGTTCAGCGTAAGCGAAGAAGAACCAACTAAGAAGGAGCTAAAAGCGCTGCATGCCACCATTAAGAAGGTGCAGGAAGACATCGAGCGCTTATCATTCAATACCAGCGTCAGTCAGTTCATGATCTGCGTAAACGAACTCAACGACCTAAAGTGCAACAAGCGCGCGATCTTGGAACCCTTGACCGTGGTCATTTCAACCTACGCGCCACATATTGCTGAAGAGATTTGGTCGCTGCTAGGGCATTCAGAAAGCATCTCGTTTGCGGAGTATCCTGCCTTTAACGAAAGCTATTTGGTGGAAGACAGTGTCTCTTACCCAATTAGTTTCAACGGCAAAACACGTCTCAACCTAGAACTCCCTGCAAGTATGGGAAAAGAGGAAGTGGAGAAGGTTGTTCTTGCTAATGCCGAAGTGCAAGAGCGTTTGGAAGGTGCCGCACCCAAAAAGGTGATTGTGGTGCCCGGAAGGATTGTGAACATAGTGGTCTAAATCTCCTTCATGGATTACTTTTCTCAAGAAACCGAACGGCTCGTTCTCCGAAAACTAACGGAAGATGACATCGAAACTTGGGCTGAGTTTTTTGTAGCTAACCCAGATGGCTGCTTTGTGGCAGTTGATTTTAGTTTAGACAAGATATCTCTGGTATCAAATTCCGAAGGCCAACTAAGTAATTCAACCTGTTGGCGCTCTGTCGCCACAATTCACTAAACAGACCTCTGCGTCATTCTTTGGAGCCACTGCGTCATTCTTTGGAGACACTGCGTCATTATTTGGAGACACTGCGTCATTATTTGGAGACACTGCGCCATTCTTTGGAGACACTGAGCCATTATTTGTTGACACTGCGTCATTCTTTGGAGCCACTGCGTCATTATTTGTTGCCACTGCGTCATTATTTGTTGCCACTGAGCCATTATTTGTTGCCACTGCGTCATTCTTTGGAGACACTGCGTCATTATTTGGAGCCACTGCATCAGAGTCTGTTCAATAAACTGTGTCAGCAGTCAGTATTACTTAATTTGAAAACTGAAAAAGACACAGGATATGAAAGAAGAAGAGAAAGACAAGTTTGACTACGCCAACTTTGAGAAGGAAGCGATAGAGAAGTTGAAGAATGGAACAGAGCTAGGCGGCAAGGACGGAGTGCTTGCCCCGATGCTCAAGCGGCTTCTTGAGGCTGCCATGGAAGGAGAGATGGATGCTACTCTGTGCCCAATCCCAACATCTCCCTCATTTCATCCAAGGAGCGGATGGAACTGTCGAACGCGCTGATGTGCATGATGCGTTGGGTTACTTTTCCCATGTTCATGGCCACAATTTCGCTTTCGTTGAGCTGATAAATGTTGCCATCTGTATCGGTCACCATCATCATCTTCATCGAACTTGGATCTAGTCCAATCTCCTCTATGTCGGAGCCATTGTAGGCGATTACAGAGTTGACGTTTTCGTCAAACACGTAGCAGGTTTTCCATGCAATGGCCTTTCCGTTTGAGAGCACGAAGCGCGGTTTTACCTGCTGGAATGTGCTTTGGTCAATAGGTCGGGCGCAGTTGTAAATGCCCATTCTATCTAGCGCAATGGTTCGGGTAATGGTGTTTCTGCCATTCTGCCGCGCATAGTACTCCTCCAACTTGTTGGAAATACCATTGCAGTACGAAACCCAGTTGGTCTGGCTCATCATCTTCTCCGATTCGGTCATGGAGCGTTGCGCTTGTTTCCACGCAAAGTCCAATTCTTTTTGATAAACAGTCTTCGATCTTCTGTCAAACTTGTCGGCCTTTCTGCGAATACGGTTCTCCTGTTCTTCCAATAGGTCGTCATAAACCGTGTAGCGGTCTTCAAAACTTCGATTTTCCTTGCGCTCCCTCCATTCTTGAAATGCGGGAGCAAACTCACCGAACATGCGTTTCTGCAACTCGGCACTCATATTTTCTATGGTGATTTTCCTTACCGGAAGTTTCACGATTCCGTCCAGGTCTTTCAATTCAATGGAAACAGAATCATTTAAGGCATTGTAGCGCACGCGGATGTCGTGAAAACGCTTGTCTTGCAGCATGGCTTCCACCTTGGCGCGGCTCAAGTCTCCTGCATATTCCCACGTATGGAAATTGAAGAAGAAATACTCGGGATGCTGTCCGAATTGCGAGTGTTTCTGAACAGTGAAGTGAACGGTCTCCTCGCTGTTGTTTGGGTTTCGGGGAAGCACTTTTGCTTGGAATGACGCAGCCTTCTTCCATTCCTTCTCAAACTGCTCGCGCTCATTCTCATCGCCATCGCGCAGAAAACGGTAGTAGCTGGCAATGGGCCTATTGGCCAAGTATTCGGTATTCTGAAAACGCGCTTCTAACGTGGTTCTACTGGCAATGGTTGGCGATAAATAATCGGTCTGATTCAAATATTCTTGTACGGCAGAAGAAAGATTCTCAGCAATGGAAATGAGCTCGGCATCATGCTCATTGATAGCCGCGTTGCCCAAATTATTCCATGTTTCGGTTGATGGATTCATGAAGAGGAAATTGAAATTGGGATCCATGCTATTGGAAGCAAGGTCAATTTGCACTGGTCTATCTTGCCGAATCTCCACTGGTTTGCCTCGGTGGGTGGCGTTAATACTGAACATGCCTGCTGTTTCGAGGTGAGAGTTGGATTGGCACTCATCTCCCTTCATGTTGATGCCGCTGAGAAAAACGCTGAACGGATTGTTCATCTCTTCGTAAGTCAGTTCCACCGCGCCACCAATGGGTCTTCCGTAAGCATCCATAAACGCCATGGGCGGAACGTCAATCATAGAACCGCTGGCAGTTTCAATACAATTTGATTCTTGATTTTCGAGAACGAAAACTTCCTTATCGGGCAGAATTTCGGTTAGAGGTCGTTGAAACATTTCTGGTCGGTAACGCCCCGCAAATCCAGGTTCTTCCAGTACTCCAACGTTGGAGATGAGAATTTCAACTCGTCTGTTTAGCGCACGGGAAGTTTCATCTTCGTTCTCAGTTACAGGGCAATCTTCTCCGTGGTGTTCGAATAAAATATTGTAAGGCTTAATGCCAGAGAGCAGCAAATGGTAGGTCACCTTGCGCGTACGCTCCTTGGAAAGTTCCACATTGAATTTCTCAGAACCTTTATCGTCCGTATGACCAACCACCCAGAAGCGGAGCTGTTCTGCATTGGGATGCTGCGCAATTTCATCGAGCATGGCTATTTCGGGCATGGATGGAATGTCGCTTCCATCTTCAAAATGGATGGTTAACTCAACCGATTCTTGTGCTAAGGCACACTGCGAAAGCACAAACAAAATGACAAGGAGCTTTTTCATGGCAAGGTGGTTTGGTGGGTTTCTAATCACTTAAACCTTGCTTGCCCTCAGGTATTGCAGAGGGTAAGATTTTGAGACATGATTGCTAAGAATCATTAAACATGCTTTCATTAATGGTTGAAGTTCTACGATGCTGATTTCTGCTCTCTGCCTTATGTTTGCCGCATGTTTTCATTTGACATGACATGTTGATTGTAAAGATTTTTCAAGGACCGGGCAATCAGATGTTTCAGTATGCTTATGGTTTGGCAGCCTCTAAGCGAATTGGTGCTGAACTAAAGTTGGACCTTTCTTGGTTTGATGCCAATTCAGAACACCGACCCTATATTTTAAACCGGTTTAATATTGATACACCGATTGCTACTCAAGACGAAATTGAATACATTAAGACGTGTAATGGGAAGAATTTCTTCGAATATCGGTTCAATCTCCTTAGAAACCGATTCGCACCACGGCATAGAAAAAACGTAGTGAAAGAAGACCTTTCAATTTATGATGAGGCACTGAAACTGCCTTATAAGAACAGCTACATAGAAGGTTATTTTAGCACGGAGCAGTTTTTCGATGACTTCTTTTCTGAAGTCAGAAATGCCTTTCAGTTCACACCATCGATGGATGGAAATGTTGCAGATTTGGCTTCTACCATTAATAAAAGCACAATTGCCTTTAGCATCAGAAGAGGCGATTTTTTAAATAATCCGTTGCATAATGTATGCTCAAAGGAATATTTCTATAGAGCGCTAGACTTAATTAAGGAGCGGGTTGATGAGCCTGAACTTTTGATTTTTTCCGATGATGCCGATTGGGTAATGACTAACATGGAGTTTGACGTGCCTCACAGGTTGGTTTCAGAGATGGATGATTACATGAATCATATGAGATTAATGTCTATGTGTCAAAATCATATCATCCCAAATAGTACATTTTCATGGTGGGGTGCGTGGTTGTCCAATCCAAAAATTGTTTTGGCTCCTGATTTGTGGTTGACAGATGACAGTAATATACACCAAGGCATTTTCGGACATTGGGTAGAAACGTCACATACTGTTCCGGAAAAGTGGATTAGGATTTCGGCTCGAACGGCAGGAGATACGCCTTTGTGATTACGCTACCCACTTCTTAATCATCCGTTCGATGTCGTTAGATACCACTGGCTTGAGTAGCAAATCGTTCATGTCGGACTTCAAGTTCCCTTCTTCATCACGTTGAAGAATGTTTCCGCTAAGACCGATGATAGGAGGAACGTTTGAGAATCGTTTTTTTATCTCAGTTGTAGCCTGAAGTCCGTCCATTTCTGGCATTTGAATATCCATGAAAACGATATCATATTGGTTTTTGTCGAAGTTCTCTACGGCCTGCTTTCCGTTGGATAATACATCAACTATACACCCCATTCTCTGAAGCATAATCTTGAATGCTTGCTGATTAATGAGGTTGTCTTCCACTAGTAGCACTCGTATTCCCTCAACAGACTTTACCTTATGCTTCTTTGAAACTAGTTTGTTTTTTGTTTCCACGGTTGAAGGTTCAATCATTGAGAGTCTCAACCAAAACGTACTTCCTTCATTAACGATGCTATTGACGCCTATTTCTCCTCCAAGCAGAAACATTAGTTTCTTACTAATGGAAAGTCCGAGACCAGTTCCCTCTAGTTTTTGAGCAGTAGTATGCTGCAGTTGAGAGAAATCCTGAAACAATTTTGCTTGATCTTTTATGGGAATGCCCGGGCCAGTATCCGTTACTTGAAAAAGCAGTTTGCTTTCCTTTTCGACCTGTACGGAAACCGAAACGGATCCTTGGTTGGTGAATTTAATAGCGTTTCGCACTAAGTTAGAAAGGACCTGGGTAAGCCTCCTTCGGTCGGTATTTAATTGAATTACGTCTGTAGGAGTGTTGAAGGATAGGTTCAATTTTTTTGCCTTTGCTTCAGGCTCGAAACGCTCTGCAATAGTTTCAATGAGTTCAGAAACCCTAAACGTTTCTTTTTGCAACGTCACTTTTCCTGCTTCAAGCTCGGACAGATTTAGCACGTCATTTACAATGGAACGCAAATCTTTACTAGCTCCTAGTATGTTTTGAACCTTGGATGATTGATCTGCACTCAACTTAGTGTCAAGCAAAATCTCACTCAATCCCATAATACCATTCAATGGCGTGCGAATTTCATGACTCATGCTTGCAAGAAAATCCGATCGAAACTTCAATGAATTTTCAGCTACATGTTTTTCCTGAAGAAATTGCTGAGAACGTTTTTGTTCCGAAATGTCAATGATTGTTCCCAAATAGCCTCTATACTCTCCTAAATGATTGAAGAGGGGCTGGGCTTGTTCTAGTACGTAAACGGAATCTCCGTTTTGCCGCTTAAAGCGATATTCCATTGTGAAGGATTTTTTTTCCTTCTCAATCGTTTTCCATTTTTCCCTAACCTTGTTATGGTCTTCTGGGTGAATTTGGTTGGTCCAAGAACCATCTAAAATGGTTGTCAGATTTGCACCTATAATTAGTTGTAGACTCTCATTTACATAAGTCGCATTTCCTTTATCATCCATCTGATAGATACCAACAGGCAGGAGGGAGGCGAGTTTTCGGAACTTAGACTCGTTTTCCTTGAGGGCCTTTTCTGCTAATTTTCGGTCTGTAATGTCTATTGACCAAATGGTGAGACGGTCAATTTCACCTTTCGAGTTCATTACTGGATTAAGGTGTCTATCAAACCAATATTCTTTTCCGTTAAACGTAAAATGCTTCTCTACATGAACCTTTCTTCCCGAAAAAGCCCGTTCGGTCTCTACTTTAAACTGATGTAAATTTTCCTTGGCCGTTATTTCGGAAATGTTCATTCCCACTTCTGGTTTGAATCCAAACTGCTCATTTACAAGTTCTGATGCGGCTTGATTAAAAGCTAGGAGGTTCAGCTTTCTATCCATCAGATAGAACGTTTGCGAACTACTGTTGAATACTGCGCGGAGGTTTTCCTCCGATTTTCGAACGTTTCGCTCTGCCCGTTTCTTGTCTGTAATATCAAAGAACCAAACAGAAACCATGTTCTGTTTTCCGAGGCTATGCTTCAGTGGAATGAATCTTACTTCAACCACCTTTTCTTCCGTGGTTATACTGTCAAATTCAATTGAAACAGTACCACCTACACGGGCAATTTTTAGTCCGCCTTCAAACTCTGACCTCCATTTTGGATGGATGTTAGAAATAATGTTGTGCCCAAGCAGACTTTGCTCATTGGCAATGGTGGCAAACATGGCTGGAGCAAGAAGATTGCAGCTTAATACCTCATTTTCCTCATCAATAAGCATAAAGCCCTGAGAACTATTATTGTCAATAGCTTGCAATACCAAATCGTTCTCTCGCTCTTTCACTTCGGCTCGTTTTCGGTCAGAAATGTTAGCGTAAGAATAGATTACCCCGTAAGGTTTAGCTGCGTTATTGTAAAGCGGACTGAATTTTCCTTCTATCCAAATTTCAGCTTGATTGGTTTTAGGACTTAAAAGTTTTTGTTCTGTGCTAATAGTTCTTCCCTTAAGTGCCGTCTTAAAATTTCGAATGAATCGCTTGTTCTGATTTTGATTCACATAATCCCAGTAGGAGTTACCGGTTTTCAGGTTCTCATTGAAAAACGAATACATTTCTCTGGCTGCCTTGGCATTGAACCACATAATACGGTACGAATCATCAAGTATAATGATGCTTCTGCTAGAATGTTCTAGCAATGAGCGCATTTCGGCATTAGGTGCCAAAGACTCAAACCTTTGATGTGACGGGGCAGATTCTTTCATTTACTACAGGCGTTGCCTGAATAATAATTGTACGGGAAAACTGGTCAAAAGTTCAGATTTTCGACCAATAAGACAATATGACTTACGAAGCCCTTCTACGCGCCTTTTCCTTGAGAATTAAAGATAGTTCGCGCCCAGTTTGCCCAGCAACAGATGTATTTTCTTCAGCTCGTCTAATGAGGTATGGCATCACTTCCAGAATGGGTCCGTACGGTACGTATTTTACTACATTGTAACCGTTTGCGGCTAGGTTAAAGCTGATATTGTCGCTCATTCCATAAAGTTGAGAGAAAAAGACGTGACAATCGTTCAGCTCAATTTGGTTTTGCGCAATAAGTTCTGTGAGGTATTTTGAACTTGATTCGTTGTGAGTTCCTGCAATCAGATGAATCTCTGGATAGTTGACTACACAAAATTTAAGAGCCAAATTGTAATCGCGGTCTGTGTCTGCTTTTGTTTCCTGTATTGGAGATGGATAGCCTTGTTCTTGAGCTCGTTGTCGCTCCTTTTCCATATACGCGCCACGAACCAATTTTACCCCCAAGTGATACCCTTTTTTCCTCGCCTTTTGAAGACTTTTATCGAGAAACTCAAGACGGTCTTTCCTGTAAAGTTGAAGCGTTGTATAAACAATAACCTTTTGGCTATTCCGAAGCGCCATTTGTTCTTCAACAAGTTCGTCTATCGCATCCTGAAACCAAGTCTCTTCCGCGTCAATAAGTACCGGAACATTGTTCTTTTCCGCAGTTGCACAAATAAGGTTCATTCTCTGTTTCGCAGCCGCCCAATCAACCTGCTCAGCTTGACTGAATTGCGCATTTGCATTTTTCTTTGCCAAAAGTCTATTAGGGAAGATGGCCGTTGGTTTAAAAACCGAAAATGGCACACGGCTATCTTGTTTTCCCACTTGATTTGCGGCTAGAATTTCGAGCGTGGATAGTTCAAGCTCTTCAACAGTTTCTTTGCCTTCAGCTGAATAATCTAAAAGAGAGTACACCCCCGAACGATGCAGTCGTGCAATTGTAGATTCACATTTCTCAATCGTTTCTCCTCCGCAAAAATGATTGAACACCGTAGAACGAATAATTCCTTTGATAGGCAGACGTAGCTCTAGTCCTACGTTCAATACCACCTGACCCAATTTTACCAGCGTAGGATTACCAACTAACTTAAATAGAAATTGAGCACGGTTTAATTCGGCATCCGACCTGTCGTAAAAGGCTATTTCTGTATTGTCGAACGAGACCATAAACCTAAAATTTGAGGATGCAAATATACTTTAGCCACCTATCGAAATTCCTGAGCCGGGTCAGTTGGGTATTTTGAGATGCAGATATTGGTAGCGATTCTAAGGGAATCGCGTAACGAATAAGAATTCTTACCATTATGACCTCTTAAATCTGTCTAAAACACGCCAGCGCATCAGAATAATTATCTTCGCCTGCCCTATTAAAGCCAGCATATGTCAGAACTAACACAGGAAATAATCACCGTTTCAGATCTCGCTGAAAACTTGGTCGGTTCCGAGATTATTAAAATCGCAGGAGAAATCAATGCGCTGATTGCCGCTGGTGAACCAATCACCAATTTGACCATCGGTGATTTTGACCCGAAAATTTATCCGTTGCCTAAAGGTTTGCTTAATGAAATTATTCAGGCTTATGAGGATGGTCACACTAATTATCCTGCGGCAAATGGAGTAGAGGTGTTGCGTGTTGCGGTAAGTAACTACATAAAAGCACGCCAAGGATTGGAGTTTTCGAAAGAAGACATTTTGATTTCTGGAGGTGCCAGACCGCTGATTTACGCCATTTTTCGGGCATTGGTCAATACGGGAGATAAAGTGATTTTTCCTATTCCAAGCTGGAATAATAATCATTACACGTACCTCAATTTTGCTGAACCGGTTGTGATTGAAACCTTACCTGAAAATAAATTCCTTCCAACTGCCGAAGACCTCAAACCACATTTGCATGATGCAGCATTAGTAGCGTTGTGTTCGCCTCTTAACCCTACGGGTACTTCGTACACCAAAAAGGCTTTGAGTGATATTTGCGATTTGGTTATTGACGAAAACCGAAGAAGAGTTGGGCAAAAACCCCTTTATGTGCTTTACGATCAGATTTATTCTGAGTTGATTCTAGGCGATACGAAACATTACGATCCAGTTTCATTGCGTGCAGAAATGCGCCAATACACCATTTATGTAGATGGAATATCGAAATCTTTTGCAGCAACAGGTGTTCGAGTAGGTTGGTCATTTGGTCCAACAAAGGTGATTGCTAAAATGAAGGCCCTGCTCAGTCACGTAGGTGCTTGGTCTCCAAAGCCAGAACAGATGGCAACTGCCGCGTTTTTGAATCAGATGGCTTCGGTTGAAGCAACAGTTCAAAAGCACCGAGATATGATTTCGGAGCGTGTAAATAAGCTTTACAATGGATTTTCGGCTCTTCGAGAAGTGGGCTATCCCGTAGATGTGATTCAGGCTGAAGGAGCAATGTATTTGACCGTGAAAATCGACTTAATCGGTAAAACCACGTCAGATGGAGTGATTCTGAATGACGCGTCTGATGTGACCACGTTTCTTATCAAAAAAGCGAAAGTTGGAATTGTTCCATTCTATTGCTTTGGAGCATCAAGGCAAAGTCCGTGGTTTAGGATTTCTGTTGGAACGTTGAAAATAGAGCAGATTTCAACAGTGATTGAAAATTTAAGAGAGGCGCTAAGCCAGTTTAAAAAATGAGCAAGAAAAATCCGAATCACTACGTAGTGATTATGGCGGGCGGAGTCGGTTCTCGATTTTGGCCAATGAGCCGAACCCCACATCCAAAACAGTTTATAGACATTCTTGGAACAGGCAAATCGCTACTGCAGCAAACCTACGAGCGGTCTAAAGAAGTCTGTCCAGCGGAAAACATTTTCATTGTCACCAATGCTGATTATAAGTCGTTAGTGATGGAGCAACTCGAAGGCATAAAGCCATCACAAATCTTGCTAGAGCCAGGAAGAAGAAACACAGCTCCCTGCATTGCTTACGCTGCTTTCAGAATAAAAGCCATTAATCCCGAAGCAAGTATGGTGGTTGCACCTTCGGATCATTTGATTTTGAAAGATGCTGAATACGTTAATCTGGTTAATAAGGCGCTTGACGAAGTGGAGAAAAGCGATTCGCTCATAACGCTTGGTATTTCGCCAACTCGACCTGACACTGGTTATGGCTATATTCAGTTTGAAGAAGCGACTGATAATGGAGGGATTCACAAAGTAAAAAGTTTCACCGAAAAGCCTGACCTAGCCATGGCTAAGGAGTTGGTGAAAAGTGGAGAATTTCTATGGAATGCAGGTATTTTCATTTGGTCGGTCAAAGGAATTATGGCGGCTTTCGAAAAACATATGACAGAAATGTTTCAGTTGTTTGAGGAAGGAGCGGCAGAATTCAATACCCCGAACGAGCATAAGTTCATTGAGACGGCATACATGCAGTGCAAAAGTATTTCAATTGATTATGGTGTGATGGAAAAGGCGAAGAACGTCTTCACACTTGCTGCCGATATAGGTTGGAGCGACTTAGGCACTTGGGGTTCTTTGTATTCTTATTCTGATAAGGACGAAGAAGGCCACGTTATCCAAGGAAAGAATGTTCTTACATATGATTCAAAGAATTGCATCGTCAATGTTCCGAAGAATAAGTTGGTGGTAATTCAAGGAATGAAGGACATGATAGTTGTAGAAAGCGATGACATACTTTTGATTTGCAAACAATCTGACGAGCAACAAATTAAGCGTATTGTGAACGATGTGAAGGCTACAAAAGGTGAGAAATACGTTTAGGTCCTTAGCGAATTAAAAACTCTGTTGCAACCTTTTTACAAGCGTATTAATTAGCGCCCATAATCAAACGTCTATCAATCACAGGCAATTCAACATGCGTTGGATGTTCCGAATCGTGATAGATTTTCCATGAACCTCCATTTGGGTAGAGATTCTTGAAATTCTCTAGGTCAACGCCAGCAAGTCTAATCTGAATTTTGTGTCCTTTCTTAAAAAGATGAGAGGTCGGAAGCATGTCAAAAGACACAAATTCCACCTTTGACGTGTCCATTTCCAAAGCATCCACGTTCAAAAAGCTATGATATGGAACTACATCCTTATAATGAGGGGCAGTTTCGTGTAATTTTCGGTGCACAAATCTGAATTGCCCGTCCGTTACTTTCCATACGTTTCCATTCTCATCCACATCTTCCAAATAAGCGAATATAGAGCCGTCTTTTGTTGAACTTTTCAGATAAATATTGATCTGTGGATGTCCAGTAATTTCCATGTCTTCGGTCAACTCAGCTAATGTGAAAACAGCCGAAATGCTATCTTCTGCAGAAGCGTTTGCGTAGGTAATTCCTGTGCGATTTGTATCAAAACTCCAACGACTATTTAGTCCCACGGTGTGTGTGGTGTCAACCGTGTATGAGGTTGTGCTTTCCGTTTCTGACCACACATTCCAAGAAGCGCCTTCATGTGTAAGATAGAGTTGTTTTCGCTCTGTAGCCACAGGCCAAACATCAGACGTTTTCCAAACATTTTCGCCCATCGTGTAATAATAAACCCGTGGTGATTTGTCGAGCCCGTTGTCCATTCCTTTCAGGTGAAAGTCAAAGAATCGAACAATTTCCTTCACATCATCATGCTCAGAAGCATTGGCCATGTTTGGGCTAACATTTGCTCCACCACCATGATTCCAGGGTCCTAAACGAAGACGATTTCGCCCATCATCCAAATTGATGAACTGACGAATGGCTGCATGAGAAAAAGCAGCATCCCACCAACCACTCCAAGAGTAAATGGCAGCACCCGAACCTCTTATTTTGTCAGCAAATTGGTGTGGCGACATCACATCTTTTACTCTGAAATCACCATTCAATGTAAACTGATCATCCATGAATGCAGCCGTGCCGCCCTCTGTTCTGTGGTAGTGGTTGCAGCTGTGCTGATTCACAATCTCAGCCATGTCTTTCTTGCTATAGCCTTTCACCCTCTCTACACCGTAAGAAAGCTTGGCGCCACGTGCATTTCTACTTTCGGGAATAATGTTCTGATCGAGCGATTCGCAGAAATCTCCGTATTGGCTTATGAACTGATGGAAATAAATGCCGCCAGGTGCCGATACATCGTCATAAATATCCCAAAGGGAATAGGTTGGAACAATAGCCTTCAAGTTCGGATGCTGATTGTACAGCGCATACATTGCTGTGTTGCCGATGTAAGAAACGCCAGTGGCACCTACATTGCCATCACACCAATCCTGCTTCACAATCCAATCAATTATGTTTTTGCTATCCAGTACTTCACGGATGTCGCAAAGCGTAAGGGTCTTGTTTCCTTCAGAAGCACCGCTTCCGCGAACATCAACTGTTACCAAACCATAGCCGTATTTAGGGAATTCTAGCACGGGGAAGTTGGCCGTGTGTGGTACCATATCAACCAATCCTGAAAAAGGCCATTTTAATCCTATTCCCCTCCAATACCGGGTTTGAAAAAGAATGGCTGGGACTTTTTCACCTTTCTTCAATCCTTTTGGTAAATAAACATTTACCGCCAAGCGGACACTATCATCCATCATCACATAATAGGACGTTTTTTTGTGTCCTCTATACTGCATTTCGCGCTCGTAAAAAGGCGCAGAAATTTCGTTATTCGTACTGTCTGGATTGAGCTTGGTATAAACGTGAGAGTAGCCAACGGTGCACAAAGCAACGCCAACTAGGGCAAGAATTATTCTTCGCATAATATGAATTAGGGGATGGCAAATATAGTGGTGACTCGTGCTTGATTAAAATCAAGTCCATCGTTATCGGTCTAATTTTATCAATTTGCGACATATTTAATGGGCAAACGAATTCTGATAGCGCCACTCGATTGGGGATTGGGACATGCAACGCGTTGCATCCCAATAATTCGTCATCTATTAGAGACCAGAAATGAGCCGATAATCGCAGCATCGGGTCGTCCGTTGTTGCTTTTGAAAGCTGAATTTCCCGATGTCGAAAGCGTAGAGTTGGAAGGCTACAATATTTCCTATCCTGAGGGAAGTGGTATGGTTTGGAAGATGTTCCAATCAACACCTCACATACTTAAACGAATTCGCGAGGAGCATTCAGAATTGGACGAAATAATTGGAAGTCTAAAACTTGACGCTGTGATTTCTGACAATCGTTTCGGACTGTATACTGATAAAATTCCCTGTGTGTATATGACGCATCAGGTAATGATAAAGGCACCGTTTTTTGAGCTGATGCTTTATAGATTTCATGCAGATTATATGCGTAAGTTCACACAGGTTTGGGTGCCCGATTATGAGCGCAATGGACTTTCGGGAGACTTGGCTCACAAATTTCCGCTGCCGCGAAATGGGCAATACATTGGTTCGCTTTCGCGATTCTCCCCTTCGGAGGATGTATTGAAAACAGATATGCTTGTGATTATTTCAGGTCCCGAACCTCAACGCACGCGATTCGAAAAATTGGTTCTATCACAACTCAAGAGTTTTGCTGGAAATGCGATTGCAGTTCTTGGAACGCCAGACAAAGATTTTGATAGAGTGGAAGGGAACGTTAGGATGATTTCTCACCTCAATGCACAACAGTTGGAAAAGGAAATTTCTTCGGCCAAGCTTATTGTTTCTCGATCGGGTTACTCTACAATAATGGATCTTTCAACGTTAGGGAAACAAGCCGTTTTTGTACCAACCCCAGGGCAGACCGAACAAGAATATCTTGCTCAAAAGTATCATCGCGATGGAACGCATATGATGATGAAGCAACGCGATTTTCAATTACAGAAAGCTTGGGATTCGAGAAATGAATTTTCAGGATTCGCTCAGCGACCAAGTTCAGATTTTAAACAGGCAATAGACGCTTTCATTATTTCGCTTTCTTAAGCGTAAACGAGAAAGTGGTTCCTGAGTCTTCTCCAACCTGCGAACGCACATTTATGGTTTGTTTGTGTGCATCAATGATGTGTTTTACGATGGATAATCCCAATCCTGTCCCTCCTGCATGTCGGTCTCTGGCCTTGTCTACGCGGTAAAATCGTTCGAATAATCGTGGCAAATGTTTCGGGTCGATTCCTGGGCCGTCATCTGCAACCTCACATAGAATGTTTTGATCCATGTCGTAAAACCGCAGTTTAATGGAGCCATTCTTTGATCCGTATTTGATGCTATTATCAAGGAGATTTATGTACAATTGCTTTATTTGGTTACCATCAGCCATTACATAAATTGGCTTCTCGTATTTCTCGTTAAAACGAATGGAAATATTCCGTTGGTCAGCTTTCATTTCTTCCATTTCCATCACCTCTCTGGCCAGTTCCACAATATTTACTCGTTGAATATTGAGTTCTAATCGCCCAGATTCTAAACGCGAAATCACATCCAAATCCTCCACCACTGAAATCAGTCGTTCAACGCTCTTGTCAGCACGAATTAGGAATTTTCGGTTAATCTCCTTGTCTTCCAATCCGCCATCAAGCAAGGTGTGAACATAACCTTGAATATTAAAAATGGGTGTTTTTAGTTCATGGGAAACGTTTCCTAAAAAATCTCTCCGATATTCTTCCTGCTCTTGAAGTGATTGAATTTCCTGCTGCTTCGTCTCTGCCCAAGAAATCACATCCTTATTGACTGTTTCAAGGGAGTTCATGTCGGCCTGTAGCATGGCTTTTAGCTGAGCCTTCGGAGTCTTTAAGTCGTGAATTGTCTTGTAAATGAGTTTAATCTTTTCATAAATAAAATGGTTCACAGCATAACGAACCACCAAATAACTGACCGTTAACAAGATGAAAAATGTAAACAGGGCTCGAATTAAGCTAAAATGGCCTAGCAACGCTAGGTCAATAAAAGAAAGCAGCAACGTAGTAGTTACTGAAATGATAAATGCTGCAGCCGGAATTAAATTGCGTTGGATTGGGCCTTTCACGACCGCGAAATTACTGTTCGAATTTATAACCGACCCCTTTCACTGTCTTTATTGCGTTGTCACCAATCTTTTCTCGAAGTTTCCGTATGTGAACGTCAATTGTACGATCGCCAACCACTACTTGCGCGCCCCAAACCGAATTCAAAATGTTGTCGCGCGTAAAGACATGGCCAGGTTTTGAAGCAAGTAGTGCCAACAATTCAAATTCCTTTTTGGGAAGTGTCATTTCCATGCCAGCAAGTTCTATCAAGTATTTGTCTCGATCAATCTTAAGTCCCGATTCTGTTTCAAAAACCTGTTTTTTCTGGAGCGGATTGTTCCTTCTCAGCAATGCTTTAATTCTGCTAATAAGAACTCGTGGCTTAATTGGCTTATTGATGAAATCATCGGCTCCTGCATCAAATCCAGCTATTTGAGAATAGTCTTCGTTTCTAGCTGTTAGAAATGCAATCAACGTGTTCTTCAATTTTGGAATGTCACGTAACTCTTTGCAGGTTTCGATACCGTCTAATCCAGGCATCATTACGTCCAAAATAATAAGATCTGGAGTAACACGCTGCGCAATTTCGATAGCCGTTCGGCCTGAAGAAGCTGTATGTACCTCGAAATCTTCTTTTTTTAAATTGTATTCGAGAAACTCAAGAATGTCTTCCTCGTCATCTACAATTAGGATTGTCGGGTTGTCCTTCATTTGCTGGCTATTTAGGTTGCAAAATTGGACATCCTAAAGAAATCAGGTGTTAATACACTATTAACATTTATTTCAACGCGGAACTAATCCAATATCGTAAGCAATACTTCTTCAATTCGAGTACTATCAACACGAGTAACTGTAAATTCAAAATCATCTACTCGTATTACCTCATCAACAGCTGGGATGCTCTGATGATGTTCAATAATAAATCCGGCTAGAGTTCCATAATTATCAGATTCGGGAAGGTCAAGGTTGAATTCCTGATTGATGTATGCTATTTCTAATCTCGCAGAAAGACGAAACTGATTGTTGCTTATTTTTTCCTCTACGAGGTCTTCCACGTCATGTTCATCTTCGATGTCACCAAAAATCTCTTCAATTATATCCTCAACCGTTACCATTCCTGCGGTCCCGCCAAATTCGTTGAGAACCACGGCTACACTTCTTCGTTGTTGACCAAATTGCTTCAAGAGGTCTTTTACCTTGGTGCTTTCTGGCACTAAGCTTATTGGTCTAATAATACTGTTGATGCTAGTAGGCTTTTGGAATAGTTCGAATGAATGAACATATCCAATGATGTTATCTATATCCCCTCTGAAAATGAGAATCTTAGATAGACCCGTTTCTACGAAATTATCTCTAAGGTCATCTATGGTAGTATTTATGTCTAGAGCGATGATTTCGGTACGCGGAAGCATGCATGTTCGCACCTTAATGTCGCTGAAATTTAGTGCGTTACGGAAAATTTGAATTTCACTGTCAACAGCTTCTTCTTCATCTTTACCGGTGAATTCGTTGACGTAATCATCTAAATCTGAGCGTCCGAAGGTCATTTTTTCTTCGTTCAATTTCACCTTGAAAATGGACGATAAAATTTGCTTCGAAAAACGGTCTATAACCCATACGAGTGGATATAAAAACAAGTAAAACACTTTTGCTGGAACTGCAAAAATATCCAGCATTCGATTTGGATTAATTCTGAAAAATGCTTTCGGCAGGAACTCTGCTGTAACAAGTATCAGCAACGTTGAAAGGATTGTTTGTACAACCAAAATCACAGATTCAGAGCTGGTGAAATTTCTGATTTCAGGCTCAAGAATTTTGGCCATCGTAATGCCATAGACTACTAAAGCTATGTTGTTTCCGACCAGTAATGTGCTAATAAAACGAGATGGTTGTTCGAGAAATGTTCCGATAATTGAGCCAGATAAATGTCCTTTCTTTCTGTCAACCTCAATCTTAAAACGGTTGGCAGAAACAAATGCAATCTCCATTCCAGAAAAGAATGCAGAAAGCACAAGGCAAACGAGTATGATAACCAGATAACTCAATTGCTTCCGTTTTTCTGTTCTTTTTCTGACTGCTCGAATTTAAGGCGTTGCCGTCTACGGAAAGTGAAGAAAATTCCTGCCATCAAAGCCCCTATAAAGAACCATTTAGACTCATCCCATCCGTGCAGGTTGAATAGATATGCACCCATCACTACGGAGAAAACTCCAATGAGTAACCATGCCATTTCAAGGACTTTCAGAACTTTCAGCATCTTTTAGGTTTATTGTTCCTTTGATTTTTTTGATTCTGTATTTGGTGAAATCTTGATTGGACTCCAATCCATGACCAAAGATAACTTCATCTTCGGTAGTAATCTTCACAAACTCATCTGTTCTAATCTTTTCGGTTTTCTTTTCCCAAATGAGATGCTCTGTATTTAGCGTTTCTCCTTTTTTGTTAACAACAATTACATTTTCCTTGGCTTCCATAATGTCCGAATGCTCGTAGCTTATGGCATAATTTGAGCGTAATTCAGATTCAATAGCTCCTTGATTGTTAAAGAATCTCACATAAACGCCATTGGTCATTTCGAGGTAAGGATCTTCGCCAGTAAATCGCTCGAGATGTTTGGCCTCAAGAATTACCTTCAATAGGGCAGAATCGGAATAAATGATTTGAACATCATCTCCTACTGAAATGGGGAGAGTTTCAGTTTCGACAATGGCGTTCACCTCGTCCATGTCATTCACGCATCCGCCTAATACAAGCGAAAAAAGAAAAAGGTAAGAGAACCAAAGTCCTCTCACCTTTTTAAGTGCAACTATTTTAAAATCAGTCTGCAAATCGTGCCGTTGTCTCAACTCCAATCCAGCCCCCAACCGTAACCAGGTCTCCAGATTTTAATCCGTAGAAGAAACAATCTTTGGCAGATGGGTAGTATTTCTTGCACGATGAAATTTTTGAGTTGGCATCTCCAGAAACGGATGAATCCACAGATTTTGCTTTTCCGAACATGTCTTCTGCTGCCCAAACTCCATATTTTTGGTTGCAAGCGTTATCTCCGCAGCTTGATGTTGTTCCTAGGTACAGGTCGCCTATATATATGTAAGGGTCTCCCCAGCCTGATTTCAAAGCAGCTGCTTCTTGGGCAGTTGACCGTGCTCTTCCATAGTTTTTTTGAGAGCCATAAACCTTGGCCAATTTTAGCATTCTCTCTGCTTTCGCATTCTTGTCTTGTTCCAATTTGATTGATTCTTCCAAGAATTTAGTTGCTTCAGACTCGTTTCCTTTTCTTGCATGACCTTCATAAAGGTTGTAGGCAGCATCAGCCGAGGGATTCAATTTGTAAAGTTTTGCAGAAGTTTCTAAGTAGAATGGATTACTTGTCCAACTACGCTTCACCATCATGTTGGTGACTTTTTCGAGCAATGCAGCATCGGTAGGAGCTGCATCAACTTTAGGCTGCATAAGTGAGATGTATTGATCTTCTTGTGCAATTCGTTCAAAATTCTGATCAATGATTCCACCTGCTTGGTTAAGTTTCTTAAGATCTGTGTTGTTGTCTTCAGTAGCATCAGCTGGAATTTTCTTTCGCTGGGCGTCAAGGATTGCAGATGCTTCATCATAAAGATCATACAATACTTCCATCTCCAACTCCTTGGCAACCAATCGTTTCATTCCAGCCAAATAGAGCTTCATTAAAACGTAAGGATCTGTATCCAATTTGTCAGTCTTGGTTGCTTCGCTAAGCGTGTTGTAGGCTTTTGAGTAATCTTCTTCCGAATAATCATACATGTCCATTCCCATGCGCCCTAGAGCGTAGCCTTTGTCCTCTGGATAAAGTTCAATGCGCTTATTGTAAACCATCCAAAGTGTGTCTAAATATGCTTTTTTCAAAGCTGGATTTGCTTCGTTCTCCTTTATCTTAGCTTCAATTAGAGTGGTGCCGTTGATAACGATATTCTTGGTGGATTCTGGGCAATTGAAGAATGCCCATCGCCAGCCAATCATGGCATCAGCATAATTTTTCTGTTTATAGTATTCTCGATACAGCGAAAGGTTTTCCTTGCACTTGTCTGGATTGTCTCCAAACTTTTCTTCTTGTGCAAAGCCATTTATCGTTCCCATCAACATCAGTTGTACAAGAACGAGCATCGTAATGTTGGTAAGTGTAAAACTGTCCTTTTTCATTTTCATTCGTATTTACGTTTAATAAACCATCTATCGTTTAGAGTGAAACCAAGTTTAAAGTTCCAGTAGTTTTCAAGTAGGAGTAATTTGTCTGTTGTTCCCCTTTGTCCCCATTCAACAGCAAAGTTTATCATGCTTTGAATGAACTTGTCTCCACCTGCTCGACTTCTTCTAAGTGGGAAACCAAAACCAAGAGTTATGCCATATTCTGGAAGCTGCACGCTATTGACTCTATATTGGCTCATGGCATAGTATCCTCCAAGCCGATAATGCATCTTTCCAAAGTAGGCCCAAAACCCACGATTCGTTTCAGGAACAGATGGTTTGAATTCAATTCCAGCTGAAGTTTTCCATGCGTCTTCGAGCGAATCGTTTTTTCCATCAACATCTCTATAGGTACTCCAAAGTTCTTGGGTGTGTTCAACCCCAAAAAGCCACTTCTCTCCTTTTTTCCAAGTAAGTCCAAAGCCATATTTCCAAGGCATAGAAATATGTCCACCGGTTATTTTTCTGTAGAGAATGGTGTCTCTAAAGAGATCTTCTCCAAATGTTGTAAGAGTGTAGGTTCGTGCTAAAGTTGTACTGCTTGCTCTCACTTTCATTGGATGCGCAAATGTGCTACCAAATGTGAGCACGTCCTTTCCGCCTTTTA
Organism: Flavobacteriales bacterium; assembly: GCA_021741075.1. GTDB lineage: Bacteria > Bacteroidota > Bacteroidia > UBA10329 > UBA10329 > UBA10329. The sequence goes on along the minus strand of JAIOYO010000019.1, from coordinate 11,447 downwards.
CGGCTAATGTGTATTGCAAGCCATAGTCTAAGTAGAAACCACCAACGTCAGTGTAACGGTCGGTTTTTACATTGAAATAATTCGATTCTTGAATTTCAAGTCGCTGCACGCGATTCATTCTGCCGAAGATGTAGGAAGCATTTAATCCAACAGAGAAGTTTTTGAATGGCGAAATGCCAATTCCAATGAAGAACTGGTTAAGCCCGCCATCACCTTGAAAATCGTAGGCGTAATTGAAAGCGGTATCGCCACCAAAAATGCCAGTTTCATCCAATCTTGAGTCAGTAGCCGAGTAATTAACACTGCTAAATTCGCGCAATCCGAATGAACCACCCCAAAACAAACGTTTCTGATTGGTTTGTATCCATTTACTTTGACCTTCTTCAGTACTATCTCTTTTGATTCGGGTTCTGAGCTGGAGAATTGGAAACCCAAACGCGAAATAAGACAGATTTGCCTTGTTTACATTCTGTGTTTCGGTGCTTGAAGATATTGTGGCTACGTTTCCGTAAATGCCAATATCAAATGCCGTAAACCCAATAGAAGTGTAAGATGCTGGATTAAGAAAATTGACTAGATAAGGAATGCTATCCTCTCGCATGGCAATGCTCATTCCACCAATGCCGGCCGAACGGACATTGGCGCCATTGTTCAAATTACCCAAGCCGTAGCGCGCATAAGGCGAATTATTGGCTGGTTGAGCGAAGGAAACAAATGCCCATCCGCTTAGGAGAATGAGCATTAGCGACAGCAAAGGCCGTCTAAGTGTTGTGTAAGTAAATTTCATTTATGCCTCGTAGCACGAGCAAAAGATCCGCAAAGATGTGAGTTTTAAGTTCATTGACAAAAAAAGGCAAATCTCCGCCTGTTCCAACCGTTTTTAAGTTGGGGTGTAACGTCTGGATGGTGCTGATCATTGCCTGAATTTCGAATAACATTCCTTGTTGTACGCCAAGCCGAAGTGCCTCATTAGTTGAACGGCCAATTGGACCGATTGTTTTTTCTGGTTTTAAAGCAGGCAATTTTGATGTGTAATTGTTAAGAGACGAAAACCGCATTTGAAGTCCTGGCGAAATGTTTCCTCCTTCATATTGACCATCTACAGTAATGAATTCATATTTAATGCACGTGCCAATATCAATAGATAGAACTGGATTATCTGGAAACAGGCTTTTTGCTCCAATTGCGGCACACAATCGATCCATTCCCAAAGTAGTAGGAGTGGCGTAATTATTTGTGATTGGAATCGGGGTTGACGAATCAATTAACATTGCTTTTGACTCTTTGCAGAATTCTAGAAATGTCGAATTCAGCTTTATTACTGATGAAATGGTAATATCATCGCCAACATGAAAAGTCATAAGAGCTTTTAATGCGGTAAGGTCAGATTCGGGAACCATACCAGATTCAATAACTTTTTGCTGCTCAAAACGAGCCCATTTAATACGCGAATTGCCGATGTCAATAGCCAGATTCATAAGAGCACAAAGGTAACTAGCGTAAAGTTTAAAGTTGAGGTTTCGTGAAATCGAAATATTTTTACATTTGCAGCCCTCAAAAGAGGTACCATAGCTCAGTTGGTAGAGCAACGGACTGAAAATCCGTGTGTCGCTGGTTCGACCCCAGCTGGTACCACTTCAAAGCCTCGCAATTGCGGGGCTTTGATTTTTCCATCTTTTCATCGGTAACTTAGCACGGTGAGCAAGATATCTTCCAAACCCTCCTATGATTCAACGCTGTTCGAAAAGATTCAGCGAGACAGGGCTTTTCTAGAATCGGTATTTGACCGTATTCCAGGTATGATTTACATCCATGACTTAGAAAATGATGTGAATCTCTACCGTTCTTGGACTCTGAAGAAAATTCTTGGATTGGCCGAATCCGAGAAAATGAAAACAGGAAGAGCCATTCGTTCTTTGGTTCATCCCGAAGATGTTAATGAGTTTAAACAAGCAGCCAAAAAACTACAGCTGCTGGACGATAATAACTGTGTTCAGTTTAATTATCGAATGAAGCACGCCAGTGGTAAGTGGCTTTGGTTTAGGGGCGAAGAGTATGTTTATGAACGCAATGTCGAAGGAAAACCAATCAAATGTTTAGGATATACTACTGATTTAACAGAGACTGTAGAAAAGCAGCAAGAACTTGATAGCTTAAATCAATACAACGAATTTTTGCTAAAAGCAGCACAGATATTGTCTAAACCAACGAATAAGTATCCAACGGGCTTACAAGAATTGGCAGAAAGTGTTTCTCACTATTTTGGAGGAGTTTGCGATGTATCGATACTGCATCACGAAACTGGAATCATTCGTCCGGAGGCTGTTTACCATCTGGACGAAGAGGTGCGAAACATTATTCTAAAACTGTTCAACCATAGATTGGTGAGAAAGGGACAAGGACTAGTTGGTTCCGTAATTGAAACGGGCGAGGAGATTCTTCTCAATGATGTCCCTGAGGAAATGCGGGTCGGTCCGCGCTCGATCGATTCACGAATAGTTCCTAGAAGTATGCTGTACGTTCCATTAAAAGGCGCAAATGGTGTGTTGGGCTCGCTAAATGTTACACGACTCGAGGGTGATAGTCCTTTTAACGATGTTCAAATAAGCAGAATAAGACGACTTGGAGAGTACGTGTCGTTATTTGTTGAAAACGGAATTTTAAAAGAGCGAGAGGCTATTGAAACATTTAAGAGACAATCTGCTGAGAACCAGCTAGAAAAGGAAAAAAAGTGGGCAGAGTTTAAACTTGATGTGTCTTCAATCCTAACTGATGTGGATTCTGATTTGTTGCAGGTATTACAAATTTTATGTGTCCGAATTACCAACTATTTTGACGTAGTAACCGATGTACAATTACTTAACGAGGAGACGAACAAGATTCAACTGGTAGCACTCCACCATAACGACATTCAAGTAAAGACCGAAATTGAAAAGCGATTGAAGAAACGGGAGCTGGAAATTGGCGAAGGTATGGTTGGAAAAGTCGTAGAATCTGGTAAAGAATATTTCGCATCTAAACTGCCCGAAGAGCTTCGTAAAAAATCCGCTCAAGAAGGAGTCAATCCGTTAATAGTGCCTTCTTCCTTTGTTTACTTGCCATTAAAAAGCCACGATAAAATCTTAGGTACGCTGGACTTCACAAGGTTAGGTAATCAGGAAGGCTTCACCGAATATGAGTTGATGCAAATGAGGGATCTGGCAGGACATGCAGCTCGATTTATAGACAATAGGCTTTTACATCTTGCCCAAAAGAAGGAAATCCACCTGAGAAAAAAAACGGAACTTAAGTTGGAAAGAACCACCAAAATCTTGGAACGAAGCGAAGCCGACATTCGAGCCACACTAAACGCTATTCCAATCTATATCTCCCGAATTTCTACGGATTTGAAGTATGTTTTTCTCAATGATGCATACCATCATCTAGGGCAAAACCCTCGAAAAATGGAAGGGAAATATATTGGAGATGTAATAGGGGAAGATGCGGTAATGAAATTACAGCCGCAATTCAATAAAGTGCTATCGGGAGAAACTGTCGCGTACGAATACGAAGGTACAATGGCCGATGGTGCCTATCGCTATTTCAACGTTGCCTTGGCACCAGATTATTCTGAACATGGAGAAGTGATAGGGTTCTATTCCTGCTCTATCGATATGACAACCAAAGTTTTGGCTGAGCGTGCCGCTAAATTGACTCAAGATCGACTTGAGTCTCTCTCTCTGAATTCTGGAGACGCTTTCTTTTTTCATGATGTGGAACAGAATATTCTGGACGTGAATCAAGTAGCAACAGAAATGCTTGGCTATACGAGAGACGAATTGTTGAATATGAAAGCCTTTCAAATAGATCCAGTTTGGAAAGGAAAACTTTATCAACGGTTTCTCGAACTGCTTGAGGTAAATGTACCTCAGACCTTTGATACCAAGGTTTTTCATAAAAACGGAACTGAAGTTCCAGTTGAAGTTCGATTTGTAAAACGAATTGAGGGTAATCAAGTGTATATCCAATCCTTAATGCGTGATAGAACGGACAAACGAGATCAAGAAATCAAACTTCAACAATCTGAAGAAAGGCTTAGGCTAATTTTTGATAATGTTGAAGATTTTATCGCAATTATTAGTGAAGACGGAGTGTTCGAATCCATTAATAAAACAGCACAAGGGTTAACTATTGAAGATGTTGTTGGATCAACCATCTTTGATTTCAGTGAAAACCTAGATAGAGTTGAAGTGTTACGAGCAAGCTTTAATCGGCTCAAAACAGAAGGACTCAATTTTGAGTTAAGTGAAACCTATAAAGGACCAGACGGTTCTAGGTTAATCTATTCTCGAAAGTACATTGGTATATTCCATGGTGAGAAATTCTATAAGGCTATCCTTATTATCCGCGATATTACGGCAGAACGCGATCGAGAACAAACAGTAATGAACGCTGTACTACGAGGTCAGGAACAGGAGCGAAAGCGTCTTGGAGCAGAATTACACGATGGAATTGGTCAAGTGCTATCAGCAATTACACTTCAGGTTTCACAAATACGGCAAGAAGTTTCTGACAATGATGTAGAAACCATAACTGCAGATCTAAGTAAACTGAATTCAAATCTTCAAGAAGCAATTCGGGAAGTGAGAAATATTTCTCACGATTTGATGCCCGAAGTGCTAGAAAGCTTTGGACTCAAGGAGGCCATTAATCAAACATGCAGCAATCTGCATGATCGATCAGGAATCAACGTGAAGTTCGATTATATAGATATCGAAGCAAGATATAATCAATTGATAGAAGTGAATTTGTATCGAATTCTGCAGGAACTACTTAATAATATTCAGAAACACGCGTCTTGTAAAAAGGTATTTGTCAGTTTAATTGATCATGGCGACTCTTTGAATTTATCGGTAGAAGACGATGGCGTTGGTTTCGATATTCATGGAGCATCTAGTGGAATTGGATTAACTAACGTCATATCGCGTGTAAACTCCATGAATGGACAAATTGACATTGAGAGTGCCGAAAAATCGGGGACTCTTATTAATATTGATGTTCCAAAGACCCCAAAATGAACAAAGTTAGATTACTAGTGGTAGACGACCACCCCATTTTAAGAAGTGGAATTGTATCCCTGTTAGAAAAAGCTTTAAACCTTGAGGTAACCTGCGAGGCTAAGAATGGTGCAGAAGCCATAAAGTGTATTGAAAAACAAGTTCCAGATGTTGTGCTGATGGACATAAACATGGATGGTAAGTTGGACGTAACCACCACAGAAACCATCAAACAACGATGGCCAAAAGTAAAGGTATTAGCGTTTTCTATGCACGAAGAAGTCCAAGTGATTAGAAGGATGCTAAAAGCAGGAGCATCAGGCTATATCTTAAAAAATGCTGCACATCAAGAGGTTCTTCTAGCAATTGATACCGTAATGAAAGGAGGTAGTTATTACGGGCAGGAAGTGCTTGACATAATGACTCAATCTATTACATCCGATGGAGAAGATGATGAAGTTGTACTAAGTAACCGAGAAAAAGAAGTGCTTCACTTCGTGGCTAAAGAATACACAAATCAAGAAATTGCCGAACAAATCAACATAAGTCTCAGAACAGTAGAAACGCACAAACGCAATCTCATCAAAAAACTGAGGGTTAAAAACGTAGTAGGGCTAGTTCGGTTTGCCATTGAGCAAGGTCAACTACTCGAAATTCGGTAATGTCTTGGTTAAGCAAGAAATCCAGTTTTAAAGCACCCAAAGGGGTGCTTATTTACTTTTTAGGGTTTTACGTACTCATACAATTTGTCTGGTGGGCGTTTATGCTCGTTGAACTCAACACGGAAATCTACACTCTGAAATTAGAAATGCTCAGCGTTTCAGAATTGGCCGGGCCAGAACAGCTTATTCAAAAAGCAGAACTAGACCAAAAGTTAACCCTTCGTATTTGGATGGTGCTTGGCGAGGGTGCCGTTTTTGTTTTTATACTCCTTCTTGGTTTTTGGGCCGTTCGTAGAAGTATTGCCAAAGAATTGAACTTGGCGGAGCAACAGAAGAATTTTCTTCTTTCCGTTACCCACGAATTAAAATCGCCATTAGCTGCCATTAAACTGCAATTGCAAACGCTCAATACGAGAGAACTTCCCGAAGAAAAAAAACTACAACTATATAAGAGAGCACTTGCCGACACAGACCGACTAGAAAACCTAGTAGAGAATCTACTCCTTGTAAATAAAGTAGAGTCGGGCGGACTTCCATTGAATAAAGAGAAGGTCAATTTTTCAGAATTACTTACCAGTCAAATTCGAACTACCTATTCCAAAGAATTGGAAGACGGAAGACTCAAAACAACCATTCAAGATGGAATAGAAGCTGAGATTGACAAAATGGCCATACAGAGCATTGTCATCAATCTCATTGATAACGCCATTAAATATGGTGCAGGTAGCCAAGTCACAGTAGAAATATCAGTCAGTGGTACCGATTCAATCGAATTTTTAGTCGCAGACCAAGGCGAAGGCATTCCGAACAGTGAGAAAAAAAAGGTTTTCGACCGATTTTATAGAAGAGGAAACGAAGATGTCCGACAGACTAAAGGCACCGGCATCGGACTTTATCTCGTAAAACTCTTGGTAGAAAAACATGATGGAACCATCACAATTCAAGACAACAAGCCAAGCGGGGCCAAATTTTCCGTGATGCTTCCGAGGGCTTAAGGCCGAACTAACCGTCAGCACCTGTCGATAAGGTGTCTGCTGGAATTACATCTGCGCCAGCATCTATCGATTTTTTTTCAATCAATGTAACATTATTGTCTCTAGGTAATTGATAGCCCAATTTTCCTTTTCTCCTTTTTCATTTTCACCTTTTTTCTTATCTCTTTATCTCTCTATCTTATAGCTCTCATCTATCATCTCTCGTCCCCCGTTTCAATAAATAGTTTTCTTTGTGCCCCTAAATTGATTTCCAAACCAACCGTATGAAGAACCTTGTAATTGTTGAGTCACCTGCAAAAGCTAAGACCATAGAAGGGTTTCTTGGAAAAGATTTCACTGTAAAATCCAGTTTCGGACACATCCGTGACCTTCCTTCCAAAAAGCTTTCTGTTGATGTAGACAACAATTACAAACCAGAGTACGTAATCCCAAAAGACAAGGAAAAGCTTGTTCAAGAACTAAAGAAACTAAGTAAAGAAGCCGAACTAGTGTGGTTGGCATCGGATGAGGACCGCGAAGGAGAAGCCATTTCGTGGCACTTGCAAGAAGCTTTAGGGTTGAAAAATGATAAAACAAGACGAATCGTCTTTCACGAAATCACCAAGTCAGCCATTTTAAATGCCGTAGAAAACCCTCGGACTTTAAATATCGACTTGGTCAATGCACAACAAGCCCGAAGAATATTAGATCGCTTGGTTGGATATGAGCTTTCGCCAGTTCTTTGGAAAAAAGTAAAGCCAAACCTCTCTGCAGGCAGGGTTCAGTCGGTTTCTGTCAGAATTATTGTAGAACGCGAACGCGAAATAGAAGAATTTCAGTCAACTTCAGCATTCAGAGTTTTAGCCTTTTTCAATGTAGATGGGCTGGAGTTTAGAGCCGAGCTTTCTAAACGATTTGATACGCTAAATGAAACCCGCAACTTCATTGCTGGTTGCGAAAACGCATCATTCTCGGTCACAGACCTGCAGAAAAAACCTGCAAAACGAACGCCTGCCGCACCGTTTACTACATCAACCTTGCAACAAGAAGCAAGTCGTAAGTTGGGCTATGGCGTTACCAAAACCATGAAAATTGCCCAAGATTTATACGAGCAAGGGAGCATTACCTATATGAGAACGGATAGCGTCAACCTATCCGACCTTGCCATAAATGCGGCAAAAGAGGAAATCATCAAACTATATGGTGCCGAGTATGTAAAAACCAGACGCTATAGTTCAAAATCGAAAGGTGCGCAAGAAGCGCATGAGGCTATACGTCCCACTTACATGGATAAGCAGGCGGTGAAAGGCGATGCTGGTCATCAGCGCCTCTACGATATGATTTGGAAACGCACCATTGCGTCTCAAATGGAAGATGCCCAATTGGAGCGCACCACCGTTAATATCGATGTTTCAAGTTCCGATTTAGGATTCGTTGCGCAAGGTGAGGTAATCAAGTTCGAAGGATTCCTTAAAGCTTATCTCGAAGGTACCGATGATGAAACAGAGGACACCAAAGGAATGCTTCCGAATATGAGTGTAGGCCAAAGGCTTAGCGCTTCCAAAGTGGAGGGAATGGAGCGATTTACGCAACCACCAGCAAGATATACCGAAGCAAGCTTGGTAAAGAAACTCGAGGAGCTCGGAATTGGTCGTCCATCTACTTACGCACCTACCATCAACACGATTATAAGCAGGAATTATGTGGTGAAGGAAGGAAAGGAAGGCGTAGAGCGTCAATACGGCTACATCATTCTCGACTCTGATGGAATGAAAGAGGAGGTGAGAACCGAAATTACGGGTGCTGAAAAGACCAAATTGTTTCCTACGGACATTGGAAAGGTGGTAACCGATTTCTTGGTAGAAAATTTTACCGACATCTTAGATTACAACTTCACTGCGCAGGTAGAAAAGGAGTTTGATGAGATTGCCGAAGGCGAAAAAGAATGGACTTCTATGATAGATGCATTCTACAAACCGTTTCACATCACAACAGTCAATACAGCAGAAAACGCGAAAAAAGCAACAGGCGAAACGTTATTAGGAGTTGACCCTAAATCAGGAAGAAATGTATATTCTCGTCTAGGGCGATTTGGCCCAATGGTACAAATTGGCGAAGCAGATAATGAGGAAAAGCCAAAGTTTGCCAGCATTCCAGCCGGAACCAGAATGGAAGACGTCACCCTTGAAGAGGCCTTAGAGTTGTTCAAACTTCCACGCGAGATTGGCGAGTTTGAAGGAGAAAAACTTACCATCGGAATCGGAAAGTTTGGTCCTTATGTACGCCACGGTAAGTCGTATGTGTCATTGAAAGATGAAGATCCTATGACCGTTACTAAGGAAGTAGCCATTCAACTCATCATTGCCAAACGCGAAGAAATTGCAAAGGCAATGATTAATGAGTTTAAGGATGGCGCAGATATCGTGCAGGTGAAAAACGGTCGTTTTGGGCCTTACATTGCTGTCGGTAAAAAAAATTATCGCATTCCTAAAGGGATTGACCCAGAAACGCTGACCTTAGATGCCTGCAAAGAGATTATTGCAAAAACACCAGATAAACCAAAACGTGGCGCAGTCCGAAAGAAGAAATAATGGTCTCTGATATCGCCATCTTTTTCGTGCCTGTCCCTTCTGAATTGGTAGAGCATAACGATGAAGGCACAGTTGGAAGCCGCATCAAAACATTCTCAGAAGGAGTAGGATTTCCTGATATTGAAAAAGGATCGGTTGTGTTATTTGGAGTTGCCGAGGATAGAAGAAGTTCTTGCAAAACAACTGTTGAAGCACTGAATAGCATCCGAAAAGAGCTTTATCAATTAAAAGATCATTTCGGAAAGCTCAACATCCTAGATTTAGGGAATATAAACCCTGGCGAATCTGTTGAAGACACTTATTACGCTGTTTCCAACTCAGTGGCAGCCATTATTAAGCAAGGCGGGATTGCCATTGTTCTAGGTGGTGGACAGGATCTTACGTACGCCAATTACTTGGCTTACGAAAAACTCGAACAAGTAGTGAATTTGGTTTGTGTCGATTCTCGATTTGATCTTGGAGACGTAAATGTTGATATGAAAGCAACCCAGTATTTGCAAAAAATCATCTTGCACCAACCAAATGTACTTTTCAATTTTAGCAACCTTGCTTATCAAAGTCACCACGCCCTAGTAACGGAAGTGGAACTAATGAAGAAGTTGTATTTCGATGTTTACCGTTTAGGAGATGTTCAAAACAAAATTGAAGATGTTGAGCCAATCGTGAGAAATGCAGATTCAGTTTCTATTGATATGAGTTGCATTCGCAGTTCCGATTTCCCATCAAACTACCGTTCAGAGCCCAATGGTTTGTATGGAGAAGAAACATGTGCCATAGCACGTTATGCTGGACTAAGTGACAAAGTTTCATCTATAGGGTTATATGACGCTTTATCCAATTGCGAAGATTTACAATCAACTAAATTAACAGCTCAAGTATTGTGGTATTTTCTTTCTGGTGTTGGCAATCGAAAGCAAGATTATCCATTTGCAGACAAAAATGAATACTTGAAATACACGGTTTCAATCGAGAAAGGGACCTATGATATCATCTTTTACAAGAGCCAGCGTAGCGACAGATGGTGGATGGAAGTGCCGTATCCTTCAAAAAGAGGAGAAAAATATCAGCGTCATTTCATGGTTCCTTGTAGCTACAATGACTATCAGCGAGCCTGTGAAAATGAGGTTCCAGACCGCTGGTGGCAAACTTTTCAGAAGCTAGGATAGCGATGAATCAAGGAATCACCGATATTTGCGTTGGTTTTTAGTCGATTAATTGATTTAACAACTTGATGTTGATAGAAATATTTATTTACTTAGCCGCCTCTTGAAAAGGACCATCCCGATCAGAAAAAGGAAAAAGAAGAAAATCGAACAACTTGATATGAAAAAGATTTTTACCACAATTGCATCTGTAACATTTTTGTTTTTGGGAACAGCGGTTCAAGCTCAGCAAGATCCGCAGCTAACTATGAATATGTTCAATAGACTTTACGCTAATCCAGGCTATGCAGGTAGTAATAATGGAATTTGCGCTAATGTTCTTCATCGCCAACAATGGGTTGGTTTTGATGGTCGACCAATAACTACATTGGCCAACGTTGATGCAACGGTGAAGGCTCTGCACGGTGGAGTGGGATTATCTATTCTGTCAGATAAACTTGGCGCCCAGTATTCAGGTGGTGTAAACTTGTCTTACGCGTTTAGATTGGCGTTAGGGCCTGGTACTTTGGGAATTGGAATCGAAGGTGGTGTTTTGTTTAACACGCTTGATGGCTCAAAGCTTGATCCTATTCAGGAGAATGATCCTAATATCGTTGGTTCTAAATCAAATGGAGTTGCTCCAGACCTTGGGTTTGGTGTTTACTATCATACTGATAAGTTGTATGCGGGAATTTCTGCTAAGCACCTGATTGCACCAACATTGAAGTTTGAGGAAGGTGGAACGTTAAGTGAATATACCGTTGCTCGTCATTATTACGCATTGGCAGGATACACTTGGGATATCGACCCAATTTGGTCTCTGAATCCTTCTGTATTCTTAAAAACAGATGGAGCATCTACGCAATTTGACATCAATGTTCGCGCATTATGGAAGAACATGGTTTGGGCTGGTGTTTCTTATCGAATTGATGATGCTGTAGGTATTATGGCAGGTGTTCAGATAAAGGAATTTAGAGTAGGATACTCATATGACGTGACTACTTCTGGGATTAACAATTACAGTAGTGGAAGCCACGAAATT
>JAIOYO010000068.1 GCA_021741075.1 Flavobacteriales bacterium | reverse complement strand
GGCTAAAGAGTATTCTAGTTTATTTCCACTTCGTTTGTAGATATCTAAGAGCCCAAGACCAGCACCGCCTTTCTCAGAATAGGTTGACTTTCCTAAGCGGTCGCTGTAAATATCACGCATGTCTTCGTGTTCCCAAGCGTTGATTTCTTTTATTTTAGCTTCAAGCGATGGAATTTTTGAATTCAAGATTCGGTTCCCCGTGATGATGAAAATATCAGAATCGGTTCTTCCTAATAGAAGAAGACTTGCAATTTCCTTTTCGCCATTGGAATTTACTTCACCATGATTAACAATATTCTGAAGACATTCAACCAGAATATTGAAAACGCGCTTTCGGAGTTTTTTTTCTTCCCCACTTTGCAACAACTTCATTTCGGTAAGCGACAGCAGTTGCTGAACTGTAGATTCGGTGATGTGGTCGCGATAGGCGAGCAGCAACTCATTATCCGACATCATTCGGTCAATATCAAAATAGTGGTCGATGTTGCTCACTCGTGTTTGTTGGTTGAGGTTTTCCTACGGCAGGTTTTTGAAAAAGTTCGTGTTCAGTTCAATTTAGGTCACGTTTGGTTAATAGATACTTTTGCGGAATGAAAGTGGAAGGGCTTACAGAAGAGATGGCATCTCTATTGGCGAAGGGAAACGTGCTTCCAATCATGGAAGAATTTTACACGATTCAGGGTGAAGGATTTCATACAGGAACTGCTGCTTATTTTATTCGAATTGGCGGCTGTGATGTAGGCTGCCATTGGTGTGACGTAAAGGAAAGTTGGGATGCATCTATTCATCCATTGATACCGATTGGGAACGTGGTTCAGAACGCTAGCGAACAGCCATCAAAAGTTGTGGTTGTAACCGGAGGCGAGCCATTGATTTTCAACCTAAACAATTTAACGCACGAGCTTTCTCAAAAAGGAATCAAAATTCATGTTGAAACTTCGGGTGCACATCCTTTTTCAGGAAAATTCGATTGGGTTTGTCTTTCTCCAAAGAAAACCGCTCCACCAAAGCAAGAATATTACGCTTTGGCTAACGAATTGAAGGTGATTGTTTACAATAGGCACGATTTTGAATGGGCTAATGAGCATGCTGCTAAGGTTTCGGACGATTGTAAACTCTATCTTCAACCCGAATGGAGTAAACGCGAAGAAGTAATGCCTTTGATTGTTGATTACGTAATGAAGAATCCAAGGTGGAATGTTTCGATACAAACGCATAAATACATGAACATCCCGTGAGATATTTGACCATCATATTAATTGCTTTTGGATGTGTTTTCTCGTCAGAAAGTATAGCCCAAAGAGAGTATTCTACCAGTTCAAAAAAGGCAATAAAGTACTTTGAGGAAGCGCTTCAATACTATAGTGCCAAACGAAATGCAGAAGCAATAGAGATTCTTCAAAAGGCGATTAAAGCGGATGAGAATTTTGTGGAGGCGTACACCGTTTCGGGTGATTGCTATGCCGATTTGGGCGATTTTCCGAATGCTATTCAGTCGTATCAGAAGGTGGTTGATCTTGCTCCCGATTTTCTTGCCACTTCTTACAAGCAGTTGGCAGACGTTCAGTTCAAAACGGGCGATTATGAATCCTCGCTTGGCAACTACAAGATTTTTATGACCAAGAAACGGGTCAATCCGCAGATTAGGGAAACTGCCGAGCGCTATATGAAGAACGCGGAGTTTGGCGCAGTACTGAAAAAGACGCCTGTTCCCTTTGATCCTAAGAATTTGGGCGAAGCTGTGAACACTGCCGATTACGAGTACTTTCCTGTGCTAACGGCAGATGAACAAACGCTTGTTTTTACACGAAACAAACGTTCTCAAGGAGGAGATTATCAAGAAGATTTTTACGTTAGTTCTGCGTCTGAAAGTGGCTGGAACCTCGCTCGAAACTTTGGCGAGCCTATCAATACAGATGATAACGAAGGAGCACAGACCATTACTGCCGATGGACAGCAGTTGTTCTTTATCGGTTGTAACCGCAAGACAGGAATGGGCAGTTGCGATATCTATCGTTCGCTCCGTAATGGAAAGAAATGGGGAAGACCTGAAAATCTTGGTTCACCCGTCAATAGCTCGAAATGGGAAAGTCAGCCAAGTATTTCTGCCGATGGTAAAACACTCTATTTCGTGAGTAACCGAGCTGGAGGTTCGGGCGGAATGGATATTTGGGTCACGCAGCTGGCACCAAACAACGAATGGACCGTTCCGAGAAATCTTGGTGATATGATTAATACGCCATTTTCGGAAGAAACTCCTTTCATTCATCCCGATGGAAGAACGCTTTATTTCACTTCTAACGGCCATGTTGGAATGGGCGAGAAGGATATTTACGTGACCCGATTGGATGACGATGGAATTTGGTCAACGCCTGAGAATTTGGGTTATCCAATCAACACATGGAATGACGAACAAGGACTTTTCGTTGCTGCCAGTGGCGAAAAAGCCTACTTCAGTTCTGATAGAAAAGGTGGCTTGGGTAAGCTTGATATCTATTCCTTCTTCTTACACGAAGCAGTGCGCCCAACTCGTGTGACGTATGTGAAAGGACGCGTTACAGACAAGGTAACGGGTCAACCTTTGGGAGCAAGGTTTGAGTTGGTTGATTTGGAAACATCCAAGATTGTGGTTGAATCAAATTCTGATGAAATTGACGGAAGTTTTCTCGTAACGCTTCCTATTGACCATGAATATGCGCTCAATGTTTCCAAAGACAAATACTTGTTCTATTCGGAGCACTTTTCGCTTTCGAAGGAGCAAGACATGACAAAGCCGTATCAAATGGATGTGCAATTGCAACCAATTAAGTTTGGTGAGAAGGTGGTTTTGAAGAACATTTTCTTTGAAACAGCTTCGTTCGAACTTTTGCCCGAATCGAGGGTTGAGTTGAATAAGTTGGTCGCTTTCATGAACAACAATCCGAAGATTCGAATTGAAATTGGTGGCCATACCGACAACGTTGGAAAGCACGAAGACAATCAATTGCTATCTGAAAATCGGGCGAAGGCTGTGAAGGAATATTTGGTGACCAATGAGATTGTGGAAACAAGAATTGAATACAAAGGTTATGCAGAAGAGCAGCCAATTGACACCAATGATACACCAGAAGGAAGAGCGAAAAACCGTAGAACTGAGTTCAAAGTATTGGCAGGTGAGTAGGTTTTCGGTAGTTCTTTTTCTTCTCATTGCAAATGTTCTACAAGCACAGAACGTCAAGCATTCTATCTATTTAATTGGAGATGCGGGAAAGGACACGCTTCCAGGTCCAGCTTTATTGATGTTGGAAGAGGAATTGAAGGAGCATCAGAATAGCTCGGTCATTTTTCTTGGCGACAACATTTATCCAGCAGGATTGGAAGGGAAGGAAGGCAACAAGAAAAAGCATCTATCTGAGATGAAACTGCTTTCGCAATTGGAGCGAACGAGAGATTTTACGGGACACGTTTTTTGGGTTCCGGGTAATCATGATTGGAAAGCTGGGCGCTGGCAAGGGCATTGGCTCGTGCAGAAGGAAGCCGAATTCGTTGAGTCTTATTACGCTCAAACCAAGACAATCAAGAACGATTCTGGTCATGTGTTTATGCCGAAAGACGGTCTCCCTGGACCGTTGATTGAAAAGGTGGAGGAAGGCGGCTTTGACCTCATTGCTATTGATGTCCAATGGTGGTTGCAAGATCAGTTCTTCCATAAAGTGCCAACCGAATATGGTTTGAATAAGCGAAGAATGGAGAAGCGATTCTTGGAGCGTCTCGATACACTCATTGCTACGTCTGTTTCGGAAGGAAAACTGACGATGATTGCAGCGCATCATCCCATGTTCAGCAATGGACATCATGGTGCCGCCAAACAGCCTTTCCGGTTCATTTTTAACTGGGTACCGCCATTTCAGTTATTCGGTCTTATAGGGTTGAATCGTGCCTTGGTGCAGGATATTCCGCAGCCACGCTATAAACGTATTCGAAACAAGATTCTCAATGTCTTGAATAAATACGAAGGACTGGTGTATGTCTCTGGTCACGATCACAATCTTCAGTATTTGAAGAAAGAGAACAATCACTACCTCATTAGTGGTGCCGGCAGCAAACGGTCTTCCCTTTCGGGAGATAAATACGGAGCCACCTACATGGACGACCAGAATTACGGCTTCATGCGGTTGGACGTGATGGAAGATGGGAAGATTAACTGTCATGTGTTCGGCCACACAAAAGGCGGAATCATCCATTCGTTCTGGCTCAACTAATCGCAATTTCAGCAGCTTTCAAGCCAAGGAAATAATCGGTTTCTTTGCTTGCATGAGAACGTTCCTAATCCTTTGCTTTTCGTTGTTTTTATCCGTGCAGGTTTCTGCACAAGAGATGTTCCAACGTGTGTATGGTGGGGCTTCTTATGATGTGGGCAAGCAAGTGATTCAGATGCCTGATGATGGCTATCTGATTGCTGGCGCCACAGGAAGCTTTGAACAGACAAGCGGTCAAATTATGCTCATTCGTACCGACCTCAACGGGTATGAGGAATGGCGGAAATATTACGGAGACGAATATGCTGAGCAGGCCGAATCAATGGCGATTGGTCCAGATGGAAACATCGTTGTGGCAGGACTTTCCGAACGAACAGGATTGGCTTATCAAGCCTACCTCATCAAACTAACCATTGATGGAGATACCATTTGGACCCGCCATTACGGTGGAACGAATTGGGATTTGGCCCACCAAGTAATGCCGATGGCAGATGGTGGCTATGCGCTTTTCGGTCAGACCTATAGTTATGGTGCTGGTGGAGGTGATTTCTACTTGCTCCGTCTCGATTCTGAAGGAGACACGCTTTGGACAAAAACTTATGGCGGAACAGGTTTGGAAAGTGGCGAGTCGTTCTCACTTACGAATGAAGACGGATTTTATCTTACGGGTTACACCGAGAGTTTCGGGTCTGGCAAAAAGGATGTGTATGTGGTGAAAACCGATGCACTGGGCGATACCATTTGGACACGCGCCTATGGAGGAATTGAAGACGAATTCGCCTACGGTTCGTGTACAAGCAGCGATGGTGGAGTGATAACCGTTGGTGGCAGTTTTAGCAACACGCCTGATGAGGGCGATTTTATGATTCGGAAGGCGGATGAGAATGGAGTAGAACTCTACACGCGGATTGAAGATGGAAGTGCCGATGAATACTGGTTGGATGTTTTTATTGATGACCTCGGAAGCGTGGTTGTGGCTGGATATGTAGAAGAAAGCGGTTTCGGCAAAGAGGATGTACGGGTGATGCGTGTGGTTGAGACAGGCACTAATTTCAGTTACAACGGCATGGGCGTTACGCACGGAAGTGCCGAGAATGACCGACTTTACGACATCAAGCAAACTTCTGACAATGGCTATGTGGCGGTTGGCGTTACGGGCGGATTCCTAGATCGATTTGATGATGTCTATCTCCTGAAACTGAACAGCATTGGCGAAACCCTTGGCCCAGAACTAGGCATTGATGAAATCGTTTTGGAAGGAACAACCTTTGAAGTGGCGGTTGGGCCCAATCCTTTTTCAGGTGCTGTTCCTACGGTGTACATCCGCAGTTACCTCGAACTTGTTTCTAAGCTAAGTGCTCCCATCGAGTTCCGATTGTTCAATAACGTGGGGCAGGTGGTTTATACTACTTCCATTCAAAGAGATGCCACGCGTTTAGATGGCCTCAATGTAACTGAAGGCGTTTATTTCTATCAGATGGTAAGCGGAGAAAGTGTGCTTTCAACGGGGAAGGTTGTGAGGTTCATTTGAAATGATTATCCGCAATCCGAACTTAGATCATTCCGATTCTGTCTGTCATGCTGACGAAGGAAGCATCTCTTTATCTTCGATAGAGATTCCTCGTTCCTCGGAATGACAGACGGAATCAGAAATACCCCGCAATACTCACATAAAGGCTTTGCGAAGTGCCAACCATCGGGAGCACAAAGCCTTCGAGGTTATTCGTGCCAGCACGTACTTCTACCACATCTGCGAAACGTTTACGGAGTTCAAGACCAAGGTTCCAACTTCCGAAACCTCCGTATGCAAAGCGGCCATCAATGAAGAATCCTTTCGGTAATGGCGAACTCGTCCCTACAAAAATGTACGGGATATAAGCAGGCGCGATGCGGTACTGAACGCCAGCATAAATGCGCAAATCCTTTTCATTCAATCGGTAAAAACCTTCCAATTGGATTCTTCCAGGGAGGGTAGTCGAATACTTCGTTCCTTCCATGTTGGTGGCAAAGCCAGCAACAATCGTATCTAAATTAACACCAGAGAACACGTTTCCGCCAGAGGCGAAAAGATCCATTTCCACGCCTTCAAATCGGAATACCGAATCAAGCTTGGTGTGCTTCAACTTCTGCGACCAAGAAAGAACGCCAAGGTCGTCTGCCTGAAATGCGATACCGAACTTCTTTCCTTCATAACCCACGTTCAGCGAAGCGCTGAAACCAAGCCCATTGGCATCAAAATACTGTCCGCTAGACATGGATGATGAACGAATTTCTCCCGAAAAATCACCATCCAAATACTCTCCATCTGGGTGAGTGTAGAGCGTTGCGTTGTCTATAGAAAGTTCCAAGTTCTGATTGCCAGCAAGCAGCGAAACACCAAGACCGAGGTTCCAGGTTCCATTGGCCTTCTTAATCTGTTTCAGAATACCGGCCTCATATTGCTTGTAGGTAAAGAAGGCCACTTTTACGTTCGATAAATCGGCTGTTTTGCCAGCAAATTGGGCATTGCCAAACATGGCAAAGTCAAACAAATCTTTGCTGAATTTACCATGACCGTGGGTGCGAGAAGCAACATTCACAAACCAGCCAATACCCTTGGCGCTATCAGGTAGATGCTTGGCAAAAATGCCATAGTCGAGGTCAAGGCCAGCTCTGTTAACCTTTCCCATGCGCTTACTGGCGCTTTCGCGGGCTTTTCTCTCCAAAAACTTGCCTCCAAAAGCAGCGTATTGCAGGTTCGTTCCAATGGCATTGGTAGAGAGTTGGGCACGGCCATAAATGCCAACCGAGTAACCACCCGTCCAATCAGCATAGACCGGATTTCTGAACTGAGCCGAAGCCGTTACAGAAACAATGGCGAGAAAAAGTAGGAGTGCGGCTTTTCTCAAAACATAGATCCGCCAAAGTTGATATTGAAGTTGCCAATCAGTTTCAAATCAATCGTGTTTTCTTGATAGAACTGAATAAGATCGGGATGACTAACCGTGTTGAATCGCACACGGAAACGAACAAATTTGGTGTTTGGCAACACGTTACTGGTCTTGTTTGGAACAGGAATGTACAGTCGCGTTTCTCGCGGAGCGGTAACCCGATTTTGCGCATTCACGGTTGCCGCAGCCACGTTGGAAGGAGGCACCAAGGTGTCGAGCGGATTGTATAAGGAGTCCATTAGAATGAGTTCTACCATGGCCTCCAACGGAAAATTATTGACGGCAATAAGCGTGAAACTGCCGCTATTCACCGATTCGACAACTGAGTTTCCTCCCAAATTCCATTCAATCGTATCAACCAAGGTTAAATCGGTAAGCGATGCTCGAAGCGGAATGTCAATATCCATCAACGCCTGAAAAGGTCGGTCGTAATAGAAGAAGTCATTTCCAGAGGAGACGTTGCCCAGTGGATTGAGGTCAAAATCGAAGAGAAATCCCAATTTATCGGGCAGGTTCTCAATGAATTGCTTCACGTTAGAATTGCCGTTATCCAAATAGTAGAATGCCTCTGTGGCAATCACATCTGCTGCATTTCCTGTAGGATCTTGCGCACGACCAAGCAGCACGTCCGTGCCAATGAGCGAATGACTGAGGTCGATGGTGCTATTGAGCCTAGAGTTGATGGAGCGCAATCTGCTCAATCTGAAACGGGCATCCGCGCCAGCGCC
Source organism: Flavobacteriales bacterium (assembly GCA_021741075.1). Lineage (GTDB taxonomy): Bacteria > Bacteroidota > Bacteroidia > UBA10329 > UBA10329 > UBA10329. Next base: position 1,793 of record JAIOYO010000068.1, on the reverse strand, counting down.
ATTGGTCATTCGTAGGCCAATTTTTACCGAATCGAGAATCATCTGCCCGTCTGTAATTCGGTTTAGGATGTCAATTTCGGTAGCATCTTCATCCACCGTGGTGCTTTGCTGCCCAAAATAGCCCGTTCCGTAGTTGGGCAGAATATCGGCAAAGCCGTACTCTAAAATGAAAAATGGACCCGCAGCAACCGTGACCGTTGTTCCCGTTTCGGACGTTTTAATGGTAAAAACAGTGGTAAGGGTGTTGAAACCAGTTCCTGCCAAACCGCGCAGGTCAATTTCGTAGCCAGACAAATCATATTGGTAGGAGGCAAAAGCAGTGTCTGTTCCAACCGCAGCCGGAACCGTTCCGCTGGTTTCAAACGAGCCTCCATCTTTGCGCGCCAATGGAATGAAATACTGAAAATCAACTTCCGTTTTCACGAGGCTTTTGACCTTTAGTTTGAGCTTACCCGTGCGGAGAACCACTTTCTTCAGCGCCAAATCGCCCAGATTGTAGGTGGTTTCGTCCGTTAGTCCACCCGGAAATGTAAACCCAGGTTCAATCCCAACCAATGGATTTGGGACCGAAATAATTTTTTTGATTGTTGTGTCCGGAATTTTCAGGATAGAATCGAGCGGAAGGTCAATAAGAGGCGCTTCAATTCGTAGTCGCAAGGCGCCATCGGCATCGGCCGAAAGCAGCGAATCGGCCACCAAGTTGCTCATGTCTAACCGTGTGCGCAACACAGGCGCCAGCACATCCACATCCCAACCCACATTCTGAAGGTCTTCTTGGCAACTGCTGAGCGCAAGTGCAGCAAGAATAGCAGCGAAAAAACCGATTCGGAATTGTTTCATTTTGGGGTGTCTAAAGTAGGAAAATGGTAGAGACGCGATTTATCGCGTCTCTAGTTTAACGAATGTGATGGTTTGATAAGGACACGAGATGAATTGCGTTTCTACGATGGGATGTCTAGAATCATCAATACCCATACTTCTTTTTCCAAAGTTCGCGTAGCCGTTTGCGGTCGGCCTCCTCGCGTGGGTTAGCCTGAGGCGTGTAGAGCACTTGGTCTTTTATTTCGGCAGGCAGGTAATCCTGATGGATGAAATTGTTCTCAAAATCGTGGGCATAGCTGTAATCCTTGCCATAGCCAATCTGTTTCATCAGCTTGGTAGGCGCATTGCGAAGATGAAATGGAACAGGAAGATCGCCTGTTTCGGCCACCAGTTTCTTGGCCGCTTTAATGGCAAGGTAGGTGGCATTGCTCTTAGGCGAATTGGCCAAATAGATAGCAGCCTGCGAGAGGATGATTTCCGCCTCAGGATACCCAATCACATTCACCGCCTGAAAGCAGTTGTTGGCAATAACCAATGCCGTGGGGTTGGCAGCGCCAATGTCTTCCGAAGCCAGAATAAGCAGCCTCCGCGAAATAAACTTCGGTTCTTCGCCTCCAGCAATCATGCGCGCCAGCCAATAAACAGCCGCATTTGGGTCGCTACCGCGAATAGATTTGATGAATGCCGAAATGATGTCGTAGTGGTTCTCACCGTTCTTGTCGTAGAGCGCGAGGGAGTTTTGCAACACCTCCATCGTCATGTCGTTGGTGATGGAAACGGTCTTGGTGGTGCTGGAGTTGACCAGCAATTCAAGGTTATTCAGCAGTTTGCGGGCATCTCCACCCGAAATGCGCAGCATGGCTTCGGGCTCCTTAATGCTGATTTTCTTTCCCGTAGAACCTTGCAGTTCTAACCTGCCTTTCTCCAAGAGTTGTTCGAGATGCTCCCTATCCAGCGACTTCAGAATATAC
>JAIOYO010000018.1 GCA_021741075.1 Flavobacteriales bacterium | reverse complement strand
CCTTCAGAAGCAAATTCATTTAATACTGAGAGGTAGTCGCCATTCACGATATTTGTTTCTTGTAGAAACTCACTCGCATTTCTTAAAACCTCTTCGTTGAGAAAACTACCGTTGCCTTTACCATACGGCACGTTAAATTGACCTTTTTTGTTCACCCGATAGAGTCCGTTGAAACATGTCTTGTTTAAGTAGATGACCCTTGCCGCCCTGTAACTAGCTTCTAATTTACTTGGATTAAGACCGCGTATGTCATAGTAGAATTCTTCGTTGTGTTCAAATGTTTTAAGATGCTCAATAACTCTATTTACTTCCTTTTTTACTTGACGGTATGTCAACACCAACTCTTCGTTTGAATCTGCTATTATGGATTCACGGGGGTTGAGACTGAAGAACATCGCACCGCCCCCGATGAAAGGTTCAATGTATTTGTTGTAATTGCTCGGAACATACTTGTTTAGCTCGCCTAATAGCTGAGTTTTGCCACCTGCCCATTTCAAAAATGGCTTCATTGAAACTTCATTTGGGAATAGGCCAAGAGGTTCTTCTGCTGTTGACACTTTTACATCTTGGCTTTTCTTATACATGTTTTAGTGTCTTCGAATATTTCAAATTCCTTTCCGCAACCTTTAGCGCGCCTTCTGCGATTTCTTCATCTTTGACTATTTCATAAACTTTATCTGCAAGCCACTCGGTCAACAGTTCATTTACATCCGATTGTAAAAGTTCGGCAAGTTTTATGACTTGTTCGCGCTTTGCCTTGCGTTCTCCGCGTTCAATTTTACTGAACATTGGAGTGTCGATATCTAAACTTGCCGCTAACTGACGCTGTAGGAGTTCCTTATTTTCACGTAGTTCCTTAATTCGTTCACCAAATCCCATTGGTATTCTCTTTATGACTTGTCAATAATTGGCTAATTTAAAAAAGTCTTGTCAGTTTTCAGAGAGTGTGGCGGGGAAAACAGGCTCTTTTGCTTGCGAAGCGTCAGCCTTTAGGGTTGGGGCAAGCAAATGTGCCCGTTTGCGCGAGGGCTTTTCAGCATTAAACACAACTACTTGCTATCGATACTATTATCTATAGCGCCCTTTGGCGGTAGTTAGTTTAAGGGCTTGAAAATAAAGCAATTATCTGAAGAAACAACTATGTTAAGCTAAATGTAATTTGCAAATTACTTTAAGTAAACAGGCAGTTTCCGCCTAGCGGTGGATAACGGTTGATGAACTTGGGGCCTAGGCCCTAAGAATGACCGGAAATAAAAAAGCCGCCCCAATACTTCGGAGCGGCTTTCTTACTAAATGCCTGCGCGGGTTTGCCGCTGCAAACCCCTACCGTTAATCTTTCTTAACCGGAACAGATTGGTTCACCACTTCAATCTCGTAAGGCAACTTGCTTAGCCCTTCGTAGATGGTGGCTTTGTCTCCCACAATCACAATAGCCATTTTGTTTGGATTGATGTATTTCTTAGCCAATGCATTCAACTCTTCTTTGGTAAGATTTTTAAGAATGTCGTTTTGCTTTTCTGTATAGTTGGTCTCCAATCCAAAGCGAAGAATGGTGTTAAGGAAACCTGTTTTTTGATATCCAGCTTCGTACTTCAACGCATCTTTTTGTCCGATTGAGCTTTTAAGGAATGTCAATTCTTCATCCGTGATGCCTTTTCCGGCAAAGGTTTGGAAATGATTCATGAATGCAACAATGGAACTATCCGTTGCTTCTCGCTTAAATGCACCGCCAGCCAAGAAAGGCCCAACATGCTCGCTTCCATCGAAATAGGTGTATGATCCGTAGGTCCATCCTTTGGCTTCTCTTAAATCTTGATTGATTCGGCTATTGAAGTTACCGCCCAAGTTGAAGTTCATCAATTTTGATTTGTAGAAATCTCCTGTGGCGTCAAAAGCTTGAGACAGGTATCCCATTCTGATTTCCGATTGTGCTGCGTCAGGCTTGTCAACTAAATAGATTTTGGTTTTTTCAGAAACTGGAGTTTCTGGCTCTTTTGGGTATTTTACATCTCGTTTCTCCCAAGTTTTAAGGAAGCCTAGTTTACCTAGAATCTCATCTTTTTCAACATCACCAACTACTACCAGATTACTGATGTTGGGGGCAAAACGGGCTTTATAGAAAGCTTCCATATCTGCAAGTGTCACTCCGCTTAAGGTTTCTTCTGTTCCCAATGATGGAATTCCCATAATGTGCTTTTCGCCATAGAGCACTTTTGCGAATTGGTTATCGGCTAATGCCGTTGGCTGGTTCACCTGATTGGCAATGGATTCCATCTGTGCGAGTTTCAATCGCTCAAACTCCTCGGTTGTAAACTTCGGATGCATCATGGCTTGTTCTAGTAATGCCATTGTTGCATCTAAGTTTTTGGTAAGCGAACTCACGTTTACCACCAATTCGTCATCGCCAGCATACACGCCAATAGAGCTTCCAAGCTTTTCTAATTCACCAGCAAATTCTTCGGTGCTGTATTTTTCTGTTGTTCCAGCCATCATGGATGCAAAAAGCGTTGCAATTCCAGCTTTGGCAGGGTCTTCATATCGGTGTCCGGCTTTAATCCCAATGCGCAGATAAGTTTTGGGTATTTCGTTATTCTCGGCACCAATTATTTTCAAGCCATTATCGAAGGTCACTTGCCAAGAATCTGGCACTTTAATTACTGGACTTGGACCAGAAGCAGGCTTAATGCTTCGATCAAAACCGTCTTGTTCCTTCGTTGGTTTTACATATTTGAGACCTTCATACTGAGCCATGTTTGCTTTCAGTTCTTTGTCTCTTACATAGGTAAAGTTGTCTTGTTTTGCCACCAATTGCGGTTGTCCTTTAGGGTAAACACTAAGAATAACTGCTTTTTTGTCTTTAACATAGGTGTTGTAAACGCGCATGATGTCAGCTGCTGTTACCGCCATGTATCGCTTCAAGTCTTTTCCTACGTAGTTGGGGTTGCCGAGTACATATTGATATTGTGCTAGACTAGATGCCTTACCAGAAACTGTTTCGAGGCTGCTAATCATTTGGCTTTCCATGGTTGATTTAAATCGCTTTAAATCGTCATCGTTTACCCCTCTTTTTTCAAACTCTATTAACGTGGCGCGAACGGCTTCTTCCATTTCTGCCAATGTTTTTCCTGGATAAGGAAGCACTGTTAGCTGAAACTGGCCTCCAAGTTCTTGGCATGGATGCTGAACCGATGCTTGAATTGCAATCTGACTTTTTTGGAAATTCTTGTAGAAAAGTGAGTTTTCGCTTCCTCCTAAAATATCGGATAAAATATCAAGAGGTGCCTCATCTACGTGATAATTAGGAACTGTAGCATACGACAATTGTAGCAACGGAAACCGAATGTTGTCTTCGTAGGAAATGTATCGGTCTTCTTTTAGAACAACCTTCTCAAATTTCTGGTTTTCAACTTCTGCTCCGCGAGGAATGGTTCCGTAGTATTTCTTAGCCAGTTTAAGTACTTCGCTTGGGTCTACATCGCCAGCAACAGTAAGCGCTGCATTGTTTGGCCCGTACCAACGAAGGAAAAAACGCTTGAGGTCATCCACGTTGGCATTGTCTAAATCTTCTAAATAACCAATGGTTGGAAAGTTGTATGGATGTGTTTGCGGATACTGAGCTTGATTCACTTTTTCGCCCACCAATCCGTACGGACGGTTATCATAGCTCTGACCACGCTCGTTTTTAACGGTGGAGCGCTGCACTTCAAATTTCTCTTGCGTAACAGCATCTAACAAGAATCCCATTCTATCCGCCTCTAACCACAGCGCTCTTTCGAGCTGGTTGCTAGGAAGTGTTTCGAAGTAGTTTGTTCTGTCTTTGTTGGTGGTTCCGTTAAGCGTACCTCCAGATTCTGAAACAGTCTTAAAATGCTCCTCATCGGCTACGTTGTCCGACCCTTGAAACATCATGTGCTCAAAAAAGTGAGCAAAACCAGAACGAAAAGGCTCCTCGCGGGCCGAACCTACATGATACGTCACATCCACATGAACGATTGGATCAGAATGATCTTCATGAATGATTACTTGAAGGCCATTATCGAGAACATATTTCTCGTAAGGAATGGAAAGTTCACCTTCCGATTTTTCGACCTTTTCTACCAATTTTATGCCTGTTGGCACTACGGTTGTCTTGTTTTGAGCAAAGCTGAAAACGGTTGTTAGCGCGAAGCCAGCAACAAGGAATAACGGTTTTAATTTCATGTACGGTTTTGGTTTTGAGAATGGCAAATATAGAAAACGAGGTTCGCGGTAGGCAGAAGCTCGTTGTAAATACTGTTAAAAAGCGGGGGAACATGGAGATGCACAGCAGAGCCATAATGCATATGGCCTATTGCCCCAAGGCACACACAGTTCGTTGAACAGACCCGAATAGACTCTTCAAACAGCTGGCAAACGGCCTGAGAACGGCTTGCAAAAGGCATTAAAAGCATACCAAACGGATAGTGAAGTGTACCAAACGGACAGTGAAGCATACCAAACTGACAGTGAAGTGTACCAAACTGACGGTGAAGTGTACCAAACAGACAGTGAAGCATATCAAACGGACAGTGAAGCCTACCAAACGGCCTGTAAAAGGCACGCAACTCATGTTGAATGCACTCTAAAAAGCATCTTGAAACCCACTTTAACCTAATTATGAGCACATAAAAGAGGCAGAAAGAGCAGCGATTGGCCGAACTAGAAAAGCAACGGCAAGAACTCATTGCAGTATGCGATGTGCTACAATGAGTGGCGGAGTTGTTTGAGAGGAAAGTGATGGGTTTCTGGATAATCCGTTCCTTCGCTTCCTGAAAATCAATTGAACGTATGAAGCAGTATTTTTTAGGAGTGATGATGGTGGCGGTTGTAAGTTTTGGTACTTCAACCGAAGGTTTTGCGCAGCGTAAAACAGGCCGGTCCGATAATTTGGAAGTCTGGATGGGTTCGTCCATCAAGAAGGAGGCAGACAAGAAAATGACCCAGTTTTTGGCCTACAATGCAAATGGTTTTGTAACCCACACCTTCTACAACCGTCAGGATATTTTTACGGTGTACGATACCACGTTGCAACCAATCTCGAGCGCCAAGTTCGACCGTTTACAGAGCGCAGATGGCTTTGTTCACAAGGGGTTTGTAAGATTGAAGGATAAGGCTGTTCTCCTAACGGGAAAGACGCTTACCTATGATAAGGCAAATACAGTTTATCTATCCGAATTTGATGCCGAGGCATTGAAAGTGGGCGATATGAAGGAGGTAACGCGGGTAGAAGGAAACGGCTTTCATGCCAATTTCAACGATTCACATTTAAATTATGCCGTGTCTGAAGACGGCTCCAAGTTTGTTGTTTATTTCAAAAAGGCGAAGCGGGCAGATAAGAAAGACGACCCAACGCAAGCCTTCCGCTTTATGGTTTTTGATGCCGATTTGGATAAAAAATGGCAACAAGAAGTTGAATTCCGTTCGGCAGATGGCACATTACAATTGGGTGGAAGCGCTTGGGAGGCAACCGCCCCAAAAGCTGCCATTGGCATTGCTAATGATGGAACTGTTTTTTGCTGGGGAAGAATAGACAAAGGAGAGGTGTATGAGAAGAATGCGCGCTTCCATGTAACCCTTACCAAGATAAATTCGGAAGGATTTGAGACTATCGACCTTTCTGGAGATTTAGAAAAGCAAATTCGCGATTGGACCTTGCAAGGCACGGAATCAGGAATGATAATGGCGGCCAATTACATGGATTGGGAAAACGATTCTAAAAGCTGGTTGGAGAAATCGGATGGGTTTGCTTTTGTAAGTTGGTCGGGTGCGGTAAAGCAGCCACCGGTTTTTAAATACATTCCCTTTGATGATGAGTACATGATTTTACACCAATCAAAGGCAATAATAAAACGAGTTGAGAAGGATTCGAAAGAACCGGCAGGCGCGTACGAGGATAATTTTGTGATTAAAGGATTTACAAAATTAGACGGTGAAAACTACCTTGTAAGAGCCGAATCTAGCTTGGATTCTACCAAGTTCAATGCGCATTTAGATGTAGACATCATCACGTACACAAGAAGAGATGCGCAATTTTTTTCTGTGAATGCCACAGACGGCAAGCTGAACTGGAGTACGCGGGTTCCAAAGTTTCAGGAGAACAAAACCGCACAGGGGCTGGGCTATATAAGCAAGGTTGCTAACGAAAAGTTGTATGTCATTTTTAACGGTCAGTTTAATAGTTTGGAGAAGGAATGGACTCCGCTGGATGGCGTAGATAAGTTTGAGAAAATGGATAATCCAATTGTGTTGGTAACGCTTAAACTGGACGATCCAAGGAATTTAGACAGACGCGAAAAGCTTTGGACTTCTGAGAAAACGGGTAGCTACTTAGAAGAGTTCAATTTTCTGAGCTTAGACGGTTCAAACGAAGGCATCCTTTACTTGGATGATGAAGTAGGCAAGGAGCAGTTTGTGCGGATGGTGTTTAAATAACCTACCTACTAGTGAAGCAAAAAAGAGACCTTGGAATCAAATTCCAAGGCCTCTTTGTCTTTTAAGGGAACGAATTATTTGTACTTCACTTGAATCATTCGCTGTGTTCCTTTTCCACCTTGGATGTAGATGATTGATTCATTATCAAACAACTGGTCAATTTTTGATCCAGGTTGAAACATGCCGCCAGCCTTATCTGTTGTCCAAGCTTCTTCTCTTGATACTGCACCTTCATTGGCCATGTCGCAAACGGCCATTGTAACGGGATTGTCTCCACCGCTAAAGCCGTAAACCTTCTTGCCGTCCCAATCAGACTTCAAGTTTTTGAAGTTGTCGTTGAAAAGGAAGTACAATCGGTCGTTGGTCCATGCCACTTCGTAGCCAAGGCCAACGTTAGAACGGTTAGACTGGTATTTTGGAATTTTTTTAGACCAAACTATGTTTCCGCTTTCGTCTACATTAATAACTATGATGTTTCCTCTCACATAAACCGTGTAGGAGCTTTTTCCTGTATAAACCACATAGGTATAAGAAACCTCTCCAACCAAAATGGCACCGCCATCTTCCTTCTCAATCACATAATCGAGGTCGTAGTTGTCCATTCCTATTCGCTCTTTGTCCTTTTTCTTCTTCTGCTCTTTCTCGTATTGCTCTACCTTTCTCTCAGACCAATAGCTAGTCTTGAAATCTTCTGTAAAGTCCTCAAAACTAATGTGTTCGGCCTCTCCCTTATCAATATTCCAATAGCTTAAGAAAGCGCCATCAATCAGTCCGTTTCGGGCGTCTACGTTATTGTTGTGAAATCCGCTAATCATCACCTTACCGTTTGCGTTGAGGCGGATGTTGTAATCAATAATGCGCTTTCCACTAAAGCCAACCCGTGTGTTTACCATTTTATCCTTGGTGATCTTGAAAACGTAGGTTTCCAATCGGTCCGGATGCTCAAACTCTTTGCCTTTGTCGTGCACACCCCATGTTATAATTTGGCCATCGTTTCCAAGCTGAAAAGCGCGGTAACTTCCAGAGTTATACATGCGGAAGAAGAAGCCTCCACCTCCGGCAGAAACCCAATCCTGACCGACTACTTTGAATATTTTATCCTTTTCGATGAAGAATTTTTCAACGCGCTCATAAATGAGGTTGAACTCACGGTCAAACACCATGAATTTGAATCTTCTATAGCGATCTTCTTCTTCAGGAAGTTTGAAAGCAACAAGGAATTTTGAGCCATCGGGCGAGCGGTCAATCTGCGTAAAGGCGTTCGCAAAGTTCTTGTAGAATGCCCCTCCAGAAAGTTCAAAAAGCTCTTTATCGTCTTTATTGTAGCCCATCGTTTCCTTGTTGATGGTGCGGACATAGAGCTTATTGTATTTGGCCTTTCCGTCAGAAATGCTGTAAAACTCAAAGATCTGGTCTCCAAGTTCCATATGCATTTCTGTGTTGCGCAGAACCTTTTCTTTTGGAAGCTCAATGTTGTTTACTTTAATCTTTTTCAGCTCGTTGCTGTACTTGCCCAGAGAAATCTCTCGGCCTTTGCTAAAAAATGTGTAGAAATTCTCATCGTCAGCACCTAAAAAGTAATCAACCGAAATCCCGCGTTCTCGGTCTTGAAGGGGACCGAAAAACACATCAAAGTGCTCAGAAGAATACTTGGGTTTTTGTGCAAATGCGCAGGACGCAACGGCTGCTAAAGCCGCAATCAGAAATAATTTTTTCATGTGGGTTGATTTAGTTGGTTATTGGTTGAGTTTAATTTTCAAAGATTCTTCGATGAGGGAAGCTGGGATGGCAAATCCTATATCATTTACTTGGCGTTCTCTCAATTGGGAGGTTACTATTCCGCAGAGCACACCATTGCTACGGATAAGTGCACCACCGCTGTTTCCGGGACTGATGGCCACATCTGTTTGGATCATCTGATGTCCGCCAAACTTGCGTTTACCCGAAATGATACCTCTCGTTACGGTTTGCCCAAGGTCAACATCGGCAGGAGTGCCAATGGCGTAAACATCCGCACCAACCTCAATGTCTTCCAGATCGGCCAGTTCAAAAGGCGTCATGTTGGCCGTGTCCAACTTGAGCAGCGCCAAATCCACCGCCTTGTTCATGCGAATGAACTTGAGCGGATACTTCTTGTCCAGCTTATTGGAGAGAATGGCCTTGATGTTGACCGTATCATCCTCCACCACGTGGGCGTTGGTGATAATGTATCCATCGGGAGTTACGATACAACCGCTTCCGTGCCCTTCGTCCGTAACAACCGTAATCACCGCCTTTACAGCGTCAGTCACCGAAGTGGCAAACGTAGATCCGGTATAAAGTTCAAGTTCTTCATGTTCGCGCAGCGGAATAGGCACCGGGGCACTCAGTATACTTTGAACCGTATCCAAGGCCAAAAACTTTTTGAAGGATCCACCAAGAGCTTCCAGCATCGCTTTTTTAGTCGTGTTGAGTTGCGTAACCTCATCCAAACTATCCTCTTTGAAATCGACCCACTCCGAATTTCCGTTCATGGTGCGGTCATAGAGGTACTGAAGTTCGTCAAGTGTTTCGAGCGCCCAAGTGGTTCTTACATCGCAACGCAACTTATCGTCAGCGGTCATGAATACGATGGAGCGCGTCCAGCTTTTGGCCCGCAAAGTGTTGTCAAGCGTGGCTTCTGTCGAGTCGATTCCGTATTCGGCTTCGCGGAGTAGTTTGGCCACATCATCGTAGAGTTTTGCTTCCTCAAGGAACTTGAAGTTGTCAATCGTGTCCCGCGATTCATATCCATAACCCTTATTGAACTGCACCATGGTTGGAAAATCACGAACCGCAATCCCAGATTTACTCAGTTTGAATTCATGCTTTCCTGCAACGATGGAAAGCTGATTTGTATCCTTGGTCACGATGCGGATAAGGGACGGCAGTTCTACCGTTTTAGGATACAGCTTTTTGGGAGCAGGAATAACGGCTCCCCAACCAGCCACCCCAATTCCAAGGGCTGTGAACAACATCACGGTTTGAACTTGGCGTATGTTGCCGTTTTGACCATAGTCTGAGTTTCTGCCCACCAAGTAATGCAGCGGCAAAAAGATGGTTACAAAGGCATCAGTAACAATCAGCAAGGTCTTATCCAACCGATTGAGTGCGTTTACCGAGGTTCGTGAAAGTTCGTAGGTGTTGGAAACATAACCTTCACGCTCCTGTTTTACCCAATAACCTTTTTTGAAGTGATTGAGCTTGATGCTCGTTTTTCGGTTGGTGATTTCCTCGTATTCCCCGTCAACCTTTTCTGCAATCGAAATCTTAACGTTTTCGGTGGGGCATACGAACTTGGTTCTTCTGGAAAGTGCAAGGTAGCTGCACCCAGATTGCACTATCATTACTAGAACCGAAAGGAATAATATGCTCCTCTTAACGGCAGGTTTCGGTCCGGTCATGAACGAAATATTGGGTTTTTTGAGTGCCCTAATATAACATCAATCTGAAAATGTCAAAAATATGACACGAAAAAAGGCCGACTGAAAAGTCGGCCTTTAAATTCAGATGGTCCTAAAATCTACTTAAATGCTTTCTTCAAAACTTTAGCATGAAGGCTTTTTGCCATTTTTTCGAATGACTCGCCTAAACGCTTTTCAAAGGTCATGCCTTCGATGGCCGCAACAACAGCCATTCCAGGGATACTCTTTGCAGCGCTTGCTCCTTTAATCATATCCATGGTTAATGAAGAAGAAACGTTTTCTGTTCCAGTTTCAACCACTTCAATAATGCCACTCAAATAAGCATCAGAAGCAGATACACCTACGCTGTAGCCTGGGTCCATGTAAGTAACCTTTACACGAATGGTGTATTTGGCATTGGTAAGCCCACGCTTAACAGAAGCGCCTGTCCATAATTCGGCCATTTTAATTTCAAATGATGGTTCGAATGCGCCTGGCTTGGCTGCTTGCCATTTTTTGTTCCAGTCGTCTCCAGTTCCAGCTTCTTTTTCGTTTTTCTTCTCCACGATTTTCTGAAGCCACTCGGCCTCTGGAAGCGCTTTCCAGTTAGCAAATGGAGATCCTCCACGTACTTGAGCTTGCGAATAATCCCAAACTACGTTTACCTCTGTTTGCCCTTTAAGCTCTGAGAAAGTTCCTTTTGTAATCTTGATTTTTTGGGCAAAAACACTGCTTGAAGCAGCCATCAGCGCCATTAATGCAATTAGTTTAATTGTTTTCATGATAATTGATTTGGTTAATGTGTTAGGTGAGACAAATGTCATCTCTTGTTGTTTCACAGAAGTAGGTAAAACTTCGTATTTATTAGAAACATAACAGTTCTCTTCAATCTCTACATTTGAAGCATGAATCAGAATCTCGACCCAACACCAGAAGGACAACTCCCCATTGATAAGGAAACGGAGCGCGCGCTGCGCCCTGTAGGCTTCAGCGAATTCAGCGGTCAAGATAAGGTGGTGGAGAATCTCAAGATTTTTGTAAAGGCAGCCAAGCAACGAGAAGAAGCGCTCGATCACGTGTTGCTGCACGGCCCTCCCGGATTAGGAAAGACAACTTTGGCCAACATCATCGCAAATGATCTGGGCGTTAGTTTGAAGCTAACATCGGGTCCTGTGCTAGACAAGCCGGGTGATCTGGCCGGATTGCTTACCAATCTCGAACCCAACGATGTGCTGTTCATTGATGAGATTCATCGCCTAAGTCCAGTGGTGGAGGAATACCTCTACTCGGCCATGGAAGACTATCGAATTGATATAATGATTGAGACAGGACCAAATGCACGGTCTGTTCAGATTAATCTCAACCCATTCACGTTAGTAGGAGCAACCACGCGTTCGGGTCTTCTTACTTCCCCTTTGAGAGCTCGATTTGGGATTAATGCCAGACTGGAATACTATGACGCCAATGTGCTTTCAGGAATCGTGAAGCGTTCGGCTGGCATTCTGGATGTTCCTATTCAGGACAACGCTGCCTATGAAATTGCTCGAAGAAGTCGAGGTACGCCCCGTATCACCAATGCCCTTTTAAGACGCGTTCGCGATTTTGCGCAGATCAAAGGCGATGGCACTATCAATATGGAAATAACCCAGTTTGCGCTTGATGCCCTCAACGTGGATAAGCACGGACTAGACGAAATGGACAACCGCATTCTTCGAACCATCATCGAGAAGTTCAAAGGTGGCCCAGTTGGACTTACAACCATTGCAACTGCTGTTGGCGAAGAAGCCGGAACCATTGAAGAGGTTTACGAACCCTTCCTCATCATGGAAGGATATTTATCTAGAACACCTCGTGGACGACAGGCCACCGAGCGCGCTTATGAGCATCTCGGCAAAGTAAGTCCTGGGAGAGAAGGAACGCTCTTCGAATAACTTTTCTCGCTAAGCTCGAAGATTTGAACTCTCGCAAAGGCGCAAAGACGCGAAGGAATATTCTATAAAGATGACTGAAAACGAGATTGCTGCAATTATAGTTGACTGCTCCCTGGTCATCCATAAAGGATTGGGGCCTGGTCTTTTAGAAAGTGTGTATGAGGAAGTGCTTGCCTATGAACTTGAAAATCGTGGGCTGCAGGTAGAAAGGCAAAAACCAATCGATGTTGAATGGGATGGGATCAGGTTGGGTTGTGGGTTTATGGCCGATCTGGTGATTAATTCAAAGGTTATCATTGAGTTGAAATCCGTTGAAAAAATTCAACCGGTTCATCAGAAGCAACTTCAGACGTATTTGAAACTGACCGGATTGAGGTTAGGTCTGTTGGTCAATTTCAATGAGCGATTGATAAAGGATGGTATTCAACGGATTGTCCATGGTCTTTAGGCTAGACGTTCGAACTCATAGAATCCGACCCTTTGCGTCTTTGCGCCTTTGCGTGAAATTCCTTTTTGCGTGAAGAAGGAAACCCTCATAAAACAAGAAGCCCAGCGTTTAGGCTTTCTGCAATGCGGTATTTCTAAAGCGGGGTTTCTGGAAGAGGAGGCACCGCGATTGGAAAAGTGGCTCAACGCCAACATGCATGGCGAAATGGGCTACATGGCCAATCATTTCGATATGCGATTGGATCCGACCAAATTGGTGGATGGAGCTAAAAGCGTGATCACCGTTCTGCTCAATTATTATCCTTCAGAAACACAGAAAGACCCGACTGCCCCGAAGATCTCCAAATACGCTTACGGTAACGATTATCATCATGTCATAAAAGGAAAACTGCGTGAATTGGTGGAGTTTATTACCGAGAATATTGGCGAAGTAGAAGGGAGGGCTTTTACGGATAGTGCACCTGTAATGGATAAAGTATGGGCAGCCAAATCAGGGCTTGGTTGGCGAGGCAAAAACGCCAATCTCATTCATCCAAAAAATGGTTCGTTCTTCTTTATAGGAGAATTGATTTTGGACTTAGAGTTAGAGCCAGACCAACCCATCCGCGACCATTGCGGCACTTGCACTGCCTGCATTGATGCCTGCCCAACCGAAGCCATTGTTGCACCTTACGTGGTGGATGGCTCCAAGTGCATTTCCTACTTCACCATCGAGTTAAAAGAGGCCATTCCAACTTCGATGAAAGGCCAGTTTGACGACTGGGCTTTTGGCTGCGATGTGTGTCAGGATGTTTGCCCGTGGAACCGTTTCTCCAAACCGCACTCCGAACCGCAGTTCAATCCGCACCCCGAAATGCTGGATATGACCAAACGCGATTGGGAAGAACTGACCGAAGACGTTTTCAAAAAAGTGTTTCAGAAGTCTGCTGTCAAACGCACCAAGTTTGGAGGACTGAAACGGAACATAGAATTTCTAAAGCCATGAGAATTTTATCAATCTTGCTCGTCTTACAGTTCTGCGCTTTCGCGGCTCAGGCTCAAAATCAGTATTGGGCGCAGCAATACGGTGCGCAATCTGCGTTGCTTGGTGGTGCTGTAGTTGCTGGAAGCGAAGACAACTCTGCCCTTTATTACAATCCGGCATTATTATCTCGAATTGAGAACGGACACCTCTCGGTAAGCGCCAACGCCTATGGTTTTGAATTCGCGAAGCTGAAAAATGGCGCAGGAAATGGAGTTGATTTGACCTCGTTTCAAACCCTAATCTATCCACAAATTATCTCTGGCATGATTAATTTGAAGAAGGCTCCTAAGTTTAAATTGGCTTACGGTATTCTTACTCGCTTCAACAATAGAATGAAATTGAATCTTTTAACAGAACAGGAAATAGAAATTACTTCGGCTGGAAACGGACTCGAAAATTACAAGACCAATTTCGTGTACGAACTGTCTAATATTGAGCAATGGGGAGCGCTGAGTGTCGGCTACGTGATTAATGAGAAATTCTCGGTCGGAATTAGCCAGTTTGTGTCTTATCTCAATAACGATTCTCGTTTATCAATTGACAGAACGGTTGATGTGAGCGCGGATACTTCGAGTTTCGTTGCAGAACAAGTTTTTTCGAGTAATAGCATCATTAATCACGTAGGATTGCTTTACAAAATCGGGTTTTCGTTTCAAAGTAACGGGCACAAACTCGGAATTACAGCAACCTCTACCAGCATAAAAATTTGGGGCAGGGCCAATGGAAGTGACGCTCAGAAGGAATACAACATGGACAGAATTGCTAGGGGAGAACCGGTTCCGTTTTTGGCAAATCAAACATTGATTATTGAGTCTCAAAACCGTAAAATCGATGCGAATTATAAACTACCGTGGTCATTTGCCCTTGGGTACGAGTATCAGTTTACAGGCGGAACCAGAATCATGTTTGCTTCCGAGGTTTTTTTACCCCTTAAACGATACACCGTTTTTCTAGACCCTGAGCCAGTAATTATTAGGCCAGAACAGATTTATCAGGGCACCACAATAGACAGCGTTCTTTATAAAACCAACGAATTGCAGTTGGTGGTGAATGCTGCCGTTGCAGTGGAGCAACCCATTAACGATAAGTTCAGTTTTCTGGCTTCTTTCAGAACAGACTTCAATTCAACCGACTTTGATTCTGAGCGGAACGTTACGGCATCTCTTAACACCACGTTTTGGAATTCGTATCACTTCACAACCGGAATCACATGGAAACGGACCAATAGCAAAATGGCTCTCGGATTGAGTTATTCCCTTGGCGAATCGGCCGTTCAAAATCAGCCCATCAGCTTTACAGGGCCAATTAACACACAATCGTTACTCGGAAACACTCAAAAGAACTTTGAGCCAGTTGTTCATGGATTGAGCGTAATCGTTGGTTACACGTACTACTTACCGAAGTAGCCTGAATACTACATTTTCATCATCTTCTTAACGTCAATCACATAACCGTTTGCATTGCAAATGTGCACGTAATACATCCCAGGTTTAAATGATTGTACGTTTATGGCTTCACGCACATAAGCAGCCTTTTCAAATACCTTCCTCCCCATTGAATCGAACATAACGATTGAATGGTTTTCGTCAATATTACTGACGACAAACCAATCGGTAACCACAGAAGGTAGAATCTGTATTTGTTTTCCCGTTTGCAGCGAAATGATCGAAGTAACAAGTTCATTTTCTACACCCACGTAATCGCCTAAAACGCTCCAATTACCAATGAATGCACCTGGAATTACCTCGGTTTCTTCCCACACGAGCGTGTCTGTTATTGAGCAAGTGATTCCTGCAATCGGGTTTGTGATGAACAAGGTGACTTGCATAGAGTCGGTTATTGGAACCGAATGATTGAACAGACTAAATGATTGGTCAGGCCAATCTCCAGATGTTATGGCTTGATGAACCACTGTTCCTTGAAAAGTTGTCACTTCCCATTCGCAAACATTGGCGTAGCCAGAATCTATGTTAAAGAACCCAGCATGATATAGCTGAATTTGATTAGTGTCTGAAGATGATATCTGAACACCAACCGAGGAGCATTGCCCAAAACTGAATGCCTGTACCGAAAGCAAGGCTAAAATGGTAGAGATTGTTCTCATATAATTATTGTTGTGATACCGTTCAATCGCAAACTTTGTCAGGAGTGCACGCTGGTCCTTCCGAAACTTGTAGCTGAACCGTTGGGTTTTCCTTTCGCCATTCCGCAAACGATTTTTCCAAATTCTGAAGGAACGAATCTGCGGGTTGAGCGCCAGAAACAGCATACTTTCTATCAAACACGAAAAACGGAACACCGCTTACACCCAATTGCCGAGATTCTTGAATGTCTGCATTTACCGCAGCAGCGTATTGGTCGCTTTCAAGTACTGCTTTTGCATCCTTTCCATCGAGACCGATCTCTGTTGCCAGAGCTATGAGTGTTTCTAAATCATCAATGTTCTTTCCCTCTGTGAAATACGCTTTGAATAGGCGTGATTTCATTTCCTGTTGTAATCTTTTCGATTTAGCAAAATGAACTAACCGATGCGCGTTGAACGAATTGGCAACAACCGATTTGTCGAAATTCAACTCCAGACCAGATTGCGCTCCCATTTGAGCGGCATGACTTCCCATACCTTTCGCTTGCTCTACCGAAATGCCCTTGCTTTCGGATAGATGCTCGTAAAGGTTTTGATTAAGAGTGGTTTTGAGATTCGGATTCAGCTGAAAACTCTTCCAAACGAACTCAATATTTTCCTTTTGTGCAAACCGTGCTAAGGCCTCGTCAAAATGCGTTTTACCGATATAGCAGAACGGACAAACCACATCACTCCAAACTTCAACTTTCATTTTTTCTTCTTTGATGTTCTGCGCTTGAAGCTTCCCTGAATGAGCCAGGAAAATGCCAATTGACAGCAGCAGAACTAGTGGTGAATACTTCATTGGAAATAGAAACACTGGCGAAGGTAAAGAGTTCGTTGTCGATTCAACGAAGCCAACTCCGAGTCCAGTTGAGGGTTTGTCTATCGATTCTACAGAAATTAAACACTTCTCTCATTCAAACATTTTTGCACAACCCGTGTTACCGAAAGATGAAAACTAAAATCCTACACTTCGTAACCACGGCATTTATTCTAATAGCCCTAGCGTCTTGCACAAAAGAAGAAATTCCGGTGGAGGACGATATCATTGACACCGTTCAGGACACCACTGCGGTTATACCGACTGATTCAACGGATGTTTTGCCAGATACGACCGTAACGTTCAGCGAAACGGTAGACACCGTTATCATAAGTCAATATGCTGGTCTATGGTATGAAATAGGAAGCATTCCTCAGATATTCCAGACCGGTTGCAATTGCACAACAGCCGAATATGCTGGCATCTCCGAAAACCAAATTTCGGTTACCAACGCATGTAATTTATTCTCTACCAACGGCTTTGAGAATAGAATAGAAGGAACGGCCACCATCGTACCGAATAGTGGAAATGCCAAGCTACTTGTATCGTTCTTCGGTGGTGCTGGGTCTGATTACTGGATTATTGACCTTGAACCGAACTATCAATGGGCCGTGGTAGGTTCTGGTGATAAACAAACTTTTTGGATTCTCTCTCGCACCCCAACCTTCGATCAAACCCTTTACGATAGCTTACTTGAGAAGTGGGGAGAACGGGGATATGATGTTTCGAGAGTGGTACAAACCACGCAAGCTGGATGCTAGTACCACAGCTACAAAAAAGCATTGCCACTAATCGCCTTTAACGAGACAATCAATTCAACGAAGCCAACTCCGATTCCATTTGCTGTTTGGTAGTGGCAGCTAGCTTTAGGTCGTGCTTCAACTTCTCCGAAACAATCACGTTGCGGTTATCCATGTAGGCCTTTCCATCCATGATGGAATAGCCAACTAAGCGAACCGATTCGCCAACTGGAACATCACGGAACGTTACAGTTCCAGTTCGGTGGTTGTAATCGCCTCCCATCACAGAACTGATATTATCGAAAACCATTCTTACCGAAGGGCGATAGGTCGTATCTACGTAAACGATGACATCTGTTTTGTTCTCCACATCATAGAATTCATCGCAGTTTATCCAACCAAGTTGGTCGCTTTTCAAGAGGTAGGCATCCATTGATTCGGCATTGGCGGCAACTTCGTTACTTATTTCTTGTTCTTTGGCCCATTCTGCTTCTTGGCGCTCGCGTTCTGCTTTTCGGTCTTCCCAAGCTTGCATTCTGGCGAGGTATTCTTCCTTGCTCACCTTCACATCGTTGATGTAAAATTCTTCTCGAACCCGAGATTCGAGTTGAACAATTCCAGCTTTTGGAACCCAATCGAAGTTTCCGCTTCGGTCAACACGTCCGTTGAAAACCTCCATGTTTTCGGCTACTTCATCGCCATGCGGAAATTCCAAATCGAGGTGCTTTCCGCTAGCAACCATCGCTGGTTTTCCATTGGTGTTTGCATCAATGTGAATAGTTCCGCCCGAACGAAGCATTTTGCCGCCCGAAGCCGTATGCAAATTGGCTTGCACGATAGTGCCGCCACCGTAAACTTCCTTCAGTTCTACAATCATGGTAGAAGGAACGGTTCCGTTCTTCAATTCAAGTGTAAAAGCCGGAATGTTTATGATGGTTCCTTGTGCGCCCACCAAGCGGTTGTCTTCGCGCGGATTGATGTTGAAGGTCTGCACAGGCAGCGGAAGAAATTCATCGATGGAAGTAAAAGCAGGAGAAACCCAACCTTGCGCCTTGCTTAGCAGCACTTCAAGTTGAAATGGTTTAGAGGAGGTAAGTTCCGAAGGTTTGGTCAGATATGGGTCGGTTACATCAATAATCTCAATATGATCTTTATCAGAACCCAATTGCTTGAGTAAGTCGACAATATTATTGGCCCGTTCGGAGGTAATGCGGTTTTTATCGGCCGTATTGTGAGCGCTTGATATGGGCCCTTCGATACCAAACCGAACCTTGGTTCCTGCTGGAGTTTTGGCGTATATGGCTTCTATCACTTGCCGCGATGTACTCTTGATTTCGGGCTCATTCCAAGCAAAATAAACGTTGTGTTTTGGAATAGGCTCGTTAGAAAAATAAGCCATCGCAAGGGTGGATAGGAGAAAGGCGGTCAGCATTTTCATGGCGTTAGGTTTTAGACGTTCAATGCTATAACGACCTATTGCATTCGGAATTATTTGCCGAAACTTTTTTGCAAGCATTTGAGACGTCTCGTAGGGGGCGTATGGAAATACGCCCGAGCTCATTGCCAAAATGCGTTTACGAATTCCAGCGATAGGAATGGAGGTCGAAACCTGCTAGATCTAGCACACGGTCTACTACCGTTTTTGCCAATGCCTCAAAATCTTTGGGTTTGCTGTAAAACGAAGGGCTTGCTGGCGCAATAATGCCGCCCGCCTCCGTAATCGTCTTCATATTATTGATGTGAATGAGACTCAAAGGAGTATCTCTCGCAACCAAAATTAGCTTGCGCCTTTCTTTCAGAATGACATCCGCAGCGCGGGTCATTAAATCGTTAGAAATGCCTGAAGCAATTCTTGCCATAGTTCCCATGCTACATGGGGCAACAATCATAGTTTCGTATTTGGCCGAACCAGAGGCGAAAGGCGCCATAAAATCGTTCGAATTGTAGATGGTGAAGGGAAGCTTTTCAAAATCTGAGTTGCCCAATTCCAATTTCCATACTTCGCGGGCATTGGTGCTAAAAACCACTCCTACATCTTGAACTTGATCTTGTAGCTCAATAAGCCTATCGAATAGGACTTTGGCGTAAACAGAACCACTGGCACCGGTAACTCCAACAACAACTTTTTTCTTACCCATCAGTCTTCGCTTCCAGTGTCGATTTTCAAATCAATTGGTCCCTTCTTCTTTGTCGCCTCGATTTTGTCTCGGTCCAAAGTGGTCTTAAACCAGTATCTAACAGAAAAACCGAAGACATGGTTTATCCACCAATCACCTTTCTTCATGGTGAGGATGGAATTGGAATAGCGGACGTTGGCCTCTATTTTTCCCTTCCAAAAGAAATAACTGATGCCTCCTGCACCGCTCCATTCTGCTCGGTGATAGGCTAATGAGTTTTTTGCCTCAACAAATTGTGGGTCCGTACCGGTCTGAAAAGAACTGAGAAGAATTCCGGCCTGCATCCCGATTTCAATGCACATGTTCTTGATGCCATACCATCGGTAGAGGACAGGAATTTCCAACATGTTGTGATTGTAGAGAATGAAAATGTTGTTGTTCTTCTCCGTTCCGGCCTGTCTACTTCCCTTTTGAATGAATGAAATTTCGAATTGAAGTGTAGATCTCGGTGTGAAACGATAATCAGTGAATGCACCTCCCCAACCACCTACCTTGTTGAATCCTCCAATGCCATCGCCAGAAACTTGCGTGGTGCTGATGCCGCCATACAATCCACCGCCAAAGCCTTGACCTAGCGAAAGAAATGGAAGTGCCGAAAGAATGAAAATGAGTAACCGCATGAGCGGCAAAGTTAGTGTTCGGTAACGGAGTGGTAGTCTGCCTGAATTACCTCTTTGGTATCATCTCTAAAAATGAATGCCACCACGTTGCAATGATGTGCTTTAAATTCTGGCTGCAATGTGAGATTAAAGGTGGGTGATGCGGTGTAACCCGCAGCCATGTTTGCTCCGCCATTTAGCAGTTCGCCCCATGCTCCCGTAAATCCATCGCGCAATACGTGCATATGAATGTAGCCTTCCACTCTTGGTGGTGTGGCTGCGTTATCAATTTGCCAATCTGATATGCTGTCTTCAGAAAGCAAAACCACTATGCGATATGGGGCGTAATTCATGTTTTGTAAGGCGGAAATATCTACGGTTGCTGTGGCATTTCTTGTTCCTTCATCATAAGCAACATTTACGTGTACCAAAGCTTCTGCTGGCTGCGCCAAAATGCCAGCGGCAAGTCCAGCCCAATTGCCATGCAATTGAGGCAAAGCACCATCAAACTCTTTCCGATTGATGAGTCCATTTGGCAAGAATGCGCTGTTTCCAAATTCGGTATCATACATGTTTCCGATTGAAGTTCTAAAATCGGTAGAAAAGCTTCCGTCTGGATTGTTTTCGGGAGATGCAAACGTCTGACTAACGTGTACTGCCAACGGAATAATTCGCGCTCCATAAAGGCATTCTAATTCTCTCAATGCCTCGGCAGCTCGCGGACAATTTGGGCAACGGAAACCTGTGTAGTCTTCTACAAGTACCGTTCTCGAATCATCGTAACGGCAATGGCAGTCATCAATCACGGCCATGGGGTCGTAGTTGGAGGCTACGGTATCGGTGCAACCTCGTAAAAGCGATGGGTCGAACTCGCAGTGACCGTCATCTAGCGTGGCGTCTGGGTCGAAATTGAGCGCCAACGGGTTCATGCAGCCGTATTTAGGAGGGCTAACCTTATCGCAAGAGGCAAACGCCATTGCCATCATAAAAAGCACAAACGATATCTTACTAAACTTAATCATGAGGTTTAGAAACTAGTTGATATACTTAATGCTACTCCATTTGATGCGGGCACGTTTCTGCACACACCTCCAACGCAGAAAATACCTGCTCGCTGCCTTCCATACTGAAGCGTAACACGTGTGGCATCTTTGGTATAACCCACTTGAACGGTTGGGTAAAAAATGCGTTTTTCCTTTTCAGGATTGGAGTAATTGTATTGTCCCACAAACGCTACAAAAACATGAGGCGACCAAGTGTATTCGACCAAAAGTGCTGCCCAATCGTGCATGTCTTGTTTGGTGAATAAACCCTGCAACTCCCATCTGATGGCGTGTTTTTTAAAAATCTTGTGGGTCATTTCGGCAATGATGATGTTTGATTTTACTGCTTCCTCGCCAGAATGGCCTTGCACCACATCTATGTTAAAATGCATGTTCAGGTACTTAAGCGTGAACTT
Source organism: Flavobacteriales bacterium (assembly GCA_021741075.1). GTDB lineage: Bacteria > Bacteroidota > Bacteroidia > UBA10329 > UBA10329 > UBA10329. The sequence goes on along the minus strand of JAIOYO010000018.1, from coordinate 43,586 downwards.
GTGGTTCTTGTTCAGTTTTTTGCTCACTTCGATATTAAAATCCTGAAAGAACAAATCGCCCAATCCAAAGAACTCGGAACTATATCCTGTTCCGTTTTTGTTGATGGTAGTGTCCAAACCATGAACGCGAGAATAGTTGGCCGTAATGTTCATTCCATACTTTCCACCAAGCTTGCTCCCTTTGGCAATGTTGTAGCTTACATCTGCCTGAAATGCCCACTCGCCATTTGGCTGTGTGGCATACGGATAGAGACCAGCGGCTAGTAAGTATGTGTGTTGCTTGGTTAAAGCTGGCAGATAATTTATGTTAAGATCGAAAAGTGTGGCATCCCTATCAGAACGGAAATTCATGTTGTCCATCCTCTTGGCAGCAATCACCACGCCCAACCCTTTTTGGGTGTAGGATGCCGTAACCAAGGCGGCCTCTCCAATATTGTAATTCGGACGTTGGTCTCCGCCCAATACTGTGAGTTGGTTGGTTGCCTGAGGGTCTTGGCCCCTTCTCACGTATTCGCCACTGATGTTAAAACCACCGTAAAGCACATTGGCGCGTGCAGCCCATGCACCCACGTTTTCAGGTAATTCCAGGTCGGTGTTTTCGTCTTTTTGATACTTACTAACGAATGATCCACCTAAGGAAACTCTCGTTTTGCTGTCTTTCAGTGCCTTGAAGGTTTCGTTGATGGCAATCTCTCCGTCAAAGGCACGGAGAAGTCCAGCTCCATGACCAAAATAGAATCGCTGTTTACCAACCAATGCTTTGAGGTAAACGCCACCAAGAATGTGCGACTTGACCCTTGCCCCATCAATGAAATTATCTAGACCGAGGCCACGTTCTTCGTAGGCTCTCAGAATCATTCCCGACCCGAATTGCTCGTAAAAACTACCTACGGTTATGTTCAGGAAATCGGCATCAAACGTTACATAACGGTACGGCAAGCCTTGGCCATCATACCTCTTGTCAAATCCTTGCAGTACATTATAGTAGCCTTCATACCGAAGCCCAGCGGTAAATTTCCCTTTTGTGTAAATAATATTGGTGTATCCATTCATAAGAAACTCTTCCGGAACGGCTGGCGCACCTATAGCAGAATCTGGATTGTAATACTGCGCGTCAAACTGTACGCTTCCGTGGATTTCTCCCCACTTTCCTTTAATATCGGTGGTGCTTGTTTCTTGGGCGTTGACTCCGGCTATTCCGCCCAAAACAAGTAATAACGAAATGCGGATAATAATGGTGGTTTTGCTCAATGTAGCTACTGCTTATTTAAGACACTCTTTTACCTTTTCGTAGAGCTCTTCTTCGTCTCCTGGGCTGTATGAATTATGCGAGTATACCACCTCTCTGTCTCCATTGAGCAAGAAGGTATGTGGAACGGTATTCACATTCATGGCACGTTTCAAATCACCATTAAGGTCAACATATACTTCGTATTCCCAGCCTTGTCCGTTGATGAAAGGCGCCACCTTGGCCATGTTTCTTGCGTCATCAATGGAAATCGCAATCAACTTAACGCCTGTTTCTTCTTGCCAAGTTTCATACTCTTCGGCAATAGTGCTTAGCTCCTTAATGCATGGTTTGCACCACGTGGCCCAAAAACTGATAATTATTGGTTTGCCTTCATTGACAATTTCTGAAGTTCTAAAATTTCTTCCGTCAATCGTTTTGATTTCAATATCTGGAAGGTCCCAGTTCTTTTTAGCCACTTGGGCTGTTGTATCTGAAAATGCAACGGTTGAAATGGTAATGGCAATAAGTAGAATCTGTTTCATCATAATGCAGGCGTGTTTAGATTAAAAAAAGACCACGAATCAATAATCATTCCTATTGATTCGTGGTCCTAAATTAACGTGTGCGAATTATTTCTCTACAGAAAGTCTCTTCGTTACAACGCTGTCGTTTACATAAACATTTACCAAATAGATTCCGCTGCTAAGTCCAGTTGTAGCCAAAGGAATCATTTGAGTTCCAGCATTCATGCTTCCAAATGACTTTGAAATTACACGAGCTCCAACTGAGTTGATAACCTCGATAGCAAGGTTTGACTGCTCAGTAGTATTAAATGTAATCATTGCGTTGTCTACAGCAGGGTTTGGGTAAACCGACATTGATTGAGCAAGTTCGCCTTCTTCAATTCCTGAAGTCTCAGATGTTTGCATTCCACCTTTTACTTCATCTTCAAAATCGCCATTTTGAGAAAGTAGAACTCCACCCCAGCTAGCTACAATTTTGTATCCCCAAGCAACGGCACTTCCGCCACCTGTGTAAGACATACCATCACCATAAGAATCATACAGCCACATAGTGTAGCACTCGTTAGCCGGAAGGGTCACATTGTGCATGTGTGTTTTGCTTGCATCTGCTCCACCGCCACCAAATTGATCAGCAGTTCCTGGCGCATACTCACCTTCTGCAACAGTAGTACCGTTAGAGTTTGTAATCTCCCAGCTTGTTTCGCCTGGGTAGTAATCAGTAGTTACTTCAACAACGATGTCAAGTGTAACTACTGTTGCATCAATCAATGCAACAGGGAAAGAATTGTTTGCAGCATTGTCATCCATAGAAGTGATTTTTACTTGGTAGTTGCCTGGCGCGATAGTTACAGCACCGAAATCAACTTCAGCATACCCATAGCTTGCCAATTGACCGGTCCAGTTAGTGCTGGCAAGTTCCGTTGTGCCATTCATAACCTTAACCGTAGCACTTGTAAGAGTATTAAGTCCTGTGTTGTAAATAACTGCAGACATTTCAACATCGCCACAAGCAATATCATCACCAGTGTAGGCAATGATAGATCCGTCATTATTGTCAGAAGCAGCTGGACTACAAGCCGATGCGGCAGCATAATGCTGCGCCATCGTAATTTGACTCACTTCAGTTACTCTACGGTCAGGGCATACAAGAACAATTGTAGGGTAATACTCTAGATTAAAAGCATCAGCAATTGTATTGCTATTGGCCATAGGGTATTCAATACCATCAAGCCAATTCCACCCATTTGTACTTCCTGTTCCACCGCTAATGGCAGTAACTGGAGTACTTGGGTCAGATTCAACTCCGAATACCATCAACTCATCTGTTCCATCTGGTCCGTAGGCAGCATACAGGTTTTCTAGCGTTCCTCCTTGATGATAGCTCCAGCATGGACCACACCATTCAGCATAAAGGTCAAGAACTACAGATTTTCCTTCATCAAGGATGTCGTAAAGTCTGTAAGAGTTTCCATCTAAATCAACAATTGTGATGTCTGGACAAACGCCATAATCAGGAACCTGAGCTTTCGCAAGGCTCACTGTGAATACAGCAACAAATAAGAGTAGTAGTTTTTTCATGAGTTTTTTTAGTTTTTACTTGGTGACGAATGTAAATATGAATTTTCAATAACAAATGTCAAATCTCACATCTGATTCGGTGTATTTGCAAAGACAAAGACGAGATTTTTATGTTTTTCAAAAAATCGCCTCATCTTGATTTGCTTACTTTGCATCCCAAAATAATTCAATATTCAAATACTCCAATAGCATGGTTTTTAGAACGCTACTTACTGTCATCTGTTTATCATCTATAATACTGAACGCGTCTGCGCAATCGTTATCCGTTACGGACTATGAAAGCCACGTAGTAGGATTGCCAAGTGATGCATTACTTCAAACGCATGGTACGGTCACAAACAACTCATCTGCCCCTATAGATGTGTTAGTTAAGTTCAATTCGATTTCGTCTGTTCCTGCTGGCGCTGGACATTATTTTTGCTGGGCTGTTTGCTACGCAGAAGGTTCGGTTTATGATGGATTTCAAGCACCAGCAAACCATTCTATAAACATTCCGTCTGGAGGATCTGTAACTAATTTTTATGCTGATTATTTGCCGCATAATAGCGTTGGAGTTGCCACGTTTGAGTATTGCTTCTTTGATGAGTACAACACATCTGACGAAACCTGTGTTCAGATAACGTTTGACACGCAAAATGTTGGGGTAGAAGAAGTTTTTGCGGCTTCTGGTTCGGCCATTTCAGAATCGTATCCTAATCCTGCCACCAAGGAGGCCAAGATTAACTATTCGCTAAGGTCAGACTGGAAAACAGCAGAAATCACCCTGTACAGTATGCTCGGGGCTAAGGTGAGGAAAGTAGCCTTGAAGGAAAAGCAGGGCGTTCTGAAAATGGATGTTTCGACCCTTCCTGCTGGCATGTATTTCTATACCTTGATGGTTGACGATAAAAGCATCAGCACCAAGAAGATGTTGGTCACAAAATAATTTCTCCTTTTAGTAAGGAGTGCACAAGCCGGGGCAATGCTGCTCCGGCTTTGTCATTTATAGCCGTGATGGAACTAGGGTAACTTAGCTTGTTCGCATTCGGGTCAATAATCCAAATGGGGCAACTTTGTTTAGCAAATTGATATAAGCTAGCCGCTGGATATACGTTCAGCGAAGTGCCTACAATAATTACGGCATCCGATTCGGACACCATTTGCGCAGCAATGGGCAGGTTTGGAACCTCCTCCCCGAACCAGACGATGTGTGGCCGAAGTTGATGGCCTTTTTCGCAGGTATCGCCCAGTAGCAATTCCCATCCGTCAAGGTCATAGACATCAAACGGATAGCCGGTACTTCTCACCTTTTTCAATTCGCCATGGAGGTGCAATACATTTTCGTTGCCAGCACGTTCGTGGAGGTCGTCCACATTCTGAGTTATCACCTGCACATCAAACTTCTGTTGCAGTTCGGTAATGGAAGAATGAGCCGCATTCGGTTCCACCTCCATCAGTTGCTTCCGCCTCAGGTTGTAGAATTCCATTACCAGCTTAGGATTGCGATGCCACGCCTCCGGAGTGGCCACATCCTCAATGCGGTGCTTCTCCCATAGCCCATCTGAATCGCGGAAGGTGCTGATGCCACTTTCTGTACTTATTCCGGCACCGGACAGGATGGTAATGCGTTGCTTCATCTAAAACACTTATCGATCAATCGCCTCAAAGGAACGTCTAAGCTAAAAATCTTTACTTTTGCCGTCCTTTTTCAAACTTAAATAGAGGCGTATCGATTCTACTCTACCTGAACTGAAGTGATTAACGTATGATAACACACCTTCACGGTGTCTTGGAAGAAAAGACGCCTGCAAGTGCTGTCATTGACTGTGGTGGAATCGGGTATGCGCTATCCATATCCCTAAATACCTACGCTCAATTGCCTGACAAGGGCACTTGCCGTTTGTTTACGCATTTGGCAATAAGGGAAGACGCGCACGTACTCTTCGGATTCTACAACCAAGCAGAACGAGAATTGTTCAGACAACTCATTTCTGTTTCGGGTGTTGGCGGAAACACGGCATTGGCAGTTCTTTCCAGTTTGGACCCATCTGGCGTGCGCACAACCATTGCCAATGGCGATGTGGCTACTTTGAAATCAATAAAAGGAGTTGGGCCCAAGACTGCCGAACGGATTATTGTGGATTTGCGCGATAAAATGGGCAAAGTGGATATAGGCGAACTAGGATTTGCCATGCCACAAAATAAACAGCGAGAAGAGGCGTTAACCGCCCTCGTTACACTAGGGTTTGCCAAGAATTCTGCCGAAAAAGCAATTGATAAAGTATTGAAAACGCATGGCAGTGATCTCCCAGTAGAAGAAATAGTTAAACGAGCCCTGAGTAGTTTCTGAGTTTGAAGAAGTATTAATGCTGAAATTCCTTAAAAGGTTTCTGATGTTTTCTGTTGTTGCCATAGGCGTTGGTCTGGTGGTGGGTTCGGATGCATCGACTCTTGCCAAAAGGAATGTCATTTTGAGCTTGGAACTCTTGACCTTTGCGGCTGATACGGATACTCTTTCGTTGCCCTATCCACTTCAAGATTCGTACGATCCGACACCAACAGGTAATGGCAACGGACTCTACCTCAACGATCCGGACAACATTCAGACGGAGATTGACTACGACCCGAACAGCGGTGAGTACAACATCGAACAGAATGTGGGTGAGAATATCAATTATCGCCCTCCCACATACATGTCGTTTGACGAGTATCAGGAATACAACGCCAATCAGGCATTGCGCGATTATTGGAGAGAAAAGGCGCAGAGCCAATCGGAAAGCCAACGCAAGCCGCTCATCCCTAAGCTCAATATCAAGAGCAAATTGTTTGAGACCATCTTCTGTGGTTCTACCGTAGAGATTCGTCCGCAGGGTTCTGCCGAGTTAATTTTTGGGGTTAACGTTTCCAAGATTAAGAATCCTGCGTTGCCTGTAAAGCAACAGACCAATACCACCTTCAATTTCGATCAAACCATTCAGCTAAACGTAACGGGAAAGATTGGTGATGCCATGACCTTGGGCGTGAATTACAACACCGATGCGACCTTCGATTTCGAGAATCAGATGAAGCTGAAGTGGGAGGCCTGTGATGACGATATGATTCTGCGAAGCATTGAAGCAGGTAACGTTTCGTTGCCGCTCACAGGGTCACTCATATCAGGAAGTCAGAATTTGTTTGGGGTGAAAGCCGTGACGCAGTTTGGGCGGTTGAAGGTTACAGGTATCTTCTCGCAACAAAAGAGCGAAAGCAATTCGGTTACCACACAAGGGGGTGCGCAGATTACCAAGTTTGAGGTGAAGGGAGACGAGTACGAGGCTAACCGTCACTATTTCCTTACTCAGTTTTTCCGCGATGGCTACGATCAGTGGCTGTCGGAGCTACCGCTTGTAAAATCTCCAGTTAACATTAGTAGAATTGAAGTATGGGTAACAAGTGTCAATTTCAATGACGATTCTAGGAACATTCTCGCATTCATGGATCTTGGAGAGCGCCCACAGGATACCTACAACCAAACGTATGTTGGACCAGGAAGTGGAAATCAGAGTGTTCCAAACAACAATGCCAATAGCCTTTACAATAACGTTTACAATAATCCGGGAGCACGAGACATCAGCCAATCCGCTTCTGCTTTTGCATCCTTGGCAGCTTCAGACAATTTCATCAATTCGCAAGATTATGAAGGGTTGGAGTTGGCCACTAAACTTTCACCCAGCGAGTACCGCCTTCATCCACAGCTTGGTTACATCTCGCTAAACAGAGAATTGCAACCCAACGAGGTGCTTGCCGTGGCATTCCAATACACCTATGCAGGTCAGGTGTATCAAGTGGGCGAATTCTCTACGGACGGAGTAACAGGTACCAACTCGCTTTTTGTGAAGCTTTTGAAAAGCACTGTTACCAATCCAAAAATTCCATTGTGGGATTTGATGATGAAAAACGTTTACAACATTGGTGCTTATCAGGTATCGAAAGAGGATTTCAGATTGGATGTGATTTATGACAACATCTCGGCCGGAACACGCACCAACTATTTGACAGAAGGAGCCATCGAAGGTCAAATTCTACTTCGCACGTTGAACTTGGATCAGCTAAACAACAATAATGACCCGTATGCAGATGGTTTCTTCGATTTTGTGGAAGGCGTCACCATCAGCAGTCAATCGGGTAGAATCATCTTCCCCGTAAAAGAACCATTTGGTTCCTATTTGGAAAGTAAGTTTTTACCTTCTGAGCAGGCAATTGCAGATAAGTATGTATTCCCTCAGTTGTATGATTCTACCAAACAGGCAGCCCTCAATTTTCCGGAGTTGAACCGATTCATTTTGGCGGGAACCTACAAAGGACAGGGCGGTGCCGAAATCTCGTTGGGTGGAATGAATATTCCGCAAGGAAGTGTAACGGTCACAGCTGGTAGCCAAACGCTGGTCGAGAATCAGGACTATACGGTTGATTACACGCTCGGACGTGTCAAAATTATCAACGAAGCCATCATTCAATCAGGCCAGAAAATCACCGCAAATTATGAGAGCAATTCGCTCTTTAATATCCAGCAGAAGACCTTGGGCGGTGTGCATCTCGATTATGTTATTAGCGACAATCTCTCTTTCGGTGCTACTGTGCTTAATTTACGAGAACGACCACTTACCCAGAAAGTAAATATGGGCGATGAGCCTATAAACAACACCATTTGGGGTTTGAATGGAAACTACCGTACTGAGTCGCGCTTTCTAACCAAAATGGTGGACAAGATTCCGCTTATCAACACCAAGGAAATTTCTACCATTTCGGTTTCTGGTGAGTTTGCGCATTTAATACCAGGTAATGCTGCCGCCATCACCAAAGGCGGAATCGCCTACATCGATGATTTTGAGGGAAGTGTGAATTTTATTGACCTCAAAAACAGACAGTCGTGGGTGTTGGCTAGTACGCCACAAGGTCAGCTAGAAAACTCAATGTTTCCGGAAGGTTCTTTGGCCAACGATATAGGTTATGGTATGAACCGAGCAAGGTTTGCGTGGTATGTTATCGACCCGCTCTTTTATCGAAACAACAACTTAACGCCTAGTCATATAACCACCGAAGATCAATCATTCCAGTATACCCGTGCCGTTCTGGAGCAGGAGATTTTCCCAAACAGACAATCACAAATTGCCAATCAGCAGACCAACCTGCCAATGTTCGATGTGGCCTTCTACCCGAAGGAAAAAGGCCCTTACAACTACGATGCAGATGGTAAAACACCGCTTGGCGTACAGGTGGCTGCAGGTCTTGATGCAGATGGATCGTTGCTAGACCCAGCCTCGCGTTGGGGTGGTATTATGCGACCAATTACCACCAGCGATTTTGAATCGAACAACATCGAATTTATCCAGTTTTGGGTCATGGATCCTTACTATTATGACACACAGAATACGCACACGGGAGGTGATCTTTATTTCAACCTTGGTAACGTTTCGGAGGACATTTTGCGTGACGGTAGAAAATCGTTTGAGAACGGACTTCCTACTCCGAGCAACGATAACCTTACCGATACCACCAACTGGGCCATTGCACCTCTCACACAGAACATCATCAACGTGTTCGACAACGACCCCGTATCACGGCCATTTCAGGATATTGGGTTGGATGGTATGAATGATGAACAGGAGGTTTTGGGTCATACGGCTACCCCTGGAAACAATTCTAATTCGGACTATGTAACCAAGCTCATTGCTAAAAGAGATGACGGCTCACTATCTCCAGCCGCATTCGACAAATTGATTTCTGACGTTTCTACCGACAACTTTAAGTTTTATCGTGGAGATGATTTGGATGCGCAAGAAGCTTCTGTTCTCGAACGCTACAAGCCCTACAATGGTATGGAGGGCAACTCACCGACTGCCGATCAATCTGGAACTTCGTTTCAGGCTTCCTCATCCACCATTCCTGATGTGGAGGACATCAACCGTGATAATACCGTAAGCCAAACAGAAAATTATTTCCAGTACAAGGTGAGTATGCGCAAAGAAGATTTGGTGGTGGGTCAGAACTATATCACAAGTGAAGTGGTTGGCCGCGGAACACTTGCCAATGGACAGAATATTGATGTGAAGTGGTATCAGTTTAAGATTCCTGTTAGAACGCCAGACCGCGTGGTGGGTAATATTCAAGATTTCCGTTCCATTCGTTTTATGAGAATGTATTTCAAAGGATTTGAAGATTCTATCGTTACCCGTTTTGCCCGTTTGGAATTGGTGAGGGGAGAATGGAGGCGTTACCTCTTTTCGTTGGAAGAGCCTGGCGAATACATTCCTGGCGACCCATCAGACGATTCTCCATTTGATATTTCGGTGGTGAACATTGAAGAGAACAGCGAAAAGGAGCCTGTCAACTACATCCTTCCTCCGGGAATCGACCGTCAGCAAACACCTTCCGGAAATACTACCCTTCGGCAATTGAACGAACAGGCGCTCCTGCTCAAGACCTGCGATTTGGGAGACGGGGATGCACGAGCCGCATTCAAGTATTCTCAATTGGACATTCGTTCTTACAAGAAGCTAAAGATGTTCATTCACGCAGAAGCTATTGGAGAAGAGATTCTGAATGATGATGATGTGACCGTTTTCCTTCGTTTGGGAACCGATTTCGACAATAACTATTACGAATACGAGGTGCCGCTTATCGTAACTCCAGATGGAGATTACAACGGAGATATTGCCGATGATCGCTTTGCAGTATGGCCAATTCTGAACGACATCGATATTGAATTTGCCGAGCTTACCAATAGCAAGACCCAGCGAAATAGAGACCTCATTTCCGACCCTTCGGTTTCCATTACCAAACGGTACGAAATGGATCATGGCCCTCGAAACAAGATTATCGTTAAGGGTAATCCGAACCTCGCCAACATTAAATCCATGATGATTGGTATTCGTAACCCAAAGAAAACAGGGCCACACGATACAGACGATGGACTTTCCAAATGCGTAGAGGTTTGGGTGAATGAATTGCGGCTGACCGACTTTGACAACAAGGGAGGTTGGGCAACCACAGGTCAAGTAAGCGTAAAACTGGCCGATTTTGCCACATTAAACGGAGCAGCAGATTACACCAAATTTGGATTTGGTGCATTTGACAGCAAGCCGAGCGAGCGTCTTCGTGAAAATATTGCCAACTACGACCTTTCGGCACAGATTAAGGTAGATAAGTTCTTCCCGGCCAAATGGAATATCAATGTGCCGATGTATCTGAGCTATGGCGAAACCTTTGGACGACCAGAATACAATCCGCTCGACCCGGATATTACCATGGCGGCTACGCTTACTAGTTTGAATGAGACCTCCACCAATCCAGATTCGGCCAGACAAGCGTTAATCCAGCAAACGGAGCGCTACAACAAGCGTAGGAGCATGAACTTCACCGATGTCAAAATTGGTTTCAAGAGCAAGAAGCCCATGCCGTGGGATCCTGCCAACTTCGGATTCAATTATGCCTACAACCAAGATTACATGCGAGATATCAACACGCAGTATCGCGAAACGCGTACCTACCGTGGTGGCATGAATTACAATTACAACCCTACAGCAAAGAACGTTCGCCCATTTTCTAAACTCACTTTGGTGAACGCTATGGTAGATGATACCAAGGAAAAGCAAGAAGAGCGTGTGAAGGAACAAAAAGCCGTAGTGGATAGCCTCAAACGCGCCAAGGTGAAGGGCCAGGAAATGCAAGAGGCCGAAGACCAATTGGCACTTTACACCAAGCGGAGAGACAATTACAAGAAGTGGTCGAGAAGCATGTTGCAATCGGAATGGTGGCGACCCATAAAGGATTTCAACTTCAATTATGTGCCTAGTGGCCTCGGTTTCAGAACCGACATGGACCGTAGATACACCGAACAACAACTGCGGAACACCACCGAATACGCCAACATTAAGATTGATTCCACCTTCCAGAAATCGTTTTTGTGGAACAGAAATTATGAGTTTAAATATGACCTCACCAAGGCCATCAAGATTCAGTTTAACGCATTTAACTTTGGTAGAGTAGACGAGCCTGAAGGGCCTGTAGATAGGAAGTTTGATAATTGGGAACACATGCGCGATTCCATTTGGTCAAACATTTGGAATGGTGGACGTACCACGCAGTACAACCACAACACAACTGTTAATTGGACGCTTCCAATCAACAAATTCCCAATCTTGAGTTGGGTTACATCAACGGCATCCTACACGGGTAACTACACATGGACGGCAGCACCGCTTGAGCGGCAGAATGATGGCTCTTTTGCGCAATCATCTTTCGGAAACACGGTTCAGAACTCTCAGAATTGGCAGATAAACGCCAACGCCAACCTCACGCAGCTTTACAATAAAGTTCCTTTCCTCAAAAAGATAAATCAAGATCAAAGGCGCACTGCAAGCACGCGTAAAGCAAATGCAAGAGGAAAGGCCAATGCCAGCAAAGGCGAAAAAGGAGAACCAACCGATTCTGTACCAGAAGAGAAAGAGAAAATCAACTTCGGAAAAATAATTGGCAACGGAATTGGGTCGTTCTTAATGATGGTAAAATCCGTGAACGTAACCTACTCTGAGAACAACGGAACCATGCTTCCGGGCTACAACCCACAGACAGACTACATGGGATTGGATCAGGGCATGTCTAACATGAGCGGATTTGTCCCATTCATCTTTGGATGGCAAAGCAATGCCTTTGATGATGTTGCTACAGGATATGATATCCGAACCGAAGCCATAAAGGGCGGATGGATATCTACCGATACGCTGCAAAGCAGTCCGCTCGTTCAGTCACAATCGAGCTCGCTCAATATTAGGGCAACAGTGGAGCCATTCAAAGGATTCCGTATTGACCTTACGGCAACTCGGACGTACACCGAGAGCGTAAGCGAGTTCTTCCGCTGGGAAGAGGAGCTTCAACGTCCCGTTAGTTTCAACCCTGTCACAACGGGTAACTTCAGTATGTCGTACATCACGGTCAATACTGCTTTTACCAAATCGAGAGACGACAACTCATCTCCTGTATTTGATGATTTTAAAGAGAACCGAAAGATTATTTCGCAGCGTTTGGCAGCCGATTATCCGGGTTTCTTGTTGAGCGATTCAGAAGGCTATTCGGAGGGTTATGGCCGAACACAGCAAGACGTTCTGATTCCAGCTTTCCTATCGGCTTATGGCGTGTTCAGTCCAGAAACGATTAATAAGAGCGTATTCCCGCGAGTGCCGCTACCAAACTGGAGGGTAAATTATGATGGATTAGGTAAGATTCCATTCGTGAAAAAGTTTGCTCGAAACGTGACCTTGGGCCACGCTTATCGGTCAACCTATAGCGTTAGCAGCTTCACCACCAACCTTGGTTTTGAGGCAGTTCCAACCTCAAGCGGAGAAAGCCTCTTGCCAAATACCCGCGATAGCTCTGGAAATTTCATTCCTCAATTCCAAATAGGAACTATCACCATAAGCGAGCAGTTCAGTCCGCTAGTTAGTTTAGATTTCAATTTTAAAAATTCCCTCACTGCCAAGTTTGAGGTGAAGACGAGCAGAACCTTATCACTCAATTTCTCCAATACACAAATGGTTGAAGTAACGAGCGAAGAATACATCATTGGCGCTGGATACACCTTTAAAAATGTACCGTTTCCAATCAAGATAGGAAAGAACACCAAGCGTATTAAGTCCGATTTGAATTTCCGGGTAGACTTCTCCATACGAGATAACCGAACCATGATACGCAAGTTGGAAGAAGACCTCAATCAAGCAACTTCGGGGCAAAAGCTTATTAGCATTAAGGTCAACGCAGATTACGTAATTAATCAGCGTTTTAACGTTCGATTGTTCTACGATGCAGCCATCAACAAACCAGTGGTTTCATCATCATTCCCAACAGAAAACCATTCTGCCGGACTTAGTTTAAGATTTACGTTAGCTGAATGATAGACAGAATGCCGAAAAAATTACTTTTGGCCGAACTTTAAATCCAAAGCACAAAAAATGAGCGTTCCAGCAAACCTTAAGTACACCAAAGAACACGAATGGGTAAAAATTGATGGCGATGTGGCCACTGTGGGCATCACCCATTTTGCGCAAAGCGAATTGGGAGACATCGTTTATGTGGAAATCGAAACAGAAGGAGAGTCATTGGATGCAGAAGAGGTTTTCGGGACGGTTGAGGCGGTGAAAACTGTATCAGATTTGTTTATGCCATTGAGCGGAGAAGTACTTGAATTCAATACTGGCCTAGAGAAAGATCCAGAAGCAGTAAATCGCGACCCTTACGGAGAAGGTTGGATGATTAAAATCAAATTGTCCAACGCATCACAAGTTGATGGTCTTTTGTCCGCAGCCGATTATTCTGCGTTGATAGGGGCTTAATTGTTGTCTTCTGTTAAGAATGTATTAATGATATTGGCCGTCCTTTGGACGGCCTTTATTGTTTACGGACTTACCTCTGTCCCCAGTGAGATACCACGCTTTGAGTGGTTAGCATGGCCAGGCGTTGATAAGCTTATCCATCTTGTTCTGTTCGGGGTAGAGGCTGGTTTAATTGCATTGGCTTTTGCGAAAGACAAAGGCCAAAGGGTGTGGCTTCCTGTCCTTATGTGGTGTTTTGTATTGGGAGGTGGGCTAGAAGTTGTACAACATAATTGGATTGAAGGTCGTTCTGGTGATGTGATTGACCTGATAGCAGATATGCTCGGAGGCGTGGTCGCACTTCTTGCAATCCGAATTTTTTTGAAGAAATAAATGTCTTTATGGAATCAATCGAGAAAAAGCATCCAAGGAATGTTAACCGATTGTTGAGATTGACTCAATAATTTTAAATTTACCGACCCATAAAAAACTGACTATGGAGATTAAGAAAAATCCTGAAGCCGACTTGGAGAAGAAACGTTCGCTGTTTCTTGTTGCAGGTTACGTTGTGGCCTTAGCCGTTGTGCTAACCGCATTTGAGTGGAAAACGTACGATGCGTCTACTGCAGACCTCGGACAACTTGTTTTGGATGACTTGGAAGAAGAGATTATTCCAATCACCGAGATGAATAACCCACCACCCCCACCGCCACCACCACCGCCACCAGCTCCCGAGATTAAAATCGTTGAAGATGACGTGGAGATTGAAGATGAGGTGGAAATCATGGATGTGGAAGCCGATCAGGAAATGATTATTGAAGAAGTTGTAGCTCCTGTTGAGGAAGAATCTAACGAGCCAGATTTCTTCACCATTGTAGAAGACATGCCATCGTTTCCTGGAGGTGATGCCGCGCTATTAAAGTTTATTGCAGAGCACGTAGAATACCCACCAATCGCCAAAGAGAATGGTATTACGGGAGTGGTTTACGTAAGCTACGTGGTAGATAGAGATGGAAGCATTAAGGATGTGAAAGTTGTGCGTGGAGCCGACCCATTCCTAGATAAGGAAGCTGCCCGAGTTGTAAAAACATTGAAAGGCTACAAGCCAGGGAAGCAACGTGGCAAACCCGTTCCGGTACAGTTCACGATTCCTATTCGATTTGTATTGAACTAGAAATTACGAGAAGAAATTGTAAACCCCGCTGGACTTGTTCAGTGGGGTTTTTTTATGCAATAAGCAGGCACAGCCCTCGTTAAGGACCAAACGCAATGCCCATGATGCCACGGTACCTAACCTTAAATCCTGCTGAAAATGAAAACTTCAAAAGCATCATTCGAAAAAAAGAGACCGTTGTTCTTTACGGTTGGTCTCGTGTTTGCATTCTCCATCACGCTCGTCTCGTTTGAGTGGAGAACCCCGTATAAATATCCCGAAGAAAGGACCGTTGGGAAAGACATCTATGAATATCCGCAAGGGTATTTGGTAACGCTGCCCGAAACACAGAAGAAGGTGGAGAAGCCCGAGCTTCCGAAGGTGGAGAAACCCACGTTTGAGATTAAGTTGGCAGCGAATAATGCAGTTACCGAGACTGCAAATCCAACGATTCCATCTCTTGAAAACCTAAACGACTTTAAAGGAGACGACTTTAAGACTGTGGAGGCAGAAGTAGCAGATATTGCGCCTTACGATTGGGTTCCGAAGATGCCTGTTTATTGCAGTGGTCCCGAAGACATGATGAAGGTGATGTACAAACACCTCAATTACCCGAAGGTTCCGTTAGATAATGGCGTGAGCGGGGTTGTGGTGGTTCAGTTTACCGTTACAAAGAGTGGTGCGGTGAAAGATGTGCAAGTAGCACGCTCCGTTGACCCATGGTTAGATGCCGAAGCGTTGCGGGTAGTGAAGATGCTCGATTGTTTTGAGCCCGGTCAACAAGGCGGACGGAACGTAGATGTGTTTTTGAAGCTACCTGTTCGTTTTTCTATCGAATAAACCACCGTTGTCCGTTCGTGTGAAACGATAACTTTGTCCCAAGCCAGCTGCCATGCGCTTGGGACTTTTTTTCGCACTCTCCATAGTACTCCTCACGGTTGTTCCAAGCTTTGCTCAGGAGCAATACACCTATCAATTCAATCACGGGAACTACGCAGAGTTTGAAGGATTGCTGCATGTAAAAGGCTCAGAATTCCACTCGGGAATGAAGCCCTATCGCATCAAACAGATGAACGAATCCTTTGCCTTTGATTCGCTGCGAACCATCAATTTTCATAAGAGTAAGTTTTCTCGGACGTTTTTAGGTCGGAAGTTGTTTCGACAAAGCATGCTGAGGGTAGATTCGGCTAAGTATCAGTTTTATGTTGACCCCGTATTTAACTTGGAGTTGGGCATGGATGTAGTAAGCAAGGAACGCCTGACAGTGAATACCAAGGGCATTACCTTTAGAGGAAGCATTGGGAAAACGGTTTCGTTTATTACTTCGTTTTGGGAGAACCAAGCTACGTACCTGCCTTACATGAATACCTGGATAGACAAATATAAGGTAGTGCCAGGCGAGGGAAGGATTAAGGATTTTGCCTTTGATAATGGGATGTACCGCTTCTTGGGCGTGAAGGTGAAGGGCTATGACTTCTCCATCGCTTCAGGGCACGTGTCATACACTCCCATTAAGGCGCTGAATATCCAACTGGGGCACGATAAGCTTTTTGTGGGAGAGGGTTACCGCTCCATGCTGCTGTCTGATGTGGGGTATAACTATCCGTACCTGAAAGTGAGCACCACGCTGTGGAAGTTTCAGTACGATTTCATTTTTACGCAGTTGCAAGACACCCGTGTGCCGGTCATTTTTGAGGCCGGATTTAAGAAGAAGTGGGCCTCGTTTCACTATTTGAGTCTAATGGTTGGAAAGCGGGTGCAAGTGGGACTGTTTGAGGGCGTGGTTTTTAAAAGTGACAGTACAGGGAACGATGGTTTCAACTGGAATTTCTTCAATCCGATTACGCTGTTTAGGTCGGTGCAGTATGCGTACGATGGTTCGGGGAATAATGCTGTGGCGGGCCTCAATGTGAAATACGTTCCGTTTGATGGGGCGGCCTTTTACGGCCAATTGGCCATAGATGAGCTCGATTTTACGAGGATGAGCCAAAGCGGATTTATTGGTCAACGGTTGGGGTGGCAATTGGGCTTTAAGGTTTTTGACCCGTTTGGGCTGAAGAAACTTTATGCGCGGATTGAGTACAACGCAGCACGGCCTTATACCTACGCGCACGAGTCATCGTTGCAGAGCTACACGCATTACAATCAGCCTTTGGCGCATCCGCTGGGGGCAAACTTCCACGAAGTGGTGGGAGAGTTGGGTTATCGCTGGCACGATTTGCGTTTTAGCTACCGCCTCAGCTTTGCTTCTATCGGGAGAGATTCTACGGGCGTAAATTATGGCAATGACGTGTACAATCCCGATACCCAAACTTTTCGGGGAGCAGATTCTTACGGCAATACCATTGGGCAAGGTGTAAAGTCAACCCTCACGTATCAAACGGTAGAGCTGGCGTATGTGGTGAATAGGGCATCAAACCTGCACATCCTGCTCGGTCTTAAGCACCGTGTAGCCAAGAATGAGGTTGCCACAGAGAAGAACGCGTACGTCTATTTCGGAATTCGAACCATCTTAAGGAATCTGTATCATGATTTTTAAGGGGCGAACGACATACTTACTGGTGCTGCTTGTAGCGCTACCAATGCTTGGCGTAGGGCAGAACGTGATTACGCAGCATTCGTATTTGCTAGAAACATTTTTGATGGAGGATGCCATGCGCAATGGTAGGGCAGCGGTGCATACGGGTATTCGACCGTCCATTCTTCCTCAATCAGACATGGACAAGCGGAATGAGGTGCTACAATCTTTTGTGTTTAGAGATAGTTCGGCATTGCACAATTTCTCTAACGGACATTTTATCGATTACAAGAAGAAGTGGTTTGGGGTGGAGATTGACCCTATTATACACAGCATAGCGCGCTACGGTACGGCCTCTGGGTTTGGTACAGAGCAGGTGTTTGGCTTACGAGGCGATATGATTTTAGGTAAGAACTTCGTGGGGCATTTCTCTCTCCGTGGGGGGGCGTTTAAGCCGGTGCAACATGTGGCCGATTTTATGGCTGCGAATAACGTTGACCCGGGACAAGGCGATTTTAAGCGCGCGGGACAGTTGAATACCTTCTTCGACCCAAGCGGCTACCTCTCGTATTCGCCATCGAAGCATTTTAATGTGCAGGCGGGGTATGATAAGTTGTTTATTGGCAACGGAAATCGGTCGTTGTTTCTGTCGGATAATGCCAATCAGTATGCGTTTTTGAAGTTGGATACGCGGGTGTGGCGCTTACGCTACGTGAATATTTGGGCCAACTTCAAGGATATTCGCCCAGGGGCGTATCGGAACAAGTTGGGCACCTTTCATTACCTATCGCTGAACATTGCGAAGCGGTTTAACATTGGTTTGTTTGAAAGTATTGTTTGGCAAGGAGCCGATTCTACGGGGGTGCGTGGGTTTGAGATGAACTACATCAACCCAATTATCTTTTATCGTCCGGTGGAGTTTTCGGTGAACTCCCCTGATAACGCGGTGCTGGGCTTTGACTTCCGTTATCGTATTGGAAAGAACAATCATCTCTACGGTCAGTTGGTATTAGATGAGTTTCTTTCGAGCGAAGCGTTTAAAGGGCTAACTGCGGGAAAGGACACGACTGTGCAGACGGGTTTTTGGGGCAATAAGCAGGGTTTTCAGGTGGGTATTAAAGGCTGGAATTTGTTTTGGATTAAGAACCTGTACTACCAATTTGAGTTTAATTGGGTAAGGCCGTTTACCTACACGCACGTAACGGTGGAGCAAAACCATGGGCATTACAATCAACCATTGGCGCACCCTCGCGGAGCCAATTTTATGGAGTCGATGAACGTATTGCGTTACCGCAAGGACAATTGGATGCTTGAGGCGAAGTTTATGTATGCCAACTATGGGTTGGATACGAATGCGGTGAGCTATGGCGGAAACATTTACCAGTCGTATCTGGCGCGGCAGGGCGAATATGGACATCGGATGATACAGGGATTGGATACAAAGCTGTTTTCGTGGCAGCTGCGGGCGGAATATATTTTGAATGCGGCTTGGGATTTGCGCCTTACGGGTGGGTTTACTAGTAGGGTGGAGCAATCGGTGGCTCACCGGAACGAGGAGATTTACTTTTTCTTTGGCATTAGCTCGGATATTACGCGACCGTTTGATGATTTTTAGTCGAGTAACTAGTGAGCAGAGCAGCGAATTTTTGGGCTTTGGCACGGTAGAACGTTAATTCGCAATACACTATCCATCAGGTACGCCAATTGTAAAAGAATAGGCGGGTGTTTGTTTTTTCAGATACACGGTTAGCAGACCCTCCTTTTATTTGTATAACAAGTATAGTTTGTTAATGTATTTATCTACTTTTGAATGGCATGCAACGAGCTTTGGTTTTACTTGTTTTATCGATGCTAGGCACTGCCATATTAAGCCAGTCCTTTGGTCAAGACAGATTGATAACCACAGCTGGGGATACTATCTACTGCAAGATTGAAAGCACTGATGACCAATACATCATCTTTACCCAGAATGGAAATGTAAAAGAGACGGGAAAGATTGCATTTTATCTTGTGTCAGATTATAAAAAGAACTTCGACCCTAATCGTATGATTGTTTTTGAGAGTACAAAACCTGTGGGGTCTGCTCATTTACCTATTAAGCAAATTGGTAAACGGAAAGGTATTATGGTTGGCTTGGGAATAGGGTTTGTGTATCGCTTGGCAAAAGTGGATGAAGGGCTGCCGGAAGAGTTGAAGAAATACCTTAATAAGCTAAAAGCAGGTTATGGTCTAAGGCTGGAAGCGGATTATTTCTTTGGACGAAACTTTGGTCTTGGAGCAAAATATTCGCTTTCGTATGCACAGAGTAAACTAGAGAACGTCATTTTTGAACTTCCGAATGGAAGTTATAATGAAGGAAGCCTATCCGATAAAATCCAAATTCATTCGCTCGGGCTTCACCTTACATCTCGGCTGGGAAATAAGAGCGATCAGTTTCATTTTCTGCCGGGGCTGAGTATTGGATATTCATTCTATCAAGACAACGGTGTTGCGTTGTATCCAATCAAAATTACAGGAGGAACTTTTAGCATTGGGGCGCACCTCTCCATGGATTTCGCGTTGACCGAGCATCTGTATTCGTGTCTTGGAATTGACTTTACCTCGGGTGTGTTGCGCTACTATGACGTGGAATATGATAATCATCGTCAACGAGTAACGCTTCCCGCGGAAAGCCATGAAAACCTTGCGCGCTTCATTTTTTGGGGTGGCCTTCGCTATTATTTTCAACAGAAGGCAAAGCCAATTAAGGGGTTTTACGACTAGGAAGTTGCATACATCGAACTGGAATTGTTGCCTATTACTCGCTCAATTTGCGCTTTGTACGAGGGTTGTTGGTTCTACTTGCAATAGCCTTGTACTAGCCTTCCTCCACGCTAAAACCTATTAACCGAGGATAATCTGTTTGGTTGATGAGTGAATAATCATTATCAAATACTTTATGAACTGTACATAAAAGGCAGCATTTGTCAATCATGTTAAGTGTAAATCAATTAAAGTGATTGGATTTACGGTATGCCAACTAACCTAGATGTGGAATTTGTTTTTCACCGCCCTTCTACAAGCAGCCCAAACCCAACGCGACAAGTTTTACAAACAACGCCTTAAGTTTAATCTAACTGCTTGTGCATGTAAACCGTAACCGTTCCAGTAATCTTTCGCGGTTCGAAGGTGTTAAACTTCTTTACGAGAAACTGATACCCATACATGCCTTGCTTCACGGGTTTGAGGGTTTTCATGTTTCGGCCATCCCACTGTGTGGCGTAGTTGTCGGTTTGCCAAACAAGACCGCCCCAACGGTCAAAAATCTGCACATTATAGCTTTCGTATTCAAAGTTATCACCCACGGGCCCCCAAGTGTCGTTCTTGCCATCATCGTCAGGCGTAAACGCGTTGGGAATGTAAAAGGTGAACAACGGATCCACCTCAACATAACGGAAGGTAGTATCTGCACAACCGTATGCAGGGTCGTTGTAGGCAACAAGCATCACCAAATATGAGCCCGGAAGTTCATATTCGTGCTCGGGGTCTTCTTCGTAGCTGATGTTTCCTTCGCCAAAATGCCATTCGTAGGTAATAGCGCCCGTGCTAAGGTTTTCAAATTGTACGTCAGGATTTACAAACTCCTCTGGCTTAGAACGGGTGGTAAACGCAGCCACTGGAGATGGGATAAGCCCAACAGCAGTTTCGCCCGTGGTGGTACATCCGCCAGCATCCGTTACCAAAACCGAGTAGTTGCCCGGAGTAAGCAGCGTGTTCCATCCCGAGGCCGGAACGCTTGTGCTGTAAATAGATGCAGAATCGTTAATGGCAGACCAGTTGTAAACAAAAGGTGTGGTGCCACCAATCATGGTTGCACGTATGGCACCGTTGCCTAGGTTGCAGGTGTCAGGACCAGAAGTGAGGTCAACACGAATAGGCAATGGCGATACCACGGTTACGGTAGTATCGTTGGTACAACCACGATTATCTGTTACTGTAACGGTGTAATTGCCGCCAATAAGGTTTTGAATACTGGGAGAAGTCGATTGCAAAGGATTGTTCCATTGGAAGCTGTAAGGGGCACTGCCTCCCGAAGCTGCCGCGGTGGCCGTTCCGTTTGCTTCGCCTGAGCAAAGCACATCGGTGTGCGTGGCCGCAATGGTTGGCAAGGCATTTACCGTAATGTCTTGAATGACAACCGCCACGCAGCCATTGGCCGTGTTTACGCCCAAGGTTACAGGATAGGTTCCGGGAGCGGCATAGGTATACGTAGGAGCAATGAGGGTTGATAAGCCAAGGTTATCGCCAAAATCCCACACTTGGGCAGCAATGCTTCCGGGCGTGACCGTGCTTTGGTTTTGGAAGGTAGTTGCATTGCCCACGCACACTGCTGCAGCGGTAAATGCAGGCGTTGGAGCAGGGTGGATGGTAATTGGTGCCGTGTACGTAGCTGCACAAAAATCGGAAGTGAGAACCGCCAATGTCACATCGTAGGTGCCGGCCGTGGCAAAAGTGTACGAAGGCGATGCTTGCGAAGCCGTACCTAAGCCGTCAAAGTCCCACACCCATTGCGAAATGGTAGAACCAGTAACGTAAGAATTATCAACGAAGTCGGCAGGCGTTCCTACGCACACGTTGGCGGTTGTAAAGTTGGCTATTGGGGCAGGGAATGAGTTTGCCGGAAGGGTAATCATATCCGAACAGTTGCCCGCACTGGCGGTGAGCGTTACGTTGTAAACTCCGGGCGCGGCATAAATGTGTGTCGGGTCTTGAAGGGTGGATGACGTTCCATCGCCAAAGTCCCACAACCAATCAGTCAAAGTGCCCGTGGCAATGGTGGTGGCGTCAAAGAATTCGACAGTCGTACCAGCACATGCATCCACCACAGTAAAGTCTGAAACGGGATTTCCGCTTTGCGTGATGGTAACGTTATCGGTACTTACGCAGCCTCCAGCATTGGTAGCGGTAACAGAATAGGTTCCTTGCGATACAGTGATGCTTGAGGTGGTCTCGCCCGTATCCCATACGTAAGTAGAACCGCCACTAGCCGTAATGGTGGTTGTTCCGCCCGCACAATGACTGAGTGCGCCACTAAAGGTGATAGCAAAAGGAGGCGTTTCGGTAACGGTTGCAGAGGCCGTGCCTGGACATCCGTTGGCGTCTAATGCTCCAACGTTGTATGTTCCTTGCGTAACGGTGATGGCAGCAGTAGTGCTATTGCTAGCATCATCCCATAAATAACTTACCCCACCACTGGCTGTAAGGGTTGTTGTTTGACCCGCGCAGTAGCTCAACGATCCCGAAATGGAGATGACTGGCGTTGGAAATTGTGCTTGATTGCTGAATGGAGCACTAGGAGCAGAGGTGCAGGTAAGGTCGCTTTCGGTAACGGTATAACTCGTTCCCAAGGTCATACCGCTGATAGCACCTCCTGCACCAACGGTTGGTCCGGCAGGATTGAAGGTGTAGGTGTTGGCTGGGTTGTACGTGGTAATGGTGCTTGAACCATCGGCTGTGCAACTGGCTGCAACGCTTGCAATGACGGGGTCAACCACTGAACCAGTGGCCATTGCGTTGCTAAAAGGCACACTAGGAGGGGCAGCACAAGCGCCAGCACCTGCGGTGAGGGTATAACTTGTTCCCGGTACCATGCCAGTAATAGTACCACCTGCACCAACGGTTGGTCCGACAGGAGCAAAGGTGTAGGTTTCTGCAGCTACATAATTGGTAACTGTGCTTGTTCCGGCAGACGAGCAAGTGGCAGGCGAGTTTGCAATGGTTGGTGTAACGGCAGGGCCGCTACCGCCAACAAAGGTGATAAGGATTGCACCTGCAGTACCGTTTCCGCCTGGATCACCGCCACCTACACCACCGTTGCCATAAGTAGCGCTCGGACCAGCTCCTGCTCCACCTGCACCACCGTTTCCGCCACTGCCATTGGCACCTGCTGCACCATTTGTATTCGTAGTTCCTCCGCTGGCAACTCCTCCTGCACCACCATTACCAGGGCTACCTTCAGAGCCGTCACCGCCAGTACCGAGTGCGCCTCCATTAGCAGAAAGATTTACGGGGTTTCCAAGGGCATCCGTTCCTGTTACGGTGGTGTTACCTCCAGCAACGCCATTGTCACCATCAGAACCATCACCGCCTTCATCGCCACCGCAACCACCTGCACCTACGCTGTATGTGAAAATGGAGCCCGGTGTTACAGTAGCGGTAAAGCTAACGTAGCCACCGCCACCGCCACCACCGCCACCTCGTGAGTCGAAAAAACCACCATTACTTCCTCCGCCACGGCCACCGCCTCCTCCACCGCCACCGTAGAGTTCTACCATTACACTTGTTACACCGCAGGGTACTGGAAATGCACCTGCCACTGGGGCAGCATTGCATCCGGCAGGGCCGGTCAAGGTAACGTCTTGTGCCAAAATGGTTGTAGAATTCAGAGCAACTAAAAAGGAGAGAACACTAAAGAATCTTAGCATGGCTTTTCGGGGTTTCCGTTTCAAGGGCGAAGAAAAGAAATTAGAAGCAAGGGGCTGCACTAGCGAACAAATAGCGTTACATCGGTCGAATATACCAACGGAGAAGATAGGTAGGCGTTGCTTTTAGCAAGACATGAAATATGTCCTGTGTTGTTTATAGCACAAATGAAGGTTAGTGTGAAGAGAAATCTCTGGACGGATGAAATAAATCCTTCCTAAAGCGTTGTTGGATATTGGTAGGATTTTTATTTTCATACTCGGAATCATTCAAATCTTGATAAAATGGCGACAAAGGAAGTGCTCCATAAATTCGGAAAGCTCAATTTTGAGTTTGACGATGCGCGAAGATGGACTGATGGCGACCAGCAACTAGCCAATCATCTCCAAACAGCAACCAAAGACCTGGAAGCCTTTGCGAATGATGCAAGTAAACTTACAAACGAAGCGTCAGAATTCGGCAAACTGCTAAAAGACAGAGAAGAATTGCATGCCGAAACGGGTGTTAATCTTAAAGCGGCACGCGAAAAGGCAGACAGATACATCGGAGAACTTGAATTGAAACGCCCCAACCTTTCTGACGAATTATGTGAGGTGATTAACATTGCGAGCGATGCCATTCAAATGCAGAATGCATCTATTAGGAACATCCACCAGCAGTATTGTAGTCTCAATGAACGGGCAAATAAGTTGCAAGGAGCCTTTGAGGAACTGTGCAATCGTATCTCGGATGAAGAACGCGCTCTTTTTGCTGCTTTGGTTAACGATGAAGCAATAGCTACCGAGCTATGTAGTTTTGACGATGCCTGCCAAGAACTATGCGCACTCATGTCGCATTATGGTGGTCGGGTAGATGCTCATGTAGACTACGTTCATTCTGTAGTAGATCGCTACAACGAACTCAGTCTTCGGGTAGAATGGCAGCAAGACGTTTGGACAGAGCTTTGTTCGAGGTTGGTGCTGATAGAATATATCGGAAAGCTAAACAGCGGCAAACAGGAAATCATTCTTAATTGAACGATGAAGGCGGGTTGCCTACCTCGGATTGCGCTTACTTCTCAGGAACCCAATCGTCTATTGGCAATTCTGGTTCGGCATCGTCCTGTTCGTTCTCTATGGCGAGTTTAGGAAATTTGACGAGGTCGCGAGAGACAAATCCACCCGGATATTGATACGCTAATTCACGCTGGAGATGGATTGCTTCCAGTTCGGTGCGGAAGTCCCCCACGCGAACTTTGAAGTTGGGTGCTTGATACACCAAATAAGCAGGAACATCAGGGTAGATGGTCATGAATTCTGCTCGGAGGTTGTTTGCCTGTAAGCGTGCTTCTGTTCCAGAACCAGAGAACAACTGAACACGAAAGCCATCAAATCCATCCTTCAACTTGTTGACCCGTGTATGACGCATTACCAAGGAATCAAGCCGGATGTCTCGTTCTATAACTTGGGTGGGATCGACAAGGTCGTTGAATGACGATTGCGCAAAACCCATTTCGCTGAAAGCGATGAAGAGGATACTTATGTAGATGAATTTGGTAAACGAATGCATGGAGGCAAAGAACGGAAAAATCAGGTTTATCGATGGGCAAGGCTAAGATTGTGCCGCTATTATTTAGAACCGTTCTAAATTATCAGATTTTAACAAATTTTCGAACCGCGAATAGTTTCAATACTATTTTTGCCCCAATCAAAAAGGGGTCTTTTTAGACTTAAAAAGTCAACAAAATCAAGGTGTTGGTAAACGATAAGATTATTCAAAGAAGCAGTTTCAGGAATCTGGCTTCGCTTGTACTTACATCAGTTATGTTTTTCTCATCATTCGGTGCGTTTGCGCAGGATGGAGAAAAGTTGTTCAAGCAAAACTGTGCCGCGTGTCACGTTCCTACGGATAAAACGGTTGTGGGGCCAGGGCTTAAAGGTATTTCTGAGCGTACACCATCTGAAAAGTGGATTATTGATTGGGTGAAAAATCCAGATGCGCTGATTGCAAGTGGAGATGCTTACGCCAACAAAATCAAGGATTTTAGCCCAACCGCCATGACGGCTTTTGGCTTCCTCTCGGATGAAGAAATTGTTTCTATTATTGGTTACATTAACAGTTACGCGCCACCTGTAGAAGCGGCTCCGGTTGCAGCGGAAGGCACTGCAGAAGTTTCGACATCTGGTACATTGGACGAGGGCACACTTCGAAATGTGTTAATTGGTGTTGGAGGTTTATTGCTTGTTTTGGTTTTCATTCTAAGCAGCGTAAGACGTTCGCTTACACAATTGGTAAGCGAAAAAGAAGGTGTTGAGGTTCCAGAAGAACTAGGGACTTGGGGTTCAATCACTCATTGGATGGGCACGCATCGAGGCTGGACAGGAGTTTTTCTTCTTGTGAGTACGCTTATCTTCTTGCAGTGGGGAGTGAAAGAGTTGATGAACATTGGTGTGTACGAAGGTTATAAGCCAACGCAGCCAATTGCTTTCTCGCACAAGATTCACGCTGGTCAGAATGGTATCAATTGCGTTTATTGCCATACAAGTGCGGAAAAGGGCAAGACTGCAGGTATTCCATCGTTGAACGTATGTATGAATTGTCACTCGTACGTTAGCGAAGGTCCTAGTGGAACAACCGAAATCGCTAAGATTTATGCAGCGTTGGACTACGATCCTGCTACTAAAAAGTATGGGGGCAACCCAACACCTGTAGAATGGGTTCGTGTACATAACCTTCCAGATTTATCTTACTTCAATCACTCACAACACGTAGTTGTGGGAAAGATTGAGTGTCAGCAATGTCACGGAGCGGTGGAGGAAATGGGTGTTGCAGAGCAGCATTCTCCACTAACTATGGGATGGTGTGTTGAGTGCCATCGTACTACATCGGTACAGGTAGCAGATAACGCGTATTACGAAGATTTGCACGAAAGAACGCCTTCTTGGCATGATGGTAACCCAGTTACTGTAGAAAAGATTGGTGGATTGGAGTGCGCGAAGTGTCATTATTAGAATTAACGATTAAAGCTTTTTGGAAAAGCCTCTAACATGAGCAAAACCAAAAAATATTGGACAGGGCTAGATCAGCTTCATAACACTCCTGAGTTTCAGGAGCGAGTTTTAAGTGAGTTCGCCCCAGAAGCAACCGCTGAACATTTACTGGAAAGCGATAACCTTAACGAAGGCAGCACGAAACGAAGAGACTTTTTGAAGTTTCTAGGTTTCAGCGTTGGAGCAGCTACACTTGCAGCTTGCGAAACGCCTGTAAACAAGGCTATTCCTTACCTAAATAAACCAGAGGAGATTACTCCTGGAGTTCCTAACTATTATGCTTCCACTTTCTTTGATGGAACAGATTACGCTAGTATTCTTGTTAAGACTCGTGAGGGTCGTCCAATCAAAATTGTAGGAAACAAGAAGTCGAAGTTGACAGGCGGAGCGGTAAATGCTCGTGTTAACTCTTCGGTACTTGGACTTTATGATTCTGCTCGTGCAACGGGTCCGATGAAAGCTGGCGAGGCTACTGATTGGGCAACAGTTGATAAGGAAGTAGGGGCGGCACTTGCCAAGTTGGGTGAAGCTGGTGGTTCTATTGTTATCCTTACAGAAACAATTATTAGTCCTTCTACTAAGAAGGCGATTGCTGATTTTGCGGCCAAGTATGGTGCAGGCGTTAAGCATGTAACGTATGATGCTATTTCAGCTTCGGGAGCGTTAGAAGCGAACTTGCTTTGCTTTGGTGTGAAAGCACTTCCAGTTTACGATTTCGCTTCTGCTGATGTGGTTGTGAGTTTCGGGGCTGATTTTCTTGCTGGATTTCCTAATGGAGCCGCAAATGCGGTTGGTTACGGAAAAATGCGTGATCCGAAAAGCGGAATGTCACGTCACTATCAGTTTGAGTCCAATATGTCCCTTACAGGTAGTAATGCTGATGTGCGTGTTGCTTTAAAACCATCAGAAAGCACTGCTGCTGTTATTGCTCTTTACAATAAAGTTGCTGCTGCCACAGGCGGAAGCGCTCTAGGTGGAGGAACCTCTGAATACGAAGCTACCCTTGCTAAAGCTGCCAAGGAATTGGTTGCTGCAAAAGGAAAAGGCATCGTTGTATCGAATTCGAATGATGCAGGTGTTCAAACTGTAGTTAATGCCATCAATAACCTTCTTGGTAATTACGGTACTACATTGAACATGGCTAACCCACTTTACACTAAAGCTGGTGTGGATGCAGATATGGATCAACTTGTTGCCGATATGAAAGGCGGGAAGGTTGGTGCATTGCTTATTCACGGTGTAAATCCAAGTTATTCTTACGCAAAAGCTGCAGACTTTAACGCTGGATTAGCGAAAGTTGGTTTGACGGTTTCGTTTGCAGATAGATTGGACGAAACAGCCGCTGCAGGAGTTACTTACCTTGCACCAGACAACCATTATTTGGAAAGCTGGAATGATGCTGAGCCACAGGCTGGGAGCTACAGCCTAACGCAGCCAACGATTCAACCACTTTTTGATACAAGACAATTTCAAGAGTCTTTATTGAAGTGGACTGGAAACGATTCTGATTATTTCACATACATCAAAGCAAACTGGGCAGGTATTCATGCTTCAAGCCCCGGTGCTGGTCTTCTTTTCAATGATTTCTTTAATACAGCATTATTTAATGGTGTGTTTGAATCAGGAACAGTTGGCGAAACACCTGCGTTTGTAGGAGATTTTGCCGCTGCTGCTGGTGCGATTAAGAAAATTGCTGCAGGAGAAATTGAACTTGAATTGTATGTGAAAGCTGGTTTGGGAGATGGTTCTCAAGCTAATAACCCTTGGTTGCAGGAGCTTCCTGATCCTATTTCTCGAGTTACTTGGGATAACTACATCACTATGTCTCCAAAGCAAATGGAGGAAATGGGATTCTCACGACTTGAGCGTGGAGATTTCATGGCAAACGTTGCTGAAATAACAGCTAATGGTGTAACTGTTAAAGCACCTGTTTACCCATCACCAGGACAGAAGTACGGTACAATAGGTTTAGCTGTAGGATACGGTAGAACTGCCGCTGGAAAATGTGGAGATGGAATCGGAGTTAATGCTTTTACTTTGGCTAACGGATCGTTTTCAGTAGGTTCAGTTTCTGTATCAGGTACTGGTGAGACGTACGAAATAGCACAGATACAATCTCATCATACACTGATGGGAAGAGATTCTATTCTGAAAGAGACAACGCTTGCAGAATACAAACAAGACCCTAAGTCTGGAAACCCAGACCTTCTACTCTATGTTTCAAGTGCTGGAAGTTCTGCCGGACATGGAGATACTCATGGCGGAGGTCATGGAGAAGTAGGACACGGTGATGGACATGGACACGAAGAAGCAGCTCATGAAGGGCATGCAAGCCCGTTCCTTCCTGCTAGTGAGGTAAACCTTTGGGATGACCACGCCATTGGCAACGGACATCGCTGGGGAATGGCTATTGACTTGAACAAGTGTATCGGTTGTGGTGCATGTGTTACTGGTTGTGGTTCTGAGAATAACGTTCCTGTGGTTGGTAAAGAAGAAGTTAGGAGAGGTCGCGATATGCACTGGTTGCGTATTGACCGCTACTATTCTTCTGATATGAATGCAGAAAGAGCCGAGGCGGAAGGAATTGGTGCAATTGAAAAGTTTACGTTGATGGAGGCTGCGGCTGAAACACCACAGGTTGCTTATCAGCCTGTAATGTGCCAGCACTGTAACCATGCACCTTGCGAAACTGTTTGTCCAGTTGCTGCAACTACCCATAGTAACGAAGGTCTGAACATGATGACCTACAACCGTTGTATTGGAACCCGGTATTGTGCCAACAACTGTCCTTACAAGGTTAGAAGATTCAACTGGTTTCAGTATCACAACGGAAGTCAAGACTTTAGCAAGAACCCAGCTAATGATGACCTAGGACGTATGGTATTGAATCCAGACGTTGTGGTGCGAGATAGAGGAGTTATGGAGAAATGTAGCTTCTGTGTTCAAGGAATTCAGGCTGCAAAACTGAAAGCGAAGAAAGCTGGACGTAAAGTGGATGATGCAGAAGTTCAAAGTGCATGTGCAGAAGCGTGCCCAACAAACGCTATTGTGTTCGGAGATCTGAACGACAAAGCAAGCTGGATTGCGGCTAAAGCAAAAGATGAAAGAAGTTACCACCTGTTAGAAGAAGTAGGCGTTCAGCCAAACGTTCTTTACATGACTAAGGTGAGAAACGTTGAAGTAAACGAAGCTTAAAGTAAGTATAGATGTCGAGTCACGAAGCTTGGATAAGGGAGCCACTCGTTTTAGGAGATAAATCCTATCACGATATTTCCAATGATATCGCAAAACCGATTGAGGGTAAAGCGAACAAGCAATGGTGGATTGTATTCACTATTTCTGTAATAGCTATGTTGTGGGGCCTTGGTTGTATTATGTATACAATCGGAGTAGGTATCGGAACATGGGGATTGAACAAAACAGTTGAATGGGCCTGGGATATTACCAACTTCGTTTGGTGGGTAGGTATTGGTCACGCAGGAACCTTGATTTCTGCTGTACTTCTTCTCTTCCGTCAGAAATGGCGAATGGCGATTAACCGTTCGGCAGAGGCCATGACCATCTTTGCTGTTGTTTGCGCAGCCTTGTTTCCTGGAATTCACATGGGACGTATTTGGATGGCTTATTGGGTTCTTCCGTTACCAAACCAATTGGGTTCGTTATGGGTAAACTTTAACTCTCCGCTTCTTTGGGATGTTTTTGCTATCTCCACTTATTTCAGCGTTTCGTTGGTCTTCTGGTACATCGGACTTATTCCTGATTTCGCTACGATTCGCGACCGTGCCGCTAGAGCCGCCAAGCCAATTTCTCATGCGGTTTACTCGATAATGTCTTTCGGTTGGAGTGGTAATGCAAGAGCATGGCACAGATTTGAGGAAATCTCATTGGTGCTAGCTGGGTTAGCAACACCACTTGTACTTTCTGTACACACCATTGTATCCATGGACTTTGCTACATCGGTAATTCCTGGATGGCACACAACTATCTTTCCTCCATATTTCGTTGCAGGAGCGATTTTCTCTGGATTTGCGATGGTACAGACGCTTATGCTTGTAATGCGTAAGGTTGTGAACTTGGAAGAATACATCACCATCAACCACATTGAGTTGATGAATAAGGTAATTATGCTTACCGGTTCGATTGTAGGTGTGGCTTACATCACAGAGCTGTTCATGTCTTGGTACTCAGGTGTAGAATATGAACAATACGCATTCTTAAACAGAGCTTCTGGTCCTTATTGGTGGGCTTATTGGGCCATGATGACTTGTAACGTAATCAGCCCTCAGGTATTCTGGTCTAAGAAACTTAGAAGGAATATCACGTTTACGTTTATTCTTTCCATAGTAGTAAACATCGGTATGTGGTTTGAGCGTTTTGTAATTATCGTGACCTCACTTCACCGCGATTATCTTCCATCAAGTTGGATTATGTTTTACCCAAGCTGGGTTGATATAGGCATCTTTGTTGGAACGCTTGGAATCTTCTTCACCTTCTTCTTATTGTACGCTCGAACATTCCCCGTGCTACCAATTGCAGAAGTGAAGTCTATTTTGAAATCAACTGGATCTCAATACAAGAAATAATTCAGACTGATAATGAGCACGAAAGAAATACACGGTCTGTTTGCAGATGAGGAGGTGCTAAAAGCATCCGCTAAAGCACTGGTAAAGAAGGGTGTACACATTAAAGATGTTTTCTCTCCATTCCCGATTCATGGTATTGATCCAATAATAGGAGTACCTCCAACACGCTTGCATATTGCCGGATTTATATACGGACTAGTAGGGATGAGTCTCGCTTTGTTCATGTTTTGGTTCACCCTTATTATGGATTGGCCAATGAACATAGGAGGTAAGCCAAACTTCTCATTGCTTGAGAACCTGCCAGCTTTTATTCCAGTAACCTTTGAGATGACAGTTTTTTGCGCAGCTCACGGAATGGCGGTAACTTACTTCATCCGAAACACAATTTATCCAGGAAAGAAAAACTGGAACCCAGACTTAAGAACGACTGACGATAAGTTTTTAATTCAAATTGATCTTGGAGAGAACAGCGTTAGCGTTGAAGAGATTGAGGCGATTTTGAAAGAAACTGGAGCAGAGGAAATAACACAGAAATGAACAAGGCATTGAAATACAATATTTCGCTGGTAACAAGTGCATTCGTTTGCATCGTTGTGCTGATGAGCTCTTGTAAAACAGACCCAAACAGCCCGGGGGTAGAGTATATGCCAGACATGTATCGCTCTCCTTCGTACGAAACATACAGCACCAATCCCGTTTTCAAGGATAGTATGACAGCTCAATTGCCTGTTGCTGGAACGATTGGTAGAGGTGAATGGCCAGAAACTGGAAGCTTAATTAATGCGCTTCCTTATGCGTATCCTAATACATTGGAAGGGTACATTGCGGCTGGAGAAGAGCTGAAAAGCCCGCTTGCGAAATCTGCTGATGCTGCAGCCGAAGGAAAGGCGATTTTTGAAAAAATGTGCATGCATTGCCATGGACCAAAAGGAGAAGGAGACGGTAAATTGATTGGAACAGGGAAATTCCCTCCACCTCCACCATACAATGGTCCTGCTTTGAAAGAATTACCAGAAGGAAAGATGTTTCACACCATCACTTATGGAAAAGGTTTAATGGGTGCTCATGCATCACAGATTACGAAAGAAGATCGTTGGAAGATTATTCAATACATCCAAGAGCTTCAACAGCTTTAATTGACTTAGAGAAACAGTAGCCAGAAATGGATTATACATTCAAATCAAGCACGAAACAACTGACACTTGGCCTTATCGGCATTGGTGTACTTGCATTAGTGTATGCGGTTCTTACGCACATTCCAGGACAGCGTATTTGGGCCAATCTTTTGGTCAATTCCTACTACTTTGTGGGTATTGGCTTGATGGGAACCTTATGGATGGCCATTCAATATGCTTCGGAAGCAGGTTGGTCTTCTGGATTTAAGCGCGTACCAGAGGCAGTTTCTCAATACCTTTTGGTAGGAGGACCAATTCTTCTTGTTGTATTGTTTGCTGGAAGCCATAGTTTGGGTCTTCACCATCTTTATCACTGGATGGATCCTGAATTGATGAACCCAGAAAGTTCCCATTATGATTCTATTATTTCAGGTAAGTCTGCTTATTTGAATGAGCCCTTCTTCTACTTGCGTTCTGTGTTGTACATCGTGATTTGGGTCTTGTTTACCATTTACTTTCGAAAATCTTCCTTGAAAGAAGAGATTGAAGGTGGAGTTGCCATTCACAAGAAGAATTACGGCTACGCTGCTGCGTTTCTTGTGTTTTATGGAGTAACATCTTCGACTTCTTCATGGGACTGGATTATGTCAATTGACACACACTGGTTCAGTACGCTCTTTGGATGGTACAATTTCTCAACCTTCTTCGTAACGGGTATTACTATGTTTGCGCTTATCACTATTGATTTGAAGCGTAAAGGATACATGGAACACATCAACCAAGAGCATATCCAAGATCTTGGTAAGTTCATGTTTGGTGCGTCCGTATTTTGGGGTTACTTATGGTTCTCACAATTCATGCTTATTTGGTACGCAAACATTCCTGAGGAAGTAACCTATTTTCAAGACAGATGGAAGAATTACTCTTTCGTGTGGGGAGCGCTTCCTATTCTTAACCTTGTTTTACCAATGTTGATTTTGATGGATAAAGCTGCTAAGAGAAACTTCAGTATCATGACAATGGCTGGAGTGATTATCGTTGGTGGACATTGGCTGGATGTATTCCAAATGATAATGCCAGGAACGGTTAAAGCCGACTGGGGAATAGGA
This sequence comes from Flavobacteriales bacterium, assembly GCA_021741075.1. Classification (GTDB taxonomy): domain Bacteria; phylum Bacteroidota; class Bacteroidia; order UBA10329; family UBA10329; genus UBA10329. The sequence goes on along the minus strand of JAIOYO010000018.1, from coordinate 9,959 downwards.
GTGTTGGAGATAGGCCTGTTTCTAGGATTCCTTGGGTTGTTTTTGTTTGTTGTGCATAATGCACTTTCAAAAGCTCCTTTGGTTGCTAAGAACCATCCTTATTTGGATGAGGCGAAACACCATCACGTATAGTCTGGCGGTTAAGTATTCGGTAAAAGAGAACTGAGAAATGATCAATCTGCTTATTGCAATAGTTATAATCCTTGCCGTCATTGTATTGGCAAAGGTTGTTCGCGTGTTCGAATTGAGCACCGATTTAAAAGGAGATAACCCTGCCGAGATAACGGCATCCGACAACAAGACGCAAGCGACCATGTTTGTAATTGGTGTCGTTGCTTGGCTGTCTTTTGTGGTTTACAGCGTTTATGCTTGGGGACCTCTGTTGCTGCCAGAGTCAGCTTCTGTTCATGGAGATGATATTGATGGCTTAATGAGTCTAACTTGGTGGATTATAGGACCAATGTTCTTCTTGTGTCATATTCTTCTGGCCTATTTCGGTTACAAGTATTACTACAAGAAGGAAAATACAGCTACATTTTTTGCTCATAGTACTAAATTGGAGATGATTTGGACGACTGTTCCAACTATCGTTCTTACTTCTTTGATTGTTTATGGATTGAGTATTTGGAATGAGGTTACTTCTTTGGAGCCTGATGATTCCATTGAGATTGAGCTTTACGCTAAGCAATTTGATTGGACAGCTCGTTATGCTGGCGCGGATAACGTACTAGGGAAATCTGGTTACCGATTGATAACTGCAGACAATCCACTTGGGGTTAGCATGACAGATGCTGCCTCTGGCGATGATAAGATTGTAAGAGGCGAACTTCACTTGCCAGTTGGAAAGCCCGTGGTATTCAAATTTCACTCACGTGATGTGTTGCATAGTGCTTACATGCCACATTTCCGTTTGCAAATGAACTGCGTTCCGGGTATGACTACTCAATTCCACATGGTGCCAAAAACCACCACCAAAGAGATGCGTGAAATTACCGGCAACCCAGAGTTTAACTACCTCCTTCTTTGCAACAAGATTTGTGGTGCTGCGCATTACAATATGCAAATGGATGTAATCGTAGAATCGGAAGAGGATTATGCAGCATGGTTGGCAGACAAGAAAACAATTGCCGAAAGTGTGGTTGTTGCCGCCCCAGTTGTAGTCGTAGAAACGACAGAGGTTGCTGCTGAAGCAGAAGTAAGTACAGAAGAAGAACACACAGAAGCTCCAGCTTCTCACTAGGATTTATAAAGGATAAAGATGTCAGATCACGCAGAACACGCAGAACACGCGCATCACCATCATCATGGAAAGCCTGATTTTTGGACACACTACGTGTTTAGTCAGGATCATAAAATGATTTCGAAGCAGTTCCTGATTACTGCTATCATTATGGGATTCATCGGCATGGGAATGTCTATGCTTTTCCGTTTGCAGTTGGGATGGCCAGGCGAATCATTCAAAGTTATTGAGTTGCTATTGGGCGATTGGGGTAAAGATGGAATTCTTGACCCTAACATGTACCTAGCCTTAGTTACGATTCACGGTACAATTATCGTGTTTATGGTATTGACCGGTGGACTAACGGGTACGTTTGCCAACTTGCTTATTCCATTGCAAATTGGTGCTAGAGATATGGCGTCAGGTTTCTTGAACATGCTTTCGTATTGGTTCTTCTTAGCTTCATCTGTGGTGATGGTGGCTTCTCTCTTTATAGAAACGGGACCTGCTTCTGCTGGTTGGACAGTTTATCCGCCATTGAGCGCATTGCCAGAGGCGATTCCTGGATCAGGATTAGGGATGACTATGTGGTTGGTAAGTATCGCTCTCTTCATTGTATCATCGTTATTGGGTGGTATTAACTACATCGTTACGGTTGTTAATCTTCGCACAAAAGGAATGTCAATGGCACGCTTGCCTTTGACAATGTGGGCTATTTTGATTACGGCCATCCTTGGTTTGCTTTCTTTCCCCGTTCTTTTGTCTGCAGCATTGTTGCTGATTTTCGATAGAAGCTTTGGAACAAGCTTCTACCTATCTGACATCTTTATTGGCGGACAGGCGTTGGAGCATACTGGTGGTAGCCCTATTCTTTACGAACACCTTTTTTGGTTTCTTGGTCACCCTGAGGTTTACATTATTCTTTTGCCAGCTTTGGGTATCTCTTCAGAGATTATCTCTACCAACTCGCGTAAGCCAATTTTTGGTTACAAGGCAATGGTTGGGTCTATGCTTGCCATTGCGTTCCTTTCGTTTATCGTTTGGGGCCACCACATGTTCCTTACGGGAATGAATCCATTCCTTGGTTCGGTCTTCACATTTACTACTCTTTTAGTTGCAATCCCTTCTGCGGTTAAGGTATTCAACTACCTTACTACGCTTTGGAAGGGGAATATCGTTTACACTCCTGCTATGATGTTTGCCATTGGTTTGGTATCAACATTCGTAACGGGCGGTTTAACGGGCATCATCTTGGGTGATTCGGCTTTGGATATCAATGTTCATGATACCTATTTCGTTGTGGCACACTTCCATATTGTAATGGGTGCTTCGGCCATCTTTGGGATGTTTGCTGGGGTTTACCATTGGTTTCCAAAGATGTATGGCAGAATGATGAACAAGAAACTGGGATACGCGCACTTCTGGTTGACTATCATTTCTGTTTATGGCGTTTTCTTTCCAATGCACTTCATTGGATTAGCTGGAGTTCCAAGACGTTATTACTCAAACGAGGCATTCCCTTTGTTTGATGCACTCCAAGACATTAACGTAAGCATTAGTATGTTCGCGTTCTTGGGGGCTATTGCTCAGTGTATTTTCTTCTTCAATTTCTTCTACAGTATTTTTAGAGGGTCTATCGCAAGTAAGAATCCATGGAGGTCTAATGCTTTGGAGTGGACTACAGAAGTTAATCCTGGACATGGAAACTGGGAAGGACCTATTCCAACTGTGTACCGTTGGGCTTATGATTACAGCAAGCCGGGAGCAGAGGATGATTTCATTCCACAAAACGTTCCTCTCAAAGAAGGAGAAGAAAACGTTCAGTAGTTGTACAATAATTGAAACGAAAATGTCCTTAAGCAATTAGGGACATTTTTTTTGCTTTGAAGTTTTACACGGACATATCCAACCCTTCTCTCGGCATGACGCGTGCTTTGGGGTTAACAAGCGCAAAATACACACCCCCAGCCCCTCTCAAGAGGGTAGTTATGGATTCTTCGAGGTTGGTGATTGCGGGGCATTCTTTTGGGTATTCCGTAGCAATAACTAGCAGATTTCTCCTCCCTTTTTCGTTTTTCGTTTTTTCCTTTTTCTTTTCTCAGGCTCAGCAACGCGAGAATAAGAAGGTGCTGTTTATGGCGAAGGTGGAAACGCGCAATTCATTTGTTCAGACGCATTATGCTTCGTTTTTGGGTGTTAGAGCTGGTCTTGAATTCAAGTTTCCCATCAGGTGTGGTCTTGGTTATTACTGGATGCTCACCAACCTGGAATCTAAGTTTTACAAGCCTTCAGACTTTGGGCAAACGGATTCCCTGGCATGCCCTAAAATGCGCTATGCCATTGGCTATGTCGATTTCAGCTTTTATGAAGAAGATGATTGGACGCTTTCTGTGCCAGTTCAAATTGGTATTGGTGAAACCTTTTATCGAACAGAGAATAACAACCGTTTTGCCAATGCATTAATTATTCCAATGGAAGCAGGCTTTGCGGTGGATTATCTCTTTACCAAATGGATGGGCTTTGGAGTGGGGCTTGGTTATCGGGTAATGCTGAAGAACAATAAGAAGGTGAGGGAGAATTTCAATTCCCCTTACTATCAGTTCCGATTCAATATTGCTTTCTCGGAGATATTCAGGGGGTTAAAAGCAAAGAAAAAAGCGAAAGATTAATCGTAGTTCAAATTCGAACTGAGCCATTTTTCAATCTCCCGAACTTCCATTCCTTTTCGCACAGCGTAATCTTCTACTTGGTCTTTTTCAATTTTTCCTAAACCGAAGTATTTGCTTTGTGGATGTGCGAAATAGAATCCACTCACCGAAGCAGCTGGCATCATGGCCAAGCTTTCCGTTAAGGACATTCCGGTGATAGAGTTGGCGCTCAGCAGCCTGAACAGTTCTGGTTTTTCCGTGTGGTCGGGACAAGCCGGGTAACCTGGTGCTGGACGAATACCACGGTATTTTTCTCTGATGAGTTCTTCGTTACTAAGCGTTTCATTCGGTTCGTATCCCCATGTTTCTTTTCTTACAATGCTGTGAAGCTTTTCAGCAAAGGCCTCCGCCAAACGATCGGCTAACGCTTTGAGCATGATGGAGCTGTAATCGTCATGGTCTTTGGCGAATTCCTCCAGCTTTGTTTCAATGCCCAAGCCAGCGGTAACGGCAAATCCGCCCATATAATCTTGCAGGCCTGTTTCCTTTGGTGCAACGAAATCGCTTAGCGCCAAGTTGGCCACGTTGGATGCCTTTTTGGATTGCTGACGCAACGAATGAACGGTTGAAAGCACTGCTTTGCGGCTTTCGTCTGTGTAGAGTTCCAAGTCATCACCGTTCGCGTTAGCAGGCCAAATGCCGACAACACCACTTGCGGTGAGCCATTTTTCAGAAACGATTTTCTTGAGCATGGTTTGGGCGTCAGCAAATACTTTGGTGGCAGCTTCGCCCACCACCTCGTCTTCCAAGATCTTCGGATAACGACCAGCCAACTCCCAAGTCTGGAAGAAGGGCGTCCAATCGATGTATTCGATCAATTCACTCAGCGGGAAATCCTTGAATTCGGTAATCCCCAATTTATTCGGCTTCGCTAGGTCTTCTGCTTTCCATTCAATTTGGAACTTGTTTGCCCGTGCTTCTGCAAGTGTCACCACTTCCTTGTCGGCCCGTTTGCGGGCATGCATTTCGCGCATGTTGGCGTACTCCTCTTTGATATTGGCCACAAATGCTTCTTTGCGGCTTCCTAATAGACTCTCAACCACCGTCACTGCTCTTGATGCATCCAGCACATGAACGGCTTGTCCGCGCTTGTATTTCTCCTCGATCTTCACGGCTGTGTGCACACGCGAAGTGGTGGCTCCACCGATCAACAAAGGGATATCGAAACCATCATGCTCCATCTCTTTGGCGAGATGAACCATTTCGTCCAACGAAGGCGTGATTAATCCGCTGAGGCCGATTACATCCACATTCTGTGCTTTTGCTTCGCGAAGGATCTTCTCCGCTGGAACCATTACGCCTAGATCGATTACTTCGTAGTTATTGCACGCAAGCACAACACCAACGATGTTCTTGCCGATGTCGTGGACATCTCCTTTAACAGTTGCTAACAGAACCTTACCAGCCCCTCCCGACCTCCCCGAAGGGGAGGAGTCGGTAGCCTTGATCTTGCGTTGGATCTTATATCGAACCTCGTCAATGTCACCCAAAACCTCTTCGTTGGTAAATCGAATTACTTCGAAGCCCTGTTCTTTAAGCCAACGCTCTCTTGCAATATCATTGTCGTGAACATCAGGTAACTGATGAATAAGTCCATCAATTTCAATGACCAGCTTCTCTTGTAGACACACGAAATCCGCAATGTATTTGCCAATGATATGCTGCCTTCTGAATTTATGCCCACCTAGCTGCTTATCCCTCAACGATTGCCAAAGGGCATCCTCCGCAGCAGTCGGATTGCTCCGATGCTTTTTGACGTACTCCTTTATCTTTTCATAATAGACAGGGTCAGCGGTCATATATCCGGGTCTCTCAGACTCCGAATCTCCCCCCTTCGGGGGGTCGGGGGGGCTCATATAGGGAAGCAGATATGCCACAGCTTTCTTCATCACCCTTGCTGACTTCACCACTTGTGGCAAGAACATTTTTCCGGCACCGAAGAGGTCGCCCACGATGTTCATTCCCGCCATAAGTGGGCCTTCGATCACGTGCAGCGGTTTTTCGGCTTTCAGGCGGGCTTCTTCCACATCCACTTCGATGTAATCGGTAAGTCCTTTGACTAAGGCGTGCGACAAGCGTTCTTCAACAGGAGCATCGCGCCAAGCAAGGTCTTCAACCCGTTCTTTGGTGGTTCCGACAAAGGTCTGCGCAAATTCGAGCAGTGCTTCCGTGGCGTTCTCGTTGCGGTTTAGAAGTACGTCTTCCACCTTCACCAACAGTTCCTTCGGAATCTCATCATACACCTCCAACATGGTCGGGTTCACAATTCCCATGTCCATTCCATGCTGAATAGCGTGATAGAGGAATGCTGAATGCATGGCTTCGCGCACGGGGTCATTTCCTCGGAACGAGAACGAAACGTTGCTCACACCACCGCTGACTTTCGCTCCTGGCAGGTTTTCCTTGATCCATTTGGTGGCGCGGAAAAAGTCCAAAGCGTTGTTGTTGTGCTCTTCCATTCCTGTGGCCACGGGGAAGATGTTCGGGTCGAAAATGATGTCCTGTGGCGGAAATCCGACCTTGTCCACAAGAACATCATATGAACGTTTACAGATCTCTATCCTGCGCTCGTAGCTGTCTGCTTGTCCGTCCTCATCAAAGGCCATGACAACGGTGGCAGCGCCATAGCGCTTGATTTTCCGAGCGTGGTCAATGAATTGCGCTTCGCCTTCTTTTAGGCTGATGGAGTTCACTACAGATTTTCCTTGCACGCATTGCAATCCAGCTTCGATGATCTCCCACTTGGAGCTGTCGATCATGATCGGAATGCGCGAAATATCCGGTTCAGCGGCCAAGAGATTGAGGAACTTGACCATGGCCTCCTTGCCATCAATCATCCCTTCGTCCATGTTCACATCAAGCACCTGCGCACCGCCTTCTACTTGGTCGCGGGCAACGGCCAAAGCTTCATCGAATTTGTCTTCTTTGATCAAGCGAAGGAACATCCGCGAGCCTGTCACGTTGGTTCGTTCGCCTACGTTAATGAAGTTCGAACCTGGAAAAATTGTCAAGGGCTCGAGACCGGAGAGTTGTAATGGGGGAATATTTGAGATGTCAGACATGAGATGTCAGATGTCAGAATTATGGGTTAGTGTCTTTTAATGTTCTGCGGAAGCCGAAAATCATCTTTTCAAGCTCAGATAAGCTTTTCAGCAAAGGATCAACCTTGTCTTTTTCGATGTAATTAAGACTAACTGCTATCAGAAGTTGGGTTCTTACTTCGAATGATGAACCTGAGGCTATCGATAGGAATTGAGCAAACTCCTTATCAGAATAACGGCCGGCACCTTCAGCAATATTTGATGCAATTGAAACGGCTGCTCGTCTTATTTGAGAAGTCAATCCAAATTTTTCCTCTGAAGGAAAACGGCTGGTCAACACATAGATTTCCTTCGCAATTTCCATTGCCAGTTGCCACACTTTGAGCTGTTCTACATTGTGCATTTACAGTGCCTCTGAAATCTGATGTCTGAAATCTGAAATCTGCCTCGGCTTGTATTTCGCGGCTACATCAGCAATCGCCTTAATGTGCGGAGGAGTTGTGCCACAGCACCCGCCTATCACATTTACCAAGTTCTCTTTGAGGAACTCTTCTATTTGAGTTGCCATCATTTTCGGGGTTTCGTCATATTCTCCGAATTCGTTGGGAAGACCAGCATTCGGATGTGCACTAACTGCGAAGCGTGAATTCTTTGCCAAAACCTGCAGATGCGGCCGTAGTTGAGATGCCCCCAACGCGCAGTTGAACCCCACACTTAATAATGGAATGTGCGAAACGGATATTAGAAATGCCTCTGCCGTCTGACCCGAAAGCGTTCTTCCGCTTGCGTCAGTGATCGTTCCAGAAACCATGATGGGCAATCGGTAGCCGAGTTCTTCAAACAATTCATCAATGGCGAAAAGTGCAGCTTTGGCATTGAGCGTGTCAAACACGGTTTCCACCAAAAGAATGTCCACACCACCATCGATCAGTGCTTGTGCCTGTTCCCGATAAGCAATGCGCAATTCGTCAAAGGTCACGCCTCTAAAACCAGGGTCGTTGACATCTGGCGAAAGCGAAGCTGTTCTGTTTGTGGGTCCGATGGAGCCAGCCACGAAACGTGGTTTGTTCGGTTCTTTGGAGGTGAATTCGTCCGCCACTTCGCGGGCAATCTTGGCCGACTGATAGTTGATGTCGTAAACAGCAGCTTCCAATCCATAATCTGCCTGCGCGATGGTGGTTCCGCTGAATGTATTGGTTTCGGCAATGTCTGCCCCTGCCTCATAATACTGGCGATGAATGTCTTTGATGATATCAGGACGTGTGATGGATAGCAGGTCGTTGTTTCCTTTCAGCGGTTTCTTGGCGTCCTTGAAATATTCTCCTCGGAAGTCTTCCTCCGTCAAGGTGTGGCCTTGGATCATGGTGCCCATCGCGCCATCCAACACGAGGATGCGTTCCTTGATGGCCTGTTCTAACAGCCCCCCCCGCCCCCCGAAGGGGGGAGAGTAGCCCCCCTGCCCCCCAGAGGGGGGTGTTTTTCCTATTGAATTTTCGGCCGATCCATTCGTGGTTGCACTCATTTTCCTCTTCTTTTTTGTCCGCCTCAGGCGGATTGGGGGCTAATAAAAAAGGCCTCCAACGATTTCTCATTGAAGGCCCTGTTTGTTCAGTTTTAAAATGTTCTCACATTCTTGCTTATCTCTTCCTCCGCCTGAGGCGGAGAATAGGATTTGGCACCTTTCCTGATTTCTCAGTAGGTTGCCAAGACTTCGTAGGGCCTTATCCCTCCGTCTTTCTTGATAAGAATAAATTAAAGAACGAACTGCGAAAGTAGATACTATCGCTTAGAGTTGGAAATCAGAATTTATATCCTTCGAAATCCTCCGTCAATTCGCCTGCTTTGAAGGTCGGATTGATCTTCAGTTTGGTGTATTCATAGGTGGCCATCAACCCTTTATCGTCATACATTTTCTGATACAGAGGAAGAGATGTAGCTTGATCGACATACATTTCGATCTTCTTGCACATGGAGTTTGGCACTTTAATCACTTGTCCGGCCTTCACCGCATCGAAGCTTTTTAGGCCGTTCAATTCCAAAAGTGAATACTCATCCAAACGCAGTTTACGGGCAATTTTCAGGATGGTCTCGCCAGATTGAACCGTGTAATTCTCAATCTTATATTCCTTGTTTTCCAAGGTCACGTTCCAGCATTTTCGGCCATCGTGCACCAATTCGCCATTGATGGTAACGTATTCGTTCATCTTGCTCTTGTACTTGTTATAAACGAAGTTCAACACATCGCCTGTGTATTTGAAGCCCAATTCCTTTACGCTGTGGTGTTGGTCTTTTCTCAGGATGTCGCCATCTGGGTCAAGGTTCAGGGTCATATAAGGGAATGCGTTCGGGTTGACGCGGCAGTTTCCTTTGTTCTCGCCTTCGCGGTAAAGGACTTCGGCCCCTTTGTTCGGCACATGGATAAGCAGGTAGCACTGATGTGGGGTCACATTGAGCTTCACATCCTGCGAACCGGGCATCATCTTTCCGTTGATGCGTTCGGTCTTATCTAGTTTAAATGTCAAGGTCTTGATGCCGGAAATGGTGGTCATCATCTTCTTGAACATTTCGTGTTTATCGACTTCTTGTGCCGAAAGATTGCTGCTAAAAAGGGCAATCGAAATGATGGTAATGAGAATTTGTTTCATGATTTTTTATTGCGGTTCGAAATTAAGGAAGTATGGTAAGCGAAATGGCGTAATGATCGGACAGATGTTGATGTTTCTTAGACCATTGTTGCGTGTAGGTTTTTAGGTCGCGTCTGAGTTTGAAAGGATAACCCGTTTCGCGCTGAAGTGCGTAATCCAACAGGCACGTTTGGCCTCTCCATTTCTTCTTGATGAGGTCGTTATTGGCGCAGCCCCAAGTAATCGGTTCAGTGCCGTTCAAAGCAGGCGCTTCGAGCACGGAAACAGCACCATCTGTTGCGTTTAAGGTCTGCAGCATTCCGTTGTATTCTTGTTTCTCGGTAATGGAGGTGTTCAGGTCACCCAG
>JAIOYO010000067.1 GCA_021741075.1 Flavobacteriales bacterium | reverse complement strand
GTTGCTCCGTCTTGGCCATCAACTCCTGGCAATCCTTGTGGGCCTTGTGCTCCGGTTGCTCCGTCCTGACCATCAACTCCTGGCAATCCTTGTGGGCCTTGTGCTCCGGTTGCTCCGTCTTGGCCATCAACTCCTGGCAATCCTTGTGGACCTTGTGCTCCGGTTGCTCCGTCCTGACCGTCAACTCCTGGCAATCCTTGTGGACCTGCTATTCCCGCTGGTCCTGCCGGTCCTTGCGGACCAATCGCCTGAACCCAAATAGTTCCATTGAAATACCAAAATTGGCTGCTATTCGTTTCAAATACCATTAATCCAGTAGCTGGAGACACAATAGCAGTTCTCTGAGCTGTCGTTAACCTAGGAACCAAGAAGCCCTTGTCGGTAGCACTCAAATCAAGAACTGCCGAAGGGGCAGGCGTTGAAGTACCAATACCCATGTTATCCTGAGCGAATGTGTTCGCTGCTGTTAACGAAACTAGAAGGGTTGCTAGAAGTAATACTCTTTTCATGTTTGGACTATTTGATAAAATCTCGCTCAATTAAAACTTAAAGACGATAAATAGAAGAATATCATCGATGAAACAAAAATAACTACTTATGATACACAAATCAAAAATGGAGTAGCTTATTTAGACAAACGACCTACTGATTATAGCATTTTACAGGACATTTGTTCTAAAAATGGGGTTTGATTGGAACAGAAAGTGAATTGAGGTGTTTATAAGTGATTAAACAATAATCATGTTTCGGCTTTTCATTCCTCTTGGTCTATTACTGCTAGTTGACGTTTACTTTTTCCAAGCTTTTAAAACTGTGGGGAATGATTTACCTTCTAAATGGAGGATAATGCTATTTGTAGGCTACTGGTTAATCAGTTTCTTGACGCTAGTAGGAATTTTATTTGGTTCGCTAAGAGATTCATGGCCAAACCATATCAGGTATTATTTGTTCAGTTTTATACTGGTCCTTTTCATACCTAAACTTATTGGAGTGTTTATTCTTTTGGGAGAGGACTTGTTTAGAATGGGGAAAGGCGTGATTGGAATTTTCGCATCTTCGGAAGACACTTTTCTCAGCGACAGACGAAAATTCATTTCTCAAGCTAGCCTTATTGCTGCTGCCATTCCTTTTGCAACCATGCTTTATGGAATGGCGAGAACAGCCTTCAACATTCAAGTGAAGAAGAAAACTGTCTTCTATGATGACCTACCGATTTCTTTTGACGGGTTAAAGATTGCACAGATCTCAGACCTTCATTCTGGAAGCTTTTCTTCTTCCGACTTTTTTGCAGAAGCGGTTGATCAAATTTTAGCGCTCAAACCAGACCTCATTTTCTTTACCGGTGACCTGGTGAATAATGAAGCTGTTGAAGCCGAGCCTCACATCCATGAATTTAAAAGGTTGAAAGCTCGACTGGGCGTTTATTCCATCCTAGGAAATCACGATTATGGAGATTACGGACCATGGCCATCACAACAAGCAAAGGCTGCAAATCTGATTCGACTGAAAGAAATCCATAAAGATTCTGGTTGGAATCTACTACTAAACAGCAATCATGTTTTGAATGTTGAAGGCCAAAAACTGGCAATTATTGGAGTAGAGAACTGGGGAGCATCACGCCACTTTCCGAAATATGGAGACTTGGACAAAGCTGTTTTGGGAGTAGAAGATATTCCTTTCAAGATTCTATTGTCTCACGACCCTAGTCATTGGGATGCAAAGATTAAAGCTCATCCACAGAAATTTCAGTTAACACTTTCGGGGCACACACATGGGGCGCAATTCGGAATTGAAATACCTGGAATCAAATGGAGCCCAGTTCAATATTTGTACAAACAATGGGCTGGACTGTATGAAGAATCAGGTCAGAATATCTACGTAAATCGCGGTCTTGGATTTATTGGATATATGGGCAGAATTGGAATTTCTCCAGAGATTACACTTTTAGAACTAAAATCTTCTAAGAATATCTAACTTAGTTGACAAGTTCAATCCCTCTCATTCTAATTGCTTATGAAGAAATTTGTTGCCTGCCTAGCTATAATGGCTTGGCTTGTTATGCCCGTATCTGCCAATGACAAATACAAATATTCCATCACGGTAAATCCAGAAGACGTCACTATCGTCCGCGACAAATGGGGTATTCCCCACATTTTCGGAAAAACGGATGCTGATGCCGCCTATGGTTTAGCTTGGGCAAATGCAGAAGATGACTTCTACACAATGCAGGAATTAGTAATTAGTGGTAAGGGATACGCTGGCAGACTGATGGGCGTTGAAGGTGCTGAACGCGATTTCTTCTCTCACACATTAGGTTATCGAGAACGAATTGAACAAGATTTCAATCTGCTTTCTCCTGAATATGTAAAGTACATTGAAGGTTATTGTCAAGGAATTAACGCTTATGCTGCTTCTCACAAAAAAGAGGTTCGAGTAAAAGGTGTTTTTCCTGTAAACCCGAAAGATGTGGTTGGCGGATATATGTTTGCTCTAAGTGCCTTAATAGGAACCCCAGGCTATGTAAGCAAAATAGTGAAGGGAACGTATGATAAAGACCAGCCTTCAGACCTCCCGTACGGTTCAAATGCATTTGCCTTTAATAGCAATAAAACGGAAGATGGAAGTTCGATGCTTTGCATCAATCCTCATCAACCAGTTACGGGCCCGTTTTCTTGGTACGAGGCACATGTTTCTAGCGAAGAGGGTTTGAATATCCACGGAGCAATGTTCCCGGGAAGTTCTACTGTTTTTCTAGGAAATAATGAGCACTTAGGATGGGCTCACACCTTCAATCATCTTGATCTCGTTGATGTGTTTCAATTGGAAATGCATCCAAAGAGAAAACTCACCTACAGATTTAATGGCGAATGGAAAACACTCACAAAACGACCTGTTTGGCTTAAGGTGAAATTGGCTAAAGGCATTGTTTTCCCAGTAAAACGAATGACTTACTGGAGTGAATTTGGTGCTACGCTTGAATCTCCAGATGGGAACTTCTATGCGATAAAACTACCTGCTAATGAAAAAATTGGCGTTGGAGAACAGTGGTATAGAATGGACAAAGCAACCAACTATGATGAATTTTACGAGGCATTGAGAATGGAATCAATCTCCATGTTCAACATTGTTTATTCAGACAAGGATGATAACGTATTGTATTTGAACAATTGTGTAATGCCCAAACGCCACGAAAGTGTCGATTATTCTAAAGTTGTAAGAAGTAATTCAGACAAAACACTTTGGTCTGAGTTTCATGATGTGGAAGATTTGATTCAGGTACGAAATCCAAAGAGCGGCTGGGTATTTAATACAAATAACAATCCCGCGCACGCAACGGATAAAAGCGAATGGCAAAGTTTGGATGATTATCCAGCATATTTTGGTGTGACAGATAACGGAGAAAACAACCGAGCTGAACGATTCTTGGAACTTATGAGGGAACCAGCCTCTGAGAAAATTACGTTCGAACGGATGAAGAGAATGAAATTCGACTATGAATTTCCAGCGTGTGGGGCTTTTCAGAATTCAATTGAAAACTTGTTTCACGTTAACCCAAACGATTATCCTGAATTAGCTCCATTAATCACCACAATTAATCAATGGGATAAGCGTGGAAATAAAGACAATGCTGCAGCTGGGGCTTGGATTATCACCTTCCAAAAAGTGTTTAGCATGATGGGGTTTTCTGATGGCGAATTTAAACGAGGAGTAAACATTCCTGACACCACTTACATTAGCGCCTTACGTTGGGCTAAAAATCAAATCGACACACATTACGAAGGGAAAATTCCAAAACTTGGAGATGTTCAACGGCACGTAAGAGGTGACGTAAACTTGCCATTGGCTGGGTTTCCAGATGCTTTAGCCGCTAACTATAATGAAGAGTGGAAAGATGGCCGTTACAAACCTTGGGTGGCAGACTCTTACGTTCATTTTGCACAATGGAAAGATGGAAAATTAGTCCGAATGGAAACTTTGCACCCCTTTGGCTCATCCAACCGTCCAGACTCTCCCCACTACACCGATCAGATGCAACTTTATGCTGATCAGCAGACGAAAATCATGACTTTAGACAAGGCCACCATCATGGCGGAAGCAAAGTCTGTTTATCATCCGCACTAACTTCATAAATACTTGATACATAGTTAATAGGGAGTGATATTCTACCGGGCTATTTTTACGTTCTGTTAGTTCAACCCCTTAATGCATTTCAACTTAATGTACAGACGTGTTTTTTTAATGGTCGCTTTTTTAGGCGCAACCAATTGCCTGTCTGCTGGCAAACCAAAGAGCGACAAAGAAACCCCAAACAGTACAGGCTCCCACTTTGAGAAGATTGATATCGCTAAGATTCAAATCGTTAGAGATGAATGGGGCGTGCCACACATTTTTGCAGACCAAGACCACGAAGTGGCTTACGGCTTAGCCTGGGCCAATGCGGAAGATGATTTCGCAACAATGCAAGAACTTCTTATCGCTGGGCAAGGTCGATCTGGTCAATTACTAGGTAAGGAAGGGGCCAAGCGTGACTTTCTTCTTCATGCGTTTGCGGTAAAAAAAATCGTTGACGCCAAGTTTGATGAAGCCTTCACAGAGGAATACAAAGAATATTTGGACGGTTATGCCCAAGGCATAAACGCATATGCTGCTGCCTACCCAGAGGAAGTAATGCTTCATGGAGTATTTCCAATTTCTGGAAAAGACTTAGTCTATGGAAACGTATTCGCAGCGTGCATCGTTTCTGGTGGACACTTAGAAATAGCAAAAATCCTCAAGGGTGATTACGATGGAGGCTCGACTTGGTTGGGTTCTAACGCCATGGCTTTCGGCCCTAATAAAACGGATGACGGAAGTACGATTCTCGTTATAAATCCACATCAACCCATGGAAGGGCCTTTCTCATGGTACGAAGCACATTTGTGCAGCAACGAAGGGTTGAACATTCTTGGGGGATTGTTTCCAGGGGGTCCTTCTGTATTTCTTGGAACGAATGAAAATTTAGGTTGGGCGCATACGGTCAACAAACTTGACTTGGTAGATGTGTACAAACTCAAAATGAGTGACGATAAAAAGCGGACGTACAAGTTTGATGGTGAGTGGTTTGAATTGGACAGACGACTAACAATCCTCAAAGTAAAGTTGAGCAACATCCTCACCCTTCCTGTTCCTAAAATGACGTATTGGAGCAAGCATGGAGCAACAATTAAATCAAAAGATGGAGATTTCTACGCTGTGCGCTTGGCTGCAAATCAGAAAATCAACACCATTGAGCAAATCTATCGAATGAACAAAGCCAAGAATTTTGACGAATTCTATGAAGCGTTGAGCATGGAAGCTCATCCTCGATACAATGTGATTTACGCTGATAAAGAAGGCAATATCATGTATCTGAACAATGGTCTAGTTCCTATTCGAAACGAAGATTACAACTGGGCTTCTGTTGTTCCTGGCGATACCAGCTCCACGCTTTGGACGCAATTCCACCCGATTTCTGAACGACCACAAATCATCAATCCAACTAGCGGATATGTTTTCAACACAAACAATACGCCTTTCAACGCCACCTCGCAAAGCGAAAATTTGAACCCGAAGGATTACCCAGCTTACTTTGGTTTTGAGGCTGGCGACAATAATCGAAGTACGCGTTTGGTCCAGTTACTTTCTGAGTACGACAAGGTGAGTTTGGATGCGGCTAAACGAATGAAATTCGATTATCAACTACCTGATTCAAGTGCATTTTTTGCGTCAACAGAAAACTTTATGCAGATTGATGCTAACTGCTTTCCGGACGTTACGGAGAGTATTGTGAAAATGCAGAATTGGGACAAACGTGCTACAAAAGACAGCGAAGCTGCTGGGATGTATTTACTGACTTACAATTATATTTTCAATAAACTTGGACTTGGCACAGAAGCTTTCATAGACGGAATGGAAGTAGAGGACAATTTGTTTGTTGAGGCCGTTGCTTACGCTAACGACCATTTGATGGAGTATTTCAAAACGTTGGATGTAACGCTAGGAGAGCTCCAAGTTCATGTTCGTGGCGAAAAAGAATATGGTGTGAACGGTTTTGCTGATGTGCTAGCTGCTAACTACAACATGCCTTATACAAATGGCAGATTTAAAACCTTTGTTGCCGATTCGTACGTTCAGTTTGCACAATGGAAGGATGGCGAAGAAGTTTCTCTAGAAACGCTTCATCCTTATGGTGCTTCAAACCGCGAATGGTCTAAACACTACAACGATCAAATGGAGTTGTATGTAAATCAGCAGACCAAGCGTATGACACTTAATAAGGAAGAGATTTACGCCACTGCTGAGAAAATCTACCATCCGAAGTAAACGATATCCAGACCAAAAAAAAAGGTCCTTCCGGACCTTTCGCTTATCTCTAATTGTAGGACAATTTCAACTTCCGAAACGTCTTGTCGTCAATAGATTCGATTGCTTTTAAAACTGCATCATCGTCTGCATTAAAAACACGATAGAAAGCTTCTGTTTGCCAGATTGTTCTTGCTAGCAATGCTTTCAGCCTCGTGCGGATAATCTTTCCAGAGGCAGCCATTCCTTCTTCTTTTCTAGCAGCGAAATTTTTTTCTTCCGTTGCAGAAGTGATATCATTGGTAGGTGTCTCCTCCTCGTCTATCTCCGAAACAACAAGTTTCTTTTCTGTGGAAGGGCTCATTTCTTTTTCAGCAAATGCAAAGAAGTCATCCAAAAATTTGCCTTCGATGGCAAAGTTGGCATCAAACGTTTCAAAATCGGGATATTTAGCATTCAACTCCTCTCGATTCGCATCAACATACTCGTTGATGTACTGATAGAAAAGCCCGTTGCTCAAAAGATCACGCAGGAAATCCGAATTTTCGGATGTATCTAACGGAATGAACACGTCAGGAAGAATTCCGCCTCCGCCATACACCTTACGTTTGTTGTCTGTGAAATATTCTTGATGATCGTCAACATGAACGCTATCCATGCTAAACAACTCTCCGTTATCGCGTCTGCGCTGGCCTTCTTTTCGGTATTCTTCGTTGCCTTCTTCGTAAGGACGTTGAATACAACGACCAGCAGGCGTATAGTAACGAGCAGTGGTCAGCTTAAGTGTAGAGCCATCACGAAGTTTGAATGGACGCTGAACCAATCCTTTGCCGAAAGATCTACGGCCGATAATCAACCCACGGTCGTGGTCTTGAATTGCGCCAGAAACAATCTCGCTTGCAGAAGCCGAGCCTTCATCAATCAACACCACCAATTTTCCTTTTTCGAATCGACCTCTTGACGTAGCCAAATTCTCACGTTTTGGATTTGACACACCTTCGGTATAAACAATTAAACTTTTGTCGGCCAAAAACTCATCAGATAATTCGATTGCTGTATTCAAATATCCACCAGAATTCCCTCTCAAATCGAGCACAAGGTGCTTCATTCCAAGAGGAATTAATTCGTCCATGGCTTCGTTAAACTCATCCATCGTGCTTTGTGCAAACCGATTCACTTTAATGTATCCTATTTCAGGATTTAACATGTATGCGGCATCCACACTAAAAATTGGAATTTTGTCTCGAACGATAGTGTAATCAATCAAATCCTTCACTCCTCTTCGATAGATTTTCACTCGAACTTTTGTTCCCTTATCTCCTCTAAGTTTACTGATTACGTCATTGTTTGTGATGCCAATTCCAGCCACGACTGTGTCTTCAATCATCACAATTTTATCTCCAGATCTGATTCCTAGTTTTTCGGATGGACCGCCAGAAATAGACGAAACAACTGCGATAGTGTCCTTTAGAATATTGAATTGAACTCCGATTCCCTCAAAATTTCCAGTGAGCGGCTCGTTCATTTTTTCATATTCCTCAGCCGTCATGTATTCGCTGTGAGGATCCAACTCCTTCACCATTGCCACAATGGCCTCGTCAATCAGCATTTCAAACTTTGGATGCTCCACGTATTTAGTCTCCATCAAATTCAACACATCGTCAAACTTGAGCTTGTATTCTTCTTTGATGGTTCGTTGAGCAATTACGTTTGAGGCCAAAAGCCCCAACATAATAATCATCCCTGTTAATCTTCTCATATTCAATTTCTTTATATCTCGAGAACGCTAAAATCGCCAAAATGGTGCCACGGCAAGGTCCGTTTTCACAAAACTTGTGAATTAGGTAGCTTTTGTAATTATTCTTTAGTGCAACGCCTAGGCTGCATGAAGGTTCGAAGCGGAATCAGTCAATAAGGTTGAATATGCGTTTCCAACGGATTTTCTCGAACAACTTGGTTGCATCTTTATCGATTGATAGCCAAATAAAGACTGCTTTTCCAACTATGTGATCTTCGGGGACAAATCCCCAAAAACGACTATCTGCAGAATTATGGCGGTTATCTCCCATCATAAAATAGTAGTCCATTTGAAAGGTGTAGGAAGTAGTTTCTAATCCATTGATGTAGATTCTATTTTCTTCGATTTTCAAATCATTGTTCTCATAAAAAGCAATTAATCGCTCATAAATAGGGAGGTTTTCTGCCGTTAATTCTACTGTAACACCTTTTTTAGGAATGGTAATCGGTCCAAAATTATCTACGTTCCAAAAGAATTTCTTGCCATTGGTAGATTTCAACTCGGCATCCGAATTGGGGAATATATATTCTGCATAAGCTCCTTTTTCCGCGATTGTTGGTTCTACTGATTTCACATTATTCAATTGAGCAATGTTTTCCTTGGCGTCCTTAGTCATGGTTAAGGTAAAATCGCCATTGTTGGAAACCCGACCACCTTCGGTGATGTCGTACTTACGCAGAACTAATTGATTGAATCCTGTTCCATCGGTCTTGACATCATACGATGTTTGTCCGTATTCTGGCTGATACGCTTCTTGACCATTGATAAAGAGTATGCTTCCTTTCACCTCAAGCGTGTCGCCTGGAATAGCTACGCAACGCTTAATGTAGTTTTCGCGCTTATCAACGGGACGAAATCCTTCCATAGGATAGTTAAATACAACCACATCATTGTTTTTGATAGATGTGTAACCCGGCAATCTCATGTATGGCAATTTAAGCCACTCCAAATACGATTTCATGTCGCGCGTACCTGGCATGGTATGATGTGCGAATGGAAATGCCAATGGCGTGTTGGGTATGCGCGGACCGTAGCTCACTTTGCTAACGAACAGGAAATCGCCAATTAGCAGCGATTTTTCCATTGATGATGTTGGGATAGTGTACGCCTCGATGAGGAATAACCGTATGATGGTGGCTGCGATTACGGCAAATACGATAGCGTCAACCCATTCTCTTACGAAACCTTTCTTTTGGGCAGGCTTCTCTTTTTTCCAAAATTTCCAATTCATACGCGAAGTAACTAATCTGTTGAAGTTTTATTTAGTGAACCCATCGAACTTAACATCCTTTATGAGGTCGCTCATGGTGTACACACCTTTTTTATTCACAAGCCATTCGGCTGCAAGCACCGCTCCTTTTGCAAAGCCAACACGGCTTTTTGCTGTGTGGGTTATTTCGATTGTATCTATATCAGATTCGTACTTAACCACATGTGTTCCGGGAACGGCTTCCTTTCTGTGGGAGAAAATTTCCAACTCATATTGCTTGTTCGACTTTTCATTGACCCAAACATTTTTTGAGTCTAATCGGTCAATAATGTCATTTGCTAATGAAATGGCCGTGCCACTAGGGGAATCTATTTTGGCGGTATGATGAGTTTCTTCTATTGAAACTTGATATTCTTCATGCTCATTCATCAATTTGGCGAGCGTTTTATTCACCTCAAAAAAGAGATTAACACCAATGCTGAAATTGGAGGCATAGAGAAGAGAGCGGTTGTGTTTCCAGCAAACTTCACGCACATGCTGCAACTGATCGAACCAACCCGTGGTGCCAACAACAACTGGAGTACCAGCGTCAAAGCATCGAAAAATATTATTGACTACACTTTGCGGCATCGAGAATTCGATGGCCACATCCGAATTCTCCAGTTCTTCTTCTTTCCCCACCCAATCATTAGGGTCATTAAACGTGACTACAATTTCGTGCCCTCGTTCCAAGGCGATTTTTTCAATCTCCTTGCCCATTTTACCATATCCAGAAAGCGCTATTTTCATTGTAGTCTAGGTGGGTTTAGGGCAAAATTAGGCT
>JAIOYO010000017.1 GCA_021741075.1 Flavobacteriales bacterium | reverse complement strand
AAAAACTATAATCGTTTCGGAGGATGGTCATGTTCAAATTTCTGAAAACATGATGAATATCGTGTTGGACCGTTTCTATGATGACTATTGTTGTGCCATGAAGCTGCTAATCGCCCAACTGGAATCGGGCAAACTGAAGAACAAGAAAATCATTTTTGAGAATCTCGGTTTGCTTGAATAGCGAGAATCAAATTCGAAATTGACTTTATTTTATTCGGCTAGCTCTGAAAACACCTACCGAAACGAACAACAATAGCAGCACTACAAATTTGAGTGAGTGGTGCAGCAGTTGTGGAACATAATTCCAACCAATCAACAACCCTGAATACAGAACAATCAAGAAAAGAGCGTAGTGACCCGTCCATTTCGGGCGCTCCTTCTTTAGAAGCGTGTAACCGAAAAAGGCGTTTGTAGGCAATGCCCAGAGGATATTCCAATTGTAATCGGCAGAAAAGTGATTGGTGAAGAACCATAGGAAGATGCCGTTCCAGCCAATGAAGCTGGTAATCATAAAAATCAGTCCGTCAAAAAATCGTGTTGAGCGTTTTGCCGAACGAAAAATGGTTAGGAACACGGCACTGAAGAGCAGAAAGGCAACGAAGATGATTTGCGGCACGAACCAACTTTTCTGCTTCACCACAGATGAAGCTTGAAACGTGGTTTGTTTATTCATCACTATAGGAACGCGAACTCCATTTTTAGTGATGTAGGCATGATCGAAAGCTTCTTCCAGTTTCTCAGGCAGATACATATACTGCATGGCGGTTGCAGATTTGTCTATAACCGCACCAAGGCAAAGGTCAATTCCTAAATCTCCCCAAGGTTGTTCTTTTAGAATGTATAAGTCTGTAAGTTGGCGTATAGAAAGCCGATCATCTGCTAAATAGGTTGAATCGAATTCTATGTTTCCATTGAGTGCTTCTACGATGATATCACGAGGTCGCGTAGAACAATTATCAAAGAAATAATCATAGAGATATTCTCGGTTTTCTTTCTTGGCATTCCATGTAAGTTTATCGAATAATGCTTGCTTTTGCTCAAGTGTTAAGTCTAAAAACTGCTCCCTTACCGAACGATTGTAGTACTGATACGAACCAATGAAATTGGAATAGCGGTTTACTGCCAACATGTAAAGCGAACGCCCTTGAACGAAATTCCAGTAGAAATTAGGTTGATCAAAATCGAAAGTTCCGTAGTTGTAAACGGCATCAAACTCCAAACTCGGTTCGTTAATTCGAATGGCGGTATGGCCAAACGCCTCGTAAAGTTCTTCTCCTGGACCGCAGGTTACCAAACTGACCTGACTGGCCTCTGTAAGTTTGATTTCAAACTGTGCTAAAGTCCACGTTGGAATAAATAGCAAAAGGAAAATTAGGTGTCTCATGATTGCTCAAAAATACGCCACTGAAAAATGTGGTGACAAATTGATTTCTGCATCCGATGTCTTTTTTGAGTATTTCTCGTATTTTGAACAACTAAATCTTAAAACCAAAAAACATGCTAAAAGAATTCAAAGAGTTTGCCATGAAAGGCAATGTAATGGACATGGCTATCGGTATTATTATCGGTGGAGCGTTCGGGAAAATTGTTGCATCATTCGTTTCAGATGTATTGATGCCGCCACTCGGATTATTGATGGGAGGCGTAAATTTTACAGATTTCAAATTCGTGCTCTCAGAAGCTGTATTAGGTGCTGATGGTGTTGAAACTGCAGCTGCTGTTTCCATCAACTACGGTAACTTCATACAAGTAACTGTTGATTTCATTATTGTGGCTTTTGCCATTTTCATGATGATTAAGGCAATGAATGCAGCAAAAAAGAAGGAAGAAGCTGCCCCAGCACCAGCTGCTCCACCAGCACCTTCAAAAGAAGAAGTTCTTTTGGGTGAGATTAGAGATTTGTTGAAGAAGTAATCTACTTCATAATAAACTTGAAAGCCGCTCCGTAAATATGGAGCGGCTTTTTTATTCCATGACATTTCTATGACACGGCAAACAAATCGCTGAACGATCTTCGCCAAGCGAAGTCTAAACCGCTACATGGAGCACTTTAAAACCATCGCCTTTACGCACAAAACCACTGAGTTGAAAGACATTGGTCGGTTGCACATCGAAGATGATTCGCTGGAATTTCGGCTATCGTACCTAAAGTCTGAGTTGGCTTTGGACGAATTGCTCTACGTCTCCACTTGCAATCGTGTAGAATTTTTAATGGTTTCTGAACAGGAATTAGACGAAGCATTCCGAAAGAAATTCTTTGCTGCATTTAATCCAGAATGGAGCACTGCCGATATAGAATGGGCTACGAACCATAGCAGAACATTTGAAGGCGAAAAGGCGCTTCAGCATTTGTATTATGTATCAAGTTCTATTGATTCGTTGGTAGTTGGCGAACGTGAAATCATCACGCAAGTGCGCGAATCGTACGAAAAATGTCAAAAATTAGGACTAACAGGAGATCGATTGCGGTTGCTTGTACGTTCGGCCATAGAAACGGCAAAACTGATTTATACGCAAACTCAAATTGCGCAGAATCCAGTTTCGGTGGTTTCGCTGGCGTATCGCAAAATGCGAGAAGTGGAAATTGATCATGCACCTCACATTGTAATGATTGGTGCAGGTCAAACCAATCAGACAATGGCGTTGTATTTAAAAAAAGCACCATTTGCCAAAGTCACAATATTCAATCGAACACTAGAGAAGGCACAAGAATTAGCCAAAACGTTGAAGGGAACTGCACTTTCGCTTAGCGAATTGAACGGCTTCAACGAACCATTCGATATTCTAATAAGTTGCACAGGCGCAAGTCAGCCAATCATCAACAACCGAATTTATCGACAGTTGATTGGTAATGATTTATCACAAAAAGTGATAGTTGATTTAGCCATTCCTTCAGATTTTGAACAAGAGGTTATTCGAAAGAATAACATGCACTATATCGGAATTGAAGATTTAAAAGACGAAGCTCGAAAGAACCTCGAACAGCGGCAAAAAGAATTAGAAGTGTGTAAACGGCTGATTGCGGATAAAATAGGCGAGTTTGAACAGTTGCTACGTGAACGAAAAGTGGAACTTTCGATGAGAGAAATTCCGCAGATTGTGAAGGAGATTAGAGAGCGAGCCGTAAATCAAGTATTCTGTAAGGAATTGGGCGAGTTGGATCCGAAATCGCGGGAAGTTTTGGAGAAAATGATGGAATACATGGAGAAGAAATACATCAGTGTGCCCATGAAAATGGCAAAAGAGATTATGTTGAAGGGATAGGGACTTGAGATAAGGGAAAAGAGATATTGAGATAAGAGGCAAGTATGAGTAGAAAAATTATCATAGGATCTAGAGGCAGCGACCTTGCTTTGTGGCAAGCACATCATGTAGAAGCACAATTGAAAGCGCTTGGGCAGGAAGTAGAAATCAAGATTATCAAAACGCAGGGCGATATTATTCAGCATTTGAGTTTTGATAAGATGGAAGGGAAAGGATTTTTCACAAAGGAATTGGAGGAAAAACTCCTATCTGGTGAGATTGATTTGGCTGTTCATTCGCACAAAGATTTACCTACGGAACATCCCGCAGGATTGGTAATTGCCGCGGTTTCTGAACGCGAAGACCCCCGTGATCTTTTGTTGATTCGGAAAGACAAAGTTGATGCTTCTCAAAAATTTGAGTTTAGTATAAATGCCGTCATCGGAACATCTTCCGCTAGAAGAAAATCGCAACTATTGCATCATCGGGCAGATGTTCAGATTAAAGATTTGCGCGGAAACGTTCCTACAAGAATCAATCGGCTACGTGAAGCAAACTATGACGCTATTATGCTAGCTGCGGCCGGTGTAGAACGTTTGGAACTTGACCTTTCTGATTTTCATGTATTGAAATTGGACCCAAAGGAGTTCATTCCCGCACCTGCTCAGGGAGTTTTGGGATTGCAAATCCGAGAGTCAGACACGGAAGTCGCTGCGATTGTTGGGCAACTGAACGATGCAAAAGTTGCACGCAGAATTGGTGTGGAACGTAGAATTCTGAACCTGTTCGAAGGTGGTTGTCAAATGCCTCTTGGTGCATATTGCGAAGAAATTGATGGCAAACTCACAGTGAAAGCTTGTGTGGCAGATGCTTGGAATTCGCCCATTCGAATTTCTGAAAATACTGGAACTGAGGTTGAGGCCTTGGCACTTGAAACCGTAGCAGCTCTCAGACTGTGAAACGCTCCATTTTCATATCAAGAAAACTTGCGGCAGAAAGTCTGCTGCTTGGTTTTTTGAATGAAAATAATTGGGACGTTCATCATCAATCGTTGATTAAAATAGAACCAATTCCTTTCAAAATTGAGAGGGAATTTGACTGGATATTCATAGCTAGTTCTAATGGCGCCAAACTACTTTTGAAGTCGTATTCTCCCCCAGAAAACACTCGAATTGGTGTAGTTGGAGAGTCAACAGCTAAAGCGGTAAAAGCATTTGGAATTTTCCCTGACTTTGTTGGAAAAACGGGTAATATGAATGAGTTGGGCGATACTCTAGCAAGAACGATTGGGAAGAGTTCTGTGCTCTTTGCAGGCGCTGAAGGTGGCTCGGAGAAAATTCGGTCGGCTATTCCAGCAGCACAGCGATTTTTTGTTTCCCTTTACCGAACCACTTTTGTTGAAGACGTTTCCATTCCAGCAACCGACTTTGTTTTTTTGACGAGTCCGTCTAACGCAGCATCCTATTTAAAAAAAGCTTCGCTGAAAGGGAAAACCGTTATCGCCATTGGCAATACCACACAAGAATACATTCAATCAAAAGGAATTTCGAAGGTTTTGGTCCCGGCATCGCCAAACGAGGAAGACGTGGTGCGGTTACTTCGAGGTCTTTGAAGTGTCTTGTTCGTTTTTCTGCACTACTCCACCCGACACAATAAACTTCATTGCTTCTGAAGATGACATTTCGAGTAATTCTACATCCGATTTACGCACTGCCATCTGATTTCCCATTACACCATACGAAAACGGGAAGTAAACGGAAATGAACTCATTACTTAGCTTAAAATCGGTCATATCGTGACGCGTGATGAATCCGAATTTGTATTGCTCCGGATCACGCTGCACGCACACTTTTACGGGCTTACCCATCTTATCTTCTTTCCCAAAAAAGACGGTTATCAAATCCTTAACCGCGAAGTAAATTACCTTAGCTAAGGGCGCACGGTTCATTAGCGCGTCAAACCAAGTTTCGGCCGAACGCGAAACCAAGTGAGCAATGAGATAGCCTAGTATTGCTAGCCAAAAGAAGGAAAAAAGGAGTCCAAATCCAGGGACGTGATACGGCAACAGTCCTTCAAAAAGCGGTTCAAAAAGATCGTCTAATAGGTTGACAAACCAGAGAATGACGAAAATGGTAACACCGATTGGTGTGATGAACAAAAGACCTTGCAAGAAATAACTTGCGGTTTTTCTAAAAAACGCTTTCATGGTAGTTGGTTCAATTCGGCTATTAATTTCTTCGGAAGCGTAGCTGCAATGAGGTTGTAAGAATCAACAATCCAGTCTTTGGCTTGATAGTCTGAAAATGAACCATCCATCACAATCGTATTCCAATGTTGTTTGTTCATGTGGTAACCTGGAATTACACCTGAATATTCTTCGCGAAGTTCAATTGCTTTCTCAGGATTGCACTTCACATTGAACTGGAGCGGGTTGCTTTCCAATCCACATAGACAGAACATCTTTCCCATTACCTTAAAAACCATTGTTTCGGGTCCGAAGGGGAAGCCTTCTTCTACTCCTTTTAGGCTGAGACAAAATTCACGAAACTCCTCTACGTTCATAGGGTAAAGATTACAATTTCAGCTGGCTTTCAACGCAAACAACACGGGCCGACTTGGTGCTGCATCGTTCTCAAATGGAGCAACCTGCAAGTTCAGCAGATAGAGACCATCTGTAATTGAATCGGGAATGAAGGCCAACTCTGTGATGGTGCAATCCATTCTTGGTGCATCTGGGTAATTCCAAAACGCCTTATGCCCCAAGAGTTTACCTCCATCCTCTTCCCTATCTACACTTGGAAGATCAAGAATGAGATGTTTGCAGCCGCTGGAAACCAATTTCTTGACGGTTTCGACATCCACGTAGGGCGGATTTGAACCTGAATAGTTGCGATTTCGCTTTTCGGAGTCGTTTGGTAGCGTTCGAATAACAACGGCATCCGTTCCTTGCAATGGCGGTAATTGATTGGGATTGATGAGATGGTCTCCTGAATGATTTTGAATGGGTTTCACAGAAATCAACTGCGCCACGCAATGGAACTGTTTGAAGTGTTGATTGATACTGTAAATGGTTTTATCGATATGCCCTACACATTCTGTGTGCGTTGCGTTTCCGTGTGGGTTGAAGGTGATATTTCGGTAGTTAACAGCTGCGCCTTGAGCAACTTCTCCAATCCAATTACCCATTTGAAACGGCTCCATCTTTACGGGGTTGGCGTGGTAGGCGTTTAGTTTAGATTGGGCTGAAACGGGAACGGAAAGGTCGATGCCGTTGTCTAAGTCAGCCTCAAACGAATTTCCGTTATGTGTTACCGAAACTATCATGGAGTAAACCTCAAATTTACCTAGAGTCTAACTCAAAAAAAGAACCCCGCTCATATTTTATGAACGGGGTTCGTCTAAAGGTATTCACGGCTACTATTTCACCAAAATCAATCTTTGCTGAATCATTTCTGTATCATCCAATAAAACACGAAGCAAGTAAACGCCATCTGCTTGTGAAGTAAGATCAACGATTTGTACTCCGTTCGAACGGTTTAAGCGGATGGTTTCGATGATTCGATTTCCGAGCATATCAAACACGGCTAATTCCATTTTTGCATCGTGTCTTAATTCGTACTTCACACTAAACTGACCATTTGACGGATTAGGATAGATGTTTAATGATAAGCCGTATTCTTCTATACCAACCAGACAAGGAGCGTTCGGATTGAAGGTTAACTCGTTGATATTGCTTTCTACTTCGCATCCATTGGCATCAACAATTACAACCACGTAGTTGCCACTTACCGTTGGGCAATGAACGTAGCTTGTTGCACCAGGAATTGGGCTTCCATTCAAATACCATTGGTAAGATTGGGCCGTATCGTTAGATGCAGTAAGTAGTCCGTTAGAACCAACTTCTACTACTGGAGCTACTTCGGTATAAAACACAACTTCAGTTGTATCGGTATTGCTTACACATCCATTTCCATCGGTTACGCTTACCCAATAAGTAGCTTCATTGGAAACATTGATGGTTGAAACTGTCGCTCCAGTGCTCCAGTTATAGGCCGCATAACCAGAAGGTACGCTCAACTGAACAGATTCTCCTTCGCAAACTTCTACGACTCCATTTGGAGTTAATTCAATTTGGAAAGGTTGCCCGCCCCCGATTGTCACGCTGCCTGTTGCAGAACATCCGTTTACATCCGTTACAATCACAGCGTAGTTTCCTGCTGCCAATGCTGTTGGGTTAAATCCGGCCCAGTCTTGCGAATAAGGAGGTGTTCCGCCAGTAACGGTTACAATTGCCGAACCATTATTACCATTGCTGCATGTTGCATTTGCTCCTTGTACCGAAACTTGCATTCCAATTGGCGTAACGAAGAAAGTACAGGTAGCTGTGTTTCCATTCTCATCTTCGGCAATAATGGTTGCGTTAAGCTGAGAGGTAATAACCGAACCTGCCGCTGGTGATTGCGTTAATGAAACCGCTCCACAAGCATCTGATGCCGAGGACATTGTAGTGTAATTAGGCACTACAAACTCGCAATTTGCGTTTAAACCAAGAGTTTGAGCTGGCGGACATGTTACAATCGGGTTTGTGTTGTCGATGGCAGTTAAGTTGAATTCACATTCAGTTGAATTTCCAGCATCGTCTGTAACAACAATTATTGCCACACCGGAACCGATTCCAACAAAAGATGTTCCTCCTGCTGGATATTGAGTTATCTGAAGCGTTGCATCACAATTATCATTTGCCGACACCAGACTTCGAACATCCGGAATTACTATTCCGCAATTTGATGAAGCTATTATTGTTTGACCAGGAGCACAAGTAGTAATAATTGGGGCTGTTTGATCTGTAGGTTGAACAACAAACGAGCATTGCGCTTGGTTTCCATTATCATCCTCGATTGAAATAGTAACTGTAGTGGTTGAGAGAATGACTGAGCCAACAGGAGGAAACTGCGAAGTAGACAAACTGACACTGCAGTTGTCGTCAATAATTGATTGAGCTGAATAATCTGCCAATGGGTATTGACAGTTTGGTCCTAAGGCAACTTCCTGATCATCTGGACAAACAATTGTTGGCGCTTGGTTATCTGACGGAATTACATCAAACGAACAGGTTGCACTGTTTCCGCCATCATCAACAACCGTGAAAACAACTTCCGTTGGTCCTGAAATAAGCGTGCCTTCTGCAGGCTGCTGTGATATCAGCGTATTAGCACAGTTATCAGCCACTTGAACTAATCCTTGATAATCGGAAAGACTATATCCACAGTTAACATCAAAGCTTACTTGAATGTCCTGCGGGCACAAAACTGATGGAGCGGTAACATCAAATGGAATGACATTAAACGCGCACGTTCCAATATTGCCAGAATCATCGGTAGCTGTCAAGGTAATTGCAACCGTATTTGAAATTACAGTTCCGGCAGCAATGCTTTGGGTTACACTGGCAATGGTGCAGTTGTCATTAACTGTTGCCATGGTTGTGTAATCGAGGATTGTGAAACCACAATTAACGCTCAAGTTAACCTGCTGATCTGCCGGACAAGTAATGGTTGGCAGTGTGACATCGTCAGGAATGATTTGCAGTGAACAAGAAGCCGTATTACCGCTTTCATCCTCGGCAGTGAGGGTGAGTGTGGTTAGACCAGCAATGGTTGTTCCGGCTACTGGCGATTGCGAATAGGTGATAGTGTTTGCGCAATTGTCGTTTGCCGTAATCAAATTAGTGTAATCCACCAGCTGGAAACTACAGTTGGTTTGATTAAACTGAACTTGTTGGTCTGACGCACACGCCACAACTGGTGCAGTCACATCTTCTGGCTGAACATTGAACGTACAAACAGAGGTGTTTCCGTTTCCATCATTGGCGGTTAATGTTACCACCAGCGAAGTAGTCAATACCGACCCAATTGTTGGGTTTTGCGTTACGACTATTGAATTTGAACAGTTATCGTCTGTTGTTGCTAATGCAGTATAATCCGTAAGAATGAACTCGCAATTGGCGTTTAACGCAGTTGTTACATCCGCAGGGCAAACGATAGATGGCGCCATTTGATCGACAGGAACAACTAGGAATAAACAGCTTTGTGTATTGCCATTTCCGTCATTTGCGGTTAGCGTTACAATAGTGCTGGTTGTGTGGTTTGAACCTACAGCAGGAACTTGAGTAACGATTGGTGAGTTGCTACAGTTGTCTGTTACAACTCCCAAGCTGGTGAAATCTGGCATTGAGAATCCACAGTTGGCATTAAACGCCACCGGCTGACTTGAAGGACACATAATTACAGGAGCAACATTATCGTTTGGAGAGACATTGAATGCGCAGGAAATGCTATTGCCATCATCATCGGTTGATGTGAGTGTAATAACCGATGCTCCGCTAACCAGCGTTCCGGGCACGGGGCTTTGCGTGATTGTTGGAGTCAAATCGCAATTATCGGCCGAGAAGGCTTGGCTTGTGTAGTCTGGAAGTTGATACTGACAATTGGCATCGAACAAACCAACCTGATTACCAATACATGTCAAGCTTGGGGCGATGTTGTCTTCAAGAATAACCTCGAACGTACAAGTCGAAATGTTTCCAAAATCATCTTCTGCTGTAATTCTGATTGTTTCTTGATTAGAAATCATGGTGCCAACCGCTGGACTCTGAGAAAGCGTTGCACCTCCGCAGTTGTCTAGAACTGTGCTAATGAGCGTGTAATCCTCCAACATAAACTGGCAGTTGATGTCCGAATTAACCGTTTGATTTGGCGGGCATGAGACCACAGGAGGCGTAGCATCAATCACGTCAAATGAACATGTGCTTGTGTTTCCTGATAAATCGGTGGCCGAAAGGGTGACGGTAGTAGTGCCCGTAACTGTGCTTGTAATGGCTGGTGATTGTGTTACCGTTGGAGCAGCATCGCAATTATCGCTTCCTGTTCCAAAAGATGTGTAATCGGGCAGTACTAACTGACATTGTGCGTTAAATAGCTCGTATTGATTTACCGGACAGCTTATTGCAGGAGCAGTCGAATCAATTACGGTTACTACAAACGTACAGGTGCCTGTATTGCCGTTGCCATCATCGGCCGTAAATATTACGCTAGTTGGTCCAGCAGGGAAGGTGAACCCAATTGCCGGACTAGTCTGAACCGGAACTGGACTTGGATTGCAGTTGTCTGTTGCCACAGGTAGTGCATAGGCAACAGTAGCATCACAAGAAATCAATGTATCGTTCGGACAAGTTAAAACAGGAGCTTCATTGTCTTCGACCGAAATAGTAAACGTACAGGTATTGGTGTTTCCGCTAGCATCTGCCGCTTCGTAGGTAATGGTGTTAGGTCCAAAAGTGAACATTGAACCAGAAGCAGAACCAATAACTACGTATGGAACCATTCCCGTTGAGCAATTGTCAACCACCGTTGGTAAGTTGTACGTGGCAACTGCTCCACACTGACCCGGGTCGTTGCTGACCGTAAAATCAGCTGGACAGGTTAACGTAGGCTCTTCATTATCAATTACTGTAACTATAAAGCTACAGTTGTCGGTATTTCCACTTCCATCCGCAACGATATAAGAAACCGTATTTACTCCTTCCGGGAAAATTGTTCCTGATGCTTGACCAGCAGATAAAGTTGGGCCAACAAGCGTTGTACAGTTATCTGTGGCGGTTGGAGCCGAATACGTAACAGTTGCACCGCAAGTACCTGCACTAACCGAAACGCTTATGTTAGCAGGACATGTGATAACTGGATCTTCGTTATCAATAACAGTGACATCAAAAGAACAGGAAGCCACATTTGAAGCACCGTCAACGGCTTGAAACGTAACGGTGGTTAGTCCCATCGGGAATGTCGAACCGCTAGGAAACCCTGCGATTACCGAAGGTGTTATTGATCCAATACAATTATCTGTGGCCGTTGGGTGGGCAAATTGCACTACTCTACCGCATGTTCCAGGAGCTACGTTAACCGTTATGTCGATTGGGCATCCGAACATAATTGGCGCGATATTGTCGTTGACTGTTACAGTAAACGAGCACGAAGAACTATTACCGAAACCATCATTTGCTTGGTACACCAAGTTGGTAGTTCCTAGTGGGAATGAAGCGCCAGAAGCAATTCCTGAAGCCAGCACTGGTGATAAGCCCGTAGCACAATTATCTGAAATTGTAGGGAGTGCATAGCTAACAAATGCTTGGCAACTGTTTGACGATACGTTGGTAGTTATGTTTGCTGGACATGTAATCACAGGAGCCTGATTATCGACTACGGTTACATTGAAGCTACACGATGCACTATTTCCAGCCACATCTGTTGCCTGATAGGTAACGACTGTTGTTCCTCGTGGAAAGGTTGCGCCAGAGGCCAAACCAACTTGAAGAGACGGCATTATACCGATTGAGCAGTTGTCGGAAGTTGTTGGTAGTGCGTACGTAACGACTGCACCGCAAGTGTTTGGATTCACATTTGCCGAAATATTAGAAGGGCAAACTATTGTTGGAATTTCGGAATCTACCACAGTTACGCTGAATGAACAGGTAGCAGAATTGTTGTTGTTGTCGGTTGCAGTAAACGAAACTGCCGTTACTCCAACCGGGAAAACCGAGCCACTTGCCCCGCCAGCCGTTTGAATTGGCGTTAGAACTCCAGCACAATTGTCAGATACAGAAAGCGCAGCATAATTCACAATTGCACCACAGCTTTGAGGCGTGTTGTTTAGTTGGAAACTTACGGGACAATTGGCAAATACAGGCACTTGATTGTCAACAGGAGTGAGTACAAATGAACACGTTCCGACATTACCAGCCGCATCTGTAGCAGACATGGTAACGGTAGTTACTCCGCCAATTGACGAACCGGAAATTGGTGATTGAGTTACCACTGGAGTTGTGGTACAATTGTCAGAAGAGCTTGTTTGACCTACATAACTCGGAAGAACAAACTGACAATTTGCATTCGTATTTACCGAGGCATTTGCAGGGCATGTAATGGTTGGAGCAGTATTGTCGGCAGGAATTACGCTGAATGTACACGTGGCGCTGTTTCCTGCATCATCCAGCGCAGTGAGCGTAATAGCCGTTGAACCTCCTACTGTTGTGCCAGAAGCAGGACTTTGAATGAGTGTGAGACTATTATCGCAGTTATCAATTGCAGTTGCTAGCGAACGATAATCGGTTAACACAAAATCACAAGTAGCGGCAAGGCTAACATTCAAATTGCTTGGGCACTGAATTGTTGGCACTGTAATGTCAATTGGAGTAATTGTGAACGTACAGAAATTAGAATTTCCTGCATCGTCTACAGCAGTTACCGTCATGGTTGTTGTTCCAGTAACTAATGTACCAATAGCAGGACTCTGAGTAATGAATGGAGTGTTGTCGCAGTTATCGCTAATGGTGGCTAAGCCAGTAACGTCCGCTACACTGAATCCACAGGTAGGATTAGCGTTTACCGTTTGATTGCCAGGACAAGCTACACTTGGAATGGTGGCGTCAACAGGAGTCACGTTGAAACTACAGCTAGCCGCATTTCCAGCTATGTCCGTGGCAGTCAATGTAACCAATGTGTTTGCCGTCAACGTTGTTCCAGCTACAGGCGTTTGAACCAAGATTGGCGCTTGATCGCAATTATCTGTAGCATTAGTAGCAACCGTGTAATCTTGCAGCGAGAAACTACAGTTTGCACCTACGCTGGCAGTTTGACCTGCCGGGCATGTAATAACCGGTGCAACTACATCATCCGGAAGTACATCAAACGTACAAGTGGCATTATTTCCAGCAATATCTGTTACCGATAATTGAACAGTTGTATTTCCGTTGATGGTTGTTCCAGCAACTGGTGATTGCGTCACTGTGAATGGAGGCGCATCACAATTGTCGCTTACCGTAGCAAAGGAAACGTAGTTCAATAATGTAAACTGACAATTAGCATCAGCTGCTTCTACCTGATTGCTAGGACATGCTAAAAATGGCATTGTTTGATCAGACACAGTAACGCTGAACGTACATGTTCCGACATTACCAGCACCATCAATAGAACTGAGGGTAATGGTTGTATTGCCTCCAATAACCGATCCTGCAACAGGAGATTGAGAAATGCTCAATCCTGAATCACAATTATCAGAAACTGAACCTAGGCTGGTGTAATCTGGCGTTACGAGTTGGCACTGAGCGCCATAGGCAGCAGTCTGGGCAACTGGACATGAAACGACTGGCGCAGTGGCATCTTCAGGAACAACATCAAACGTACACGAAGCAGTATTTAGATCCGTATCAGTTGCTGTTAATGTAACCGTGGTGGTCCCAACAACGGGAGTGCCTACGTTAATGTCTTGCGAAACCGTTGGCGAAGCACTACAGTTATCCGTAGCAGTTGCCAAGCCTGTGTAATCAACCATTAAGAATTGGCATGTAGCATCCACATTGACAATTTGATTACCTGGACAAGTGATATTTGGATTATTGTTATCGGCTGGAGTTACCAAAAATGAACAATCGGCATCATTGCCGCTATCGTCCGTCACTGTAATTGTTACGGTAGTAGCCACGGTGATAATGGTTCCTGATCCGGGTAATTGTGAGAAAGCCAGTGATAGATCGCAGTTGTCTGAAGCTGTTGAACTTGATGTGTAATCAGGAATCACCACATCGCAATTGACATTGGAACTGATGACTTGGTTTCCTGGACAAGAAATTATTGGAACCACATTATCAATCGGGTTCACACTAAACGTGCAGGTAGCAATGTTTCCGTTGTCATCGCTAGAAGTTAAGGTAACAACTTGAGCTCCGGAAATGACTGTTCCAACAATAGGACTTTGCGAAATGGTCGGTGTCAAATCGCAATTATCTGTTGTAGAAGCCAATGAAGTGTAACTTGGCAGTACAAACTGACATCCAGCGTCAAAACTGGCACTTTGGTTTCCAGGACATGTTATGCTTGGATTGGTATTGTCTGCCGGAATTACAGAGAACGAACATGTATTGACATTAGACGATGCATCGGTAGCAGTAAGCGTGATTACCGTGGTGGCTGAAATTGGAGTTCCTGAAGCAGGACTTTGGGTAACTACTGATGCTGGGTCGCAGTTATCGTTCACATTAGCTAGCCCCGTGTACGAAAGTAAATTATACTGACAACTTACATTGAAGTTGACGTTTTGATCTCCAGGACAACTTATGCTTGGCATAGTAATGTCGGCAGGTATCACATTGAAAGAACAAGTAGCTGTGTTTCCACTTGCATCTGTTGCTGTAAGAGTAACAGGACTGGTGGTGGCAATAGATGTTCCTGAAACAGGAGATTGGGTAATAACAGGTGTGCCTCCACAATTATCAGACGCGGATGCCAATCCTGTATAATTGATAATTGCAAACTGACATTGTGCGTTAAACGAAGCAGGCTGATTTGCAGGGCATGTAATAACCGGAGGCGTATTATCAATAGGAATAATGCTGAACACACACGAAACGCTATTTGAGTTATTGTCGACTCCAGTAAGCGTAACCTGCTGAGAACCAGTAATCGTAGTTCCAACCGCGGGCGATTGAGTAATAAGAACGCTATTGTCGCAGTTATCAGAGGCACTAGCCAATCCTACATAGCTAGGCAGTACAAAATTGCAAGAAGTCGAAAAGGCTGCCGATTGATTTCCAGGGCAAGTAATTGTTGGAATTGTATTGTCTACCGGAATTACTGCAAAAGAACAGGTTCCTGTATTTCCTGCATCATCGGTACCTGTAATGGTTACGGTGGCTGATGTAGTAATTACCGTTCCGAAACCAGGGCTTTGAGTTTTAGCAACTGAAACGTCACAATTATCGGTTGCGGTAGCCAAACCAGTGTAATCGGCTAATGTGAAATTACACGAAGCACCGAAACTTACATTGATGTTTGCTGGGCAGGTGACAATTGGATTTTGGTTATCGATAGGATTAATATTGAACGTACAGTTTGCAGCATTTCCACTTGCATCTGTTGCCGTCATGGTAATGGTGGTCAATCCAGTAATAGTAGTTCCCGAAGCTGGGCTCTGGGTGATTACTGGATTACCTCCACAGTTGTCCGCGGTAGTTATCGTGCTCACATAATTGCCAACTACAAACTGACAATTGGGATTAAAATTGACGTTGATATTACCTCCACAACTTATGGTTGGCGGAGTTACGTCTTGCACTTCAACCAAGAACGAGCAGCTATTGGTATTTCCAACATTATCAACCACGTTAATGGTTACAGTTGTATTCGCTGTAATGGTTGTACCAGCTGCAGGAGATTGAGATTTAACTGGCGCTCCATCACAATTGTCTGTTGCTGTTGCCTGGGGCATATAGTTTAGAAGCACACGTTCACAACTGCCATTTAGATTAACTAGTTGATCTGCTGGGCACGTGATGTTTGGTGCCGTTTGATCCGTTGGTACAATCTGAAAATTACAGGTTCCCGTATTTCCGCTTGCATCTGTCACTGTAAGTGAAGCCGTAGTCGGTCCAGAAATGGACGTTCCAGGAACTGGGGATTGAGTAACCGATGGATTGACATCGCAATTATCCGAAGGCGTTCCTAAACTCACGTAATTTCCAACAGTAAACTGACAATTAGAATTGAAAGCTACATTTTGAGTTACAGGACATGTAATTGTTGGCTGAATATTATCGCTTGGGATGACACTGAAAGTACATACTCCTTGATTTGAACTTCCATCCGTGGCAGTTAAAGTAACTACAGTCTGAGATGTGATAATGGCCCCAATTGCCGGACTCTGAGTAACAGTTGGTGTTCCACCGCAGTTATCAGAAGTCGTTCCCAACCCAGTGTAGTTCGGAAGCGAAAGCTGACAATTTGTATTAAACACCTCCAATTGATTACTTGGACAGCTTATGACAGGATTAGTGGCGTCAAGAGGTCCTGCATCAAACGTACAGGTACTGCTGTTTCCTGCATCATCAACAACGGTCAGTGTAACCACAGTTGTCGAAGTAAGAATTGCCCCAGAAATTGGCGATTGCGTCACGGTTGGATTCGGGTCACAATCGTCAGTCGCAACTGCATTCACATAATTTGGAAGAGTGAACTGACAAATTGAATTTACAGGAACCTCCTGATTAGATGGGCAAGTAACCACTGGGTCAACCACATCATTCGGATTCACAAAGAAATTGCAGCTTGAGCTATTGTTACTCAAATCTGTTGCTGTAATGGTAATCTGGGTACTACCTGTTATTGTGGTAGCAGCTGCAGGGCTTTGAACTAAAGTCGGAATATCACAGTTATCTTGAAGGAAACTAACCTGACCAAGATAATTTAGTAGTTGATACTGACAGTTTCCGTCAAACGTAACGGTTTGCGTAGATGGACAATTAATCTGCGGTCCTTCTTGATCTCTAACAGTAACCACGAAAGAACAAGTTCCGACATTACTGGATGCATCAGTGGCTGTGTAAGTAACAGTTGTTTGACCTAGCGGAAACACTGAACCACTTGCCGTGCCTTGGGTGGTCATTACTGGAGCAACACTTCCTCCACAATTGTCATTTGCCAATACTGTAGGATAAGTTACAACTGCGTTACAAATTCCATTGCCAGTATTTACCGTAAAATTGGTTGGACAAACCAAATAAATAGGAGCTTCATTGTCGTTGACGGTTACAGTAAACGAACATGTATTGGTATTTGAAGCAGCATCGGTTGCCACAAATGTTACTGTTTGTGTTCCAACACTAAATGTTGCCCCACTTGCGTTACCTGCAGTTTGTTGCAATGTTGTTCCAGCACAGTTATCGCTAAAACTAGCATTCGGAAAAGAAACTATACCTGCGGCAGTTCCGCAAAGTCCTTGACTGTTGTTTACTGTAATATTAGCAGGACAAGTAATGGACGGATTCTGAACATCTTCAACTCGAACTATAAAAGTGCAAACTGCCGTGTTGTTGGCTGCATCAGTTGCAGTATAAGTTACAGTAGTGTTGGTTTCGGCAGGAAATGCCGATCCTGGCGCTAGCCCTGCCGTTCTCGTTATAGTTGCGCCTGGGCAATTGTCGGTAACAGTGGGTTCTGTGTAATTGAAAACATAACTGCATTGTCCTGGATCATTATTGAAAGAAAGGTTTGGTGCAGGACAACCGGCAATGACTGGGTTTTGATTATCTGTGACTGTGACGTTGAAAGAACAGCTGGTAGTGTTTGTTGAAGCATCAGTTGCTGTGTATGTTACCATTGTTTGTCCGATAGGGAATGCGCTTCCACTTGCGAGACCAGCTGTTCTGGTTGCTGTAACTCCTGGGCAATTGTCAAATGCGGTTGGGATTTGATAACTGACATTAGCAGTACAAACTCCAGAAGCGGCCGTGGTTGTAATATCTGCAGGGCAAGTAATGGTTGGCACTTGCGAATCCGTAACGGTAACTGTAAAACTGCAATCGGCCGTTCTATTGGCATTGTCGGTAGCCCTCCACGTAACCGTGGATGTACCCGTGAAGCTAGACCCACTAGCGCCACCACTTTGCAAGGTTACACTAGCCACTCCGCAATTGTCAGTTGCTGTAGGCGTAGAGTAGCTGACATTGGATACACATGTTCCGCTGGCTGCTGGAACAGAGATATTACTTGGACAGGTAATAACTGGGTTCTGGTTATCAGTAACAACAACACTAAACGAACAGGATACCGCATTGCTGCTAGCATCCGTTACTGTGTACCCAATAGTTGTACTTCCTAGTGGAAACGAAGAACCAGGCGCTGGGCCAGTAGTTCTAACAGTTACAGGATTTGGACAATTATCTGTTCCTACAGGAGCAGTCCACGTTGCCGTTGCTGTACAAAGATTCGCAGTTGTGTTAACATTGACTGTGGTAGGACACGAAATAGTTGGATTCTGAACGTCTGTTACGGTAACCGAGAACGAACAATTTTGACCGTTTCCAGCAACATCGCTAACCCTAAGCGTTACGTTACTCGTTCCTAGAGGGAAGGTAGCGCCACTGGGCAGACCCGAAAATGTAGCGACTGTAGCTCCAGGACAGTTATCGTTAAACGCAAGTGCTGCGTAACTGACAGCCGCACCGCAAACCCCAGTAGTACTATTAACTGAAATATTTGAAGGACAAGTGATGGTGGGTAGAATATTATCGTTTACCGTAACTGTAAACTGACAACTAGCTGGATTTCCCTGTAAGTCGGTGACGCTGTAGGTAACAGTGGTTAGTCCAGCGTTAAACGAATTTCCACTTACGCTACCGGTTCCGGAGCCAGTGTTAGATCCAGTCATATTAAACGTATAAGGGTTTGTTCCGCATAGGTCAGAAACCGAAGCATCTAGGCCAATAATTGACCTAGAACATGTTCCAGATGTAACCGTGGTTGTCTGATTTGACGGACAGGTAATAGTTGGAGGAACATTATCTCGAAATACAGTTACTTCATCTGAAGAACCAGCACAAGGCCCATTGGTGATTGTCCAGCGGAAGGTAGCAGAATTGCCACTTGTTATATTAATATTGGTTGTAGCATTACTTGGCTGTGCAATGGTAGCAGACCCACCAACGAGTGTCCATTGACCCGTTCCATAGGTTGGTGTATTTCCTGAAATAGAAGTTGAAGTACCGCATATTACTTGATCTGCTCCGGCATTGGCCACAGTAGGATTTCTGTAAACAGTAATATTCTGAGTTGTTGTGCAAAATCCAAACGTGTAGGTAATGGTATAAACCTGCGATGCACCTGCCGGTGTAGGAGCGGTGAAGACTGAACCATTTGTGCCGCTTGTTCCAGTCCCTGAAAATGTTCCTCGGTTGCCATAATTTGCAACAAGCGTTCCGGAAACAGATGCTGGAGTGGCTGTTAGGTTCCTTGTTTGCCCAACACACATATCAGCAGCACTCGATGTAATATTGAGATTGTTGTTCTGTCGAACAGAAACAGTTATTGACGCGCTACCGGCTGCTAGGCAACTAAACTGACTAACCTGCACACGAGTGTAATCTGTAAAGGTTGGTGTAATTGTGAGGGATGCTGA
Source organism: Flavobacteriales bacterium (assembly GCA_021741075.1). GTDB lineage: Bacteria > Bacteroidota > Bacteroidia > UBA10329 > UBA10329 > UBA10329. Next base: position 46,966 of record JAIOYO010000017.1, on the reverse strand, counting down.
CAACCCAGAACAAATCGGCCCATTATCATCATTATATGCAAAATGATTTCCAGATCCGTTGTTCGAAACACCTTGGTAACTGGTTAATTGAGAATCAAACCCTGGACTATTGCAAGTGCTTATAGAATAACTTCCGCCAGCCAAAACACGCATTAAGAAATTTCTCCCTGGACTATAGTTCGTAATGTCCGAAAACACTCCGCAACCAGCATTCGGAACCACCTCACCATATTGGTATACTACGGCATTGGGCGCTGGAGAACTACCAGCAATCCATGAGCATTGTGCTACAACGCTTTTTGAAAAGCCAAGGAAAAAAACAAGAGCGACTAGCGTAAAAATTCTTTTCATAAAAAAACTATTATGGATTTAGGGGGTGCTGTTTTCAACTTGTAAAGAAGCTGATTTTTTTTTTTGACCAAGTAATTGTTCGATTAAATCACACTGGTTTATCGACAAATAACGGTCAGTTATCGAAAGAAACACCTTTTTCAAGTCCAGCTCGGTAAAGAGTATTTGCTAAGTCATCTCTGCCTGCCAATTGCCTAATACCGATTGCTTTTTTCCAGTAAATTGGATTTAATCCCGCTATATAAAGTAACGTATCTGCATGAGAAAAAGCTTGATCATACTCGTTCAATCCAAAATACACATCGCAAATGGCATCTCTGATCTTGATATCATCGGGAAAAACCAAAGCCGCTTTTGTAGCAATTTCTAGTGCACTATCCAAATTTCCAATCGCTTCATACGACCTAATCAACAGTTCATGTGAATCCGAAATTCGAGGAGAAAACTCAATGCCTTTTTTGAAGTAAGGAATTGCTTCCGAATACTTTTTCTGCTGAAATAGTGCACTGCCGAGATAGAAATTTGGATCAGCCTGATTAGGAAAAAGCTGAACGGCTTTGCGTAGAATTTGCACTCCCATTTCAGGGTTCCCAAACGAGGCATAGTTAGAACCAAGCTTCATAAACGAGTAATAGCTTCTATCACTTATTTCGATACTTGCTTGGTAATGGTAAGTGATTTGTGGAATGAGGCTTGCATCATTCGTTTTCAGGTACTTTTCGTGGAGCACATCTGCATAATGCTCATGAGCTTTAGCGCAATTGTCTAATTTAACGATGTCCGTACTAAAAAGTGTGTAATTATCCTTCCAGGCTTTATTGCGCTGAAAGGTGTGGAATGAATAGAATCCGAGTACCGAAAAGATTAAGACTCCAGCAACGATTCTTCGCTTCCTTTCTGCATTACTGAACAGTTTATTAAGCATCCAGATTAAGCCCGAAACAGCCGCAATGCTCAAGCCAAGCGAAGGACCAAAAGCAAACCTATCTGCCATGGTATCGTTCATGTAATTAACGAATTGCAGAAACGGAAATATAGCGATGAAAAAAAACAGCGCTCCAAAAGCAAATACTCGTCTATAATTTATGGAAATAACCGTTACTAAGGTCAGTAAAGCAGTTGCAATGGCACCAATGATGGAAACCGAATCTTTTATTTCGTACAGTTTCAAATGGTTGTAACCGTAATAATACACCAGGTCTACAGGCCAAATGAAATTTTTGAGATAACGAAGCATTACAAGATTAAAGTTGAGATATCGCTTAAGTCCATACAGTCCATTATAGAACAATCCGTTTCCAAGATCTGAATCTTCATAAACGATTCCCATTCCTTCAGTTTCCGCTTTACTTGCATTACCCAGCTGACTTAGCCAAATGATGCTCACTCCTGCCGAAATCAAAAGCAAAACCGGGAGTACACCTTTTACTTTATGTTTCCAAGTTCCTTCTCCTAGTACCAAAATGGTAAGTGGGATTAGTCCCACAGTTACGATTGCATTTTCTCTTGATAAAATGGCAAGCACAAACGAAACAAGCGAAATCACAAAATACCACCATATTCGAAAATGAAACCATTTCCAATAAAACAGAACACTGAGTAGACTGAAAAGAAGCTGAAAAATCTCATCGCGACTCTTGATGTTGGCAACTACCTCAACATGAAGCGGATGAACTAGAAACAAAATGGTAACGAGAAATGCTTCAAACCGCCATTTCTGTGGAACAATTTCCTGTAGAAAAAGCAAAATGACTATGCACAACAAGGAGAAATAGGCCACATTCATTAGGTGACCGACCTTCGGATTCATTGGAAAGAATTCCTGCTCCAATGCAAATGTTGAAAGCACGAACGGGCGATAACCCAACTGATCGTGTAAATAATCTGAATGTTGCTTGCGCCAGATTTCTCCCAAGCCAGCTATTCCTGCCTTTACGTCAGGATTATCGAGTATGACTATCTTATCATCCCAAGCATAATCGTGATTCAGCGTATTCGAGAATTGTAGGAAACTACAAATCGCAACTACAAAAAACATCACATATTTCTTTTCCAGCCAATGCATCGGTGCTCAAATATCGGCTTTAAGAATTGGCATCATTTCTTAGAAACAGTCGCCTTAAGGTTGTTTAGGTCTTGGCTTTGCGGAAATCTATTTAATCCGCGTTGCAGTGCATTTTGCGCCTTTTCTGTTTCGCCAAGTCGCATATGAAGATTTACAATCAACGCATAGTAAGCTCCAGAGTTTACGTCTACTGCCTCTCCTCTATTAAGGATTTCAATGGCCTTTTGATGATTTTCTGAATTAAACTCACAGATTGCTAAGAAGTAATAATAATCTGACCCATGAGCGCCCATTTCGATGGCCTTTTCGAAATTAGGTATGGCCTTATCGTACTCCTTGTGCGTCATGTAGTACTTACCCATCTGAACGTAAGAAGCGGAAATCTGAGGGTATTTATCAATTGCTTTTTGAAATATCTTTTTCGCTTCGTCAAATTTCTGGAACTCCATGTAGGCGCCACCAAGGTCAAGATAAGCAGGATACAACCTATCCGTTATTTTCATGGTACGTTCATAATATTTCAAAATACTATCAGCCATTGTAAGCTGTTCTTGTTTTGAACTTTGATAATACAAACCATGAAGCAGCAATGCATAATTGTAATTTGCCCGGGCTCCATCGTGTAATCGGGAGAGGTCTGTTTCCAATAAGGTTCGGTTATCCTTCCAGGCCTCATTGCGATTCCAGCTCATTGCGAAAAAGCCAGAAGAAAGAATTAGCACAACTGTCACCACTACCACTTCCGACTTTTTCATATATCCTGCAATTCTTAATAGGATATCCACAAAAACTAACGCCAATCCAAGAAGCGGCATAAACATGAAACGCTCAGCAAAAATATCTGGCGCCAAACCTCCAACATGCAAGTAAACGGAAGCCGTCATAAAGTAGAAAGCCAATCCGAAGCCATAAATAGTTCTTTCTCGAAGACCTTTGAAAAGAAATAAGAGCATAGCAATCAACACAAACACGGCAAGCCATGCCTTTAAATCAGTAAAACCAACCACAGACAAGTAGTTGTAGCCGTAATCGTGCACCAAAGGAAAAGGAACAAGAAATTTGGTCAGATACAGTCCGTTTAAAAAGATGATGTTCCAATACTTCAATAGAAAATTAGACTCAATTCCAAACAACGGATTACCCACGAAACCGTCTTGAAGAAATATACCCTTGGTATACAGCTCAAAATCGTCATTCTGAAAATATACTCCTGAATAGACAAAGAATCGAATGGCAACTAAAACAGCAAAGAATATAGCTATTGGAGCACCGATTTTCAACCAATTTTTCAACGAAATATTTGAGAATCGATACCAAGCCAACAGACCAGCAACTCCGCAAAAGACGACTGCATTTTCTTTGGATAAAAATGCGAGAACCAAGCAAGCACCGGCAATTGTGTAGTTTATCCAACTACTCTTAAGTAATCCGTTCCAGAATAAAACGAGTGCTGCTAGACCAAACGACATTGCCAACACCTCATCTCGACTTTTGACATTTGCAACCACTTCTGTGTGTAATGGATGGACAACAAACAAGACTGAAACCAAAAAATTGAACCATTTTTTATTCGGGAAAATGGTCTGCAAAAAGAAAAACACCACAACGACCAGTATGCCGTAATGTAAAATACTGATGCGATGAGATGCTTTTGAATTAACACCAAAAAACTCAACATCAGTAGCGAAAGAAAGAAGTGAAATGGGGCGATACCCGTACCTATTCTCTGTCTTTCCGCTTTTAATATTTTCAAAAAGCTCGGGAATATCTGACCAACCTTTCTGAACGCGAGAATTTTCGGTAATGACAATGACATCGTCCCATGCAAAATCGTGATTTCGCGTATTAGCATATTGCGCAATAGCTAAAGTGAATATCAGCAAATAGGGAACCCAATTTTTCTCTAAAAATGACATCCAAAACTTATTTATCGCAATCTAAAAAGCGTTTCAGCCAGCAGCCTCAACGGCTGTTTCAAACTTAAATAGTTCGGGATGAAGTTTGCTTACTTGATCAATAACTCCAGCCGAATCCTTAATAACAACTTTTCGGCCTGCCTTGGCTAATGCAACTGCAAGCCGCAGCTGCTGCGATTCTGTTATTTGCGTTGTCCCGGCCTTGTAGGCGACACCATCAAAAACAACCAATTCGGCCGAAGAAGTATTTTCTAAGTAATGTTGAAACTGAAACTGAAAATGCTCTTCGTTTACCATATCGGTAGCTTCACTTATCCTCAACGGATAACCAACGCTGTTAGCATATTTCCCAAGTGCGCGATTATCTCTTGGAAAACATGGGCCACCAAACCCAAATCCGTAGTTAAGATACTTGCTTCCGATTCTAGAATCAGCACCTATAGCTTTGAGAATACTATCTACGTCAGCGCCAGCGGTTTTTGCTAAGTCGCCAATCGAGTTAGCAAACGAAATTTTTGTAGTGAGAAAGCAATTGGTGGCCAATTTGGTTATTTCTGCACTCAACGGGTCCATCCGGCAAAAAGCAGCATTACTCTTCACAAATGACCGATAAATCGATTCGAGCCTATCTCCCACTTCCTGACTGAATTCCCCAATAAGAACCTGATCGGGAAACTGTTGATCTCGAATAATTGATCCTTGAGCAATAAACTCCGGATTGTAAGATACGGTGTAACCATACGCACCGAGTTTATTTGAAAGCTGGGCACAGTAACCTGGCATGGTAGTACAACCTACATAGATGTTTCGAACATTGTCTGATTTGCCGAGTGCTATGAGTCGGTCTGTAACTCGCTCAATTTGAGAATGGTCGTAACCTCCGTCAGGCAATGAGGGAGTTGCTACCATTAGAAAAATGTCTTTTATGTTTTCTTTCTGAACACAGGCAATATCATCCTCAATAACGAGTGACGTTGCTGCACAGAGCATTTCATTTACAAAAGGCTCATCGCTCTCAAAATCTTTTTGTTTTAACTGGTTCGAATAATTCGTTTTGCATTCAATTCCCCAAACTTCAAATCCTACCTTTTCGAGATTGAGTGCAAAGCATAGGCCAAGTTTACCAACACCAACAACAGCAATTTTTTGTTTCATGGCTCAAACCTAGTTGCCAAAAACATATTCATCAAATTTTTTGTCGGCCCAACCCCAGTTTGGCTTGTTCAGGCCCCATCCAACTTTATTTTTAATCATCCACTTTCCAGTAGAATCTACAGAATGCCAATCAAGACCAGGGCGTTTTTCAATAAACTTTACCAAATCGATGGGAGAGTCCTTAAAGGATTCCCATCCATCAGCATGATAAATATGATATGAACAACAGTCTGGTTCGAGAATAACCTGATTAATTCCCAGCGCTCGAGCTGCAACCAATCCCATGCTATCCACGTGTATGGAGTACAAATCAAGTTCGGGATACCCATCAATCTTAAGCCAATCTGATTTAGCCATAAGCGTGAAATCTCCGCAGGCGTGTGTGTCTAACGAAAGCATTTCAAAGTGCTCTACCTCGTATAATTTAGAAAGAAGGTACTTGAAAAATAAATTCAGAACGGTAGCTAACGTGGAAAAACCATACACGAAATCAGGGATATTGAATAAATACTCATGTCCTTTTCTTTTTCCAAGCCTGTGTAGTACGTTCTGTTTTGCAAATTGAATTTGATTCTCAAATCCCTCAACATCCATCACTTCCCGAGGAACATCCGACCGGATTGCTCTGTAGAAATTTCCTGATTTTAGTTGTTTTTGGGATAAAAACTCAAACAATCGGTCAGAAAATAACAAATCAATATTGGTGCAGAGAACAAATTCACCTTGCGCCCGCACAATGCCAACGTTTTTGGCTATCATTTGATACAAAGGCAAGGAATCACTCATACGATAGGTGTTATGCAGCGATTCAGGGACTATGATATACTTCAAGACAACACTACTTCCTTCCGGTGGTGTTGGCAAAACATTTTTCAACAGCGTTTTGTCGCTTGGTGGATTCCATTCAACAATGATAAGTTCCACCTCGAATGGGAACTTTTGAGTCTGATGATAGACCCCATTTACAAAACATGTTGTACGCCTAAGCAGGTCACCACCATGATTATCATTTCTAGTAGTTACAACAATAGACAAATAAGGGTTTCTATGCATACTAAATCTGGACTTCAAAAAGAATTTCGTTTTTCAGTCCCCAATCGAGGTCGTTGTTTATGATTGGGCGTGCCTCACGTATCATCCTTTGAGCCTGAAATTGAAAGTCCAAATATACTTGTCGATATTCTGAATCTGATTCTTTTGAAGCATCGTACCTTCTTGTATGATCCTGATGAAAAATAGGGTTACTTAAGACTTTCTCTTTCAACCCAGATGTGGCGGCCATAATGACCATTAAAGCATCAGTATGCAACGACATGAATGTAGCTTCCGGATTACCTCTTAATTCAAACCAATTGTCACGATGCATAAGCATAAAGTCTCCGCTCACATTACAATGAAATTGAAACTCCGCATTATGAGGATTTGCTTTCCAACCGATTAATCGAAATAAACATCCGAACCAAACAATAATTTTCAGATGGAAGAAAAGTTTGAAAGAATTGAAATATCGTATCAATTTCAACTTGAATGGATTATAACCATTCAAACTATATTGAAATCCTTTTAGATAGCATTTGAAAGCATTTTTCTTTATTAGGTCCAGCTCCACTTTCGTACTACTGTTCAAAAGTTTAAAATCCACTCGATCCACACGGTAAAAACAATCTGCTTTCAGGAAATCCAATTCAACTAAAACTGATTCCGGAATGATAATATCTGGATTCATAGATAGTATAAATTGCCCTTTCGCTCTTCTAATTCCAACATTCTTAGCTAAATATTCCAAAACTGGAACATTTTTTCGATTTCTATTAGCAACTAGTATCTTATGAATTTCATTAGGAACCGTAATGAGCCGTATACTTACTTCCTTCTCCGATTTTGGCCATGAAATAAAGTTCTCAATGGGTTCATTTTCTAAAACAGGGTTGTAATTAACGAATATGATTTCAGCGGATATTTCTTTTTTCACCAAAACACGGTGCAAATTAGTAACGCATCTACTTAGTCGATTTTTAAAATCCCCTCCATAATTGTCATTACGACCAACAAGTACTACGCTGAGAAACGGTTTCTTCAAGTTTTTCATAACACCAGTTGCGACTAAATCAGCATCGTACAGTTTATTAAAATGATCTAGAGGTGTTTTCCATCAATTCCTTTAGTGCGAATTTATTCTTTACAATTTGCTCAAGATAATTGGCGTAAAATTGGTGACCTTGCTCATTAAAATGACCATCAATACCATTGTACATGTCGATTGTCATTTCAGGTTCAACGTAAGACAACTCTGAAAACAAAGAATTTATAGTTTGAGCTCCCTCCAACTTTCCATTAACTAATTGAGGGATTACACTTAGCAAAAATGGAATTTGTCTTTGCTCGCAATACAATCTCATTTTCTCAAGTTCTATTTTGCAAAACGGTTCATTCGGTCTTTCTATAGTTTTTGGCAAGTGCGATTCGACCATTGACATGTGAGACAAAAATCGCCAAACAAGTGTACCAATTACAGTTTTCGCTGCAAGTGAATTTAGGTTATTAACCTCTGGAACAACAAGCCCATTTACCACCGCTGCATAGGTATTGGCCATTCCTGATACTTGCATTCCGTTCTGAAAGGTCATCAAATTTCCAGCGTTTGTACAATACATAATAGGAAAATCTTTGCTTGGCTTTCTTTGAAAATACTCCAAATCATTTCCCATAAAGAAATTAGCTATCACTATATCTGGCTGTATGACATCAAGATACTTTTCAAGTATTGTTTTGTATTGAGCAACATCCACTCCGCTTATTCCCGTGTTATAAACCAAATAACCTCTAGAAAGAAGTGTATTTGAAAAACTGCCAGATTTATCTATTGATGAGTGCCCCCATGTAAAAGAGTCTCCTAAGAGTAAAACCTTTTTCATTCCGTGGCAATTTGATGAAAACGGAATACTATAAAAACCATCATCATTAAACGGATTTGTTTGATAAATTGTAATCAGCGAATCAAAGCAAGTTTTTGAGCCTTGATTTCTGATTCGATTCACCATTTCTTTGAATTCATTACTACCAGAGTTAGTCTTGTGCTTCCAGTTATTTTGCAGGCATATCACACCAACTTCTGGCATGATTCCCCAATCTATAAAGTTGATTGTCTCGTCCGATGTTTTATGTGACTTTTTACAATTCAGGTAATGTTCTACCGTTTTTTTTGAGACAGAAGTGTCTACCTTGAAAATTCCATCAACATCAGTTGTAAAGCCGTCTAACGGATACAGTTTATCGACTTGTTTAAACCAAGGACTATAAGTTAATTGTCCAGGTATCCAACCTGCTGCACGCAGCAAAACTTCCGATAAACATAGTGCAATGATAATTGACCCAGCCAAGAGCAGCGATTTCTTATGAAACTCACTATCGAGCAAATTTTGTTCCTGAGCGATATAGCTAATCCATGGCCGAAAGAGCATAAATATTACAACAAACAAAGCTGGAACAGACCATTTAACAATTTGTGCCAAACGATAGATTTCACTAAACCAATTCGGATAACCCTTTCTTACTTCTTCAATGGTCGCAGTTAAAATAAACCCGATTTTTATTCCGAAAAAATCGAAATCGGTGTACACAGTAATTGCACCCAAAACCATTAGACATACCAAAAATGCCTGCACAGTTCTCAATAGAATCATGAATTCAACTCGTTTTTCAACCATAAGAGAATTAATGCTAAACAGAAGAGTTTCGACACTCAGTTAAAACTAAAACAGCTTCAGTATTGAAGCATATGCAATCCACTCAAAAATCAGTGAAAGATTAGAAGTTTTAAAAATTCAATTGGTTATTTTCCAAAACTCAAATTGTTTACTGGGCATTCAATTGTTCTTCAATCCACTTATACGTTATAGTAATTCCCGTAGTAAGATCATATTTGGGAGCCCAGTCCAATTTAGAGGAAATGAGTCGATTATCTGAACTACGGCCACGTACACCTGTTGGCCCTTCAATATTCACAACATTGACTTGTTTTCCACTAATTTTTGCAACCATCTGAGTAAAATCGTTTATCGAAACCATTTCCTCCGAGCCTATGTTTACAGGTCCAGAGAAATCACTTTGCATAAGTGCCCTAACTGCATCAATGCAATCTTCGATATACAGAAATGACCTAGTTTGTTTTCCGTCACCCCAAATTTCAACAGTGCCGTTAGGAGCAGACTTAGCTACTTTTCTGCAAATCGCTGCAGGTGCTTTTTCTTTACCATTATCCCATGCTCCTTCTGGTCCGTATATATTATGAAATCTTGCTACTTTGGTGTTCAGTCCATGATTTCGTTTAAACGAAAAATAAAGCCGCTCACTAAATAGTTTTTCCCATCCATATTCGCTATCGGGTGCCGCTGGGTACACAGAATCCTCGTTGCACCTTGGGTTTTCTGGATCTAGCTGATTATGTTCGGGGTAAACGCATGCTGATGAGGAATAGAATAACTTACCAACCTTGGCAATGGCACACCTATGGGCAACGTGCAAATTGATAAGAGCAGAATTGTGCATAACATGGGCATCGTTAGCTCCCGTGAAAATGTAACCTGCTCCTCCCATATCAGCCGCAAGTTGATACACCTCATCAGTCGATTTACTGATTGAGCTTTCCACAACATTAACATCTCTAAGGTCGCCTATAATAAATTCATTCGCTTCAGTCTGACTATAGATAGGCTTTACTAAATCAACCCCAGTCACCCAATAACCTTCGCTTCTGAGACGTTTTACTAAGTGAGAACCAATAAATCCTCCTGCTCCAAGTACAACTGCCTTTTTCATTTATCTTTTATAACTTCAGTCAAAAGCTTTTCTAAATAATCAACATGCCCGAACACCAGTCTGTTATTTCTCACGGATTCAATTGCTGCCGAAGATATAAGTATCATTTTATCCTTGGCTAAAAATAAGGCTACTACCTCTTTCGCCATACTTCGAAAATCAAATTCATCAACGAGAATTCCAGTTTGTCCGTGTTCAATTATTTCAGCAATTCCAGCATGTCGAGTTGCAACAACAGGAAGACCTGATGCCATTGCCTCCATTACAGCAACCGGGGTCCCTTCCTTATCGCCTCTGATTGGAGTTGTGATAGAATGTTGAACAAATATGGTTGCTTCTTGCATGCATAACATTACTTCTTTAGCTGAAAGCTTACCCTTCAAACGAACTTTTTGTTCTAATTGAAGCGAACGAATAAGCGAAACACAGAACTCATATGACTCCCCATCTTCATCACCGCCAACCATGGTCAGAGTAGCATCTGGAATGCACTTTATAACCTCATTGAATGCCAAAATGGTTAAGTGCGGTGCCTTTGTTGAACTAAATCTACCAACAGCCAATAAATTCAACTTTTCGTAATCACGTTTTACCGGGGTGAATAAATTAAGGTCAACATAGCATGGCAAATATTGAATTTTCTCGACTGGGCATCCTAAATCTTTCAACTTTTCACAGATGTCATTGCTTACTCCAATCAGTTTTTCTGCACTCTCAAATAAGTCGCAGTAATCAACCTCATTTAAAACATCCCGATTCCATGCGTCATAACCATAAAAAATGCAGACCATCGGAATTCCTGTCATTTTAGAAATAGGAACCAATCGATTTCCCATTGTTCCGAATTCAGCAAGGATGACGTTGACATTTTCATTCATCAATCTTTTAGCAATGAGCGAATTCTCCTGTTGACTGACATCAATATCCAATAAGTCCCAAACCCGATAATTTGCCTTTTGCAGAAATGCTTCGTCCGAAACTAGGTTCTCCATTTTATTGACATGAATTGGTGATGGCCAGCCATGGAAAGAAATAACCTCATAAGCTAAATGCGAAATATGACCACGAACGAAAGTTTCTGTGTATTTATCATAGTTCTGATTAAAAACTGCAACGGTTCCCTTTCTTCTTCGGGATTCCAGTTCAACATCAGCCAAATGCTTATCATAATGTTTACCCCAGTTTCGCTCTTCGCTCCACTGTAGAATCCATTTTCTAAAATAATATAACGTCCAATTAAAGCTTAACGAAGCGAGTCGATAAGGAAGCATCACGGCTCTAACGGTAATATCATTGATTCGTTTAATAATCACTCTTAGAATAGGATGAAAAAAAATATCAGAAAAAAGAAAAAGAAAAGCTGTGGCTACTATCGAATATTCAATTTCGGACACAACAAGCATTACTGAACAAATAAAACCCAACCAAAAAGATGAGAACCGGTCAAATGACGTTCGATTAAAACCTACTCTAAAACCAATTCCCTGTCCAAATCGCATTAAATACCCAGAGAATCCTGCTACTAATGCCATCACGAGTGAAAAATAGCCCGAGAAACTTCCGACAGCCACAAAGAATCCAATTGCGGCTATTAGTTCAATTGGGAACAGCACCGACTCAATGATTGTCCTTATCGTGATTGGCGAATAAATAAGTGCCAAATTGGGTGTTTTTGTTCGTTTATCATTTGCCTTATCAACAACATGATGATTAAGAATCTGACGTAATCCAGTAAATAACATCCATGTTCCCAGTAAAATAAAATGTGCTTGTTCCGTAGAATTAACACAAAGGGTTATGTCAAATGTGTGCCATGCCAAAATGGCTGGCACCATAAATGCATACAACGAGTCAATTACTATGGCAACTTTAGGGAATCGTTTAAGCCTGAACGGTCTTAGTGGGTAGATTGCCATCAAACTAAGCTGCAATACAATTAAGAGCCAACTAAATAAATCAGCTTCGAAATAAAAAAACCACGGAAGCGAGGTAAGTACAAAAGCGATAGTGAATAAGAAAATTCGCGTAAATATTGGCAAGTTCACCAGAAGGTTAACCTTGCCAACTTTCATGTCGTCATCGACATCGGCCCAGTCATTAAGTAAATAACCAACAACTCCAAACCCAACAAGTGTGATAACTGAATAGAACAGTATTGCCCCCCCGTAAACGAACGGAATTTCCCAAATAGTGAGATAGAAAAGTGAAATGGAAAGCAAGACACCTGCTTTCGGCCGCCACCATTCTGTCAATCGTTTAATGCGGTTTGACACAGGTTTCATTCAGGTGGATTTCACAACGTTACGATTTTTAATCAACGGCACAGTTTCCTAGCCGACTTGAACCCTTTTTCGATTAAATTCTTTTGCTTCAAAGATACTTTCGAATTCAAATAACTTCTAGAATTTCTGATCTAACTTATGTCTGTACATGTGCCAAAAACTTCATCTTTACATAAATAACTAATGCGACTAAAATTTTAAGGAACGGCATGCTTAAGATACCGAACTACAAAATAATGAAGAATCCGGAGCTCAACCGAAAGCTTGTGGTTGATGGATATGTTACAATGCCGGTTCTGAGTGCTTCACAAGTGGAAGAGTTCAGCTCCTTATACAAAAGATGGCATCCAACTGACCCAAAAGGATTTTACAAATCATATTTCAGCAGCGACAGGAACTACAAACTAATGATTGAGTCTGCGATAATAAGCGCTTTTCAAAATTCATTGGAAGAACATTTTATGGATTACCATGCGTTTGGTGGCATGTTTGTAATCAAACCGACTGGTGAAAGGGGCCAAATACCCCCGCATCAAGATTGGAGCTTCGTTGATGAAACAAAATATTGGTCTCTAAATGCATGGTGTCCACTCATAGATACAACCGGAGAAAATGGCAACATTCAAATGTTACCCGGAAGTCATTTATTTAGAGATACGATTAGAGGAAGTGGAACACCAGAGCATTATAGCAATCTTTACAGTCAAATTCAGAGAGACGTGGTTGACATTCCTCTAAAGGCTGGGGAATGCGTTTTCTTTCATCATGGAATTTTGCATTGCTCTACGTTCAACAATAATGTAGATGCAAGAGTATCTCTTGGTCTTTCTTTAATTCAAAAAAATGCTCCAATTCACTATCATTTTCTAAAAGAAGGAGATGTATTTGCAGATCGTTACGTTATTGACAATACGGAATTTTATCTAGATTATGTTGATCATCGTGGAGAGGAACCAAAAAGCATGAAGTTCGATGGAAAAGACCATCACACCCTAGAATTGATAAGCGAAGAAACTTACCTCAATCTCAGAAAAGAACATGCCAGCCTACGTTAGATGTTATAGCTTGAGAAAGGAGTTCGTTTTCCAGAACAATCTTGCTACAGAAAGCATCAAAAACTCTGGTCGTCACTTTACCGATGATTCGCTTGTTGCATTAGAAAACATCAGTTTTCGATTGGAAGAAGGTGACGTTTTAGGCGTTATAGGATTGAATGGTGCAGGTAAATCAACTTTACTTAAAATACTTGCAGGGATTTTAAAACCAACATCAGGCGAAGCTGAAATTTCAGGTTCTGTTACTTCAATTCTTGAGCAATCTTCCATATTCAGTTCTGAGCTTACTGGTATCGAAAACTTGCTGTTCTATGGAAACGTATTAGGCTATAAAAGTAGTTATGTGAAATCAAAAACTCCAGAAATCCTCAAGTTTGCTGACCTTGAACTTTTTGGTGATGTCAAACTGAAGAACTACTCTTCTGGGATGAAACTACGTCTAGCATTCGGTTTAATGAAAGAGTTGAGTTCTGACATTCTGATATTAGACGAAGCCTTGAGTGCAGGTGACCAAATATTTCAAGAAAAAATCACCGCTACCCTCGATACATATTTTAGCGAAAATAGAATTGTGATTATGGCCACTCATGATTTTAGCGAAATCACACGGTACTGTAATAAATGTTTACTTCTAGAATATGGTCGTCCTGCATTTCTAGGTTGTGTGGAAGATGCCGTTTCTATTTTTTACGCTCAGAACAGAGGCAAACAAGAAGAGTCAAAAGAAAATGCGCGAGTGCGCTTAATATCAGCTAAATGTTTACCGGAACAGAAATCATTCTCTGTGAATGAATCGTTCGATTTTATATTCGAATTTGAAGTTTTAGAAAACAACCTACTGTTAGACATTCTTCTCACGGTTGCCAACAACCATGGACCTGTTCTGATAGATTCGCCAATGTTCAAAACCAATCACAAGACAGCACCTGCGCAAAAAGGCCTTTACAAAAAACGAGTCTCCTTTCCATCCCCACTTCTCAATACTGGAACTTTCAGAATATCATTACTCTTCGGAGATGGAGACGATGTAACCTATCTGAAGGAGACAAATGTTGTCTCAGTTGAAATTAAATCGGATGGGTCTTTTTTTAATGATAAAATTGCTAATGCAGCAAATTCATTTCCTATTAGGTTTCCTTTAGAATGGGCTGAATAAACAGCTTTTCATCAGTCAGTATTTCGAGTGAGCCTGTAAACTACATTGTCTCCTTGATACCCAATATTGTTAAGGCTTTGAGAGACAGAATCAGGAACATCTACGCGTTCAAATCCATAAGTGGGCGTTGAGATAACACTCAGGTATTTCTTCAGAATATCCATTCGCTCTGAATTATCAAGCAGTATAACTTCTTCTTTCCTATTGGACAGATACTCATAAAATTCATACAGTGTACCCGCATCACAAGAACACTCTTCCTCCAAATAAGATCTGAAGGTTGGAGAAACTGCTACTGCATAATAGTTGTAGAAGTAAATTTCACTAAAATACTTACGCTCCGAAAAAACTTCAAACGGTCTGCTTTGAGGGTTTATAACCCCATTAAAAACAACTATTTGATCTGGATAATTGGTTCCTATATAATCCATCGTACTGCGATAATCATAATAGCGGTCTTTAGCATAGTTTATCTTCTGCTGCGTTCCATACATCGTGTAAGGAGTATCTATTAAAAGAAACACCAATAACAACCATATGTATTTTCCTTTGTAAAATAAATACGGCTTGTGTTTGAGCACGATAAACAACAGAAACACCATTTGAAAGGGCACCAAAAATCTATTTTCCATCTTAAGAATTGAAATCGCTAGAACAATTCCATAAAAAGCAAAAAACAACAGCAAGGTTTTATACCGAAATCCTTTAATTCCTTCTCCTCCAAGCACAAGATATGACAGCAGTAACAGAATATCCGCAATGATATAATATAGGTTTTCGCTCATTGAATGTAGGAATACGCCACCCGCACGTTTCAATTGTTCTGGACCAAATCTGCTAAACTTCCCAAATGCGTTAATCCGCTCAAAAAATTCTTGGTTTACATGTTTCTCGTCTCCTAAAATTCCATGTGTTGCTGCAAGGTATCTTATCGAATCTCCTTCCATCTTAGAAAAATCTAACACCTTCTCATAATTTCCAACATGGTAGAGTTTAAACTCCCAGTCATACATAAAGGAGAAATGGGGACTATGGGAATAATCAGTCATAAAAACGGTATTCACATAATATCCAAAGGCCACGACAAAAAGAATATAGAACGATGTCAATGGCTTCAATGACCTACCGTGTAGTAACAGACCAAAACTCAGAAAAACTAACACAAACAGATGAACGTTGCATCGAATCCACATGGCAATTCCAAACAGGAATATATAAGGTAAATCCTTCCATTTGAACCAACTCCTTTCATTGTCTGAACGAAACACAACGCATGCAACTGCAGCTATACCCACAAACATGGTTGTGCGCACCATGTGATAAAGGACTATTGATTCAATAAAAAAACCTGCAAAAAAGAGTAAAATGCCCCATCTGTTCCATCGCGGAACACCGGCAGTTCTTTCCCAAAGCAATCGAAAGATTAGGAAGACCGAAACGAACAGCAAGCCGTTCATTATAAATGATATCCAACGTATGTGAAGTAACTTGGTTAGGTGGTTAAATACCCAGGTTCCGCCTGGCATGTATTCAGGTAATGCATTACCACTTGGCCAATGAAACTCGGTAAGTTCACCAGCCATAGCAAAATCATACATGGTCTGGTAAGAATCTGTCCACCAACCCCAAATGATGTAAGCCAAACAGAACAGACCTGATGTCAGCAGCAGTGCTACTTTATTACCCGACCATTTTTCCACTACTTTGGATTGCCTAAATAATATAATTATCCTTGATTATCAGGTAAATGCCGCTCAATCAAACGTTTGATTTCTTCTGACGACATATTGAACCTTCTATAGGGCACAATCTTCTTGGGCCACTTAGTTTCATCTGGCTTTGAAACGAAGTCATGCCCTTTAAAAAATTCTTCTGTAATATGATACATCCCCATACTGTCTTCGCCTTCTTCCTTGTCATGGAAATAGTAAACTATTTGAGGGTCTTTCTTGACAACTGAAATAGAAATCGCATTTCGAAGCTTATCTGAATAATTTGGCGAAGAAAAGTGAATTGCTGCCGGATCAAAAACTACCACGTCACCCGCGTTAACTGTTAATGGAACCATATATTTCTTTATCAAATCTTCATGGGCACCAAATGGCCAAGGCACACCAAATCCCCGCTGTGTATTGCCCCACAAATGGCTACCTGGCAAAAACCACATTGGGCCATCCTGCATACCTACATTGGCAAAAGGTATCCAAATGAAGAGACTGTATTCTTTCTCTTCATCAATAAAACTGGCGTCTTGATGAATCCCAAGCTCACTGTTTTCGTGTGGTGGCTTAACCGCAAATGCCCCTCCTGTTTTGGGTTCAATCATTTCCGTTTTAAAAATTCGCGGAAATATTAACCCCTCCTGTTTACGAATAACATCCATGGTTAGAACTCTAACCTGCTCATTAACCATGCACCCAGTATTGAGGAACTTATCCGACAATTCAAACCCTTCCGTGCACGCCACTTGATTATATACATTTTGAAATGCTAAAATCTCTTCTGGTTTCACTACATCTTTGGCTATAAACCATCCATTCTTTAAAAAAAACTGATGGTGTTCTTCATTTACCATAATGGACTCTTGTCTTACCTTGTAATGAATACTCTGAGTAACCGGAATTTCAGCTTCTGATGTCATCAAAATTATTTTTTACTAAAGTATGGAAGTCTGTAGTGTTTTCTCAGTCAACACCCAAAGATTGTGTTTTGCTTCATGGTCTCTGACTACCGATGCTGGGGTTTCTTGCACGTTGGGTCCAAAGAAGCAACCAGATGTTTCGCGGAATTCATAGGAACCAATGATTCTTACGATATTATTTGCGGCACATTTAGGACTTTTACCAAGATGTTTTAAAACAATCCATGCCGTTCGATGAAAAATATTACACTGTTTCTCTCCCATTTTGGTATTTACTAAGCCTGGATGCACGGTCTGAACTTTGACTCCCTCAGTCACAAGTAGTTCCGATAAGCGCTTTGCATACATAACCAAGTACAATTTTGAACGGTTATACGACTTAGATAGAGAATAATCTTGGGCCAATTGTAAATCTGAAATATCAAATTTTACCCGTTTGTGCGCCCTTGAATTAATGAAGAGAATTGTTCCTTGTTTTCGTTTCAGCAATGGAAGCAACTTTGCCGTTAGCAAGACAGGGGCCAGGTAATTAACCGCCAATTGCATCTCAAATCCATCGTTGGTCACAATTCGTGCTGAGCTAACACAAGACGCATTATGTATTAACAAATCAATTCCATCAATGTCGGACAGAATCGTATTCGAAACCGTTTTTACTTCCTCCATCGAAGATAAGTCGGCAACATAAGTTCTCACTTTTTTTTCATGCCAGAAATACTGAGTTAATTTCTCTTTTGAGCGCCCGATGATTAGTAAGCGATTGTCTTCGCCTAGTCTTTGCGCCAAGGCTAGCCCAATACCATCCGTTCCTCCAGTAATGAGAATCGTTTGTCCTTTTGTTGTCATGTCAGGTTATCGAATAGACGTGCTGAAGCCGAACTTACTAAACGATTTTCAGGATCGAATCTCTTCTTCTGAACTAAGAATTGATCAACTTTTGGATACATAACTCTCAACTCTTCACTAGTGATATAAGGGAATTTTGCCAAATAAATTTTGCCGCCATGCTTAATCACTGTTTCAACCAGTTTCCGTTCCATTCTATAAAGTTCATCATCAGCTTGTCCGTATCTATCATAACTCAAAGTGGTAGAAAGCCCATCTGCTGAGAACGATAGATAAGCATCATCATGCTTGTGTTTTCTTAGTGCGGCAAGCTCTGGGTATAGACCGAACTGAGACATTATACCCCAAAGTTCGAGTACTGCGGTTTCAAACCGTAGCTCATTGAATATGCAATGAATCTCTTGCATTCCTCTTTTCACGAATCGCTTATTCCAATTAGGCAAGGTGCTCATCATTGGAAATTGATACTTGAAATAGCCTGATTGAAAATTAGCAGTACTTCTTTTTAGGAACTGGTATCGAGTAGCATTCACTATTCTAAAAATAGGTTCGTGCAAATTGAGATTTTGCACAATATTCCAAGACCTTCGATATGAATTCCAGAACCAATCATCTGGCATTCCTAAGACACGGTCAGGCTTATTCAAAAGATCAGTCAAATTATCGTCTGAGCCTTGAACAAACCTTGATGATTCTACCACGCCTCTTCCGCATTTCTTTCCTTTTGCGAGTGGATCGACCCAAGCATAAGCGAAATCATTCGGCTCTTTACATTGCTCAACAAGGCAACTGACAGTCTCAGCAAGTGAACCAGTGGTTGCCCTAGAAACACTAAGCATAGAGCCTTGTACGGGTTCGATGCGCATGGTCAGACTCACGATGATACCAATCAAGCCAAGACCACCAATTATCGACAGGAAAGCCTCATCACTGCCATTGGTAATCGAGTGAATTTCGCCAGCTGAATCCAACAGATCCAAACTCAAAATATTATGAAAATAATGACCATGCTTCCAGGAATCTTTACCATTTATGTTTGCCGAAGCGTCTCCCGCAACCGTATTATCGATAGCGCCAGAACAACTGGGAAGGTAAAATCCACTTTCCAATAAATATTGTTGTAGCATGCCAACATGAACTCCTGCTTCAACCGTAACGGTACGATTTAAAGGATTGAAGCTAATTATCCGATTAAGACCAGACATGTCTATAACCGAGTGACTTTCTGGAAGAAAGACATCACCAAAACTATTTCCTGCCCCCTTAATACTGAAAGTAGCGCTTGAAGCCTCGCTTGCGACAAAATCCCTCAGTTCTGCTACCTGAGAAGGAAATAGCACTTCACACTTCTTGCTGGAGTTATGTCCGTAAGAGTGTAGTAATTTCTGTTCCAATCTCATGCGTTGAAGATATTATCAAGTCTGCTAATAACAAAAGCACCGCTCTTTGTAATTGAACATTCCTACTTTTGACAAAGTCGAACCAAAAAATGGTCTATTACCACATGTACTAGGTTCCGACTAAAGTCCTTTGAACGAAAGCATTGCAGTAATACTTCCGGTTTATAATAAGCAGAATTCGCTGCCTGTTGTTTATAATCAACTGATTTCTGCGTTAGAAAAAGGCTTGATGTCCAATTCTTTCAAATTAATTTTCGTTGACGATGCTTCAACGGATAGTTCAATTTCTATTCTTAGGAATTTAAAACAGAATGACAATCGCGTAGAATTGATAGAGCTTGACCATAATGTAGGACAATTGAAGGCAATGGAAATCGGTCTTGCAAAGGCTGATGCAGACATCCTGGTATTTACTTCAAGTGATACGCAGAATCCAATTGAAAATATTGTCACACTTTGTCGGGCAATTCAAAACGGACATGATTTAGCAATTGGTTATAGAGAATCATCTACTGAACGTGATCCAAGTTCATACTTGTCTCGTATTTTTTATGGTGTCCTAAAATTCTTCATCAACGGAATGCCTCCTGGTGGCTTTGATATGGGAGCTTTCGATAGTGGTTTAGCAGTAGAACTGCGTAAACTCGATTTTGGTAAAATTGCAATTCAAGGAGACGTTTTGCGTCTTGCAAAAAATCCGTTCTATACTCCGATTACTAGAAACACTGACAAATTGGATACCAGCAATTGGAAATTAGGTCAGAAAATCATGTATGCCCTGAAATTTGCCAGATATATAAATTGGCTCAAAGTGTTTTTGTTTTTCGTATCAGTTACGGCAATTTGCTTGATGGTTTGGTTTGGTTTATTCTAAATTAATCACGACCAATAGTAAATAGACTCGTCAGTCTTGCTAAAACCAATAAACCCTCCGAAAGTAATTCGGTGCTTGCTTCCGTACACTTCAGTAACTTTATGCCAGAATTGACCTCCTTGAAAAACCAGGAGATCACCTTCACTCATCTTTAACTGTTCTCGCAATAGTGAAGGATCGTTTACTCCAACTTCAAAACCTTTCCTCGACAGCAATGTTTGTCTGTCCACAAATCCTTGCTCGAAATCCTCCCACAATGCATCATACACCACCAATTCTCCTCCATCATCTGGTTTTTGGAGAAGTATAAAAAAGCTAAGCTGATTCTTAACATCCACCGAAGCAGTCAAGTTCTGATAGACATCAGGAAATTGGCTAAAAAACTGATTTCCACAATGAATATCAATATGACATTTGAGAGGATGAATTATTCGAAAGGTACCCCTAAGGTATTTGCCTTTGCCTGAATCAGGAACTTGAACCTTTTTTCCTCCGCTAATTTTTTGTAAAACCTCTTCAATTTTTTTGAGCAGGCCAGATTCAAAAAGTTTTTCAACGGAACTTCCATGAGCTGCTGATGAGCCTAAATAGTCATCAAGCTTAACATCTCTTGAAAACGAGTTTGGAAAGGTTAAATGTTCTTGGACATGTTCAATCTGTACTAATTGATTAAGGTTTTGCTTCACTTCTTTCAGCTCACCATCAGACAGAAAATTCTTTACAATCAAACCAGTAAAATCCAGATGTCTCATAGCAGAAACAAGGTCTCCATCAGGAATCTCGGAAGGACTAACAATTTTAAATTCCAACATTTTAAGAATATTTTAAATCTTTTGGTGTTTATTCAACTTACAACTCTTCTTCCTTCTTTCCATGCACTTTTAGGTACATCAGATTCTGGAGAAAGTATTTATCCAATCCGTTACTTAAATCAAACTCAGGCTTGATACAGAACATCTCGAAAAAGTCGACAGGAAACACGTAATCATCCCAGCTTTCAATTTGAGCAATACCAGTAAGCTCTTGAAATTCGTTGGAAATGGTCAGGTTTTCGAACTCCGCTAAAGGAAGATCGATTGTCTTGAATTTGGAGAGAATCCAACCTTGCTTACGCAAGTGAGCTAGGACTTCGTATAGATCGGCAATGTTGTACCGATATGCTTCATTAATCTTCTTTATTTCACGTTCAATCTTAGGTTCATGTCCAGGAAGAAGAGATTCTCGTCTAAAAAGGTCCTTTATGTACAGAAGACCACCGTTCTTCACCACCTTCCAGGCAGAATCTATAGCCTTGTGATGATAAGGTGAATGTCCGAATGATTCCAAGAAATAGACGACATCAAATCCATCTGAACCTAGAACATTCTTCAGGTCATGATAGTCACCGAGGTAAACGGTGACTTTCCCCTCCATTCTTGCCTCCTTAATTTTCCTTTGTGCGACTACGAATTGTTCTTCGCTAATGGTTACAGCATGAACCTCAACCCCAGACTTTTTCGCAAAATAGATGGCTGGACCACAAACCCCACAACCAGCATCAACAACACGCATTCCTGGTTTTAAGCCCATAACTTCGATTTGATAATCGAGAAGTTTTTCTACATCGTTTGTTCTGAACGCTTGGATAACATCTCCGTAAACCTGTAGAAATTTATCGTTGAATTCATTGTAGAATTTACCAACATCATTAGCTGAATGAGAAGGTACGTGACGTTCAACCTTCTGTGGATTCTTCTTCTCTCCGAAAAAGTTTTTGAATATACTCAACTGACCAATCTTTTTATCCATTTTCTAATCCCGCATGAACCAGAAACCTCAATTTCAGCAGCAAGTGGTTGAACGCCAGCCAAAGTATAAAACTCGAGCACATCAAGTTGCTTCACTTCAAAATCTATATCACGGATTTTCTTCAAATTCCCTGGGCCGACTTTCGCTTCCGGTGTATTGTAGTAGTCATTCTCACCAATGTACTCCTCCACCACTCCGTTGTTGTTCCAATAAAATCGCATTTCTGGGTTTCGAGAAATCAAACTATGCGTAGCGGCAATTCGAATGCGACTGGTTGTATTTGGTTTTGATGCATGACCTACAGCATGGTCAAACACAATTGCTTCACCAGCCTTTAGATGAACTGGAACCATGTAGTTCCAGACTTCACCATAAATTTGCCCGAACACACTTGGAATGGTTATATGGCGGTATCCTCGGACGTACTCATGACTCTTAGGCAGCACATATATGCAACCGTTTTCATCGTTCGTATCTTCCAACGGAATCCATATAGTGAATGACCTGAACCGAGATTCATCCACAATGCTCCAATCTTGATGTGGTTGTAATGGTTCTATTTGATGCGGTGGTTTTGATATGAATGTCCCGCCCAGGGTCATTCCATTTTCAATATGTTTTTCGATTGATTGCTTAAAAACTTCTTGAATTTCATTGCTCATTTTCTGAGTGACTTCATCATCCATACAATGCGAAGAGACATAAAGTCCTTCTGCCTCATTTATTTCGGTATGATAATTCCAGAATATCTGTTTAAGTTTTTCTACTTCTTTGGGATTAAGAAAAGGCAACGTGACGTAACCTTCTCGGAACAGCGCATCATTCAATTCTCGATTTCGAAAAATCGGTTCGTGCTTAATCATCTGCTTCAAGATGTCATCCGATGATGAATTTCTCGCAGAATGTTCATTGGCGTATAAACATCCCAGAAATATTGTTTCTCTATTTCGATGCTTGTTTCATGGAAAACTTCAGATTCATCACTCTTTTGTAGTTCAGGTTCCTTTCCAATGAAGCCATAAAACTGCGTTTGACTAACAGTTGGGAAGTCGTATTCCAGTTCTGCAACTTTCTTCAGCCCAGTAGGACCATCAAAGATGTTCTGTGTCATAAAGAACTCAGGGCTGCATTCGTACTGCTCAATAATATCTTCATTTTTCCAATACAAATACATCTGCGCCTCTTTCGGGATAATCCCACTTGCACAGGCAATCCTTTTTTCAGAGGATCTATTGGCTTTAGAGGCATGAAGCAATGCATGATCATAGATTAATGCCTCGCCAGCTTTCATGTAAAGTGGTTCCATATTGTTCCAAACAAGGTCATGTACCTGCCTATATGCGCAGTCGATACTAGACTGACGGTAACCACGAATCCAATTATGACTTTTAGGTAAGATTTCAATTGCCCCGTTCTCTTCTGTCAAATCAACAAGCGGAATCCAAAGGTTGAACGAACGGTATTTTTCTTCATCAACTATGTTCCAATCCTGATGAGGTTGAAGCAAACTTCCGTCATTCTTAGTTTTTGAAATGAAAGAAGCCCCAAGCAAATCACAATTCTCAAACGCCTCTTCTACATGTGATTTAATAACATTAGAAATTGCGAAACTCATCTCCTTTCTGAAATCAGAATCTTGATGATGTGCCGTTGCATAGAATGGAACAGTTTCAATTGGGTGCGCGTCTTCAAAAACCTTCTTTAGCACTCGCACCTCGTCTTCATTTAAGAAAGAAACTACTACATAGCCTTCTTCAGCTAACTGGCGGTCGAGCTCTAGATTTTGCAGATATTGTCGTAAAGTGCTCACTGGCTGGAAATTCGACTGATTATTTCCTTTACAACGTTTGAAGGAGTATATGTTTCCCAAAAAGTTCGTTTATCCGCGTTCTTGTCGACACTTTCTGGTTGATGAACAAAAATTTCATCTTCATCAATTTTCTCACCTGCGAACTTGGCAAGCAGTTTTTTCATCTCTTGACGATTTGGCTGAGGCAACTTATAATCAATGGTAGAAACCTTTTTCCCGTGCTTGGGGGGTAAGAAAATATCAGAACCGAAATCATCGAACATAATGAGAAAATTCTCATCCATTTGATATACATCAAGTTCAGGCTTAGCCGCTGCCCTATCGTAATAATAGAACCGCATGGGTGCGCCCTTGGTCTTAATGCCAGAAGTGATGGCTTTCCTGATTTTACCAGAACGGTTGGGGGGCGAATAGTGAATCAAACTCTGATTAAGTATAACTGCCTCACCTGCTTTCGCATTCATTGGAACTAATCTCTCTCGCACCAAATCATCATTTCCATTAAAGAAGAAATCTAATGTTGGTGCCCGATGAACTGGAAAATTCGGATAATGCGAACCAGGCAGAACCATTAGCGTTCCGTTATTCTCAATAGTGTCGCAAAGTGGAACCCAACAATTGAGTGCAACTGCGTTCTCTTCGTCTACTATTGTCCAATCTTGATGCAACACCAAATCGGAATTCTCAGATGGCATTTTAAATAGAAATGAACCTCCAAATGCTGAATAATTCTTAAATATCCGCTCATAACTTTCTGCAAAAACACGTTTGAAGTGGTTAGACGCTTTCTGCTTGTATTCAAAGTCAGATGAGTAACTTCCGGAAATGAATCCTTCAGATGGTAGTTGTGGATGAAGCTCATCAAATAGCTTATCAAGTTCAGCAATCTGAGCTTGATTTAAAAAAGGAACTTTTACATAGCCTTTTTCATCAAACTGTTTTTGCATTTCGGAATCCTTGAAAATCTCAGGCACTTTCCTTAAAGCATTAGGTCCCGAAATTCGCTTGCCATACTTTTCTTCAAGATCTTTAACGGACAATCGTTTGAAATGATAATCGAAAAGACCTAGGCTCTTTCCAATCTTAGGCCTTTCATAGATATTATTTCCAAATTGCTCAAAATCGGTCATGAATGAACTATCCTGCTCAAACAATTCTACTTTGTCGGATGCGCTATTGGAATCGTAATAGCACGTTCTAAATCTTGCCGCCTTATTGGTAAAATAAATATTGGTTACCACTCGCTTTTCTCCTGAAATATTTGGTGGCGAATAGTGAATAATGCTTTGGTCAAAAATAACTGCCTCTCCTGCTTTCAAGTAGAGTGGGGTCATAAAAGCGACTATCTCTTTTGTAACTTCTTGATAGATGTTTGGAACTGTAGACCCTCGGTAAGTGGGATATAATCGATGGCTCTTAGGTAAGGCGTATATGGCTCCATTTACCTCTGTCAAATCAACCAACGGGCACCAAATATTGATTCCTGTGAACTCTGTTTCATCGACCAAGGTCATATCTTGATGAACACACATTTCACTATCAGGACCTGGATATTTCACAATGAAGCTGCCGCAAACAACTTGATAATCTTGTAACTCAGACTGAATGGTTCTATTTCCAATTCTTCTGATTTCTTCATCCGCTCGCTGACGGTAATTCTTGTTCTGCGAAAACGTACTTGGATAAAAGCCTCTTTCATCAACTGGATGGAGGTCATCATACAGCTGATTTAACTCAATAATCTCTTCTTGATTATAAAACTGAACAATGACATAGCCCTGATCTTCAAACTCTTTTTGCTTGTCTGAATCTTTGAAGACCCGCTTCATTCTTTCTGAAAAACTAAACATTGCTACGGTTTTCCTGTCAATCTGAATTTTACTTCTCGTATGATATTCATCGGACTGTAGGTTTGCAAAAATGTGCGACCATCACTATTTGATTCAGATTTGGTAGGCGTGTTCAGTATTGATTCTGGTTCAGTATCAATTCTAGATTCCTCAGAAATGGGTTGAACAAACAATTTAGTCATTGTTTCGACTAGAGGTGCATTAAACTTGTTTCCCGCGCTCTCAATCAAACTGCGCATGTCTTCCGCAGATAGGTTTTCCCATGTATATGACTCTTCTCCAATCAAATTGTAACCCTCAATTACCATACCTGCATCATACATTTTTGACAGGCTCATGTTATCGTACTTCAAAAAAAAGTCAGGTTCAATTTGGTATTTCAATAGGACGTTTTCAGTTCCAGGCTTTAGATAGTAATGACGGATTTCAGCATCTGCTTGAGTAAATCCCAGCCCGACCGCTATTCTGGCCGTATCTGTCGTATTTGGTGGAGAAGCATGGAATGTTCGATTATCGAATATAAGTGCCTCTCCAGCCTTCATTTCTTGCAATTCTAGATATGGAAAAATTGTATACATGTGATCCTTAAGTGGCGTTCCAACTTGAGGAGATGGTGAAGGGCGAACACTTTTAAAGAAACGATTGCTTCCTTTAATCACCCCTAAACATCCATTCTCCATGTTTACGTCTTGAAGCGGAATCCAGCACGTCACAGAACAATGCCTTTTCTCGTCTTCCACGAACGACCAATCCTGATGCGGAGGAACCACGCCTTGCGGATTCGGTTCCTTGATAACGAAAGACGCGGTAAAAACGTGAGACCCGGTTAACAGTCCTTCCACTTTTGGCATAGCCACTTCCTTAATTCTACTAACCATGGTGGAAACAAGTCCTTTATCCGCGTTGTCCATCCCAACATGAAATCCATAGCCTTTTTCATCTTTCAGGTTCAGCTCGTTATATAGCTCTAGCAACTGACTAATTTCATCCTGTCCTAAGGCCGGAATTTTCACAAATCCATTCTTCTCAAAGGATGCTTGCAACTGAGCATCCTTAAATAGTGGCTCCATTTGCGATTTGGGTATACCTAATTTGTCTTCCACTTCTGCCATTGTCAGTTCTTTTACTTGATATTCAAACTCTTGTTCAAATTCCCCTATTAAAGGTTCATTTCGTATTTCTGGATAATTGATAAACATATCATCAGGCATGTTGTATTTCTTCACCTTGCTCTTTCCAATATAATAGTACATACTGAGAGAAGCTTCTTTTGGTACAAAGCCATAGGTTACGGCTACTCTAGGTGCATCAGATTGATTTGCTGGCGATGAATGCATCAATGCGTGATTAAACAGAATAGCTTCGCCAGCTTTCATTTCAACCATCTGAAGGTACGGCCTTAGCTGTTTTTCAATTCCTTCAAACGCCACTGGTAAAGACGGGCTTCGAATAACGGAATTCAACTTGTGACTACCTGGAATGACCTGTAATGCGCCATTCTTTTCATTGGTATCTCTCAAAGGGATCCAAATGGTGTAAGAGCCAAAATTCGCCTCATCAACCACCGTCCAATCTTGATGAATCGGCATTTCTGAATACTCACCTTTAAACTTGGTAAGAAAACTACAACCTAGAGGCTTATGCTCAAACAAGACATCGGTAATACTCTTTTTCAAAGAATCGGCAACTGCCTCACTAAGTTGCTTCTTAAACTGTGTATCTGCAAGAAATGAAGAAGACCAAAACGGGCTCTTCGAATCTGCGGGAATGGTTTTATACATAGCACGAAGTTGTTCCAACTGCACATCCGAACAAAAAGGAAAAACTACAAATCCATCTCTTTCAAGTTGACCTATCAGTTCTTGGTCTTTCAGAAAATCAATCATGAAAAGACCGCCTTCATCCGTTGTAAAAATGATGGGTTTTCATCAAAGCGAATCCCATTAATCCGCTTTTTAAACTCTGGGTAGGTAAGATCGCGATGATTGTATTGTCGTTCTTCGATTTTCTTAAACCCTGTAGGCTGTTTCCATGGATTAAACTCCATGAAGAAGTCCTGTTCTACTTCTAGCACATTAACTTTGGTTTTGTCCTCCGCTTGATTCATGTAAAAATGAATAGCCGGCTCTTCTTCCGGAATAAGGATTAATTGAATCGCAATCCTCAAGTCTTCTGTGGTATTCGGAAAAGAATAGTGAACAATACTGTCATCCAGAATAATTGCTTCGCCTGCTTTAATTCCGCAGGTAACCAAATCGTTTTTAATAATATCATCCTTGATTCCTTCCAATTCCCAAGGAATCATAGGTCCACGTAATTCACCAAATCGTTTATGTGAACTAGGAACTACTTCCAAAGCTCCGTTTCCCCGATGACTATCAACCAATGGACACCAAATGGAAATGGTGCTGCACTTTTTCTCATTTGCAAATGCCCAATTCTGATGCATTGGCACCTCTCCTGTTTGTTGCTTCTTACGTATATAATTGGCAATTATGGGTTTATAATCGACCAATAATTTCTCGTAATGCGGACGAAAAACGTCATCAATAATTCTGAGCACTTCGCGCTTGTGGTCAGAATTCCTGTCAATAAACGTAAAATCATAAGTGACTGTGTAATCCATATCTAAACCAGCATCCTTTGGAGATAAATGCCCCCCGCTAGTTTTCAGTACCTCGAAAAATTTGTTCCATAGATACTTAACCTCTCCATTGTTTAAAAAAGGCACATGAACGTAACCGTCCTTTTGAAACTGCTTCTCTAAATTTTCGTCTCGTAAAACAGGCCTCATGAATTTAGATAGGAATTATTGACGCATAAAATTAATCGGTTTAGTTTGGAATATTCTGACCTAAATCAGTCACCGTTTTTACAGATTATCTGCCATGCCATCTTCTACCTTTCGGAAATACCAAAAACCAGCAAGAAACAAGACGAAACTCAGACCTATACCTAGAAAATACTGTGCATTGAATTCTTGATAATCCCATAAACACCATCTATAGCCTTCAACAATTCCTGCCATTGGATTTAGATACAGTAAGAAATCAAATTCAGAAGGGATTAAAGTTGCTGGATAAAAAACTGGTGTTAGCCAAATACCGAAATTGAGCACATAGGGTACAATATGTTGAAGGTCGCGGTTCTTCACAGTTAGCGCACTAAGCCAAAGACTTATTGAGAGTCCTACAATTACATTCAGAAAAATAAAAAATGGAAAAAATAGGATGTTTACTGATGGGCTCAGCCCGGTGGCTACTACAAGTATGATTAGAAGTAGAAGTGAAAGAGAAAAGTCCACTGCCCCTAGTAAAACCTTTGAAAAAGGTAAAATGACTTTTGGAAATGAAACTTTATGAATTAGTTCTTGGTTATTTATCAGCGATGAACTTGCTTGATACAATATGAAACTGAAGAAATACCAACTGGTCATACCCGTAAAGGCAAATACAGCGTAACCAACCTCAGGAATATTCTCTAGCTTAATAATCCTATCAAAAAATAGTGTAAAAATGAGAAGCCCGGTAAGTGGTTGAAGAATTGTCCAGGCCAACCCTAAAGCAGTCTGTGCATATTTCTCCTTCAAATCTTTCTTTGCCAAGACCCAAATTAGCGAGCGCTTTTCCCACAGTTTTCCTAGGTAATTAGCCCACGTCTCAGGACGATTGCTTATGCGTGTAACTTTCATCTTGCAAGTATCAAAAGTAGGATAGATAACGGGATCAGAAACCAAATTCAGAATAAGGATGATGCTAAACCTTACTTTTGAATTTGAGATAAACGCATTAGCAACTTGACTACTCCTTCTTTATCTATAGTAATCCCAATGTTTAATGAGGAAGGATCGATTTTATCCTTAATTAACTCTATAAACCAGTCACTAAAATCAATCAGCTTCGAACTGATTTTGGTAAATGATGGATCAGATGATAGAACCGTAGAAATTGCAAGTAGCTTAATATCAGGCAACCAAAAAATTGTTGTACTTGACCGAAATTATGGACAAAGCACCGCCATCAAGGCTGGCTTGGACCTTTCCAATTCCAACATTATAGCGATTTTGGACGCGGATGGCCAGAACAGTCCTGAGGACATAATACCAATGCTTCAGGTCTTAGCTGAAAACAATGTAGATTTAGTTCAAGGAATTCGGGACCAAAGAACAGACTCATTAGTCAAACTTATCCCAAGTAAAGTTGCCAACTCGTTGATGCGGATTTTGCTAGGAATTGAAATTTTGGATTCCGGATGTGCTCTTAAAGTTTTTGACAAATCAATACTAAACGGTTTTCCGTTTTTCAATGGCTATCATCGACTCTTTTCTGTCATAGCCCAAAAACGAGGTGTCAAAATTGCCCAAATGAAGGTTAAACACCATCCTCGAATTGCTGGCGAATCGAACTATGGTATTGAAAGAACACCTACTATACTTAAACACATGTGGATGTTAAACCAGAATCCTGATACGCTGGCTCAAAAACTCAACTATTCAATTAAAGAAATTATACATAAAGAGGTTTAAATTGAACTTGAAAGACACCAAAGTCAACGAATGGATTGAAAAAGGGACGGTTGCGACAATTCTGTTATTGGCTTGCTACTTTCTACTATTTCCTAACAATAGTTTGATTTTCCTTTTCGATGCGTCAGCCGAAGTTTTAAGCGAATGGTATCCACGTTTCAACGTAGGAATACGTTTCGCACTATTGAGTTTCATCCCAACACTCTTCGCTTTGTGGGTTGCATCAAGAACAGCGTCTTTTGAGATGTTTTACTCATATAGGATTCTTGCTGGATTACTTGCCCTTGTGGCCGCTGGAACGACAAGCTACTTTTTATCATGTATTGTTATGATGTATGGAATTTCCATATCCATGTTTATCTATTATTCAAGACATGTTTTCACCAGCATAATTGAAAGTTTAAACAAAGAAGAACAGCTAATCTGGGTTCGATTGTTTTTGATGCTGGCGATTGCAATGGCAGTCTTGATGCGGCTCTATTTAGTATTCCAAAGCGACAATGCAGCACATCCAGACGCATCTTGTAGACTGCTTATTTCTCATCTTACGTTTAATTTTTACCTGCCAGATCAAAACTGGCTATACATTTTAAACCCTAATCCAGACTGGCCTCCGTTACATTTTTACTTGAATTCAGTGCTGCTATCGCTTGGATTAGAAACTACTGGCATTAGACTTTTTCACGCACTAATTGGCGTTTGGTCGGCTGCCATTCTCTACCGAATTGCCAGAGAAATAAGTTGCATTGAGGTGGCCTTAGTAGTCGCATTGGGTTACCTTCTATATCCCGCTAGTGTCATTATGTCAACTCAGGTTGTAACAGAACCGCTGTTCCTGTTTACAACAATTCAGTCGTTTAGAGCGCTTCAGGTTTTTTACGGTAAGCGTAAGTCCAGAAATCTCGCTCGATTGATTATCTGGTTGTTTCTTGGAACAATGCTGAGATATGAAGGCTGGCTACTACCTGGTTCTTTCATCATTCTCTATTTGGCTTACTTCCGCCCCATAAGTGTAAAAGATTTATTCAAGCTATGCATTCCATTTATTGGCCCCTTCTTTATCTCAACAATCTTAATTCTTCAAGGATTTCATGGTTTACGTGGCATTCTGTATAGTGATTTTCAAGTTGCCTACTGTTTTGACCATGCAGGACGAACCTTAAAGGTGTTTGTTGATGGATACAAGGAGGGCTGGATTCCATTTTCGATTTTAGGATTAATAACAGCTACCTACGTATTCAGAAGAGATAGAAAAACTATGATGATGATTTTGTTTGTAGTTCTTTTTGCAACCCCATTTATTGTTAAGAATATATCGTTTGGCATTTTTCCTCAATACCGCTACGTGACATATTACATGAGTGTCTTGTTGCCTTCACTTGTGATGGTTGGTTGGAATTTCGTGTCCAAAATTCTAGGCAAAACACCATTTTCAATAATAATTCTCAGCACGTTAGTTACATTTTTTTCAACTTTCGGTTGGTGGTTTACGGAGCTTGGCATACCTAAATTTCCGAATGGCTTCTACCATTCAATTGAGGTCGTAAAAAAAATACCGAAAGGACATTTCTTATTAGACCATCATTTTGGAGTGCACAGCTACAACTGGATTGCTGAAGCCAATTTGCCATTGGCAATCGAATACCCCGATAATTATCTTGACAATCAGGCTTCTATCAAATTCAATTCAATTAATCGGATTTGTAATGAGGCTTTGGATTGTGAAAAATCCATTAAATTCATTGTGACAGATTATGATAGCGAGTTTAACCAAGTCAATCAACCTGTATTGGATTCAATCATTAATAATTCACATAATAACTATCTTGTTCTATTTGAAAATAGACCATTAGACCGACATTTTGGTTTCAGAAAAAAATACGAGGAATACCTAGAATATGATTTTGAAAAGGTATTTGAACAAAACGGCTACAGGATTTACCATCAAGCCTCCCAAAGATCGATTAAGCCACTACTACAGCCATAGACTGCTTAAAGGTAGCTTGCTTCCCTTGGTGATTCCAGTAATCCTTATAGTTGCCAGTACGAATAAAAAGGTCGAACCAAATCAGATAATTGAGCAGGCACCACAATGGTCTGCCTAAATCCTGTTTTCCAGCCATGTGCAAATTCCACATCAGTTCTACTTCTTTCCAATTGAGCAAACCAGTGCTCTCAACCATTTCACGATTAAGATATTTTTTGGCGAACGATCCTAGTTTGTCAAAAAACCAAATCGCATGCGGCATTTCAAGTCCAAAACCATCTCTTTTCAAAATTTCATTAGGCAGGAATGGTCGCATAGCCTCTTTCTCCACCCAGCGAAGATTTCCGAATCTTGCACGATATTTAACCGGAAGCTTTGTAACATAATCCACCAATGGACGATCTAAGAAAGGGAATCTACCCTCAACCGAGTTCGCCAAGAACGTTCTGTCGTTCTTTACCATCAGGTCATCAATAAAAAAATGCCGCATATCTATGAGACTAAGTCTATTTAGCTCATTTTCTATTCCACTTTCGTAGTAGATTTTGTCGTAATAATCGGTGGTCGGAACCCTTTCAAAATCACCAATAAGCAGTTTACTCTTCTGATCTTCCGTTAATACGTGCCGCCAAAAAAGGTGCGAATGCGGTACCGAAAGTTCTGCTCCAGTTGTAAACCTTTTAGCTTTGAAATCAAAACTCAACTTCCGATAGTCAGCCGGTAATTGGTGAACACCATAACGAACCAAGTCACGTATAGGCTTCGGAAATTTTCTATAAATATTCCGATATTGATAAGCAGCCATGGTGGGATAAGCGTTGAACAATTCGTCTCCTCCTTCTCCACTCAATAGCACTTTAACAGTGCTCGATGCTTCCTTGGCCAAAATAAACGATGGAATACATGCTCCATTTCCATTTGGCTCGTCCATATGGGATATTTGAGTTAACATGTGTCGCACTACATCATCTGGATTAACGGTAATTTCATGATGAATGGATCCAGCGTACTCTGCCATAAGACGTTGATACGGGGATTCATCAAAACTTTTTTCGCCCATTCTAAGAGAGAACGTGTGCATTTGGCTGCCTAAACCCAGGTGCTTTACTATTCCGAGCATTGCACTAGTGTCAATCCCCCCACTTAGTGTCATTCCTAACGGAGCATCACTTACCAAGCTCCTTTTGACTGAATCGACAAGTAATTCGCGGGTTGTTTCTACCGCGGATTTTTCATCAATGGAATGGTCTTCCCGATAATCCAATTTGTAATAGTTTCTGAATTCTGGTCGCTCGCCAAGTTTAATTTTCACCAGCTCGCCTCCTTGAATCTCTTGAATACCTACAAAAGGTGTGCGACTTCCAGGAATGTAAGCAAGAGAGAAGAAATGATGAATTGATTCGCGATCGACTTTTTTCTCAAATGATGGAATTTCAAGAAAGGACTTAATCTCAGAAGAAAAATATAGCCCATCTGAAGTTTGATGGACAAAAAGAGGGAGTATTCCGTAAAAATCGCGTACTAAATAAACGATTTGCTCTGTTCTATCATAAAGACAGAACGCAAACATTCCGCTCAATTCATCCAGCAATGAAATCCCCAACTGCTTGTAGAGATACAAGAGCACCTCAGAATCGGAAGTGGAACGAAAATCAAACTTCTTCTCGAGCTCATATTTTTCTCTTAACTCGCGAAAATTACTAATCTCTCCGTTGTAACATAACCAAACAGAATCATCGGAAGCGGCCATTGGCAACGCACCATTATCTGATGTATCAATAATAGAAAGCCGAGTATTTCCGAGCACCACTCGAGAATCATGAAGAATCCCTTGAGAATCTGGTCCACGATGAACAAGCACACTTGCCATGTTCTTTACCGTATCCAGATTAGATGTATCAAGAATTTCTTGAAAGCTTATATAACCTGCAATTCCGCACATAGATTGATTAAACAAATGTACTTAATGCCCTGCTACCGAAAAACAGCTGATTGATATGAGATCATTTACTTGTTTAAGCATGGCCTAAAAGGTTAAATACCTGACAAGGCAAGAAAATGTTTTATTCATCTTTGTCAGAATTTCAAAACCAATAATTAACCAAGGATAAATGCCCTCAGCTTTAAGACTAATCCTCATCATTCTTTTGACCCAGACATTTGTGTTAAACAGTTTAGCGCAATCGCCATATTTCATTGAAAACATCAATCCTTATATCACAATTTATGATAGCGCTGCAGTTGCAGATTTGCCTGCACTCAGTCTTGGTGTTTTGACTTATGATGGAGGGCTTGACACTAATTTTTTTGGCATTGTGGATCCCAGCAATGGTTTTAGGAGGATTCTGAACTATCCATACCCAAACGATACACTTGAAACTGGATTTAATGACCTGTTCACCTTAGGTCCAATAAACAACAGCGAGCAATGGATTACTGCAAAGATTAACGAAGAACTTGCTGCTGGTAATCAGCCCACGGGGATTGAAAGTGTCTCTTCGCTCAATAGTGAATTGAACTTTACGACTACAGTTTCCATGAACCTCCCTCATTCTTATCTATTCAATGGTGCAACGTTAAACACGACTATTCGAATTGACACACACGACAAGCAAGCGTTTGAACTGAACGGTGAAATTTACTTTCTGCTAATTGGAACACATTTAGAGTCATTTGACGCAAGTGAGTCTTGGGTTGGAGAAGACAGTATGATTGTGAGATTTACCACATTACATATAATCAACGATGCTGGAAATGAGGTTGCCAGATGGACACCACAGGAGCAGGGATATAGGATTGAAGATTTTGGCGTTAACACATATCTCAACACACCTCCAAACGGGACTAAGCGCTACTCACATCCACACATTAATGTGATTAACCCGTACGTAAAAGCGGATAATAGTGGTGTTAACATTTTCGCTTCTGCAAGACACCCTGGAACAATTACTCGGCTATTTTGGGATGGAGTTCAAACTACTCTCACGCCTGTGTGGATGTTTGGTCATCCACCGCATCAATTATCTCCTTCTTTTTATCTGGAAACTATAACCAACAATCAGCTAAATACTCCGCATGGAGCAAGTGCATTCGAAAATGGTGATACTACATATATAACCACGTATAATAACAGTGGTGACATTGATAGTGTTGGAGGACGACATCAAGTTTGGAGGGTTTTTAACGATACAGCATCATTAGTTTGGCAAACTCCCGATATAAGTGTAAAAAGCCTGTGTAAAGGAGATTCAAAATGGAGTCAAGATGGCCGATTCGTTCTCACAACACATGGAAATTGTGATGGAGTTCGAGTAGTTGATGATGGAAATGGAGGTACAATGGAGATAAACACCTTTGAAAAATTTAATATTTGGAATCCTTGGACAAATCAAAAAATACTTGGAATGGAACTCAGCGGAAGTATGGCAGTTGTACTGATGGACCTTATTGAAGACAATAGAATATTGAACTTTAACTCAATCGACTACACAATAACAGACTCAATTCATTTTACTCACACTCACCCTGGTCTAGAGTTTTGGGAAGTTGGAAATGACACATCGTTTTTACCAACACTGAGCCTTCCTCTTACTTACATTGATAGTCTTGACGCAATTTCTGCTTGGATAAAAACAGGAATCACTGGGGTGTGGAGAATCACAGATAAAACCTTACAAACTCCAACCTTGGTGAATGATTCCCATGACAAGTTGAAGGTATCAACGTTACATTGCATCGGAGATTATCAGTTTCCACAAGAATATCAATGGATGGCATTTGATATGCTCGGTCATTCTTTACCAATTAATAAAATTCAATCTGAAGGATTTTATATTCTGGAAGCCAGAAATTCGAAAAATCAAGTCGTAAATCGAGCCAAACATGCTTTCATTCATTGCTACTAAAATTCGTTAGTATTCCAACTTTCGAGTGATTTCATCGGAATTATGACAGACACAAAAAAAGTTGCGTATACCGTACAGGCAATTTTTGGCAAAGCTTTTATACGTTTGCTAGAGTTACCAATGAAAGCGTTTCTTCCTAATCAGTCGTATTTCAGCCCTTCAGATTTTGAGTGGACCCGCACCATTGAAGCTAATTGGAAATCATTACAAGAAGAAGTTAAATCGGTACAAAATCAACCGAACACTCTTCATGATATATGTGACATATCCCCAGAACAACGTATTGTTGTAAATCGTGGCGATTGGGATTTTTTTCCGCTATTGATTTATGGAAATCCAATTAAAGAAAACCTGGAACGATGTCCAAAAACTGCAGAACTATTAAAATCAATTCCGAACGCGACTACTGCTTTTTTCTCAATACTCAAACCTGGATGTCACGTTAAAGCCCACAGAGGTGCGTTCAGAGGTTATTTGCGTTATCATCTTGGGTTATCGATTTCTGAGCCTGAAAAATGTGGGCTACGACTAATGGATACGACTTACCACTGGCAAAACGGTGAGAGTATGATTTTTGATGACACCTATGATCATGAAGCTTGGAATCGAAGTGCTGAAAATCGGGTAATTCTTTACGTTGATTTCATTCGGCCAATGCCTGCCATTTATGAACGTATATCATTGTGGTTGACGAATAAAATATCTAGCTCAATGTACGTACAAGGAAGTCTTGAACGAGCTGGTAAGCTCCGCAACTAGACCATATGCCATCACTGGCTCACATTATCAATATTTTCCAACCGGCTGAAACTTCAGACCTAAAGTTGGCTCAGGAAGTGACAATTGCATCGATGTTGCGCGCCAGGGAAAGCTCTTCCAATTCAGCAAGGATTTCACTACTTTCTACGCAAACCGCTGATGACCTTAAAATGGTTCCTAATGATTTTTTCCCTACTACTAACCTTGAGCGAGACGTTACTAGTCTTCAGGTTTTTTATAAGAAAATGCACCTCCCAATTCTGAAAGACATTCTTGACCGACTTTATCACGAAACCAAGGCAGATTATTTAATCTACTCGAATGTAGACATTGGCGTTCAACCCAACTTTTACGATGAGGTGAGCCGGTTTATAGCGCAAGGACACGATGCATTTATGATAAACCGAAGACGAATTCCAGAAAAATTCAACTCAGCACAACAATTGAATGAAATGCTTGCAGAAAAAGGTAAGAGTCATCCTGGGTTTGACTGTTTTGTTTTTAAACGAGAGTTATACCCAAAATTCTCGCTTGCAGAAGTTTGTATAGGAGTTCCATTTGTAGAAATTACTTTGTCGCAAAACCTATTCTGTTTTGCCGAAAATCCAAAGGTGTTTACAGATGAATATTTGACTTTTCACATCGGAATGGAAATTTTCAAGGGTCGCGCCCCGAAGGAGTATTACAAATACAATCAACTTCAGTTTTGGCAGGCCATGGCCGAAATTTGGCCCAAACTTGACACCCGCAAATGGCCGTACGGGAATTTATGGTTTCCTCTTAGGATGATTTATTGGGGATTGCATCCGTGCTTTCCTATAAGGCTTGCATTAAAACTAGAATCAACACGTTGATTCAGTAGCTAATAGCGAATGGCTTTAGATAATTAGTTGCCTCCGTATTCTGATGAGTAAATCTTTTGGCCCAAACTGAATCTGGGCGAACGCCAATTCCTGTTTTGCTCCCGAACATTCTTGCTGCATTTAAACGCAAGCCCTTTGTTGCAATTTCAAACTTTTCGAACGTCACGGAATAATACTGAAACCCTTCTTTTTGATTAGGTTCTAGCTGATATCCAAGGTCTTTATTAAATCGAATTGCCTTGAAATTTTCATGATGAATTTTGGCACGAAGTTGTTTCAATCCTACTACATAAAATGCTAGTTCCATCATCATCAAAATAGCCAACATTGGTTGTGCTGTCTCAAGGAAACTTGGTTCTCCAATAAATACACCAGCTTCACCAGTCTGCCCATTCATGTTTTTTATGTGAACAAGTCCGATTGGGTAATCGGCATTGCGAATAACCCAATAGAGATTGAATTCTGGGTCGAGGTTTTGGAACCATTTCAGCTGATCTTCACTAGACAACACTTTCTGAAACTGCATTCTAGAAAGTATATAATGTTGATTACGCCAGAGTCGCACCATTTCGAGATGGACTTCTTGCATGGTTTCTAGCTCTAAACCATAACGCTGAATTTTCACTGAACGATGGTTTTAATGGCGTAAACTGGCTTTTTAATTCTATCGGCATAAATCCGGCTGATGTACGTGCCGAGAATACTCAGACATATCATAATGATTCCAGTGGTAAAAAAGATGGCGGTAACGATGGACGCAAAACCCGGTTCTGTTCCAATCACAATACGTTCATAAATGAAAAAGATGCCAATACCAAAACAGACCATCGCAATAAGAATTCCCGATATACTCATCATTCTCAGCGGAAAATCGGTGTAGAAAATAATAAGCCGCAGGGCCATTCCAATGAGGTTCAAGAATGAATAGCCAGATTTACCTTCTTTTCGAGATTCGTGTTCTACTACAACCTTTCCGATTCTCTCCGTGTACCAATGCACCACTTGATTGAGAAAGAGTTGGTCGTAGGATTGAACCGCAAGTTGTTCCTTCAGTTGTGGGCTGATGTAGCGGAAAGACGAGCCAATCTCCGCGCCATCTGCCCAAAGAAAAACCCGCTTCATCAAATTTGAACCAGCACGCTTGAAAAACGGATTACTTTGCGAAGATGTGATTCCAAACACAATATCTGAATCTGTTGATTTTTGATGTTTCAACAGCTTGGATATTTCTGCAGGTGGTGTTTGCAAGTCGTCATCGATGGTAATAACGGCAGCACCTTTGGAATTGGCAATACCGCAAACCGTGGCTGCATTCTGTCCATAATTTCTTGCCAATCGAATAAGCCGAATCGAATCTGAATGAAGTCCTTTTAATCGCTGAAGCTCCTTCCAACTTTCTTCCGAACTACCATCCTCCACAAACAAAACTTCAAACGTCTTGCTTTCAGCTGATAGGCACCTTTCTATGCCATTGAATAATGGCTCTAGCGTTTCTACCGAATTGTAAACGGGAACTACAACGGTTATGTCTGGGTTTTGATTCAACAGTAGATTATCTTGGGACAGATTACCTTTTCGGTGGTTAAAATTACATTACCCCACGACAAACCAACGCCAAATCCGCTAAGCAGCATAGTTTTGCGGCTATTCATAATCTCTTCTCTCAACTGCGTAGCCAACGTAAGTGGTATAGTAGCACAGCTTGTATTACCAAAATTATAGAGTGAGGTTGGAGCCTTGGACTTATCAA
Source organism: Flavobacteriales bacterium (assembly GCA_021741075.1). GTDB lineage: Bacteria > Bacteroidota > Bacteroidia > UBA10329 > UBA10329 > UBA10329. The sequence continues at coordinate 7,170 of JAIOYO010000017.1, read as the reverse complement.
ATCCAACCTTTCGAACAATAGAATCGTTCAATAATTGATTGGCTTGATGCAGAACGATGTAATCAATTTCTGGCGCGGTAAGTTGCTCTGATTTCAAGAGTTTCTTGATTTCAGAAGCAACGGTGGAAAGTCCGAATGTAAACACAGCCTGCCCATTCATATTAAGTTGATTGGCCTGACGGGAAATACCTTCTGAAACCACTTTCATTTTCAGAGAATCCTTGTTCAGCAAATTCCGAAAGCCTCCATCTTCGGTATAAATCGCTTGAAAAGAAGAACCATTCGAGCCCAAACGAAAAACCATCTTTTCATCTGAATGCGCATCAAACTCCAATGCTGTTGCTGTTCCTGCATCCGCAAAAATTGGACGAAGACTGTTGTCTTCTTTTGAAATTATTTTGGTGATGGTATCGCCAACCAACAGCAATCCGCGTTTAATTCCGAATGAACGCATCATTCCGCTCATCACTGAAAGTCCATAAACATATCCAGCACAACCTTGATTAATATCTAAACAGATGCAATTAGTTGGAAGCCCAAGTCTGTCCTGCAATTGAGTTGCTGTACCAGGAACCAAATAATCGGGAGTTTGGCTTACAAAAACCATCAGACCGATTTCGCTAGGCAACCATTTCAATTGCTCTAAAAGCTTTTCGGCTGAAGTAAAACAAAGGTCGGCAGCGGTAGTTGTCTCTTCCGCAACATGGCGGTATCGAATTCCAACCTGATTGAGAATTTCATTTCGGGAACGTTCAGAAATGGATTCCAAGGTGCTGTTATCCTCTCTATTTGAGGGAACTGCTGCTGAAATCCCTTTTATTGAAACACCAGAAACAGAAACCTCAGGCATTTTTTATCAATGAATTCGTGAGGCGAAAAAGATCCTCAACCGTGATTGCTTTTCTAAATTCCTTTTCAGGAAGCGTAACCCCAAAATGTTCGTCTACTGCGGCTATTAGAATGAGGGCTTGCATAGATGACCACTCTTCCAGTTCCCGAAATGAAGTACTGGCTTCTACCAATTCTTCATCAGCAAATAATCCTTTAACGACCTCAATAAATTCGGCAATTGCTACACTCATATTAATCCTTACTCCGTTACACGAATGTAATAATCTGAAGACAGATTTACTTGGTTGAGATATCGAACCGCTGGATGTAGTCTCGAAATTTCAACTTAATAGATTCTTTATCCAATCCATAGTGTTCGGCTGTGTAATTGTGTTTTCCTCGATTATCTGGACGGTCGCGATTTAAATAAGCATCCATTTTCTTTGGATTCACTGGTGTAAGTCCGAAATGTGATGTGATTCTATTAACGGCTGCTTCTGGTTCGGTTAAAAGTGTTTTAAAATTCACATCCAAAAAACGCTCGTCTCCCACTCTATCTCGCACTGCCATGGCACGTTCAATTCCAGCAATAAATCGTTCTTCTATGTACGGACCTAATTCTTTAGGCTCAAAGGCGCCATACAACAAACGCCAATTCAATGATGCGAGGCTGCAATAACTAGGAATACTTTTGCTAGGATCTCTATGTGTCCAGACTATGCACGCATCGGGAAAAACCGATAAAAGCGCATCTAAATGCCACATATGATCAGGACATTTGAGAATGAGTTTCTTATCAGGAACACGTTGAACCATTACCTGAAGGTACTTTTTGTATTCTTCGTAGGCTGGTTTCATATCGTGCTGTGACAGAAATTTACCATAGCTGGGCCAACGTCCAGTCATATCCCAATTTTGAATGGTGAACTGCGGAATGAACAACGACCAGCATTCCTCTAAAGAATTGTGGCGCACTTCGTGGATGAATTTCATTTCGGGCACCACAAAATTGGCCAATGCTAAGCGCATTTTCGTTTTACGAATTCTTGCGCTCAAGTCCTTCTGAGGATTGTTTGAGAACGGAATGGGATTGGTAATTTCCCAGAACTCAAGCGCTCTTCTGTCGTCACTTAAATGAAGTAGATTCTGTAATAATGTCGTTCCAGTTCGAGGAAATCCAATGATGAAAACGGGTTTTTCAATTTTGACTTCGGCAACTTCAGGATGCTTTTTCATGTAATCAAGCATCATAAGTCTATTGGAAAGTGCATCAACGCCAAATCCGTTTGACGAGAATATTCCAAAATTCGTGATTGGAGAAGCATCCATTGCCTTTACAAGATTCTCCATTCCAATACGGTGCATTCCGTCACCCAAATCGGTAAGACCTGTTCGTCTTTTTGCAGTTCGCGTAATTACTTCCGCATCAACTTTATTTGGTAAAAGCCTCGAAGATTGCAGAATACCAAGAAATGCGCTAAGAATGCGCATGGGAAGCTTATATGAATTCTCTCGGACTCTTCTTGCCAAAACCCTACTTGATTAAAGCGCGCAAGGTATCTAAACTTGTCGGCTCACTGGACTAAATATTTGCTACACGATAGAGCGGAAAAACACTTCCTAATTGACCAGGTTTATACGTTTATTGAACTGATGAAATTCTTCAATCACAGCTCCAAAAATCATCCAAAGTGGTAGGTAATCAAATCGTATGTAGCCAGAAAAATGCCAGCCCGATTGGTATTCCCACGGACAACGCCCAGTTAGTTGTTCAAGTATAAAGCCCGCTATCAACTCAATCAGAAGAATCGCTAATCCGTAAGTCAAATATCTTAATAACCGATTCCATCTTTTAAAAAACTTGAAGAAAAACGGAAATAGAATTGACGCTAATCCATAAATCGGAAACATCCAGATATAGCTGTGACCCTTCAACGAAAGGTCATCAAATTTTCCAGCATTTATGAAATCAACTACTGCCGTAAAGAACACTTCTGTGGTGACTCCCAAACCACCATACAAGGCAAATGAAATTACCTTTTCACTCCGTCCAATTTTATGCTCCTTCATCTTTCTTTTTGTAGATATACATCACGCTCACAGTTGGAGCTTTCTGCTGCTGCCGCTCCTTCTCCTGCAGCAAGTCCAGCTCTTTAAGGTCTCTTTCTGGATCAGGAAACCATTCGGGCGTTTCTTCTTGTTCCACATAATCCCAAGAATATTTTGGACGCTGTTTTCCTTGCTTTCGATAGACGAATGCTACTACTACTCCGGCAAAGAGTCCAAACAGGTGACCTTCATACGAAATCGTTTCATCCACAGGAAAAACTCCCCAAACCAAACTTCCGTATAGAAACACCACAAGTAACGAAAGCGCCATCAACTTTAAATCTTTTCTCAAAAGACCACTCACGAAAAGAAAACCAAATAGAGCATAAACAATGCCGCTGGCGCCAATATGAAAATTGGCACGACCTCCAATCCAAAGCCAAACACCACTTAACAGGTAAACCCAAAGCAAGGTTTTGGATGCAACCTCTCTGTAAAAATAGTAAAGCATGGTTCCCAGCACAAAAATGGCAGTGGAGTTATTGAACAAATGCTTCCAATCGGCATGAATGAACGGAAAGGTAAGAATACCAAGGAGCCCTGTTGGTCTGCGCGGGAAGACACCATACTGAACAAAGTCAATTCCAAACACAATCTCCGCTAATTTGACCAATACAAAGACTGAGATTAAAATGGATGGAATAAGAATAGACGAAATTAGCTCGCGGTTCATTCTATAAAAGTAAAGCCCTGAGCAACTAGTTGTTCAGGGCTTTAGTGACAATGTAATTAGGGATTTGTTCAGCTTTTCAAATACCTCACAGTCACCTTGCTGTCTCCAGCCGTAATTCTGATAAAGTAAACTCCGTTGGCGTATTTGCTAATATCCATTGGGCGAGTAAAATTATTTGTGTTGTTAACTTTCACGGATGGCTGCAACGATTGTCCTAACATGTTTGTCAACTCAATTGTTACATCCTCCATGGTTGGCATCATGCCTCTGATGGTGAACTCGCCTTTTCCTGGATTCGGATAAACATCAAGCACATCAAATACACTGTACTCATCAACCCCAACCTGTAATGTGAATTCAAGAATATCCGTTGATGTTGGACAGCCGTTAGGTCCAATGTATTCAACATGATAATTACCACTTTGTATGGCTGTATAGTCAATTCCCGTGGCTCCCGGTATTGGGTCTCCATTCAGAAACCACTGGTAACCAGTTCCTTGCGGAGAAACCGTCAAATCGTTTCCATTTTCTAGAATGATTGCATCGTCCTGAGGAATGACATCTACAGTAATTGGATTAGAAACTCCCTGGCAACCGAATTGATTAGTGACCGTAACCGAATAAGTTCCAGATTGCAGAACGACCGTATTCGCTGTTGTACTTCCGGTTCCGCTCCACAAATAGCTTCCCTGCCCGGTTGCAGTTGAAAGCGTAACACTTTCACCTTCGCAGAAAGCGATAGGACCGTTAGCAGTTACCGAAGGCGTAGGTGCGGGTTGCACAGTGACATTAGCCAATACAGAAGTGCTCACACATCCATTAGCAGCAGTAGCCGTAACCGAAAATTGCCCACTTGAATTGACCGTTATACTAGGTGTTTGCTGAGAGTTGCTCCATTGATAGTTAGTGAACCCTGAAGACGCAGTGAGCGTCAAGGTTTCACCAGTACACAACTGAAGCGAACCGTTGTTATTACTTGTTATAGTAAGCACCGGTGCTTGATTCACCTCTATTTGAATTTGTGCTGTATTCTCACAGCCGAAACCGTCCTGATAAACATAAGAAACTGTGTGTAAACCTACCCCAGCAAATGCAGGAGAAAACACTCCATTACTAACTCCCACTCCGAAAAAAGAGCCACCGCTAGGCAAAGCTTGTAGAGAAACCGGAGAAGCCGAAGCACAAAGAGGAGCTACAGCAGAAATGCTTACATCAGGCAATGCGTTTGCTAAAATAAATCCTGGCTGGTTGAAATCAGTCCAACCCAGATTAGTAATCGTACTATATCCGCCAATTGTCCCAACTACTTCATTTCCCATATCTTCCCACTGTGAAGTTCCTTGCCAATGTGCGCCATTTGCCCAGTTACCATCGTTGGCAGGCACAAAATATTGAGTTAAATCAGCAGCATCTGAACCAGATACGTGGTCGATTTGGTGATAGAATTGGTTGTTCACAAAACACAATTCCGGAGCTGTTTCATTCACATCAAACCCTTCAGCTGTAGCATTTACATTGGCCATTCTGACTGCAAATGTGTTTTGCGTAGCTGTAGACGGTTTAATTGCCAATGGTCTGATTCGCAATGTTCCTACACTGCTCCCCAGTGGAAAAACATACGCGTTTGTGCTGTTCATGGCCCAAGAAAGTCGACCCGAGCCAAGGCTACTAACGAAACCTCCGTTTTCCGTTATGGCAGAAGAAGATGGATTTAAAACTCGAAGTGTATTGACTCCTGTTGCCAATTGAAGATTATTCAATTGAAGCGTGCCTTGAACTTCGGCATCAATTCCTAAGGTTTTGATTCCGTTTCCAAGAATAATAACATTGTAAAAACTACTTACCGCAGAACCCGCTACTAGCTGATTTCCACCATTCAAATTGACGAGACTTTGATCGGCCGAAAAAATAGAATTGTTAAACCAGTTTCCAGAAACATTGAAAATCCCTGTAGAACCGCCCGCACCGGTTAGTACATCGTTATTTGTGAGATTTCCCTGAACAGTAATACGACCTGCATTATCAATAGAACCAGCATCATTATCTAAATCACCTGTAACAATAGTAACGATACAACCTGATGTCACTGCGACATTTGCTCCGTTGTTGTGAACCACAAATTGGGCAATTACTGGTACACTAGAAAAAAGTAACATTACCAAAGCAATTGGAACACTCTTATCAAAACGATTTTTCATCATTTTCAATTTTCCTTCCGTTCAGGGACAATCGACTCAGATTTCTCGACTCTAATCTCAGATTCAGCAGCTATTACGGCAACCGGCTTAACACTAGTTCGCGTCTTTGATGCATCAACTTTTATTTCGATAATCTGACGCTCTGCTTGATTTACAAAACCACTGCTTCTTCTAACGGTAGCTTGTGGAGAATCATTAGATGTATTGACGGATTGAACAACCTTCGTCTCCAAATTAATTATCTCGTCTCCACTTCCTAATTTCTGGTTAGTTTCAGTCTGTCCAAAACTTACTATTGGTAAGACAAATATGACCGCTGTTAAAAGAATAGTTTTCATTTTGCTAATATTTTCGAATTTACGGAGTAACGATTGTAACCACAAAATCAACGTTCAACCAATTTGTAGCTGCATGCCAATTTTCCACTAAAATCCTTACGGTTCCGTTACTTTTTACTTCTGCGTGGTGTATGAGAATCAGCGGAGTTGATGGATAATCCCCTGGCAACCCAACACTGACACCGCTATTTACTGTAACACCTGGAATAGTGAGCGTGATATTGTACAATCCACCAGCATTCAGTTGAACCGGGGCAGAATAGTAAACATTTACGTTTTGCGGTCCAGCAGGTCCTTGAATACCTTGTGGACCCTGAACTCCTGTTGCTCCAGTATTACCTATTGGACCCTGAGGACCTGCAGGACCTTGTGCTCCAGTTGCGCCAGTGTTGCCTATTGGTCCTTGAGCACCTACTGGTCCGGCCGCTCCTGTACTACCGGTAGGTCCCTGAGGTCCTGCTGGACCCTGAGCACCAGTTAATCCTGTATTACCGATAGGACCTTGAGGACCTACAGCTCCTTGAATCCCTTGCGCTCCAGTCGCTCCAGTAATACCAGTCGGACCCACTGGACCCGGCAGACCTTGAATACCTTGTGGACCTTGCGCTCCAACGGCTCCAGGCAGGCCAGTCGCCCCAGTAGGGCCCTGTAATCCTTGCAAGCCTTGAGCCCCTGTTGGGCCTTGAACGCCCTGAGCACCTTGAATACCAGGAGCCCCCGCTGGACCTTGCGGGCCAACAAGACCTTGAACCCCTTGCGCTCCTGTAGGACCTGCTGGACCTTGTGCTCCTGTTGCTCCGTCTTGGCCATCAACTCCTGGCAATCCTTGTGGGCCTTGTGCTCCTGTTGCTCCGTCCTGACCATCAACTCCTGGTAATCCTTGTGGGCCTTGTGCTCCGGTTGCTCCGTCCTGACCATCAACTCCTGGCAATCCTTGTGGGCCTTGTGCTCCGGTTGCTCCGTCCTGACCATCAACTCCTGGCAATCCTTGTGGGCCTTGTGCTCCGGTTGCTCCGTCCTG